>JANYGK010000012.1 GCA_025362395.1 Bacteroidota bacterium
TTTTATGTCGAGGTCTTGTCCGCCACTTACTGGTAACTACCATATACTCCCAACTTTATACAGCTTATCTTGTTATTTTTGCAAGATTGCCTGATGTTTTGTCCTATTAGCAGTTCTATAAAACTAATCATTCTTTTATAAACTATCAAAAGGCGAAACAACCTTTTGTATACTTTTATTGCTTACATGGGTGTATATTTCAGTTGTAGTGCTGCGGCTGTGTCCCAAAATTTCCTGTATATATCTTAAATCTGTGCCGTTCTCTAACAAATGAGTAGCGTAGCTGTGCCTGAGCCAATGTAAAGTAACCGGTTTTTGTATACCCGTTTTTTCAACCGCTTGTTTTAATACAACTGATAAACTGCTTTCGTTGTAAGCTTCGTTCTTATTCTGACCTTCAAATAACCATTGTTTCGGTTTATAGGCTATAAAATAGTTTCTTAATAAAATAAGTATTTTGTGTGATAGTGGTACCACCCTGTCCTTTTTGCCTTTCGCCTGCCGTATCATAATTAATCCGCGCTTCGAATCAATATCCAAAATTTTCAAGTTTATTAATTCTCCACACCGTAATCCGCAACTGTAAATTAAACTCAACATGGCCTTGTGTTTTATATTACCGTGCGCATTTAATATCAGTTTAATTTCTTCTTTACTTAATACATTCGGTAATATTTTTGCTCTGTTAGGTCGGTGAATCGTTTCTACTGTCATCACCTTTAACTCAATCGTTTTGAAAAACAGTTTAATAGCATTTACAACTTGGTTTTGAAATGATGCTGAAAACCGGTTTGTCAATATATAACCTGTATTAAAATTTATAAGGTCTTCATTTGTTATCTCACTTACGGGTTTAAAGGCATAATATCGCAAAAAGGTTTTTAAGGCATTGGTATATGTACTGATTGTACTATTACTGTATCTTTTACTAAGTAACCAACTTTTAAAGTTAGTAAGCTTAATTAGTGTGTCTTCCGGTAAGTGCGATAAATCACCTGCAGGGTTTGCCGGGTTATTTTTTAAAGGGATTACTAAAGGATTGGAAGCGTTTTTTACAATTAAGGTAATTTCTTTGATTTCAAAAAGTACTTTAATTCTATTTTCAGCTTCCTGTGTATAATTTACATACCACCCCTTATGAGTATTGCTCCATAAAGCATTAAATTTAGTTTTAACAAAACTTATTACTTCGCTGTTATATTTAAATTTTAAAAATATTCTTTTCTTACCGGCATGCAACACATGCTCCAATACTACTTCAGTTATCATTAACCAAAGTTTGTAATATAAAGCGTAATAGCTTGCTATGTTTCATAGCATTATCCTATTCTGCCTGTATTCATGTCCTATCGTC
Organism: Bacteroidota bacterium; assembly: GCA_025362395.1. Classification (GTDB taxonomy): domain Bacteria; phylum Bacteroidota; class Bacteroidia; order B-17B0; family Aurantibacillaceae; genus UBA4416. The sequence continues at coordinate 1,355 of JANYGK010000012.1, forward strand.
TCTATAATCCTTCCTACTGTTTACATTCATATTCTGTTGCATACAAAATTTTTTTACATTGAATTCATAAAACTACGGTTGAATTAAGAAACATACTACTGCAAACAAAAAACTACCGCTGAATTCATAAAACTACCGTTGCATTCTTAAAGCAACCGATGAATTTAAAAAACTACGGTTGCATTCATAAATATATTATTGCAAACAAAAAACTACCGTTGTAAACAAAAAACTACCGCTGAATTCATAAAACTACCGTTGAATTCATAAAACTACCGTTGCATTCTTAAAACAACCGATGAATTTAAAAAACTACGGTTGCATTCATAAATATACTACTGCAAACAAAAAACTACCGTTGCATTCAAAAAACTACCGTTGAATTCATAAATAAACTGCTGAATTCATAAATAAACCGTTGCATTCAAAAAACTACCGTTGAATTCATAAATAAACTCTTGCATTTATAAATAAACCGTTGAATTCATAAAACAACTGTTGAATTCATAAATAAACTTTTGCGTTTATAAAACTACGGATGAATTCAAAAATAAACTGTTGAATTCATAAAACTACCGTTGAATTCATAAATAAACTACTGCATACATAAAACTACGGATGTACCTAAAGAGTGTTCTTTACGTTTTAAACGTAACTTACTTACCGGTTATGCGCTAAAAGCAACCGGTTATCAGTCGCTTTAGCTAAGGTATGTTAATTTCATACTTAAACACAATAAAGGGCGTTATAGATAAAAATGTTTCAAACAGCAAAACCAACTGGTTACAGGCTTAGCGCCCGGCAACAAATACCGGTTCAGGGTTAAAACAATACTTTCTAAAAGTAAGCTGCCTTACATGATACGCGTTGTTTAATTAAGCGGATCTTCATCCTTAAAACCCGGGCCCTTAACCCGGGTTTTTATTTATCACGTTTTTTCTGCCGGCATGGTTTTTTGTACGGGCACTTACGGTGTCTTTTTTAAACAAACAGGGATTTATCTTTCGCATTATCACTTATATTTTTTATTTTTCGATGCAAATTTACAGATTACTTATTTTTGATAAATGATACTTATAGTTGACGACAAACCTGAAAATATAATCTCCTTAAAAGGGTTACTCACTTTGCATAATTTTGCCGTCGACACTGCCGATTCGGGTGAAGGGGCTTTAAAAAAAATTCTTAAAAATTCATACTCATTAATTATACTGGATGTGCAAATGCCCGGTATGGACGGCTTTGAAGTGGCCGAAGCCATCCTTGGTTTTAGCAAAGCAAAAGATACGCCCATCATATTTTTATCGGCTGTAAGCACCGATAAAAAATTTATTACCAAGGGCTATACCTCAGGCGGAATTGATTACGTAACAAAACCGGTGGATCCCGATATTATGCTCCTGAAAGTAAAAACCTTTTACCGGTTATCAGAGCAAAACAGAGAGCTTAACCGTATACAAAATGATCTTAAGCAAGAAATAGAAATCCGTAAAGAAACTGAAACAAGGCTTGATGCAAGGGTTAAGGAATTACATTCGGTTATGGAAGCGTTGCCGCTGATAGCGTTTACTATGGATGCCGACAGTAACATTGAATATGTTAACGCGCATTGGTACAAGTATTCAAAAGAGATGAGCGCTTTTCCCGAAGCACACCCCGATGATGAGCATATTTATAAGGATTGGAAACAAACCTTTGCACACGGTATGGAATATAATGGTGAGCTGCGTATTAAACAGTTTGCTACAGCTCAATACCGTTACTATAATTTAAGGATCATTCCTATTATTCAAAATGAAATGGTTATTAAATGGGTGGGAACGTTTACTGATATTCACGAGCAAAAATCTATTAATCAGTTATTGGAAATCAGGGTAAACGAACGGACTAAAACCCTGATGGAAAAAAATGAAGAGCTCGAAAATTCTAACCACGAGCTGCAACAGTTTGCCTGGGTAGTGTCGCACGATTTAAAAGAGCCCTTACGTAAAATACAAACCTTTAATAATATTGTTAAAGAAAAATTTTTGCCGGCAGGTACAGAAGGCGCGGATTATTTAGACAGGACCATTCATTCGTCGGAACGGATGTCGGTGTTAATTAACGACCTGCTTGATTATTCAAGACTCTCGGTAGCCTCAGCGTTTCAACCCACCGATTTAGATGAGTTGTTGAATGAGGTACTTTTTGATTTTGAATACCTTATCTCTGATAAAAAAGCGGTAATTAAACATACGCCCTTATGCACTATTGATGCAGTGCCAAGCCAGATACGACAAATCTTTCAGAACCTGATCAGTAATGCCTTAAAGTTTGCGAGAGAAGAGGTAACCCCTGTTATTTCTATAACAGGTGAACGGGTGGCTTCAAAGGATTTTGCCGCCGAGGTTTCACAAACAGGTAATTATTACCGTATAACCGTTTCTGATAATGGGATCGGTTTTGATGAATTGCACCTCGATAAACTGTTTGTTATTTTTCAAAGGCTTCATACACGCTCAACCTATGAGGGAACAGGTATTGGTTTAGCCATTGCTAAAAAAATTGTGGATAAGCACGCCGGCATCATTACCGCTAAAAGTAAAGAGAACGAAGGAGCCGGCTTTATATTGGTACTCCCTATAAAACATATAATTAATTAAACATATAGTGTTATGGCAAATACAAAAACAGCCTCCTCATCAGTTATTCGCAGTATTCAAATTGTTTTTGTAATTTCTTCAGTATTACTTTTGGTAAGCTTAATGGCTTCGTTTACAAGTATTAAACGGCTTATAGAAAGTGTTGGTTGGGTAACTCACACGTACGAAGTATTAGTAAATGCGGAAAGGATTTCATCCTCATTAGTAGAAGCAGAAACAAATCAAAGAGGATTTATTATAACAAAGAACCGCGCAATGTTTAACAGTTATAAAGAAGCGCATAAAACTACCTGGGTATATTATTCGAAAGTTACAAAGCTTACAACAGATAATGCCTACCAACAAAAAAATTTAGAAAAATTAAAAGACCTGTTAAGTAACCGTTTTTTAGTGATGGAAAAGGTGCTTTCAAAAGTAGTAACTGATGACAAGGCCCGTTCAGACCTCTTTATAAAGGATAATACGGATATTTTAAAAGGTAAAGAAATAAAAGATAAAATCAGTATTTTAATATACAGGATAAAAAAGCAGGAAGAAGTGTTGTTGGACTCAAGGCAAAAAGAGATGAGAAAATACACCGGTTTTACACCTGTATTGCTGATCATTACAGGGTTAATTTCATTGATCATTACATTGATTTCTTATTTAAAAATTAAAAAAGATATGGATCAGCGGATGGTAAAACAGCTGGAAGACGAAGCTAAATATAAGGAAACATCAGAAAGGATTACCGTAATGGAAGGTATTACGCAAAAAGTATCTGCCGGCGATTATACGATAAGGAGCATGGATGCTAATGAGGATGAACTTGGCCGCATATCTAAAGCGCTTAATAACATGGTAGTTTCTTTGGAAACAAATTTTACAACACTCGAAAATAAAGCCTGGTTGCAGCAAGGCTCTATAAAAATTGCGGATGCTATAAGAGGAGAACGTAACATAAAACAACTGACCGAAAATTTAGTGTTGTCCATTACAAGTTATTTAGAAGCCCCCCTGGCTACGTTTTATGTAAACCGAATCGGTGCGTTTTCACTTTCCTCGTCTTATTCCATTGCCAACGCGCCAAAACAATTTTTGTTGGGTGAGGGCCTGATAGGGCAGACTGCTAAGGATAGAAAGATTAAAGTGATAACGGATGTCCCGCCTGATTTTGTAGTGAGCTCATCCATAGGAAACACACTGCCCGTGTCGGTGCTCATTATCCCGTTAGTGTACGAAAATGAAACCATTGCCGTAATGGAGCTAGGCTTTTTAAGGGCCGTTAAACCGATAGAAGTAGAATTGTTTGAAGAAAATGTAGAAGCAATAGCCATCGGTATTAATGCCACATTAAGCTATATAAAATTACAAGACCTGTTAGAAGAAACACAAACACAAACAGAAGAACTGCAGGCGCAACATACAGAACTTGAAAACCTGAACGGTGAGTTGGAAGCCCAGTCGCAACAACTGCAGGCATCGGAAGAGGAATTGAAGGTGCAGCAGGAAGAACTACAGCAAACCAATGAAGAGCTGGAAGAACGCAGCCTGCTACTTGAAGAGCGTAATACTGAAGTGCGGAAAAAAGCCTCGGAGCTTGAGCTGTCAACAAAATACAAGTCCGAATTTTTAGCCAACATGTCGCACGAATTACGTACGCCATTAAATTCTATTTTATTACTGAGCCGTTTATTATCCGAAAACAATGACAGTAATTTAAATGCCGACCAGGTAGAGTACGCCAAGGTAATTCAAAGCAGCGGTAACGGTTTATTAGGGCTGATAGATGAGATCCTTGACCTTTCAAAAATTGAAGCGGGAAAAATGGAGCTTGAATACCTGTATACTTCCGTTAATGAAATAGTGGACGATATACATTCGCTGTTTAAACCCGTCGCTAAAAATAAAAACCTTGAATTTAATGTAACAGTTGCCGCAGGCGTCCCGGCCGGTATTGAAACCGATAAAGTAAGGCTGGAACAGATCATTAAAAATTTAATTGCGAACGCCCTTAAATTTACCTCGCAGGGTTCCGTAAGCCTTACTATAAAAGTGTGTGATGCTAATGAGCTGCTGTTATGCTTTATTGTAAAAGATACGGGGATCGGTATTCATAAAGAAAAACAACATTTAATATTTGAAGCCTTTCAACAAGCAGACGGATCAACCAAACGAAAATTTGGCGGTACAGGGCTCGGGTTATCCATTAGCCGTGAATTAACTAAATTACTCGGTGGCGACATAAACCTTAACAGCGTAGTGAATGAAGGAAGCGAATTTATTTTAAGGATCCCTTTAAGGAAATACACGGATATTTCAGCTTTTGAACCGGAGAAATCTTTTTTAACGGGGGTTGAAAATAAACAGGACGCGCTTATTAAAAACCGGGAAGACCATGACAGTAAATACATAGCATCTGTAATACCCTCCGGTATAAAGGATCACAGAAATTCTATTCAAAAGGATGATAAGGTGATCCTGATCATTGAAGACGATACTAATTTCGCGAAATCATTATTGCAGTTTGCCAATAAAAAAGGGTATAAAGTGGTAGTGGCAGTGCGCGGTGACGAAGGCTTGATATATGCGCGCAAATATTTACCGGTTGGTATTTTATTGGATATACAATTGCCGGTAAAGAGCGGCTGGGAAGTAATGGATGAATTAAAAGCCGATAACTTTACAAGGCATATTCCTGTTCACATGATGTCATCCTACCAGGTAAAAAATGAAAGCTTATTAAAAGGGGCTGTCGATTTTATTAATAAGCCGTTTGCGCATGAACAAATGCAGGGCGTGTTTAAAAAGATAGAGCATGTGATGAAAGGCGGCGCTAAAAAGGTACTGATCGTTGAGGATAATCCCAAACATGCTAAAGCTTTAGCGTATTTTCTTGAAACATATAACATCAGTTCGGAAGTAAAAAGCAATATCGACGATGGTGTTTCCGCTTTAAAAAAAGAAGATATAAATTGTGTTATCCTTGATATGGGAATTCCTGATTTAAACGCTTATAAATTATTAGAAGAAGCTAAGAAAAACCCGGGACTCGAAAACTTACCGATCATTATTTTTACCGGTAAAAGCTTATCGGCGGCCGAAGAACAACGCATTAAACAGTATACGGATTCTATTGTTGTAAAAACGGTGCATTCATACCAACGTATGCTCGATGAGGTATCCTTATTTTTACATATCGTAGAAGAAAAGAAAAAACCCGCTGTTACTGAAAGTGGTTATAAAAAGATGGGAATGCTCAATGAAATATTAAGCAATAAAACAGTACTGGTTGTGGACGATGATGTTAGAAATATTTTTTCATTATCAAAAGCGTTGGAAGCAATAAAAATGAACGTGGTAACTGCGGTTGACGGCAAAGAAGCATTGGTGAAATTAAAAGCGAACCCGCAAATTGATGTGGTATTATTAGATATGATGATGCCTGAAATGGATGGCTACGAAACCGCTAAGCACATCCGTAATAACCCGGCATGGAAAAAATTACCCGTTATTGCCGTTACTGCCAAGGCAATGACAGGCGACAGGGAAAAATGCATGAACGCAGGCGCGTCCGATTATATTACAAAGCCGGTAGATGTGGATCAGCTCTTATCCTTACTACGTGTGTGGCTGTATGAAAAAAACTAGCGGAAGATGAGCAGTAAAATTTTAATTATAGATGACGACCTTCGTAATATTTTTGCACTGGCAGCTACCTTGAAGTCAAAAGGCTTTGTATGTATTTCTTGTACATCGGCGAAAGAAGGAATAGATGTATTAAAAAAAGATAACTGTATTAAAATAGTATTATTAGATATGATGATGCCTGATATGGATGGATACGAAGCGATTGGAATGATAAGGGCGGATCCTAAAATAGCCGGTGTGCCTGTAATTGCAGTAACAGCGCAGGCTATGGTGGGTGATAAAGAAAAATGTTTAGAGGCGGGAGCAGACGATTACATTGCAAAGCCTATTGATGTAGATAAATTGTTAGCGGTAATAGAGGCTCATAAAACTAATGATCGAAGATGAAAATATAGACATTCTGGTAAACGATGTGTTTGAACTTTACGGGTACGACTTTACGGAGTATTCGAAAGCGTCCTTAAAAAGAAGGATCAGCCGTTTATATACACTCGATAAATTTCCAAGCTTTGCAGAGCTGAGGTATAAAATAAAAAACGATCCCGGGTATTTAAAACGTTTTGTTGAAGAGATCACCGTTAACGTTACCGAAATGTTTCGCGATCCTTCTTTTTACCTTGCATTAAGAAATGAAATACTGCCTAAGCTTGGTACATATCCTTACATCCGCATTTGGCATGCCGGTTGCTCCACCGGCGAAGAAGTTTATTCCATGGCAATTCTCCTAAAAGAGGCAGGGCTGCTTTCTAAATCAATTATTTATGCAACCGATATTAATCCTGACGTACTGGAAAAAGCGCGTGTGGGTATTTTTCCTATCGCAAATATGAAGTTGTATTCAGAAAACTATATTGCTTCGGGCGGGCGCTTGGATTTTTCATCTTACTACAGTGCTAATTATGACGGCGTTAAATTTGATGAGTCACTCACAAAGCAAATGGTGTTTTCAGCGCATAACTTGGTTTCCGACGGCTCCTTTAACGAGTTTCATTTAATCGTGTGCCGTAACGTCCTTATTTATTTCGATAAGCAATTACAGGATAAAGTGTTTCAGTTATTTGATAAGAGCATGGGCAAATTAGCTTACCTTGCGTTGGGTTCAAAAGAAACAGTAAAATTTTCGTCCATACATTTACATTACAAACAGGTTGGTAAAGAAAAAATATGGCGCAAGACAGAATAACAGCACCCCTTAAATTGCTTATCATTGGCGGTTCCGCAGGCAGCCTTACCGTACTGCTTAAAGTATTGCCGGCGCTTAACTATAATGTATCATTGAGTATTGTTATAGTGGTACATCGTAAAAATACACCCGATTCTACCTTAGCCGATCTTTTGGCTTCTCGCACAAAAATACACGTTAAAGAAATTGAAGACAAGGAGTCTCTTTTAGGGGGTACTATTTATTTAGCCCCGCCTGATTATCATATCCTTTTTGAAAATAACGGTGCAGTTTCATTGGATTTTTCCGAAAAAGTAAACTTTAGCAGGCCAAGTATTGATGTGGCTTTTGAATCAGCAGCCGAAGTATATAAAGAAAGGCTAACCTGTATTTTATTGTCGGGCGCAAGCTCAGACGGGGTAAAAGGATTAGCTGAGGTTAAACGCAACAATGGAAATTTTGCCGTACAGGATCCGTCTACAGCCCAAGCGCCTTACATGCCGCAACAAGCTGTTAATAAGTTACACCCTAACACCGTGCTTACACCCGAAGCCATGATTGGGTTTATTAACGGCTTGTAGTTTTCTGTTTTCATAGTCCTCTTTTAATTTAGCTTACCTTCCGGCATAAAATTTTAGTAGTATCATAAAACCGTTTTTATGGACAGCAAAGAATTTAATAAACTCGATATAACGCACCGTTTTACCTTGGTATATAATACAGGTGAATTTATTTCAGCTATTAATTTTACAGATTTTAAAGTAAGCTTATACCTTGTAGCAAATCACTTTGTAGAAGTATACTTTAATGCAAAAAGCGATACAATCGACGCGATTAAAACTCTTGAAGGTACCGAACCGCGATTAAGCCTGTATACATCAGGCGTTAATATACAGGATCTGTACAGGTAATAGTGGGAGGGAATATCAATTAAAATTTAATTTCCTATTTGCAGTACACAAATTCCCTCTTTGAAGAGGGTGCCCGCAGGGCGGGAGATGTTATACACTGTTACTTTCTAATTCTTCTATCTTAATTTGCAAGGAATGAATAACACTATTCATATTTTTCTTAATGTCCGCATCATTAAATCGAATAAATCTTACCCCTAACTCCTCAAGAATATCTTGTCGCAACCTATCTTTAATTTGTATTTCAGAATTTAAAATGACTTTTACCATCTATTTCGATCGCTAACATTAATTCAGGAGAGTAAAAATCTACAATGAACTTATCGATGGAACTTGTGTGTGAAATTAAACTTCTAAACTTTTATTTTTTATTTTTTTCCAAAGTAAAACTTTCGATAAAATACCCTGTTGTCGAAGCTTTTTGGCTAAATCTTTAAGTTTAGAATTATATAGTACTATTTTGTTTTTCATTGAATCTATAAATTCATTTAACATAAAAACAAGAACAACATCCTCTGTCCTGCGGCCACCTCCTTCAAAAGGAGGAATTAGTTAAACGTCCGAAGTGTTTACATATATGTACATATATTAGTAAAGAGCGGTTGATTGGATGAACGGCCTGAACCCTGGATGGTCAATTATTACAATTCAGGATCTTACTCATTAAGTAATCACCTTCTACCATATACTGGTCTTTATCTTTTTTACTCCATATCACAATTTCATTAGGGCAGGTTTTATTAATATTTAATTCGTAATGAATAATAGCGTGGGTTCTGATTTCCATGGCAGCCAATAATAACAACTCCTGCGATGTTAATGGTTTTGTTTTCTTTAATTCAAAATCCCAGTTAACCACTTCCTTTAAAGTTAAATAAGGAAATTTTTTATTGGGGTAATTAGTAAAGGGAGAGTTAAAATACTTGCAGGTATAAACCGAATCTTTTTTATAGATCACAAACTTTTCAGTAATGGTAAGCTTTCTTTTTTTAGAAGTAAACTTTTGTCCGCTGTCGGTAATGAGCTCTTGGGTGGCTTCATCCACGTGGCATTGGTAATACACCAACGAATCATTGGTTTGAAGCTTTGCTATTTCTGTCTTTTTAAAATGTTCCGGAAACAAAACACCTTGAGAAAATAGCGTATTTATAACACCTGAAAAAGCGATAACTAATAATGCTTTCATATTAATGAGCCGTAACTTTTATGTGCTTAGCCAGGTCAATGGCTTTTTGTTTCACTTCGTTTATATTACTTGCAAGCGTATCATGCGTTAACACAACAGCCATTCTGCGATAGGGACGGGTAGTGGGTTTATTGAAAATCCTTACATCTGTTAATGTATGAGTGAGTACCTCTTCTATACCGGTATACGTGGGGTTTTTTCCTTCCGAAGAAGCAAGTACTACCGCCGAAGCACCGTTGCGTTCCAAGGTGATTTCAGGGATCGGTAAACCGGTAATAGCCCGTGCATGTAATTCAAACTCACTTAAGTTTTGTGTACCGGCTAACGTTACCATGCCGGTATCGTGCGGACGGGGAGAAAGCTCTGAGAAATAAATACCGCTGTCGGTTAAGAAAAATTCAACACCCCATAAGCCCGCGCCGCTTAAGGCTTTGGTAACTTTAGCGGCCATGTCTTGTGCATCTTTTAAATCGGTTGCACTAATAGCGCACGGTTGCCAGCTCTCCTGGTAATCGCCGCGTTCCTGTCTGTGCCCTATTGGCGGACAAAACAATGTATCCCCCTTTTTTTGTGTAACGGTAAGCAAGGTTATTTCTGAGTTAAATTTAATGAACTCTTCTACAATTACTTCCTTATAATCGCCGCGGGAACCTTCCATGGCATAGTTCCACGATTTTTCAACGTCCTGTTCCGTTTTAATAACGCTTTGCCCCTTACCGCTGCTGCTCATTAAAGGTTTCACCACGCAGGGAATACCGATAACGCCGACTGCTTTTTTAAACTCTTCTAACGTAGTAGCATATAAATAACCGGCAGTTCTTAAACCTAATTCTTTGGAGGCAAGATCGCGAATGGCCTTACGGTTCATGGTAAAATTAGCGGCCTTTGCACTCGGTACAACCGTTATGCCTTGTTTTTCGTAATCATAAAAACGTTCCGTGCGAATGGCTTCAATTTCCGGAACTATTAAATCCGGTTTATGTTTGGCAATAACAGCATCTAAAGCAGCCCCGTCCAACATATTTATGACTTCATGCTCATGCGCTACCTGCATGGCAGGGGCGCCTTCGTAAGAGTCGACCGCTATTACATATTGGCCTAAGCGTTGAAGCGCTATTACTAATTCTTTTCCAAGTTCACCTGAGCCTAACAGTACTATTTTTTTTTGCATGATATTAAAATTATCTGAAGCTGATTTTAAAAGTTGACGGAAGCGTATTTTTAAGCACCGAAAAATATAATCCGTAGCCAACCGCAAGGCCAATAGCGCCGCCAAACAGAGATTGGATCCTGCGTTTACTTCTCGATACCCGCTCATAGCCTAAAATATAACCGTCGTGTTCAATATAATTTGGGTTACTAATGGTGCTGTGTTTTATTTTTACTTTTGTGATGCCGCTTAATCCCATATAGCCAATCGGGAAAACAGGCGCAAAAAATATTCCTAAGCCGCCGCTTACAAACCCCACGGCACCGGCACCAATCAAAGAACCCCTTGCTTTAAAACCTTTGCGGGCATCGCGTTCACCGTAAATGTAATATTGCATTTCTTCGCGCGTAAAGTAATTTCCTAAAGCAGAATCCTGCCTGTAATAATAATCGGTAAAGCCGCTTCCGTATTTTACACAATAGATCTGGTCATATTCAAAATGCAGTTTTTCACCCGTTTTAACGGGATCCATAATAGTTACGGCACCTATTACCGTATCTATCACATGTTCAACCACAAGGTTGCCGTTCATTAATAAAATAGTGTCTTTTGCCTGTGAAAAACAAGAAAAATAAATAAGCTGACCAAAGAAAAAGAATAAAACTTTACGGATCATAAATTTTTAATATGCAACAAGTTTACAAATAATACCCTACAAAAACTATCAAATCACAGCGATATTTCCCCACACTATAAGCGTCATAAAGGATGTTAATTATGCATCAAATTTAAAGCTGATGGACTTAACGGTGTGGTATGTTTTATTTTGTGATTCAAAAGAATGCAGCATTTGCTTTGCTTCCGGAAGCTCAAACACTTCCTTTAGATTTCTTATTTTCCCTATAGGAACATCAAGCGCCAGGCAGGCGTTATAGATCTCATCAAAAGAGAAGCGTTTTATTTTTTCGTTCAGGAGTCCAAATAAAATTTCACGGTTCTTTACCCTCAATTGATTGGTTTGATATTCGGGTTGTTTAAAAAGCTCAAGCTCTAAAACTTCGCATAAATGTTTAAATTGTTTATCACTGCCAATGGCAAACGTAATAGAGTGATCATCTTTCGTGTTGAATATTTCTCCGTATGGCGCAATGTTTGGGTGCAACGACCCTTGCGCTGTGGGCAAATGATGTGCAATAAGCCAATTGGTTGCCTGGTTTGCCAGCGAAGCAACAGCTGTATCAAATAAGGAAACAGATACATGACAGCCTTTACCGGTTTTATGCTTATTTAATAACGCAATTAAGATCGCTTCTTTCAATTGATGTCCTGCTAAAATATCAATTAAGGCAACAGGCATTTTTAAAGGTCCAGAATTTTTTTCTCCATTCATAAACATAAATCCGCTTTCTGCCTGTAATATTAAATCATAGGCAGTGCGCAAACTGTTATTTCCGAACCCGTTGATGGAGGCATAAATGAGTTGAGAATTAATAGTGCTTAAAGTTTTGTAGTCTGTTTTTAATTTAACGGCATCTCCCGGTTTATAATTTGAAATAACCAGGTCGGCCGTTTTGATCAGCTCATAAAATGTATGAAGCTCTTTTTTTTCCGAAAGGTTTAAAGACAGTACTTCTTTTCCCGCATTTACACTCCGGTAATATGCGCTCGTATCTCCCGCAGGGTCTTCCGATTGTAGTTTCCAGCTGCGGGTAACATCACCGCCTGTTTTAGGATTTTCTATTTTTATGACCTTTGCTCCCAGCTCGGCAAAAAACAGTCCTACGGAAGGGCCGGCTAAAACGCTCGCTGTTTCTATAACTACCAGATCTTTAAAAATAGTATCCACTAAAATTGAGCTTGTACCGGTTTATTATTTAAAATAGTTTCTATCTTATCCATTACTTCGGGGGTAAGTAACGGAACAACATCCAATGCTTTTAAGTTTTCGATCAACTGTTCTTTTTTAGAAGCGCCTAAAATAGCGGTGCTCACATGCGGGTTTTTTATAACCCAGGCAATAGAGAGTTGTGCGGTAGATGTACCAAGCTCTACAGCCAATTGCGCCAGTTTTTTTGTTTTTTCTATTTTAGACTGTTCGCCTAACGTTCTTTCCTTCAGCCAATCCATACCTTCAATATGCAGGCGGTTATCTTCAGGTATGACGTTGTTGTATTTTCCGCTTAAAAGCCCTGATGCCAAAGGACTCCAAATGGTTGTGCCCATTCCGAAATCTCTGAACAGTAATAAGTAATCTTTCTCAATTTTAGTTCTTTCAAACAGGTTGTATTGTGGTTGTTCCATGGTTGGCCCTATGAGGTGATGCCTTTCCGCAAATACAAAAGCAGCCATGATCTCATCATTAGCCCACTCACTTGTTCCCCAATATAAAATTTTGCCTTGTTGTATCAAGGTATTCATAGCCCATACGGTTTCTTCAATCGGGGTGTTTTTATCGGGACGGTGGCAAAAGAAAAGATCTATATAATCAACCTGTAAACGTTTTAAAGCAGCATGACAGCCTTCTATAATATGTTTGCGCGATAAGCCGGTTTGATTGGGCTTTTTATCTTCATACCCAAAAAACACTTTACTTGAAAGGACATAAGAACTGCGTGCCCAGTTTTTTTTCTTTAGCACAGCACCCATTACTTCTTCCGATTTTCCGGAAGCATAGATCTCGGCGTTATCAAAAAAGTTAATGCCATTATCGTAAGCTATGGTCAATAAATCGTCAGCCGTATTATTTTCAATTTGCTTTCCAAACGTAAGCCAGGAGCCAAATGATAATGTGCTTACCTGTAATCCTGATTTTCCGAGTCTTCTATATTCCATAATGAGTAAAGTGTTTGTTGAAGATTAAATATAGTAATTAAAGTTATTGTTTTTAGATTAAAGCTTTTAATTGCGTTTCCCCCTCTAAACGGGAAAATGGATCACGCATAAAACACATACGCTATGTTTTGTACGGTTAACAAGAATACCTGAAACAAAAACGACCCGCTATTAAGCGAGCCGTTTTAAATTTCAACCAATACTACCTGTCTAAATTTCCGTAGTCGAGTTTTTTACCGCGAACAGCTAATATACCTCTTAATACTAATATTAAGAACGGTACATACATCACTGCTCTCGGTAATTCAAAATGTTCGGTAATTATAACTGATTTACGTTTTAAGCGCTCTGTAATTAAATACATTGCCGGTATTAATAACAGCGTAAGTACGGTTGCAAATGATAATCCAAAAATCATCGTCCAGCTTAACGGCCCAAAGAACGCTACGTTATCACCGCCAAAAAAGATATGAGGATTGCCGGTTGTTAACAGGGTTTGAAAATTAATATTTAAACCTACAGCTAAAGGAATTAATCCTAAAATTGCTGCCGTGGCAGTTAATATTACAGGTGTCATCCGGGTGCGTCCTGCTTCAACTGTTGCATCGTACAAACTCATTCCGCCTTCACGTGCAAATTCCGCAAATTCTACCAATAAAATTCCGTTACGAACTACAATGCCTCCCAACGCGATAATACCGATACCGGTCATTACTATACTCATGTCCATTTTAAAAACAGATACCCCTATTAATACGCCTACTATACTGAATACAATTTCAGATAAAATAATTAATGGTTTACCTAATGAATTAAATAAGGCAACGAGTACCAGCAACATTAACCCGATAGCCGTTAACATGGCGTTACCTAAAAAGCTCATCGTTTCCTGCTGGTCTGCTTTATCACCTGCAAATTGAACGATCACGTTACCCGTTTTTTTATACTCTTTCATTACGCGTTCCACATTAGCCACTACTTCATTGGCATTAAAGCCATCTTTCACATCCGATGATAATGTAATAACACGTTTATTGTTTTTACGTTTAATACCGGCGTATGTATAATCATATCGTATATCACATACAGATGCCAAAGGCACACTGCGTATCATACCGCCCATATTCATATCACGGTACGTAATTTTTAAGTTACGAAGCGTTTCAATATCAATCCGCTGATCAAATTTATAACGCAACTGTACAGGATATTCATCATCCACATCCCTGAATTTTGTTGCTTCCACACCATACACGGCACCGCGTATTTCCATTGCCAATTGGTAAGTAGAAATCCCCTCACGCAAGGCACGTTCACGGTCAATATCAAATACAATTTCCGGTTTGTTGGCCACAAAATCTGACTTTAAACTCGTTACACCGCCAATTTTAGCATCGCTAATGTATTTTTTTAATGCGTCCGAATTTGTTGTAAGGTCTTTAAAGTCCTCACCAATAATTTCAATACTTACCGGTTTTGGCGTAGGAGGCCCGCTTTGCTCTTTATTGACTACAATGTCGGCACCCGGTATATCCCAGTTTAAAGCCTGCAGGCCTTGCAAAAATTTAGTGGTTGATTCGCCGTGTCGTTTTTCGAACTCTACAAAAGCAATGGCAATTTTACCTTTATTAGGATATGAGTTTTGATCACCGTCGCGCGGATCGGTTACACCAATAGTAACGTTAGTGATCATAGATTCAACTAAAGGATTATTTTTACCCAGTACTGTTTCCACTTTCGCTTCTACTTTACGCATCACACCATTGGTAACTTTAGGATCTGTACCTTCCGGTAATTTTACATATACGTATACATTGTTAGGATCGCCGCTGGGGAAAAATACTACTTTAGGTTTACGAATAGCAAATAATACAAAAGAGAAAATAAGTAATCCTAATACATAAAATAAAGGTCTCCATGGTTTACGTAAAAACCACTCTAACAGTTTTACATAGCGTTTTACAAAACCCGGCCATATTTTAAACTGCCATGCTTCAATAGCTTTATACAGCCACAAACGGTTCAATACTAAAAAGAATGCTAAGAATACAGTAAAGTTGGCAACTGCGAAGTGCCCTGTTAAATATGAGAATAACGCGACCAACCCGTAAACGATTAATTGAAGACGTGCTTTTTTGGTGATCCTGCCATGTTCTTTACTTTCCTCTTCGTGAGATTTCATAAAGTCAACCGCAAACACGGGGTTAATAATATATGCTACAAATAATGAAGCCAGTAAAGAAATAATTAAGGTTACCGGTAAAAAGTACATGAACTTACCTATAATACCCTGCCAAAACACTAAAGGAATAAAGGGTGCAAGGGTTGTAATAGTACCTGATAATACAGGCATAAACACCTCACCAACGGCCATTTTAGCGGCTGTTTTAATATCACGCTTACCATTATCAAATATCCTGTGCGTATTTTCAATTACAACAATGGCGTCATCTACCACAATACCCAGCGCGAGAATAAAGGAAAAGAGTACGATCATATTGAAGGAAAAACCTATGCTCGGCATTATTAAAAAGGCAATAAACATGGATAAAGGAACTGAAAGGGCAACGAACAAAGCGTTAGTAACACCCATAAAGAACATTAATACAACCGTTACCAAAATAAACCCGATAATAATAGTATTGATCAGATCTGTTAAAGATGATTTTGTTTTGTCGCTTTGGTCTCCGCTTATGGTAATGTCAAGCCCTGCGGGAAATTCAGATTTTTTCATTTCCGCAATAACACCTTCAATTTTATCGGCCGCATCAATTAAGTTTTCACCCGAACGTTTTATAACGTTCAGCGTAATTACGTTCTTACCATTTGAGCTCGAGTAGCTTTCCTGCTCTTCAAAACCATCCACTACCTCAGCAAAATCCTTCACAAATAATTTAGCGCCTGCTGCGGAAGTCACTATAATGTTTTCTATTTCTTTAGGGTTCTTAAATTCACTTTTAATACTCAAGGTTGGTTTCATTCCGTTTAAAGGAATGTTACCACCCGATATGGTTAAGTTTTCTTGTCCTATAGCACGTTGAACATCTGTTAACGTTAATTGAGCCGCTTGTAATTTATAAGCATCAATATTTACCTGGATCTCACGGTCTAAAGCGCCAACTAATTTTACTTCGTTAATTTCTTTAAGTCCTTCTACCCTGTCCTGCAAATCTTCGGCATATTTTTTTAATTGTTTCAGATCATATTTACCCGCTACATTAATGTACATAATAGGAATTTCAGAAAATGCGATCTCCTTTATAATAGGCTCTCTTGTCAGGGTTTGAGGCATATCTGCTCTCGCTTCATCCACCGCATCTTTTACGCGTTGTTTGGCAACTTCCACTTTTACATTGGTACGAAACTCAACAATAACAACCGACACATCTTGTAAAGATGTACTGTTAAATTTTTTAATTCCTGAGATGCCCTTCAATCGTTTTTCAATAGGCTTGGTAATGGTATTTTCAATATTGGTTGGGGAATTACCGCCATTAATGGTATTAATGTAAATGGTAGGTACGGTAATATCCGGGAACTGCTCTTTTGGTAAAGAGTTGTATGCCATAATACCGGCAAGCGAAATAAAGATGGTAATCAAATAGACAGTCATTTTATTGTCTATTGCCCAACTTGAGGGTTTAAATTCTTTTATTTTATCTAACATAATTTTATTTTTATGGTTATACCACTATTAAGGCCTTATATGCAATTTATGAAAACTACTTTTTAACGTTCACATTATCACCCTCATTTATCAGGTCATAACCATCCGTAATTAAAAGGTCTCCTTCTTTTAAGCCTTCAGCAATTTCAGCAATACCATTATACTCGTGAGCTATTTTAATTGTTTTTTTAACTACTTTGCTGTTTTCCGCAACAAACACAAAACTTTCGTCGGTTCCTTTTTGAATGTATTTTACAGGTACGGTTATTTTAGCGGTTACTGATTGGTAATCGTTTATTTTTAATTTGGCAACCATATTCGGGTGGTACTCTTTTTTATTATCCAATAACACCTCAACACCAAACGTCCTGGTTAAATTATTAATAGCCCTCGACGCGTAGTTTACTTTCGAGGTAATAGAGTCATGCATATCAGGAAACAGGACTAACGCTTCGTTACCTACCCTTACACGACCTGCATAACTTTCAGATACATCCGCTTTTATTTTTAAATTAGAAAAATTAATAACGTTAATGGCTGATAGGCCCGGCCCTACTGCTTGTCCAACTTTAATGTTTACGGCATCAATAGTTCCGTTAATTGGAGAAATAATTTTACTCATTCGAATCTGCTCTTGCATGGTTGATATTTTATTTTCCAGGCTTTCTCTGCTGTTCTTGCTTTGCAGGTACTGAATTTCAGTTCCTATTTTTTGGTCCCAAAGATTTTTTTGTTTTTGATATACCTGGTTGGCTAAATCAAGACTGTTTTGCATATCCGCAATTTGTTGTTGTGTGGCACGCGAATCTGTTTCAGCAAGTACTTGTCCCTTACTTACTTCATCACCAACCTTAACATTTATTTTAGTAATGGTTCCGGGCATTTCAGTAGATAACGATACGTTTTCATCGGCATCAATACGGCCTTGTACTTCTATATATGTTTTAAAAATTTGTGTTTTAAGCGGCATTGCAATTACATCTGTCAATTTTTGTTTGGTTGTATCCGATTTGGCCAACTCTTCTTCTAAAGTTGCAATTTTTGTATCGATAGTTGCCTTTTCCGACCTTAATTTTTCAAGCTCTGCTTTCTTATCAGGCGTGCTGCAGGCAACCATTATTGCCGCTAAAGTGATGTATAAAATTGTTGTTTTCATAAGTATATATTATTTCTATTCTTTAAATTATTTAATTAAGGTTCCTATTGCTTTTTGATAATCTATTCTGGCTACCAACATGTCATACACCGAGTTATAAAAATTTGTCTGAGCTTCTTTTAAAGATGTTTCAGCGGTAGTAATCTCCAAATTGCTGCCGACACCCTGCGTGTATTTTTTTTGCGACACATCAAAAACATGCTGCGCCAGTTCCATGTTTTTTTTCTGGGTTTGTAAAGATGCATAAGCATTTGCATAGCTTATTTCCGCCATAGAGGTTTCAAGCTCCGCAGCCAATTCTAAATTTTTAATACTGTTCTCGCCTTTAAGCATCGTAATTCTTGCTTGCTGTATGCGGTTGTGGCGCTGCAACCCGTCAAATAACGAAAAGTTTAAAGTTGCTCCTATTAAAGAGATCTTAAACCATTTTTGACTCTGGTCGGTAAAGTCAAACTTTTGACGTTGCGCATTATATTGGTACGACCCATAAATACCTAAGGTTGGTAAATACCCTAAACGCTGACGTTTAATATCAAGATGGTATATTTTTTGTTGCAGCTGCAATAATTGATAATCAGGACGGTTTGTCAAATCTGTTTTACCGTTTCCTACAACTCCCGCATCATCTGCCTTAACCGACAACGAATCAGAAAGCGTTACCGCATCATGAATTTTATATCCCATTTGAAACTTCAACAAATTTTCTGATAAAGAAATTAACCGGGTGGTTTTTTCTTTTTCGGTAATTAAGTTATTGTACTGAACTTCTAAACGCTCCACATCTATTAACTCAACAAAACCCTGTTGATTAGATGCTTTTGTATCATCAAATACTTTTTTTAAGCGTGCAATATTCGCGTCCAGTAATTTAATACGCTCCTTATTAACCAATACATTATAATATGCTTTTGAAACCGCTGAAGCAAGGTCTGCTTTATTCCTGTAAACATTTATCCTAGCCAGGTTAATCAATTCTTTTGCTGCGCTTAGCCCCACAATATAATCACTGCTGAATACCAATTGAGAAGCGCTTAAACCCGCGGTTGAATTATACTTTGTACCGAATTTAACAGGGATAAAGCTTCCCGCAGGCCCGCCAAAAATCTGAGCCGGTAATAAGGATGTAGGGATGTCAAGATAATCTTTAAAATCAACGCTTCCGTTAATTTGCGGTAAGCCTACACCTAACAATTCTTTACGCCTGTAGTCTGCGCTTTCCACATCATATTGGGCGTTTAAGTAGTTAGGACTATTCTTTAACGAATAATCAATAGCTTGCTGCAGGCTAAAACTATTGGAGTTTTGTGTACCTGCTTCTTGTGCGTTTAGGGATGTTATACCAACACCAAAAAACAGTAAAGGGAGTATTGCTTTGTGTTTCATATATAATATATTATTCTTCGTCTTTAATTTTTTTGTAATTATTAATCAATTTATGTCCTTTAATGGTACATATACTGTAAACGAACATGTCCAACACCAGCTGTTGCGATGTGGTAAAACTTATTTTATCGTAAGAAAAGTAGTTACCGAACATGAGCATATCAATCTGTGCCATGCGGTACTGTGCCGTAAATTCCACATTTATATCCTTGCGGTACAGTCCGTCTTCAACACCCTGTTTAATGTTTCTTAAGATAAGCGCACCCGAACAGTACTCTTTAAACTTTTGAAACTGGGTGTAAGCCGTTGGATAGAACTTTTGAAGATCGAGAAAAAAAACAGGGTTTATAGGCTGTAACATGATCCTTAATTTGTCGGAGATCAATACAATTTCGTGTAAAGGATCCGTGGAAAGATTTTGTAATTTCGCAAATTCCTGTTCTTGTTTTTCTAATTCGATTTTGCAGAGTTGGTTTACCAGGTCATCCTTTTCCTTATAATACTGATAAATTGTTTTTTTAGACATGCTCAATTCTTTAGCAATGTCATCCATTGTTACCCTCTTAATGCCATACTTAAAGAACAGTTCCAGCGATGTTTTTAATATTTTATCTTGTGCTTCCATTATCGGGCACAAAACTAAAGAAACTTTTTTTGTTCTGCAAGTTTCCTTTAAACTTTTTTTGGTGCGGTATTTGTTAAATCTTTTAACGATTCTGTAATTTTACTGATGTTTATTGGTCGTTTTGAAAATCTGTTCTATCTTTGAAAATCTATGATTAAGAAAACCAGCTTACTTTTTTTACTTTTTTTGGCAATTTCATTTAACGTAAAATCACAAATTGATACTTCTTTTTGGTTTGTTGCTCCCGACGTATCCCAAGGTTTAGGTGACAGGCCGATCTATCTTTATTTTAACACTTATTCCCAATCCTCTACAGTAAAAGTCCGCCAACCCGCAAACGGATCTTTTGTGCCGGTTATATTAACTATACCCGCAAACTCTATTGATTCTGTGCTGTTAACGCCTTTTATTGCAAGTATAGAAAACGACCTTGCAAACACTGCATTAAACAGGGGTTTATATATTTCTTCTACACAAAAAGTATCTGCTATTTACTCTATACGATCACCGTTTAATAGGGAATATTTCAGTTTAAAAGGCTCAAAAGCAATGGGGACAGACTTCTACGTACCCATGCAGGAATTTTGGGATCAGGCACCGGCTACAAGTCCAAAGTCATTTTCATCAGCTGATATTGTTGCTTCACAAAATAACACTACCGTTTTAATTACACCCCGTACCAATATTATAGGCCATGCGGTTAATGTAACCTACAGCGTTGTATTACAGCAGGGTGAAACGTACTCCTGTCAGGATACCGCGCGTTCGGCAGCAACAAGTTTAGCGGGGTCCATTATATCATCCGATAAACCGGTGGCAGTTACTATACAATCAGGCGGTTTATCGCAGGGGGGGTGTTTAAGCACTATTGGTGACCAGATAACTTCGGATGCCTACATAGGAACGGATTATATCGTAAACAGGGGCACAGGAACTGTTGAGAAACTATTTATTCTCGCTATACAAAATAATACACAACTAACTATTGATGACGGAACAGGAACAACGACACACGTCTCTAATTTTGGTGAAAACTATACCTATACTTCTACACAGGCTATTACGCATGTTAAGTCAAACAAGCCGGTATATGTTTTAAATGCCTCGGGGTTTGGCTGCCGTTTAAGCGGAGCGCAGGTACCACCGTTTTTTTGCGCAGGTACTTTTTCAACATCTTTTACAAGGGCCTCATCTGATTCGTTAGCTTTAAATTTATCGGTAAGAACAGGTTTTGAAGGAAACTTTGCTTTAAACGGGAATGCCGGTTTAATACCGGCAAGCGCTTTTACGGTTGTGCCGGGCTCCTCGGGAGCTATTAAATCTGCCAGAATTTATTTCCCCACATCTACCATTGCGGTTGGCTCTCACAATATGGTAACAAATTCGGGCGACGTATACGGCTTGGGTATTTTAAACGGATCTTATGCCAAAGGAAGCGCGCAGGCGTATGTATCTGATTTTGTTTCTACTCCTTCCATAAATGCAGGGGCAGATTTTACGATATGCGCTAACGGCACCCTTTTATTAAATGCGCAAATTGGCGGGGGAAATGTAAACGGAACATGGTCTACCAACGGTTACGGCACCTTTAACGGAGGGTTTACGGCATTAACGAACACGTATACCCCAAGCCAAATCGATACAACGCTTAAACCCGTAAAATTAATTTTAACAACTAACGGTCCGTGCCCTGTGCAAAAAGATACATTATTTCTTTCCGTCAAACCTTCGCCACTGGTAAATGCTTCTATCGACCAGATCGTTTGCGGAAATAACAGTAATGTATTACTTAACGGTTCTGTTACGGGCGGTTCAACTACCGGTATCTGGTCAAGCACAGGCACAGGTACTTTCAGTCCTAACAATACCACGCTTAATGCTACATACCTGCCAAGCTCTGCGGACACTACAGCCGGGCTGGTAAAATTAATTTTAACTTCTACCGGGAACGGCATTTGCGCGCTTGAACGAGATTCCATGAAGGTAACCATAACCAAGCCGCCGTTAGTAGAGGCAGGTCCTGCAACGTTTTCGTTATGTGCCAATAATCCCACACTTACTGTAAACGGAACTGTTTCAGGTTCTACTGCAACCGGTAAATGGACAAGCAGCGGGTCAGGAAACTTTAGCCCCAGCAATATTCAATTAAGCACGGCTTATATACCAAGCACAGCCGACGTGTTTGCGGGTAGCGTAAAACTTTATTTAAGCTCTACAAACAACGGAAACTGTAATGCTTCAAAAGACAGCATTACTTTATTATTTACCCCGCCGCCAAGTGTTAATGCAGGAGTTGACGTTACGTCCTGTAAAAATAATTCTTCTACTGTTTTAACGGCTACTATTACGGGGCCTACATCAACAGGGCTTTGGTCGGGGGGTACAGGCACTTTTACTCCCGGTAATGCCGTATTAACCGTAACATATAGCCCTACAGCTGCAGAACTGGCTGCGGGGTATGTAAACCTGACCTTAACATCCACCAATAATCTTAATTGTAATGCAACAAATGATCAGGTCAGGATCAGCTATGTGCCGAAACCATTTGCTAATTTTAATTTTACAAACGGTTGCTTAAACCTTCCTACTTCTTTTACCGATTTTTCATTACCCGGCTCAGGTACACTAAATCAATGGAACTGGACCTTTGGTGATAATACGAGCAGTAATGTTCAAAGCCCTGTGCATACATATTCAGCCTCTACAACATACACAGCCCAGCTTGTGGTAAGAAATACGTATGGCTGTTATGATACTATTAAAAAATTACCGCTTATATATCCTATACCAAATGCGGGCTTTGGTATTAAAAGGATATGTACTGGCGCTTTTTTAAACTTAATATTTTCAGACAGCACTACTATTGCCCCTAATGAAACCATTGCTCAATGGTTATGGGATTTTGGCGGCCCCGGCCAAAGCGGCTTACAAAACCCCACGCAATTATTTCCGGGTTCAGGATTGTATAATATAACTTTAATCGCTTCTTCAAACCATAATTGTAAGGATACGGTGGTAAAACAGGTTACTTTAAACCCAAGGCCGGTTGCCGGCTTTGCGTATTCCGCTTCTACGGGTATTAATGTAGGAACATCCGTGAGCTTTGTTGATACATCAAAATACGCCATAAACTGGAACTGGAGTTTTGGAGACGGCTCACCGATCTCCGGCTTAGAAAACCCTTCTACCATTTATTATGCTAACGGCGTGTATGTTGTAACGCAAGTAGCAACCGACTCATACGGTTGTTCAGATACTGCAAGGGTGGCGGTTAAAATAAATAATATTACCAACGAAATCTCTACACTGATCCCCAATGCTATTTCACCTAACGGCGATGGTAAAAATGATATTTGGAAACTGGATTTCCTTGCACTGTTATACCCAGGTGCTGAAATAGATATTTTTACGAGATGGGGTGAAAACATTTACCATTCTGTTGGTTACACTATACCATGGGACGGAAATTATAACGGAAATAAACTGGCGGTAGGAACTTATTATTATATTATTAAACTAAACGACGCAGACAATACACAACCGCTTAGAGGTGGAGTATTGCTTATAAGATAAGATATGAAAAAGAGTTTCTATATAATAGTGGTACTGACATTAACCTGTATGTTTTTTAAAACGGCTTCTGCACAGCAGCTGCCTCTTTCAACAAATTACTTACTAAATAATTACGCCTATAACCCTGCCGTAGCAGGCTCTATGAAAGATATGGTGGTTAATATTAATTACAGGAACCAATGGGTTGGGTTTGCCGATGCTCCCAAAAGCTACGGAATAAGCTTACACAGTGGCTTAGGTAAAGAAAAAAAAGCGGCTGTAGGGGCTTTATTAAATTCAGACAATACGGGTTTACTAAGCAGAACATCGGGCTACCTTACATTTGCTTACCATGTTAAATTAAATAAAACGTATAAGTTAGGCTTAGGGGTTTCAGTTGGAATGCTGCAGTACCGTATAAAATTGTATGACGCTAAAACGGCTGATGGCGGCGATGCATTGCTAACGGGCAACCTGCTATCCAATAACGTATTCGATTCGAACGGTGGTTTGTATTTATACAGCGATAAATTATTTGTAGGCGTGTCGGGCTATCAATACCTTAATAATAAAATTACGTGGAAAGATTCGAAAAGTAATTTAAATGCTCAATATTATGTTACTGCGGGTTATATGATCACAGCTTCTAAAAAAATATCTGTACAGCCTTCTGTTTTAGTCAAGTTCAGCAAACCTGTTCCTGTTCAACCCGAGTTTAGTGTGCGTGCCTTTTACAATAAAGTATTTTGGATCGGCGCTTCTTACCGCTTACATGATGCTACAAGCATTTTAGCCGGTGTAACCGCTTTAAAAAATAAGCTGACCGTAGGTTATGCTTATGACATTCCTAACACCAAAATAAGAACTTACACAAGCGGCTCACACGAAATTACGTTAACCTATCAATTTATAAAACCTAAGCGAAAATTAAATGCGGATGAGGAAGAGTTGAATGATATTGACAATAGTATTAAATCAAAATTAAAGAAACAAAATGAAGAAAGCACTAAATAAAATTATATTGATTTTACTGCTTGTTTGCAGTAAGCCTGTATTGTCGCAGATAGATACAGCTTTTTGGTTTGCGGCTCCCTTTGTTACACCGGATCATTGGTGGAAGGATGACGTTAAATTTCATTTTGGAGGAGTAGCAGGCACCGTCGTAAAATTAAGGCAACCAAACATGTCAGGAGTTAATAAATACGATACTACTTTTACCTTGCCCGCTTCCGGAACATTTGATTATACTATGTGGAAGAATAAGCTTGCAAGCTCCACCTCTTTGGGATTCGATTTTTTAGAATCAAGGCCTTCAAATACAGTGTTACCTTACGGAATATATATATCATCCACCTCTAACATTACAGTTGTTTATGACATTATTACACGTGCAACTAACTTTTATAACCCCGAAACGTTTTCTTTAAAAGGCCAAAACGGCTTGGGAAAAGAATTTGTGTGTCCTTTTCAAACCATTTACAGGAATTCAACTTTAAGTGGTATCATCTGCGGGAGCGCGGGGAAGGATTTAAATTGTGACGGTGTGTTGACGCAACCTAAACAGCAAATTAACATTGTATGTTCAAAGCCAAGCACAACCGTATGGATAACTCCAAGGTGTAATACTATCGGCCATCCGGCTAATGTTACATATTCTTTGGTATTAAATAATCCCGGTGATGTATATACTATAGAAAATGCCTCGCAGCTTACAGACCTTGCAAACCAAAATTTATCGGGAACGATTATAGTATCAGATAAGGATATATCCGTTACCGTTGCCGATGATACAGTGCTTAATCCTGATCCCGCAGGTGGCATGGGATGCCAGGATTTAATGGGGGATCAAATTGTACCGGTTGATGTAATAGGTACGGATTACATTTTAAACTTAGGTAAGCTGTATAAACTAAATCAAATAAGCTTGGGTCACCCGGGTATGAGAGAGTCTGCTTATATTGTTGCTACTGAAAATTACACACGTGTAACTTTTAATAACGGGTCTGTTACCACTGTTATTTTAAACAGAGGTGATACTTACCGCTTTGGCTTAATAACTGATTTGACTTACGTAAATGCAGATAAGAATGTATACTGTCTTCATGCCTCAGGTTTTGGCTGTGAATTGGGTGAAGCCATTATACCCCCTTTAAATTGTGCAGGCTCAAATTTAGTGGCATTTTCCAGAACAAACAACCAACAGTTTTTACTGAATGTGTTATGTAAAAGTGGTTCCCAAGGTAGTTTTTTAATGGGGAATGCTTCGGGGTCAGTTATTATACCTATTTCTGCCGCCAGCTTTACAGTAGTGCCGGGAACGGGTGCTTTAACGGGCGGACCATATTATGGAACTCAAATAAATTTAAATTCTACCGCTACTCTTCCTATAGGTTCCTATACTATTGCTAACACCACCGGTGATTTTGCTTTAGGTGTATTTGCCGGAGACCTTAATACAGGAGGCCTTTTCCATTATATGTCCTCGTTTCTACGTAAAGTATATACCGTGGCCGACCCTGATAAAAATATTTGTACGGCAACCACCACTATTTCTTTAAACGGAAGTGTAACAGGAGGCGCTACAACGGGCATGTGGACTACGCCTAACGGTACAGGAACTTTTGGCAACGCTGCAAACC
Organism: Bacteroidota bacterium; assembly: GCA_025362395.1. GTDB lineage: Bacteria > Bacteroidota > Bacteroidia > B-17B0 > Aurantibacillaceae > UBA4416. Next base: position 27,890 of record JANYGK010000012.1, read on the forward strand.
TTACAACAACGTATTCGTTAAGCACTAACGATCTCAATCAATCACAGATCAAACTTATTTTGTCTTCCACCGGAAATTGTACACCCGTAATGGATACCGTTTTAGTAAATATTTTTAAATCGCCTGTTGTAAATGCAAATAACGGTGTAACACTTTGTAAAAATAATATATCGCCTGTTGCATTAACAGGAACACTACAATTTGCAGCCGGCACAAACTGGACAAGCTCAGGCTCGGGTTCCTTCGGGAACACGGGAGCGCTTAATACAACATACCTTCCGTCGCCGGGAGATTTAGCGGCAGACAGTGTAAAAATAAAACTAACATCAACCGGGAGTTTAAACGGATGTCCTAATACATACGACAGTTTAGTGATAAAATTTACCAAGGCACCTGTTGTTATGACGAGCGGAGACATTTCTGTTTGCGCCAATAACCCTACGGTTGCTATCACCGGTACGGTGGGAGTTTTGTTTACAACAGGATTGTGGTCAAGTTCCGGTTCCGGTTTATTTACGCCAAACACAACTTCTTTAAATACGGTTTACCAGTTAAGCCCTGCCGATATTTTTCAGGGAACTGTCTATATAAAACTTACTTCTACAAATGTAGGGAACTGCAAACAAGTATCTGACAGCTTAAAAATAAGTGTCACGCCAAAACCAAATGTTAATGCCGGTATTAATGATACGATCTGTTCAAGCAACGTATTTTACCCTATTAGCGGATCGGTAACAGGCGGCTCAAGCACCGGTATTTGGTCAACATTAGGGAACGGTACTTTTTTTAACCCTAATAATTTAACTACAGTGTATACACTTGGCCAAAACGATACGTTGGCGGGGCAGGTAAAACTAATTCTTACATCAACGGGTAGTAATTGCCTTCCTGAAAAAGATACCTTATTAGTTATTATTGCCAAATCGCCTTTGGTTAACGCAGGTCCGGATAATATGATCTGTGATAACCAGTTGGTAAACCTTTCAGGAACCATAGTTGGCTTAACCACTACAGGGGTTTGGACAGCTTTGGGAACAGGCGCTTTTACTCCCGACGATTCTTTGCTGACGACCTATTATGCACCTTCCGCTGTGGATATAGCTAACGGCTTCGTGAAATTTATTTTAACCTCTACTTATAACAAGGGTTGCGCGGCCATAAGAGATACCGTGAAGTTGACCTTTAAAGGGGCGCCGAATGCTGATTTTAATGCGAACAATGCCTGTTCTAAAAAACCGGCAACATTTACGGATATATCCACTACGGCTGCCGGATCTATTAACGGCTGGAGTTGGAACTTTGGTGACCTTGGCACATCTATAGCGCAAAATGCAACACATGCTTATAACAGCCCCGGAAGTTACACCGTTACACATGTTGTATTTAGTAGTAACGGCTGTAAGGATACCATTAAAAAACCGGTAGAAATTTATTTTTTACCGCAGGCATTATTTTACCAAAATACACCTTGTGTGGGCAATGCCACGCAGTTTGTTGATTCTTCAAAAACTGAATCGGGAAGCTTGATTGCATGGGGCTGGAACTTTGGGGATAATAGTACTTCGGGTATTCAAAATCCTACACACGCTTACAGCAGTGCAAGCAATTACACCGTATCATTAGTGGTTACATCTTCCTTTGGCTGCAAAGACACTGTTTTAAAACAAATCACCGTAATTCCGGGGCCTCATGCAGATTTTACCATAGCACCGGATCCCTTAGAAGCTTTGGAAACAGGAAACTTCACGGATCATTCCACTGGCCCTTCTTCATTAATTAACTGGTACTGGGGCTTTGGCGACGAAGCAGCAAGTAACATTCAAAACCCTGCCCATGCGTATAATGTACCGGGCGATTACAGTGTGTATCTTGCCGTAAAAGATATTAACGGCTGTATTGATACGGTAAGAAAAGAAATAACGGTAGTATTATTACCGGATGTTCCGACAGCTTTTTCGCCAAATAACGATGGGCAAAATGATTTTTTCCTTGTAAGAGGCGGTCCTTTTAAAACCATTGATGTAAGAGTTTATAATAACTGGGGGCAGCTGATATTTGAAACCAACGATCAGCATAACGGTTGGAATGGCACATTTAACGGAACAGAACAACCGATAGGGGTATATGTTTGGGTGGTGGATGTGGAAATGCTCAACGGAAAAAAAATGAAAAAAACCGGTGACGTAACTTTATTAAGGTAAAAATGAAAAAACAATTAGTATTATTTTATTCGGTGCTTCTTTTAATAACCGGTGCTTTAAAGGCACAGGATTTCCATTTATCAATGTACGATGCGGCCCCAATGTTTCTAAACCCTGCCTTAACAGGTGTTGTAGACGCGAATTTTCGGGTGCATGCGCAATACAGGAACCAATGGCGTTCGGTAGCTTTTAAGCCTTATAACACAGCCTTAATAAGTTTAGATGCGCCTGTTGGCAAATGGGGCTTTGGCGGCCAAATTATGAACATGCGCGCCGGTGTGGGAAATTATAATGTCTTACAGGGTTTAGCTTCTGTGTCGTATGCGGTGCCTTTGGATAAAAAGAAATTCAATAATATTTCGTTTGGCTTACAAGCTGGTATTACACAAAAAAGAGTGGAAGCAGCATTGTATACCTTCGATAATCAATACACCAACCAAAACGGCGGTTCCTTTGATAATTCAATAGCTTCGGGCGAATCATTTAACAGGCAATCGTTTGTGACCCCGCAAATAAACGCGGGCTTTATGTATTTTAATGCTAGGCAACAGGCTAGGTTAAATCCGTTTTTAGGATATTCCGTATTTAATTTATCAAACCCTAAGGAAACGTATTATAATACAAATAACAAGCTTCCTGTAAGGCATTACGTAAACGCGGGTGTAAGAATAAACATTACTGAATTATTTTATGTGTTGCCGAAAGTATTGATTATGCTGCAAAAAAACGCGACCGAACAATTATACGCGGTGGATGCCGGTTATTTTTTTAAAGACCAAGAATTTTATTTATTGGCAGGCCTTAATTACCGTGTAAAAGATGCAGGGGTAGTTTATATAGGCGCGCGTAAAAACAATTACATCGCCAAGATCGGGTACGACGCTAATGTATCGGGCTTAAAAGATGTATCAAAATACAGAGGCGCGTTTGAACTTTCATTCACTTACATGGCAAAAAAATCTAAATCTAAAGACGTGCGTCACTGTCCACGATTATAACAAAGTATGAGAAAATTATTATTAGTTACTGTTCTTCTGGCAACTATCAACGTATTTGGCCAATCAAAAAAAGTGTGGTTAAAATATGCGGATGCTGCATTTGCAAAAAAAGATTACCCTACCGCTATAGCTTATTATACCAAAGTACTGGATGATACGACTGTATTAAATGAATTGATTCTGCCTTATGAGGTGCAACTGGTAAACTTAAAAACAAAAGATTTTAAACAGGACAGCACTAAGAAAAAAGCAGACGCCCCTAAGGAAATCTCTAAATCTGATTATGTAAATCATCAATTAGCAGCCTCATACCGCTTAAATTTTGATTATATAAATGCCTCTATTTATTATAAAAAAGTAGTAAATAACGGTTCCTACCCGAACGATGCTTATTACTATGCTATATCGCTGATGAACTTAAAAGATTATAAAGGTGCTATGGCCAACCTTGAAGAACTTTTAAATTCAACAACTAATGACTCGATAAAAACAGCTATCCAAAAAAAAATAAGCTCCTGTTATTTTGCTTTAGATACAAACAGCTTTAAGCAACAAATTGTAGTAAAAAAAATGGATACCGTTGTGTTTAATGCCGGTACAGCAAGCTTTGCAGCCATGTATTGGGGAAGCGCCACAAAATTGTTATTTACAAGCGCCCGTAAAGGCGGTGTTTTATTAGATCCGGAAAAACAGGATTCGAGGTATTTATGCGATTTATATTATACTGAACTAAAGGATAGCGGTTGGATGAAACCCATCAATTTCGGGAGGCCGGTGAATACCGGTCTGCATGAAGCTTCAAGTGTAATCTCATCCGACGATATTATGTTTTTTACAAGATGGAGCGATGCCAACAGGAATGAAGCCTTTATTTACATGGCTAAAATGAAAGACGGTTATTTTTTTGAAGCTTACAAATTATCTGAAACCGTAAACCGTGTTGGGTATAAATCTATACAACCTTATGTTTCGTTTGACGGCACTAAATTATTTTTTTCATCCAATAAACCGGGTGGTAAAGGCGGCTATGACCTCTATGTTTGTAATATAAATGAAAGTGGTTTAACCGGGGAAGCAGTAAATTTAAGTTCTTTAAATACTCCCGGAGATGAGTCTACGCCTTTTTATCACAGCATTTCAAATACGCTATTCTTTAGCTCCAACGGGCATACCGGACTCGGTGGATTAGATATTTTTAAAAGTACGTTGAATGTAGATGATTCTGTCTATGCGTTTCCGAAAAATTTAGGCAGGCCTATTAATTCAAGTAAAGACGACGCCTATTTTATTTTAGACAGGTTACAGGCTAAAGGTTATTTTTCGAGCGACAGAGAAGATTGCCCGGGTGGGAACTGTTACGATATTTATGAGTTTGATAATGAGCCGATCTTAATTGATATTAGCGGTTTTGTAACGGATGATGCAACAGGAGAACCCATACAAAGTGCTTTGGTTACTATTAAAGATGTGCATAATGATGTAGAACCTTTATTTTTAATTACGGATGAAAAGGGGTATTATGCATCCAAGCTGATCGAAAATATGGATTACTTTTTAAAAGCTCAGAAAAAAGGATACCAGGCCAGCTCCGCAAGTGCTTCTACTAAAGGCTTAACAGAAACCGCGCATTTAGAAAGAGATTTTCAATTAGTAAAAATCCCGGAAACGGATATTGTTATTGAAGGGATCGAATACGATTTAAATAAAGCAACCCTAAGGCCGAAATCCTTAGAAATCCTTGATAAGATTTATGACTACTTACAATTGAACGATAACTTTAGTATTGAAATTAACGCGCATACAGATACACGTGGAAGCGATAAATTAAATTTAAAATTATCGCAGGCACGCGCGCAATCATGCGTAGATTATTTAATTAAAAAAGGAATTGCCAAAGCCCGGATTATTGCACACGGTTACGGTGAAACGCAGCCTTTGATCTCTGATGAAGAAATTGCTAAGATGATACCTAAAAGCGAAGAATTTGAAGCTGCTCACCAAAAGAACAGGAGAACAGCATTTAAAATATTAAAAGAAGCGGATTTGAAAACGAAATAGCTTTATCGTATTTCCCATTCATGCCAATCCATTTCTTCACCATTTAAAATGCCGAGGTAGCTTTGGTATCGCTCCTGTGAAATTTTACCGTCTTCCACAGCTTTAATAACCGCGCAGTGCGGCTCATTAACGTGCAGGCAATTATTAAACTTGCATTTATTCATGATAGCACGTATCTCAGGGAAGTAATGTCCTACTTCTTCCTTTTTCATTTCCACCAGCCCAAGCTCCTTAATACCGGGCGAGTCAATAATGTCGCCGCCAAACGATAAGGGAAATAATTCAGCAAAGGTGGTGGTGTGCATTCCTTTTAAATGAGCGGAAGAAATATCGCCTGTTCTTAAATGTAAAGTAGAATCGATGGCATTTACTAACGTAGTTTTCCCTACCCCGCTATGGCCGGCGATTAAAGACGTTTTATCTTTCAATACAGCTTTCAGTAATTCTATATCCGCAAGATCAAAGGAAGAGATCAAAAAACATTCGTAACCAATAAATGTATAAAGATCAATGATCTCTTGTTGCAGTGCCAACATTTCTTTATCCAATACATCCTTTTTATTGAAAACTATTTTAGCTGTAATATCATACGCTTCAGCAGTTAATAAAAAACGATCAATAAACCCAAGCGATGTTCGCGGGGCTACAAGTGTAGCAACCAATACCGCCTGGTCTAAATTACTGGCAATAATATGCGCCTGCTTCGATAAATTAATAGACTTACGAATGATGTAATTTTTTCGTTCGTGAATGCGTGTGATCTGGTTGCTTCCGTCTTTATCCGTTTGGTAATCTACTATATCACCTACTGCAATAGGGTTTGTGGTCTTTCTGTCGTCTAAACGTATTTTACCTTTTAAGCGGCATTCGAGCAGCTCACCGCTACTAGTGCGAACAAGATACCAGCTACCGGTAGATTTTACAACAAGGGCCTGCATGTTGCGTAAAATTAATCATATTAAATGAGATAACACAGGTTACTTTCCTTAACAATCATTATATAAAATTTTAAAATTATATTCCCTATTTTTGAAATGCAAACTATATTTTATGTCCATACAGGTAAATAACGTCACCAAATTATACGGTACACAAAAAGCATTGAATAATGTTTCTTTTGAGATCGGCACCAACGAAATTGTAGGGTTCTTGGGGCCCAACGGCGCCGGAAAAAGTACGATGATGAAGATCCTTACCTGTTACATTCCCGCAACAGAAGGCACTTCGAAGGTATGCGGCTTTAATACCAATGATGAAACTGTGGAAGTAAGAAAACAGATTGGTTATTTACCGGAGCATAACCCGTTGTACTTGGATATGTACGTAAAAGAATTTTTGGAATTTGTGGGGGGGCTTTACCAAATTAAAAACAGCAAGGCCCGCGTAAAAGAAATGATTGAAGCAACGGGTTTGCAGGTAGAACAAAATAAAAAAATAGGCGCTTTATCAAAAGGATACCGTCAGCGTGTAGGCTTGGCACAAGCCATGATCCATGACCCTAAAGTATTAATTATGGATGAGCCTACTACCGGTTTAGACCCTAATCAGCTTGAAGAAATAAGAGAATTAATAAAAAAATTAGGCAAGCAAAAAACAGTTATGTTAAGTACGCATATTATGCAGGAAGTAGAAGCCGTATGCGACAGGGTTATTATTATTAATAACGGTACCATTGTAGCAAATGATACGACGCAAACATTACAGCAAAATACAACCAAGCAAATTATAACCGTGGAGTTTGATAAACCGGTGAAGAGACATGACCTGTTAACTTTAAAAGGCGTGGAAGACGCTATACTGGCGGAAAACAATACCTGGAAAATTATTGCAGACCTTGAGCAGGATACCCGTAAAGAACTGTTTAATTATGCCGTAAAAAATAACATAGGTATTTTAACTTTAAATAAAGAAGAACAAAAACTGGAAGACGTATTTAAACAATTAACCAAAAAATAATTGAAAGCATATCTGATATATTCAGCGGGTAAATTTACGTCATCAAAAAAAATGCTTGACGTAAAGAATCCTTATAACAATACTTTAATTGCTAAAACTTATTTAGCGGATAAGCATATTCTGAACACTGCTATTGAAAAATCATTATCCGTTCAGGGAGCTCTAAAAGAATTATCTTCTCTGAAAAAATTTGAAATTCTTTTGCAGATTTCAACAGCGCTTAACGAAAATAAAAAACACCTTGCGCAAATACTTTGCTTGGAGAGCGGTAAGCCTATACAATACGCCATTAGTGAAATAGAGCGTTCGGTACAAACTTTTTTAATTGCCGCGGAAGAAACAAAAAGGTTACCTAAAGATTATATGTCGCTAGACTGGACCCCCGGTGGAGCAGGTAAAGAAGGCATTGTTAATTATTTTCCTATTGGCTTAATTGCCGGTATTTCGCCTTTTAATTTCCCCATGAATTTGGCGGTACATAAAATAGCCCCGGCCATTGCAAGTGGTTGTCCTATTATTTTGAAGCCCGCAAGCAGCACACCGTTATCTTGTTTAGAACTTGCCAAAATTATTGACAAAACAGATCTTCCGAAAGGAGCTGTGTCTATTTTACCCATGGACAGGGAAACCGGTAATTTAATGGTAACCGATGAACGCTTTAAACTACTGAGCTTTACAGGTTCGCCGGTTGTTGGTTGGAAAATGAAAGAGCAAAGCGGAAAGAAAAAAGTAGTATTGGAATTGGGAGGTAATGCCGCAACCGTTATTACGCAGACAGCAGATTTGAAAGATGCACTTCCGAAATGCCTGATGGGCGCTTTCTCTTACAGCGGCCAGATCTGCATACATGCGCAACGTTTTATTGTTCATGAATCGTTTTATAAAAAATTTACAGCTGACCTTAAGGCAGCGACCCTAAAATTACATTACGGAAATCCTGCAGATAAAAAAACCGATGTATCGAATATGATTGATGAAGAAAACGCGATACGTGTTGAGGAATGGGTAAATGAAGCGCTTAGGAAAGGCGCTAAATTAATTTGCGGAGGAAAAAGAAAAGGCAGTTATTATGAACCTACTATTTTAACGAACTGTAATTCGAAAATGAAAGTGTATGCCGAGGAAGTGTTTGGGCCTGTGGTATGTATTAATTCATATAACACCATTGAGGAAGCTATTGACTTGGCTAACGATACAAAGTTCGGGTTACAGTGCGGTGTCTTTACAAACTCCATTATGGATTTAGATACCTGTTTTAAAGGTATAGACGTTGGCGGCATTATTCATAACCATGTGCCTACATTACGCTTCGATCAAATGCCTTACGGGGGAATTAAAGAAAGCGGCTTAGGCAGAGAAGGTGTAAAATATGCCATTATGGATATGATGGAACCAAAAGTGTTGGTAAAATAACACCAACAAGTATGTTACACATTTTTCCCTTTGGGGCGAACGTATTTTTAATTTAACCTTTAAATACATTTATATTACTTGGTAATTTAAAAAACTCCTTTATTTTTGTAGCCGGTTGTTTACTCCCCAAAATAAATCATGTTAAAACAACTACAGCTTATATATTAAAAAAAATAATAAAACCACATGAAACTATTAAATCTATTACTTGCTCTTTTTTTAACTTCATTACTTGTAGCATGCACCAGTAAGCCTGATGAGGTTAAGGAAACAGAAGAAGTTATAACGGATACCCCTAAAGATACTACACCCATTACGGTAAATGAGGAAACTAAGTTTAAGTTCGATTTTGCGATCGCTAATATTCCTTCACCGGTAGCAAGTATTAATGAGCTTTCTAATTGGGGAGTAGATTACAATAACACCTTATTGGCAGATCCGAAGAAGCCGATCGCTATAGGAAATGAATTTTCAAAAGCAGTTGCTTTAGGCGTTTATAATATAGATATGTCTTACGCAATGGTTAATAACAAAGGCGAAGATGTATTAAAATATATGAAAAATGTAGTGAAGTCTGCCGATGAGCTTGGACTTAAAAGCGCGGTAGATAATATGATAGGTAAGCGTGCTGAACAAAACTTATCGAACAAAGATTCTTTACTGAAAATTGTAGATGAAATTTTCGTAAAAAGTGACGCATATTTAAGAACCAACGAACGTGTTTACACAGCCGCAGCAGTGTTTGCAGGCTCATGGGTGGAAAGTTTATTTTTAACTTGCAAAATAGCGGAAAGTATAACAGACCCCGCAGCTAAAGAAAAAGCATACAAGCATTTATGGGATCAACGCTTTTATCTTAAAAACTTAAATGATCTTTTAGGGGAGTATAAAGATAAAAAAGAGTGCGTGGGTTTAAATACTGAATTGAAAAAGATACACGCCGAAATTGACGCTATTAAAGATCCTAAAGATCTTAAAGAAGCACAGTTCAAAGCAATCTCTTCAAAGGTATATGTTTTAAGAGCTTCTATAACTAAATAGTTTTTAATAATACATTACAGCCCTCCGTTAATAGCGGAGGGCTTTTTTTTATCAATATATTGTTGGCTAAAACAAGGCACGGATTAAACTTGTTTGACTGATTTAAAAGGGATAAAAAGGCGGTAATTTATTTAATCTGCATCATTCGGCTTCCGGTTATATTAATGAGCTGTTAAGAAGTCTAAATTGAAAGCCTGAAACGGTTTTTATCACTATCTTTGCCCTGCAAATGATGTGGCGTAAACTTCGTAAAATATTCCTGAGAACTTTAGCAGTTTTTATTGTTTTGATCATTGGTTTTGGGATTTATTTTTACTTAGCCATTCAAATAACGGTTCCTAAAATTACCAACGATACCACGCTTAATTGGAAGCGTGTGAAACCGGGTAACGAATTTTACAAGGTCAATAATAATTGGCTAAGGCACAGTAAAAGTGGTTTATGGGAGCTGTATGTTGAAGGCACAGGTTATGAACGCGGCATCGCAAATGGTATGCTTACCAAAGAACTGCACGAGTTTCAGGAAGATGTGTTTGTAGGCCAAATAAAACTATTGGTGCCTAACATTAATTATTTAAAGTTCCTTAAATTTTTCGTCGCCTACTTTAACCGACACTTACCCGATAATATTATTGAAGAATATAAAGAAGAAATTTTAGGCATTTCTAAATTTGCAAGTGATAAATATGATTTTATTGCTCCTAAATACCATCGCATTTTAAATTACCATGGAGCGCATGATATCGGCCACGCTCTGCAAGATAAAAATATGACAGTAGGCTGCACTTCTTTTTCTGTTTGGGATACTAAAAGTGCCGACGGTAAATTATTAGTGGGACGTAATTTCGATTTTTACAGTGGTGATGATTTCGCGAAAAATAAAATCGTTCAGTTTACAAACCCAACTACCGGGTATAAATTTGCTACAGTAACCTGGGCAGGATTCATTGGTGCGTGCAGTGGTATGAACGAAAAAGGTCTGACCGTTACTATTAACGCCGCTAAAAGTTCTGTTCCAACTGATGCCGCTACACCTATTGCATTGCTTGCAAGAGAAATTCTACAATATGCGAAGAACCATGAAGAGGCTATTTCCATTGCACATAAAAGAAATGTATTTGTTTCGGAAAGTATTTTAATTGGCAGCGCTTCAGATAATAGAACGATCAGCATAGAAAAATCGCCTGAAAAAATGGATGTGTATGATGTTGGTAATTCAAAAGAACTAATTTGGCGATACAGTGAAGAACTTTCAATAACATTAGTCAGGTTAGCCAAGTCGTTCGCAT
>JANYGK010000029.1 GCA_025362395.1 Bacteroidota bacterium
TTCCGTTCCAAATAATTCTTTGGCAAAGAAATTCAATGTTTGTTTTAGATCGGCAAAAGAAACTTTTTCATCAATATATAAACCTTCTATCTGGTGAAACTGGCAATGTGCGCGGGCACTGATGGCTTCGTTACGGTAAACACGTCCCGGAGAAATAGTACGAATAGGAGGTTTTTGATTTTCCATGATGTGTACCTGCACCGATGAAGTTTGTGTGCGTAAAACCATTTCAGGGTTTAGCTCCACATAAAATGTATCCTGCATATCACGCGCCGGGTGATTTTCCGGTGTATTTAACGCGGTAAAATTATGCCAGTCATCCTCAATTTCTCTGCCGTCGCTTACCGTAAAACCAATGCGTGCAAATACATCAATAATTTGGTTTTTAACCAATGATAAGGGATGTCTTGAGCCTGTTTGTATAGAGGGATCTGAGGGAATGGTAAGGTCAATATCTTTAGCAGCTCCTTTATCGGAAGCTGTATCGTATTTCTCTTTTAACTCATTGATCTTAACCTGCGCTTTGTTTTTTAATTCATTCAGCTTTTGCCCTACTTCCCGTTTAATATCGGGCGCTACATTTTTAAAATCATCAAACAGAAATGTTATTTGTCCTTTTTTACTCAGCCATTTAATACGGTATTCTTCTACCTGCTCTTTACTTTGAGCCGCAAAATCTTCTACTTCTGATAGCAGGTTGTTTATTTTTTCTAACATAATAATTTGATAATAAGCACAAATTTACTCAATTTTAAGTACTGAAAAACTATCTTGTCATATCCATTTTCTTTATCAGTTCCCTTTGTTGTAATTTAACATTAAGGGCACAATCTATTATCGGCTATAAGATCTACGAAAACGACACCATTAATGTAATGGATAAGGATAGCCTGAAACAAGGCGTATGGAAAGAGTTTTGGACCAACGGCGACTTAAGGTCAGAAGTGATTTATAAAAATAATAAAAAACAAGGCCTCGAAATTAAATGGTTTGATGTGCCTGATTGCATTGAACAGGAATCGTATTATAAAGACGGGCTACCCGACGGACCTTCTATTTACTATTCTAAAAAATGCAAAAAAGATTTTTTTGAAACGTTTAAATTTGGCATTAAAGACGGTCTGGAACTGTCTTATTATCCCAACGGAAATATAAAGGCCGAAGGGAATTATAAAAAAGGAAACCTGAACGGTTATTATAAAGTATATGATAAAAAAGGAAATTTTTCATTCGAAAGCCGCACCACCGACAGTGATACTGATTTACAGCCCAATATCCCCGATACTATAAACCAGGTAGTGTTTAATGTATTTAAAAGGAATAAGGAATGGAAAAACAAATTAATTGTAGCGGACCTTACCGGTAGTATGTACCCTTACGGGCAGCAAGTAAGCACCTGGCTAAAGCTCCATTTTTTGAGAGATACGCTAAGCCAGCATTTTGTTTTTTTTAATGATGGTGATAAAAAACGAGACGAGGATAAAAAGATAGGAGCCACCGGTGGGATATACCATTGCAGGGCCAAAAATATGGAAGAGCTGATTGCTACCATGGAATTAACTATAAAGAGAGGGCAGGGCGGAGATGCACCCGAAAATGTAATAGAAGCGATATTATACGGGCTTAACAAAAGCGGTAAGGTGGATAATGTTGTTTTAATAGCCGATAATTGGGCCAAGGCGCGTGATATTAAAATGCTGAGCAGGGTTAAAGTGCCGGTGCATATTATATTATGCGGTGTATACGATGGAATGGAAATTAATGAAGATTATTTAAACATTGCCTACAAAACAAAAGGCTCTGTACATACCATTGAACAAGACATTACCAATTTAATGAAGCAAACCACCGGTAAAAAATTTAATATTAACGGGGTAGATTACATTATAAAGAACGGTAGTGTAAAAGTGTTCTAATTTTATATCTTTGCGCCTCTTATTTCGTGCACATTTATCATCATATATCTGAACTTAAAAACGTAACAAACTCCATTGTTACCATCGGTACGTTTGATGGTGTACACTTGGGCCATCAAAAAATCATTAAGCGCTTGGTTGACCTTAAACAAAAACAGGGGGGTGAAACTATTTTAGTTACGTTCGACCCGCATCCCCGTAAAGTATTATTCCCGGAACAAACCGATTTGAAATTAATAACTACTACAAAGGAAAAATGCGAGCTGCTGCAACATTTCGGGATTGATAATGTGTTGGTGTTTCCATTTACCAAAGCCTTTTCGCGTATGCATGCCACCGATTATATTTCGGATATTATTGTGAAAGGCTTAAAAACAAAAAGCCTCGTTATAGGCTACGACCACCGTTTTGGAAGCAACCGCGAAGGAAATATTGTGACGCTTAAAGAATTAAGCAAGACCTATAATTTCGCCGTAGAGGAAATTCCTGCCGAAGAAATAAACAGCTTAAATATAAGCAGCACGCGGATTCGCAAAGCTATTGAAGACGGGGACATACAAACCGCCAATGAATTTTTAGGCTATTCTTTTTTTATTACAGGAATTGTGGTAAAAGGAAAACAATTAGGAAGAACCATCGGTTACCCGACTGCCAACATAAATATTGCCGATAAAGACAAACTGATCCCTAAGATGGGTGTGTATGCCGTAAATATTATTTTAAATAATATAACCTATAAAGGCATGCTGAATGTCGGAACAAACCCTACAACCGATCTTGATAATACGATTAAAATAGAGGTTAATATTTTTGATTTTGATGAAACTATTTATGGATATGATATTAAAGTAGAATTTGTTAAATGGATACGGAATGAAGAAAAATTTGTTAATTTAGAGGAACTAAAGAAGGCATTGGCAAACGATAAAATAACCTGCGCCGGCATTTAAACTTTTAAATATGAAAAAAAACGGTTCCGCTTCACATTATAAAAGAGCTTCCTTAATTCTTTTCTTTTCTTTATGCATTTATATTTCTAAAGCGCAACTTTTAGATTCACTTTCGTTAGATACTTTAACAGCCTATACTAACCTGCAGGAAGCACTTAAAAACCCGGACAAGGTACTTAAGCTTGAATTACGTAAACAGCATTTAAAATCATTCCCTACAGATATTTTAAAGCTTAAGCATTTACAATATCTGGATATCAGTAAAAATTCGATTAGTGAGATACCTGATAGTATTGATGTTTTAAAAGACCTTCAATATTTTGCATGCAGTAAAACAGGCTTAAAATCAATACCCAAAGAGATCGGTAAACTGCACAACCTGTTGTATTTAAATTTAAATCAAAATGATTTGGAATTACTTCCTCCGCAAATTGGTAATTTAGAAAAGCTTGAGATATTGGATATGTGGAGTAATAATTTTGATGAATATCCTTCTACATTCGGCACTTTAAAATCCTTAAAAGTAATGGACCTTCGTAATATTTTGATCAGTGATGAAACTCAAAGCTTTATAAAAAACCAGTTGCCTCACACCATAGTTTATATGTCGCCAAGTTGTAAGTGCAAGTGGTAAATTATAAATTAACTATTTTATTTAGACATTTGTTTCAATTGTTCTTCCAAAAACTGAATACCTTCTATAAAGGTATGCGGGTTGTAGCCTAACTCTTTCTTTGCTTTATCAATAATGAAACCCGTAATGGGAGGGCGTTTGGCAGGTTGGTTAATGTCAGCCGATTTAGAAGGCTTAATTAAAGATTTATCTAACTTGTAATAATCGGCCACTAAATGAGCAATTTCTAAAATGCTTAAAAAATCGCTTCCTGAAATATTATAAACTCCGCGGGCTTTTTTTTCTGCTATTAAAATACAGCCGTCTGCCAGGTCTTCTGCCAAAGTAGGGGTTCTGAACTGATCATTCACTACATTAATTGTTTTTCCCTGTTCTAAATTTTGTTTTACCCAAAGCACAATATTGCTTCTGCTCATGTTATCAACAATGCCATACACCAATACGGTACGTACAATGGCCCAATGTAATGAAGAGGATTCAACAATTTTTTCTGCGGCTAATTTACTTTCGCCATAGTAGCTTAATGGTTTTCTCTCCGCATGTTCATCTAATGGGCCTTGCTTTCCTTCAAATAAAAAATCGGTAGATAAATGAATAAAATGAGGTTTATAATTAGGATCCTTGTTTTGTAATTTTGTCAGAACTTTAACCTGATTATCGACAGCCGACACATTCATTAACCAACAGTTCTCTTTGTCTGTTTCGCAGGCATCTACATTAGTCATGGCCGCAGTATTAATGACTACATCAGGAAGATACGTTTTAAATACACTTTCTACATTTTTATAGTCTGTGATGTCAAGCTCGGCATACTGATAGCCGTCTTTGCTTACTAAACGGTTTTCTCCGCGCGCTGTTGCAATGCAGGTAATATTGCCTTTATCTTTTAGTTTATAAACGAGCTTTTGGCCCAATAAACCATTAGAGCCTGTAATTAAAATTTTTTGCATCCGTAAATATACTAAAACAAAAAATCACTAAAAGAACAAAACGCTTCCGATCCAATAAATTCTGATATCAGATGTTTAAATTTCTCTAATACTCAATATACCGGGAATTCCTCAGTTTTTGTGTACTACGCTTTGGATGATTAAAATTTAATTTATACAAATAAATTTATACATTGTATTACTAATTTTAAGAAAGTGCAAAAACTATTTACAATTTTATTATTGTTTTCTACCTTATGTGTTTTTTCACAAAACGATAGCTTATCACTATGGATTAAGGCATGTAGCAATAGCAATGAGCCTTATAAACTGGCTTACTTAAATAAAATAACTTACAGTACCCGTTTTATAAATTGTGTAGCGTGCATTCAATATTGTGATACGGCTGAAAGATTAGCCTTTAAATTAAATGATGAAAAAACACTTGCTTTAATTTATATTAATAAATCGGTTGCTTACCGCGAGCTTGCAAAAAATGACCTTGCCTTGAATTATTCATTGAAGGCAGTAAACCTGTCGGAGAAAATTAAAGATTCCGTAATTATCGGTTCAGCTTATCTTAATTTAGGAGCTTTTCAGCATACGAACAACGCGCGCCTTGCCGAAAAATATTATATAAAAGCGTTGGATATTTTCAGGGCTTTAAAAGATATAAAAAAAGAATATAAAGTACTGGGAAACTTATCTGACATCTATCAAATTACTAAACGTTACGACCTTGCATACAACTGCCTTCAACAATCAATAGCATTACGTAAAAAGGACGGAAATTTGCAGGCGATCGGTGTGGGCTATTATCTACTGGCATTTAATCTTACATCTAAAAATATGCCCGATAAAGCGATTCTTACAATCGATACGGCTATTCAGTATTTACAAAAAGCATCCGATGATTTTTATATTTGCCAGTCTATTTCATTAAAGGCGGAGTTGCTGAATCAACTAAAAAAATATGATGTTTCAAACGCTTTATTGCTGCCTTTAATTTCAAATTCTATTGTGAAGGATAATATAGATATATTATTAGGGTCCTATCATACGCTCGCGTCTAATTATGAAGCGTTACAGAATTTGCCTATGGCATTAAAATATTCCAAACTTGAAAAACAATATTCCGATTCCCTTTATAAAATAAACAATATTAATAACTTAAATGAAGTACAGGAAAAATTTGAAACGGTTAAAAAAGAGCAAAGAATTGAGCTTTTGAACAAAGAAAAAACAATTAATCAATCTGAAATAAGCCGGCAAAAATTTATTAAAAATACATTTATCCTCGGATCACTTTTCTTTTTAATATTCACGCTTTTTTGTTTAAGAATAATCTATTTACTAAGGCAATCAAAAGAGCAGGTTTCTAAACAAAAGGAAGAGCTTGAACGTAAAAATAAAGAGATAATAGATTCTTTTAACTACGCTGAGCGCATACAGGAAGCGGTGCTTCCTCATCAAAAACTACTCACAGATAATTTAAGTGAACATTTTGTATTATTTAAGCCCAAAGACATCGTAAGCGGAGATTTTTACTGGGCTTCGGAACTTAAAAACGGAAATTTCGCTATTATTAATGCTGATAGTACCGGGCATGGTGTTCCAGGCGCGTTTATGAGCCTATTAAATATCAGTTTTTTAAATGAAAGCATAAAAGAAAAAAATCTTACCGACCCCGGCGAAATTTTAAATAATACGCGAGCGTTGCTCATCAGGTCTCTTAATAAGGATGAAAAGAATAATGGCAGAAAAGATGGGATGGATTGCACACTTTGTGTTTTCGATTTTAAGAATAACATGCTTCACTATGCAGCGGCTAATAATTCATTTTATATAGTGCGTGACAACGCATTAATTACGTTTGATGCTGATAAAATGCCTGTCGGTAAATCTCCCAAAGAACATGAATCTTTTATAACAAGAAAAGTTTTGCTGCAAAAAGGAGATATGATTTATACACTTACGGATGGTTATGCTGACCAATTTGGCGGGCCTAAAGGGAAAAAACTCATGGTTGCAAAGCTTAAGGACATGTTATTAAAAAATTCTTCTTTACCGCCTGAAACGCAAAAAGAAATATTATTCCAAAATTTTGATGCCTGGAAAGGAAGCAATGAACAAGTTGACGATGTATTAATTATAGGCATCAAGGTATAAATACTTTATCGGTTAAGTAATTGATTACATTTCTATATAGTTGCTTAAAACGATTATGAATACAGGTAAAGTAACATGGCAAAAATGCCGCATAATGCTTTTAAGAGCATCATCCCGTCTACCACCACTAAATAATAAAGAATCGTTCTTCGTAATCGTAACGAATACCCTACAAAAAGTAATATCACAAAAGGTACTGCATTTAATAAGATCCTTGTGATATGGAAATGTTCAACACCCACTAGAACAAAATAGGTAATTAATCCAAAAAGAGTAAGCGGAATAATAATATAAAAAATAGTTCTTCGTAAGCCGGCTTTCACTACAAAAGTATAGATGTGGTGGTTATAATCGGAAGCATAATCTTTAATATCAAACATAATACAAAGAATGGTAATGAAGATAAAATTTTTCAGAAAAAGAAAAACGCTTAATGTTTCAGCTTTATAACTAATGCCCTGTTCAATACAATAATAAATTAATGGATACACTGTTACAAAGCCCGCCCAAGTAAAGCCTATAATAAATGGTTTTAATGAACCTTTATTCCTTAAATTATATTTCCCGAAAAGTTTGCTGTTAATGCCGTAATACAAAGCCGCTACAAAAGGGAATAGCGCCATTAAAAACCAATCGAAATAATCTAAATGCAATATATTGTAAAAATATTTACATACTGTATAAGCTAAGCAACCAACAGTAATGCTTATAAATAACCACTGGCTTATTTTTACGGTTTTTCTGTTTTGGTTATACCATTGTGTTCTTTTATTAATGGTTTCAATAGAAGTGTCGGTTATGTAAGCTTTTGTATAATACATAACTGTTGCTGAAAATACTAATACATAAAACAACAAAGAGTTTAAAGGGAGCAAATGTTGAAGGCTTGCTTCTATGCATAGTGCCAGCGTGCAAACACCGTAAAAGTAATTCCCGTAAAAAATAAATTTTATAAAGGCGTTGTTTGTTTTCTGCAACATATTACTAAGTAAAAACCCAAAGATAATTATTTTCCTGATGTGTTTTAATTATTTGAGTTTACTTAATGTTGGTAGAAAAACGAGTGAGGTTAGAACAAAGAAAACGCGTACATCGTTGATGGTGCGAATTAATCACGCACAGATAGTTATTTTTATTTGAATGGACTAAAAGGGATAAAAAAGTTGATAAAATAGGATTTTAGTGACGAGATCAAATGGCTTAAAATCCAATCTTTAGTTAAAAATAATTTTAATAAATGACGCATAGGCATGTATATAAACTTCCACAATGTGTAGAAGTAATCCCTATTAAAAATACAATTTACGCATGTAATACATTGGCATCGGATTATCAATCATAAATGCGAACTAAATTTTAACTATGAAAAAGACTATACTATTATGTGCAGGATTATTAATTGCCTGTTTCACAAAATCTCAAACACAAGACAGGAAATGGAACATTGGTTTCCACGGTGGCCTTACACAGTTTAACGGTGAGAGGGGACACAATTTTTATGCGATGGATCAGGCAGCTTATGGCTTCGCCGGATTTTCTATTTCCCGTTATTTAGGAAGGCATTTTGATGCGTCTTTATTTTTAACACGCGGAGAATTGGGTAATGTTGACCAACCGACTCAGGGGTCTCTGCCTAATCCAAACAATTATTTTTTAATACGTTTAAATACAGCCAACTTAGTATTGCGCTATAATATTTTAAGCGACAGGTACATTCTTCGTCCGTATCTATACGCAGGCGCAGGTGTTATTATGACTGAAAAATACCAATCGGTTAAAAATGAAAGGTATAATTATGCGTTACCTTCTTTTGGCGGCGGCTTAAATATTCGTATTTCACCGGTGGTTTCTTTGCAGTTGCAAGAATCATTTATGTACACAACAACCGATGATATGAGCGGTTTTTTGGATGCTGACAATGATAGTTACCTATACCATACGGTAGGTTTAACATTTAATTTGGGTAAGAAAAAAGATCAGGACAAAGACGGTGTGGCGGATAGAAACGATAATTGCCCTAACACACCCGCGGGTGTAATGGTTGATAAAAATGGTTGCCCTTTAGATAAGGACTTTGACGGTGTAGCTGATTATATTGATGATTGTCCCGCTGTTGCAGGTACTGCTGCTTTAAAAGGATGTCCTGATAAAGACGGTGACGGTATTGCCGATAAAGATGACCGTTGTCCGGACATTGCAGGAACAGTTGCTTTAAAGGGCTGTGCTGATGCCGATAAAGATGGCGTTGCTGATTTAGATGATAAATGTCCTGATACAAAAGCAGGTTATATAGTAGATGCTACAGGTTGTGCAATTGATACGGATAAAGACGGATTAGTAGATGAAGAAGACCTTTGTCCTACCGCTACAGGCCCTCTAGCATTGAAAGGTTGTCCTGATAGTGACGGTGACGGTGTTTCTGATTTGAATGACCGTTGTCCTAATGTTAAAGGTACTATCGAAAATAAGGGATGTCCTGAAATGGCGAAGGCGGATATACAAAAAATTACCCTGATCGCCAGTAAAATCTTCTTTGAAACTAACAGTGCTAAATTAAAAGCAATATCAAATGCACAGTTAGATGGTTTGGTAGATATTTTAAAACGTAACGATGCTGTTAACTTAACTATAGAAGGCTATACAGATAATGTGGGTGATGACGCTTACAACATGAAATTATCACAGGAAAGAACGGAATCCGTGAAACAATACCTTGAATCAAAAGGAGTATCGGGTACACGCTTAACAGCTGTTGGATACGGTGAAACAAGGCCAATCGGTGATAATACAAAAGCTACAGGCAGATCACAAAACAGAAGGGTTGAGCTTAAAACAGCTTTCTAATTACATCACATATTTAATTTTAAAAAGGACGTTCAATTATTTGGACGTCCTTTTTTGTATTTGTAAAATCATAAGTTGATATTACTATCCTTTTTAATTTTCTATGCATCTTGTCTATTTGAATAGCAAAGTTATAATACAGCAAAAAGGAAATACACCTGTTGATGATATTGTCTTCTTCCCTAATATGGACCAACACCTTAATAAGTCTTTAATTATAAAATATAAGTTTGTGGGGTTTCCTTTTAACTTTACTAAAAATGAGTGTGTATGCATTAAATGACCACTAACGGTTTGCGGCTACCGGCAGTTAGTATTTTGAACTAACCGGCTATAACCACAAATGGCTTTTAAAAATAAAAAACTTTTTATTGCCTCCGTCAGCGCTAATTACCGGCAGCTGTTAGCAATATGTCGCTTGTTTTTTGCAACTCATCGCGTTAATTTTTTCTTAAACGAATTTGCAGCCCAACCAGCGCATAGGTTTTTATTTTAATAAAATCTAATGCGGTAATTTTAAGTCCGCATTCACCAATAATGGCTATGCGTTTATTGTCGGTAGGGTAATAAGATACGCCAATGGGTACAGTGCCACTAAAATTGCTTTGCGCTTTGTTATAAATGTTTGCCCCTAAACCAATACCTGAGTACATGTTAAAATTTTCTTCTCGAAGGAAGTTAATGGTCGTAAATAACTCAGTATTCATAAATACATTAGATTCACCATTTCTCAGATCAAATTGAAAATCAAAACGTGGCTCTAACGATATTTTCTTTGCTGAAAAAAACTTAACACCAATGGCCCCATTTAATGGATATAGGTTAATCGAAGTTTGTGCTTGCACGCTAATCCCTAATAAGCAACCTATAACGGCCGAAATTATATTTTTATTTACATTCATATGTCCATTGGTTTAAATTTCTGTGTTTTAAAAACGAAAAGTACTTTAATGTTTTTGCCTTCAGGCAAACAAAAGTGTTGAAATGTGTTATGCTCATTGCATCAGTATATTCAGCCGAAAAAACCGGTTTGCCAATAGAAATATACACTGAGTAGTCATTTTGAGTATTCATATTAAAGATGTCTTCGGTTAATGCCCAGTCAAAATTTTTGTAAAGCAGGGGCACTAATTCTTCGGTATTCTTTTGGCCAATAGAAAGCCCTCTTTTATGGGCTTCATCTATTATCCATTCACAAAATATTTTTGTGTCGTTTAAAGTCAGGTCAAACCCGTTTATTTCACCATATCCATCCATATTATCGGGTTCAATTCCATCAAACCCTTTCTGCTTTATCATATCAAAACGAGACGTAATAAAAGGTTTCATTTTTTCAATTTCACGGATATTTAAAAAGCGTTCGTTTGGCCATGCAGGGTATATTTTTCCAATAATTTCAAGAGGTAATAGCGTAGAGTCGGGCCTGTAATTTTCAATTGTACCTACTGAAATGTATGCGATTACTTTTATTCCACGCGCATGAAAAGCGTCTACTAATTCTTTGGTCGCGGAAAACGCGTCAATGTCAATTATTTTGCAGGTGTATTGGTTTACTTCATTCAGAGCTATGGTGTCTAAGCGCCATTCAAAGGTATCGCCAATTTGAGGTTTATAATAATTATCCGTCTTGAGTGTGTTGTGCTGTTTTTTACAAGAAGCACAAGTTATTAAGCCAATTATTAATAAATATTTTATCATAGTTGTTATTTGCTGCTCGGTCTGTCAGTGCAAAATGTTTAATGGCTTGAAGTTTTTGCTTTTGCAGCATTCTCTTGTTTAAATGCCCAAATCCTAAAAATACAACTTTCTGCAAAACGGGGCAAAATTACAAACAAAAACTTATGCCTCTGCTCGCTCAGGCAAAGGCTCTGTTAGCTGAAGGATGCTTCACTGTTTAAAAATGTTTTTATATGTCTGTAATGTTTTAAATAGGTTAGTATCTTTTTTTTTTAATAATTTTTAAAGAACAAAAAGATAATAATGAATAATCTGAACGATTGTGAAGCGCAATAAAATTCAAATAAAATTCAAAATTAGCGTTTGTTAACGGTTGTTTAATAAAAACAGAAGATTTTAAATAGATAAATGCATGCTGATATGTAATTATTAGTATTTTCACGCCGAGATTTAAAGTATTAAAATGAAAAGTGATGCGGATTCGTGTTTTAGTTTATACGTCAATGGCATGGTTGATGTCGGTTTTGTTGCCGGTATCAGCTCAAACTAACTATTCCCTTCAAAAAGCACTTCAGGTAGCAAAGTCAAATAATCCAATTCTTAAAACCCAATTTTTTAATGTAAGTATTGCGGAAACAAATATTATTACCGCTAAACTTCGTTCTAATCCTATTTTAAATAACCAATCGTTACAATTAATGAAATCTTCTTATTTTCCGGCTAACACGGTTTGGAGCGATGGGAAAAACAGGCAGGTTTGGTGGCAGTTAACAAAACAGTTTCAATTACCTGCTCAGCGAAAATACAAAATTGATTATGCGAAACTGAATGTATCATTATCACAAAAAGAATACAACGAAACAGAACGTAGCTTATTTCAGGATGTAGCAAATAAATGGTTGGATGTTTGGACTTTTAAAAAGCAATTGGAGATTTTGCAAATAGCGAAAAACAATGCTGATAGTTTAGTTAAGATTAATAAGTTGCGTTTAAAAAATCAGGTTATTACTCAAACGGATTTATCGCGAACGGAATTGTTATCTAACCAGTATGGTTTACAATTAAAAACCGCCGAACAGAATTATAATAACGAAATAGTGAACTTGAAATTTTTGATTGGCGTTCAGGACAATTTGAATATTGATACAGAAGATACTTTTAACTATGCCTTTTCAAATAATATAGATTCACTTTTACAACAAGCCTTAATGAATCGAAGTGATTTATTAGCTTTGAAATTAACTATTGACGTTAGTAACTCTAATATTAAATTACAGAAGTCTTTAGCTTGGCCATTGCCGGAGTTAGGCGCAATTTATAACCCTCAAAATACGATACCATACGCCGGTTTTTTTGGAACTATACAAATTCCTTTATTTTCTCGGAACCAGGGTGAAATAAAAAAATCGAACTTAATAAAGCAACAAGCTGAACAGGATTTGCTGACTACTCAAAAACAGATACAATCTGAAATTGCCACAGCTTATAACTTATATCAAACACAAAAATCAAATCTGGTTACTTACAAAGATATTATCAAACAATCGGAAGACATTTTAAATAGTGTAAAATATTCATATTTAAGAGGTGGAACAACAATGATAGATTTTTTAGAAGCGCAACGCAGTTGGTTAGATACCCAACAACAGTATTTTGAGAGTTTACAGTTATATAGGCAAAGCTATATTAAGTTACTTTACGCTTCGGGTTTAATAAATAAATTGGCACAATAACAATGAAAATACTATTAAAATACAGCCGGCTGCTAATACTGTTAGTATATAGCTGTGGCGGGCATAAGGATAAAGTTGAAAAGGTTGAAAATGTAACGCCGCAAGTATCAGAAAATGGAAAAAAGATAATGTTTCCAAATACCGGAACAATGGTATTTTTTGAAACTGAAGCACTTGGTACAACCACTTTAAATGCAGACATCACAGCCCCTGCGAAAGTTGCCGCTACTATTGTGAAATCAGAAGAAGGCGCATCCCAAAATATTGTATTGTTTGAAAACCCCGATCTGGCGGGAAACTACACCCTGTTAATTCAACACTTAATAAACATTAATCAAATACAAAATGTAACGCTTAAAAAAATGGAAATTGAATTGGAGCGTGTTAAAGATTTGAGCACACACGGTGCTGCAACCGGTAAAGATTTGTTAGATGCTCAATCTGCTGTATCAATGGAACAAACCAATTTGGCAAATGAGCGGGCTGCTATTATTGAACATGAAACAAAATTAAAAGCAGGAGGTTTTCAACCCGAGTTAATGCAAAAAGCTTCTGCAGGAACTGCTTATATCATTTGTGATTTGCCTGAAA
Organism: Bacteroidota bacterium; assembly: GCA_025362395.1. Taxonomy (GTDB): domain Bacteria; phylum Bacteroidota; class Bacteroidia; order B-17B0; family Aurantibacillaceae; genus UBA4416. The sequence goes on from JANYGK010000029.1 coordinate 13,444, forward strand.
ATCAATTGAGCAAAGTTAAGGAGGGCAGTAATTGCATTATTCAATTTACATCTTTCCCGAATGAAAAATTTACGGGGAAAATTGATGATGTGGCCGATATGATTGACCAAAGTACAAGAATGGTAAAACTGCGCGTGAGTATTGATAATAACAATGGAAAATTGAAGGCAGGAATGTTTGCAACAGTATCGTTTGGTGTAAGTGAAGGAAACACTATTAATGTCAGTAAAAATTCAGTAATAACAGTTCAGGCAAAAAATTATGTATTTATAAAAACATCTGCCAATACGTTTGAAAGAAAAGAAGTTGAAATCGGAAATCAAATTGGAGAAAGAATTATTATATTTTCGGGATTAAAGAATGGTGATGCCATTGCAGTTAAAGGTGTTATGCAATTAAAAGGATTAAGTTTCGGATATTAAAACTATACATTATGTTACAAGCACAATTGTTTATAGAAAAAGATGAAATGCAAGGAGCACAACCTTTGTATGAGTACGTAATGCAGTTTTTATTTAATCAGAAAATAAAAGGGGCAACGCTTTACCAGGCTAAGTCGGGATTTAAAGAAAACGAAAAATTATATAAACCTGATGAGTTATTTAGTTTTGATGAAACGCCTATGATGATCACATTTATTGATGACGAAGCAAAAGTAAAAAAAACCTTAATTGAATTACGAAAAAAAACAAAAGAAGGGTTTATTGTAACGCATAACGTAGATGTTTGGTAATAGATGATTAAAAATATACTTATATTTAGTTTACGCAACCGCTGGGCTGTAATAGCTATTAGCTTTGCTTTAATGGCTATTGGTTTTTGGTGCTTCACTAATTTAAAAATAGAAGCCTACCCCGACATTGCAGATACCTGTGTAATTGTTGTTGCGCCTTATGACGGCAGAGCGGCCGAAGAAGTAGAGCAACAAGTGACAGTGCCAATAGAGCGTGCTTTACAAAATACCCCAAATGTATTAGACAGAAGAAGCAGAACTATTTTTGGTTTATCGGTTGTTCAATTAACTTTTAAAGATGGTACGGATGATTATTTTGCCAGGCAACAAGTTATTGAACGATTAAGCAGCGCACAATTGCCTAATGGTGTATCGCCTGAATTAGCACCATTAAGCACTGCTGTTGGAGAAATTTTTAGATATGTTGTTGAAGCTCCGCCAAATTATAGTCAAACACAATTAAGAGATTTACAAGATTGGGTAATTAAACCCGCTTTATTGCAAGTGCCGGGCATTGCGGATGTGGTAACTTTTGGAGGGCCGCTAAAACAATTTCATATTTTAACGGCTCCTGATAAATTAAGAAAATACAGCCTCACCTTACAACAAGTAATAGATGCCGTAAATGTAAACAACCAAAATACCGGCGGTAATATTATTGCAAGAGGCGGGCAAGGGTTTGCCGTGCGCGGCTTAGGGGCTATTAAAACAGAAACAGATATACAAAATATTGTTTTAAAATCAGAAAACGGTGTTCCCGTATTTGTAAAAGATGTGGCAACTGTTGAAATTACGCCACCGCCGCCAAGTGGTGTTTTAGGTTATTCGGTTACAAAAGACAGCATTAATGTAAATAGTGGTGTTGAAGGTATTGTATTATTAAGGCGTTACGAGAACCCAAGTGAAGTTTTAAAACTATTAAAAGAAAAAATAATTGACTTACAGGAAAGTGAATTGCCGGAAAATATTACGCTGCGTCCTTTATATGACAGAAGTTTTTTAATTGACCACTCACTTGAAACCGTTGCGCATACTTTATTTGAAGGTATTTCGATTGTAATTATTTTATTGATTTTCTTTTTAGGAAGCTTTAGAAGTGCTATTGTTGTTGCTTTAACTATTCCGTTCTCGTTATTATTTGCCTTCATTTTAATGCGGTTAACCGGTATTCCCGCTAACTTATTATCATTGGGCGCTATTGATTTTGGAATTATTGTTGACGGTGCTTGTGTAATGGCTGAACATTTAATACGAAAATACAGAACTGCAACACCCGAAGAAAAAGCGCAGGGCATTACTAAAATTACGTTACTGGCAGCACAGGAAGTCGGGCGTGAAATTTTCTTTTCGGTAACGATTATTATTTTGGCATATATGCCTATATTATTAATGACCCGCGTAGAAGGTAAATTGTTTTCCCCAATGGCGTTAACGTTGGCCTTTGCGGTTATAGGTTCCATGCTGGCAGCGCTTACTTTTATTCCCGTTTTGATTTCCTTTGTTTACAAAAAGACATTAGCGGATATTAATACACCAATGAAAGAGCATAAAAACTTTATTTTAAGTTTTCTTGAAAAGGGTTATGCTAAGTTTATGGGTAAACTATTGAAGCACTATAAAGAATCTGTGCTTATTGGTTTTTCAGTAGTTTTGGCTTTAATATTATGCGGCTTAAAATTGGGAACCGAATTTTTACCCAGTTTAGATGAAGGTTCAATTTTTTTAAGAGGGAATTTTCCTGCGGGAATTACGATACAGGAAAATGCCACCTTTGCTCCTAAAATTAGAAATATTATTACCAAATATCCTCAAATTTCTTTTGTGATTACACAAACAGGGCGTAATGACGATGGCACAGATCCTTTTCCAACGAATAGAAATGAAATTTTAGTGGGTTTGAAAAATTATGATTTATGGACTGATACGATTACTAAAAAAGAATTGGTAACGCAAATCAAAACAGAATTACAAAAAGAATTACCCGCTGTTCAATTTTCGTCAGGCCAGCCAATTATTGACCAAGTGATGGAAATTGTAACAGGTAGCGCGGCCGACCTTGCTATTTCAATTGTTGGAGATGATTTAAAAATGATGCGACAAAAAGCGGATAGTATTACTAAAATAGTAAAAGAAACAACCGGGGCTGAAAATGTAAATATTGAACAAGAAGGCCCGCAAGAACAATTGGCTATAAATATTAATAGAGAGCAAGCGGCACGTTTTGGAATTAATGTAGCTGATATTCAAAATATGGTTGAGGCGGCTATTGGTGGCAAGGCTATTTCAGTTTTATATGACGGAACAAAACGGTATGATATTGTGGTTCGTTTTTTAGCAGAGTATAGAAATTCGATTGATGCTATTAATGATTTACAAATACCCTCGGCTAATGGAGCTTTAATACCAATGAGCCAGTTAGCTGAAATTAGATTTGTAGAAGGGCAAACCAATATTTACCGTTATAGCAGTAAACGGATGGTTACTGTGCGAACTAATATACACGGCAGAGACCAAGGCGGGTTTGTGAAAGAATTACAAAAAAAGATTGATGCAAAGATTCATGTCCCAAAAGGCTACAGTATTATTTATGGCGGGCAATATGAAAACTTAGAGCGTGCCGGAAAACAATTGGCTTTTACAATACCGTTAACAATCGTTTTAGTGTTTCTGTTTCTATTTATGTTATTTAAAAACTTTACACATACATTGGTTACCATGACTTGTATTTTGTTTGCTTTAGGCGGGGGTATAGTAGCCTTACTCCTGCGCGGGTATTACTTTAATGTATCGGCAGGAGTTGGTTTTGTAAGCATTTTTGGCATTTCGGTAATGGCAGGGGTATTGTTGGTTTCGGCACTCAATAGAAATATGTTAGGTAATGAAACAGATGTATTTACTATTGTACAACAAACTGCCGGTGAGCAATTAAGGGCATTATTGTCCATATTGGTAGTAGCAATTATTGGGTTAGTTCCTGCGGCAATTTCATCAGGTATCGGTTCGGATGTTCAAAGACCTTTGGCTACAGTTATTATTGGTGGATTAACGAGTACATTAATTTTTGCCCCTATTATTATACCACCACTTTATTTGTGGATGGAAAAACGAAAAAAAATAAAAATTATTGAGGATACTGAAACAATTTAATGTGGATGTATGGTATCGGTAGTTTATCTCTTTCATTTTGTGATAATGAACGGATACCTTTTAAGAACTATAGACTCAGTTAAATATATAAAATAACAATTGGCGACGTACTAATACCCGTAAGTAAACCGGCAATTACTCATTTATTGTTGTCTTAATGAAAAGCTCTATCAAAACCTACCGCTACAAAATAAGCCGCCGCCGCTGCAATAAGTCCAATGGCAGTAACTTTAAATGCCCCTTTTAAGGGCGGCTGACCTGTTACTTTACTTTTAAAATATCCAAAGACAAATAAACACATTATGGTAATAATTGTAGAAATAAATAAACCCTCATGAGGTGTAGAAGTAATAAAATAAGCTGTTAGCGGTAATAAACCCCCTACAAAATAAGCAAGTCCAATAGTTAATGCAGAATTTCTTGCTCTATTGGGATTTGGCTCTTCCAAACCTAATTCATACCGCATCATAAAATTTACCCACTTGGTTTTATCTTTAGATAATTGTGTGGCTAAGAGTAATTGTCCTTCATCGTCAATGCCGAATTCTGCAAATACTTCTTTTATCTCCAGCATTTCTTTCTCCGGTACATTTTCAACCTCTTCATATTCTCTTTTTAATTCACTCTGATAATGTTCTTGTTCTGTTTTACCCGCCAGGTATCCACCCAAGCCCATTGCAATACAACCTGCAACAATTTCAGCTATACCTGCTGTAATTACAATAGTGTTACTACTTACCGCACCGCTTAGTCCCGCTGCTAAAGCAAAAGGAACAGTCAATCCATCACTCATTCCAATAACAATGTCTGTAATGAAATCTGAACTTTTTAAATGTTTTTCTGTGTGTATCATTCTTTTAGTGTTATTATTCAAAGTCTGTCGGGTGTAGCCCCTAAAATAACTGTTAGCGGACTGCAGGGCTTGATTTCGTTTTATTGTTAATCCAAATTTACGCATTTGAGCGTTAAACACGCAAAATTACGCTTGCACGTTGTTATGTATTTGCTGTATAAAGGCAAGTGTATACAAAAGTGTTAAGGCAGCACTTATTATGCTAAAGGTTACATCTGTGAAGCAGACACCGATATACAAGACAAAGATCTATAAGTATCACTAAACGCTCACGCCAAAAATAAATATAAAAATAACAAAGTAAGGCGACGTAATATTACCCGTAACTAAACCGGCATTAATATATGCCAATTCTAAACGTAAAGCCGAAATGATAATCGCAGGAATATTTATTTTGGAAGGTGGGCGACATGAATCTATTAAATGCTAAACCATCAATCTTTGCATCTTTCCATGAAACCTTTTGAAAGAAAGCACTTACTTGAAAATAGTTAAGCCATAGATACTTTCTTTTATTATTTTGCCGGAAAAGATAGAATGGTTTACATACTAATTCAAATTTATAATCAATAGGTACAGTAATAAATAAGTTATCTGTTTCTTGAGAATCTAAAGAGCCGCCATTTGATACTCTATAATTAATTTGCCCTCTTTTTAGGATTAACATCAAACCTCCATATTTTGTGGGATATGGAGAAAACATAATACCATAAGATGTGTGTTGGTTACCAAAATGATCATAATTAATATTATTATTAAGGCTATTATAAACTGTTTGTACTCTTCCACTATCTATAGTTCCTAACGAAGTAGTTGAATAATGTTGGTTAAAGTCATTGATGTAGTTTTGTTTAAATTTATGATTCCAGAGCCCGGAAAAAGGTTGAAGATCAAACGTAACACCTAAAACAATTTTCTTAGAAAAAAACCTTGCTAAATTTAAGCCTAAACTTAAATAACATCCTCTGCCTCCCTGACTTATTTTACCAATAGACGAATACATAAAATTACAGGATACTGTGAGGTATGTATTATTTTGTAAACTGTCTCGTTTTAAAAATGAGATATATCTTTTAATATTTTGCTTGTTCTGAGTATATGACTCACGAAAAGTAAATAATAGGAAGACGAATAGTATATATCTAATTACGAATTTCATTTGTTTATTAAACATACTATGTGTTGGGTAGGTGCTATTCGCGGTTCTTGTTACTTATAGGTTAGTTGCCGGCTTTCAATGGCGCTCCAACAACTTTCATGTCATGGTCAGCAAACACTTTTTCTATTTCTTCTTTTGTCGGTGGAGAAGTCCATTTGTCTATAACCTTAAAAAATGCTTCTATTTTCCCTGCCGGCAAATAAGAAACTATCATCTTTCCTTTTTCTGTCAACTGTATAAAGGCGTGTTGCACATTTCTTGGAAGAAAAATGGTGTCGCCTGATTTCATGTGATATTTTTCGTCACCTACCTGAAATATATATTCGCCTTCAATAACATAAAACCATTCGTCTTGCAATGGATGAATATGCAGTGGAGGCCCGCCATTTGGCGTTAATCCGGTTTGCTCAAACACAGCTAAATCATTACCGGTGTCAGTGCCGGAAATTTTAATGTCCAAGTTATTTAAGGTGATGCCTTTCATTTTGTAGTGTTTACCAAATCTAGCTTCACCTGCCTTTACTTTAAATCCTTTTTCTGTTCTCATAAAGATATTGAATTTGAATTTAGCAAAAATACTCAATGGAAAAAGCGCAAGTGCCGATAAAATAAATGTTCCTCGTTTCATTATATTCCTTTTTAGGTATCTGTTCGTTTAATATAATTATTCATGTTTACATGGCCACATTAGCAATGACCGCTAACATTTTGGATTTACGGCAGTGCGGGTTTGGAATAGTCAACTGTCTAAAACAACAAATAGTTGTCCAAATATACACTGTTTTTAAGCAGAGGAAAAATAAAAGAGGTCTGCGCAGCAGTTAATTATTTAAGCCTAAGCCCTCTTAGTCACCACTTCGCTTGCTTGTTGTAGGCTGATGCGAATACACAATTTTATTATACAAAGATTTAACCCTCTTTTTGTTTTTGTCTGAAGATATAAAACGAATAGAAAACGGGAATGCCTGCTAAAGGAATAATACTAAAATCTATAACATAGGAAACATATTCTATTGGCAAGAACATTACAAGTACAAACATTATTAAACCGCCAAAGAACCAAATTTTAGAACCTAAATGATGTGTCATTCGCCAATTTTCTTCATCGTCCAAAGCCCATGGAGTACGAATGCCAACAAAATAGTTTGGCTTTATGTTATTCATAAAATTACCTATAACGACGAAAAGCAAAGCTACCAAAGCAACAATGTATTTCAGTGAAATGTCACTTACAGCTGTTTGAGTGTAATGTTCGGTTTCATACACAATATAACATGAAATCAAAGAAATAAATATAGTAACAGCCCACGAGATTTTTACGATTAATGTATTATTGCTTGAGTAGCTTTTTTTTGGATCGAATTTGTCAAGATTAAGTATTAGAAGAGATGTCCCAATCGTAACTGCGAACATAAATAGAATGAGTTCAAGTATTTCAAATTTGCTTCCAAAGTCGTCGGCCTTATTGTCTAAATTGTAATGTGTCGGAACATTTTCAGGTAAGTTATACCATATTGATAGCAAGTAAATTGTCGGGGTTAATCCGATTAACGCCTGCATTAAAATTGTTTTTGCATTTTTCATAACTGTAATTTTTTATTTACCTTTTTTATTAAACTGAACCATCCATTTCATTATGTCGTCAAGAACTGTTGTATGCAAAGTGTATTTAACAAATTGCCCTTCCTTTTCACTGTCTATAAGTCCTGCCTGTCTTAACAAGTCAAGATGGTGTGAAATACTTGGTCCTGAAATATTAAATTTATCAACTATTTCGCCAGCCGTCATGTCCTTTTTTCGAAGCAGTTCCAATATTTCTCTCCTTGTTTTGTCGTTGAGCGCTTTAAAAGCAAGGTTTAATGACATTATTTGTATATTTAGACAAATATCTAAATATTATTTCAATTGTGCAAATTTTATGAAATGAATGTAGAAAGATGTCGGGACGGATTATTATTGATGGCTGAATGTTGGTCAAATGTAGTATAGCGTGAATTCGAGATTTCTTGTTCTACAGCATTTGCTTATAACATTTTGGATTTACCGGCAGTGCGGGTTAAAACTATTGAAACATTACTGACAAAGCTAAAAGCGGATACTTCCGCTATCATTTTTTGGTATCTGCTGTTATGCTTCCTTGCTCTTTTTCAGTTGTAGTTTGTATATTCAAATTCCAATTTAATTTTGCTTTATAAATTTCAATGTCTGCGATGGACTATCTTTTAAACGAATAAAATATACTCCTTTTTGCAAATCAGAAATATTGATTGTTTCACTATTAATTATTGAAACTTCTTTTATTAATTGCCCAACGAAGTTGTAAATTTCAAGTTGTTGTTTTTGATTGTTTCGAAAAGAAATCTTCAAAGTTTCAGTTGCGGGGTTGGGAAAAATTAAAAAGTTTATTTTTGAACATATATTTTCGTTAAGCCCTGTAGTTTTACATGGAGAATTATTTGCCTTTATCATCCTCCCTATTTCTACATTTTTGTTAATAACGCTCTGAGGCATATCCCTAACTCCGAGTTGGCCGGGATCATCCAGCCCACCGGCCCATAAATAACCAATTAAACCAATAATTGATGTGTCTGAAGCTGCTAGATTGTAGTAGTTCTGAACGATATATCGGATGGTGTCGGGAGTAAAACCTGCCGCGCCATAAAATGGCAGCCATTGGTCATCAATAACTAAAAATATTTTTTGACTTGCAGTTGAAAGTTTTGATTTCAGTGTATTAAGGTTATTTAGAAACAGGGTACTTGTTGTTGGATCAAATATTTCATACCTGTCAAAACCGACCCAATCAACGCTGGTTGGAACTGAAAGACTATTTAATACCGGATATGCTTCAACAAACATTAATGGAATATTTGGAAAATCACTTTTTATCATTTGGCAAACCGTGTCCAATTCAGAAAAGCTAATCCCGTTCCACACAGGCTCGTCTGCTACATAAAATGCAGCAATTTTTGAAGAATGTAATATTGATAAATTGGTTGATTTAAATGAATTCCATCTTGCTTTAAAATTGGGGTATAGTTTGAAATGATGCCCACTTGAAGCAAGTGTGTCAACTTCATAGTAGCATACGCTTTGAATTGATAAAAAAGGTTTTACACAGTGTATGTTCATCAAATTGGTTCGTGAAATTATAGTGTCGGTATAATTATATACACCCAGCTGAGCAATGTTTGAAAAACTGTCAACTTCTGCAATGTAGTTTGTAGTTGCAGCTATATCGTGTGGGTCATCCCATAATGCATCAACGAGGGCGTATCCAAAATATTTTAAATGGGGTGGGGCAGACTGACCAATGGCACTATTTGTTATGATAATAAAAAAGAGGATTAGATTATTTTTTTTCATGTATTCTTGTTTTTATTTTATTTCTATTTTAAGTCTGAATACTGTTTGCATATTTCTTTTTTTTACAATGAGGCCTAACATTTAGCGGCTGGCTGTAGTGCGATCCAAGCTGCTCGTTACCGAATATTATAACAAAGATAAAGGGTTTCTACGCTTTTGCAAATGCAAGAAGGATTGTTTTTCGCGGAGCGACTGCTTTTGCAAAAGCCTTGTACTTCCGCCAAACTGTAGCCAAAGCGTGTGTTATGTACAGTAATTTTCTTATAATTTATAGCCTAGAGAAAACCCAACTCCCGGGATTATATCTCTTTCAAAATGCCATTTTTTACCTGAATTATAATATTTTGATGCTTTTGAATATGCGAGATAAAGACCGGCTGATGCAGATATATAAAAAGGAGACTTAAATTGAAATGTATAATTCAGATTTGGGTAAATTATAACGTCTACAAAGTCTTTCGATTTTGCAGAGGACACAAATGGATTATCAGTAAATCCCGATGCTTCTACTCCAATTCCTATTTTCTTATATGCATAATTAACACCAAAGTGAATTATAGATGTCGGTGCATACCATTTTGGCGCTAAAAATCCAATACCTAACGATGGAGTAATTGTATGATGACTGCTGTCACAAATTTGAATGGTATATTTAGTATTGATACTTGCTCCAAGAAAGTTAGAACCTCCAAATTGAGTTTCTATTCCTATTTGTCCATCGGCCTTATAAAAGCTAAAAAGAATACAAATAACTATTAGTGTATTTTTCATAAATTATATGATTTAACTTTTATTAAACGGTATTGTGTATTTATTATTGTACAATGTCAAACATTGTTAAGCTATATACATATATGATGATTAAGATGATTAAGTTTTTTATTCTTCAGCGCCTACAACGCCAAACCACTGTTAGCGGGAGTGATTTTTTTGCCGGCTTTTTTCTCGTGTCAGTTGAATGACTGCCTGAACGCTATTGGCGACCGGTTTGTTTTGCTTTTGAATAACTTATTAAATGATTGCGGATGTTTAAAACCTAAACTAAATGCTATTTCGCTTACCGTCAAATCAGTAGTTGATAGTTTTTCTTTTGCTAAGTCAATTAACTTGTCGTGTATAAACTGTTTGGTGCTTTGGCCTGTCAGTAATTGTAATAAACGACTTAGGTAGTTAGCTGAAATATGCAAATTGTCAGCAATGAATTGAACAGTCGGAATACCCTTGTCTGAAAGGTTATCATTTTTAAAATAGTCTGTCAGTAAAGCGTCTAATTGAGTTAATATTTTATGGTTAGCTATTTTTCTTGTAATAAACTGTCGTTGGTAAAAGCGTTCAGAATACGTTAATAACAAATCTATCTGGGCTACAATGACGTCTTGGCTAAAATTGTCAATATTGGTATGATATTCTTGTGCAATTTTTTCAATAATATCTGTCACCAAAATTTCTTCTTTTTCAGAAAGGTGCAATGCTTCGTTTAACTTGTAATTAAAATATGCGTACTGTTTTATCTTTTTTGAAAGTGGCGTATTCCAAAGAAAATCGGGATGGATTAGTAATAGCCATCCCGAATGTTTAAATTCTTCGTCTGCCGATGCTTGAATAGTTAGAACTTGTTTTGGCGACATAAAGTGCATAATGCCTTCGTCAAAGTCAAAATCCTGTTGTCCATATTTCATTTTTGCAGTAAAGTTTTTCTTTAAAGCAATCGAATAAAAATTATGAATGATACTACTTGGGTAATTGTCAGGCCGGCGTTTTATGTCTTCAAATTTTATCACACTAATTAAAGGGTGTTCAGGCTTTGACAATTCCATAAACCTATGGTATTCTGCAATGGTTTTAAGATGATGTGGTGTTAGTAAATCCATATACAAAGGTAAATTTATAGCCCAAACACGACTTTTAATCCATCTTTTAAACCTGTTGGTTTTCTGCCCAATTGATTTTCAAGGTCGTTATAAATGTCTGCTTCTTGGTTATGTTTAATGTCAGTTATAAAATCTACAATTTTCTGAATCACCGGTTCCGGCAAATTTCTTTGTTTCATCATTTCTTTAAATTCAGAAGTTTCTACATTGGTGTATTTTACTTCTTTACCCGAAAGTTCTTTTAACGCCGTTGCAATATCATAAAACGAATAAGATTTATCACCTGTAAAATTGTAAATTTTGTTTTCACATTCATTATTCAAAAGAACTTTCGCCATTGCTTCACCCATTTCACTTCTTAATGCAAATGATACGTTACCATTACCTGCGGGTAAAAATATCCCTTTTTCCAATGCTGCAATACCGCCAATAAATTGCGGAATTGCATCCATATATAAGATGTTTCTAAAAAAGGTATATTTCAGTCCCCCCGATAAAATGTAGTCTTCTGTTTCAAAATGTTCGACCATTAATTTATTTGTCAAGGTGTTTCTATTGTTCAAACATCTGCTTGTATAAGCAATGTGTTTTACTCCTGCTTTTTTAGCTGTATCTATAACATTTCTATGTTCTTGCATTCTGTTGCCTTGGTCGCCTGATGAAATGAGCAAAACGGTATCAACTCCCGCCATTGCTTTTTCAAGAGCAGCTACATTGTCATAATTGCCAAGAAAGGCATTAAAACCTTTCGATTGAAATTCAAGTCGTTTTTCTTCATTTCGAGTAATGATTGAAATTTGACTTGAGGAAATTTTCGTTAATAGTGTTTCGATAACTGCACCACCAAGATGTCCTGTTGCTCCTGTTACTAATATTTTGTTCATTTTCTTTTTTTAAAGTTAATGCAAAATTGCACTGCAAAGGTCTGTAACAACTTAAAATTGGTTGTGTCCAAATCTATCTTTGTGTTAGTCAAACCTGATATTATCAAAGTGTTTGTTGGCGTTGTGTGGCCCCACCAAATAATAATGAGTTGGAAATAAAGAGTCTTTTGTTATTTCATTAATCTTTTTTATCCAGTCAGGAAAATTGTATTTCACTTTCAAAGTCGTGTCATTTATCAAAGTCATGGTCGCAAATGTGTCGCCACGCTTTGGGTGTTTTTTTATCCCGTTAGATTTTTCTAGAAAGTCCATATTTAAAATACAATCAGTCCGATATGACCAAAGAACTTCAATTGTCGTGTCTGATGTCAGGTAAGTAAAATAGTCATATCCACATTGTCCGTGATACCTATACAAAACAGTTATTTTTTGAAGTGTAATTTCACACAAATAGTTTGTTGTGTCCGGATGTTTTGGTACCCAATGAATAAATTGGTCCTCGGAAATACAGTCACGGATAGTTTTCTTTTGTGCAATCTTTGTTTTTGTAATTTTTAAACTGTCGGCAAAGAAAGGATTGCTCTTTTTCAAATTGTTCAATCGGTGTCCGTCTGTAATTACACCGTTAGCAAATTTTCGTATATCATGTGTCCACCATCCAAGTCCGAATAAAAGAAGTCCAACTGTCGATATGATTAAAATGCGTTTCATTTAAAATGCCTTATAACGTTTTGGAGCTACTTGCAGTTTTTGCTTGTTCAAGTTACGCTTTTGAGCGTTAACACGCAAAAATTGCAAGTAGGTGCGGTTACCACTTATAGTGGTCACGCAGATACATAGCCATTACGTGTTCGCAGGCACTAATTTGCCGAAGCAAGCTCATAACTTTTACCCCAATTTTCATTGAGTCGAACTAAAACTTTGAAATTGTTGTCGGGGGGAAATGTGTTGCTCCAAATCTTGATCGTAGACTCGAGAGATTTTTTGTCATTGTCAATAAATGCGATTGTCCCTTTTGCATAATAGTACCAAGCTTTAACGTCACTGTTTCCAAACCATTTATAAAATATTGAGTAAGTCCGCTTGAAATATTTTTTTGCTGATCCGTCTGAATGCGCCATTGCAAACATTTGACCGGCGTGCCAATTAAGAGAATGCTTGTTTGTAGGCTTACTTGTTTTTAAGTATGAAACAATAAGATTTGCGGCCTCGAGATATTTTTTGTCTGCGCACAATTTACGCCAACAACAAGTGTCGGAGTCGAAGCTTGTTCGATTGTAAGAAAGAGCGAGATTTATCGAGGCGTTATTGTTCTGCGAGAACATGGCTGCCGAGACCAGTATGAATAAAAGTATTAAAGTCCTTATCATTGCGAATGTTTTTGTCTGCCGAAAAGTCGTCCCTACTATGAGTAGTAACGGTTTGGAAGTAAATTTTAGTTTGCGATCTGAAACTTTTTCTACCGAAACATCACTGATAAAGCTAAATGCTTTGTTATATATATTTTTCCATACATTAGTATTTACAGGACTTCTCAATTATATTGGCAGATGCAAGTAACAAATAAGTAACAATATTATTATAATTGTACCTAAAGTTCCCACTGAATAGATTTAAGATTATTATTAGGTTGTTTTAGATAGCCTTATGAAATCTTAAAAGATATGTCAAAGAATTACTATTCAAATATAGCATTTTATAAGAATAAACAACTTAAAATTCGAACAATACCTCTAAAATATTATTTAATACCAAGGCCATTTTAGGTTGACACGATTTGTTGATGATAAGGAATACTACTTTGCCATTTTCAGATCTGGTGTCAAATATGTGGAAATAAAAAGAAAGAAATCCGTCGTTTGAAACAAGCCTAAAATAATTTACTACTCTTTTATTATTCTACTTTTTCGTTTATCCTTAGATATAAAAACATAAAATAAGCATATCATTCCTTACTTTAAATTAAGGAGTAACAACCACATTTTTCTTTTTAAAAAAGCAATACCTTATTCCTATGAAAGGCTGAAAATTAATACTATTGTAAGAAGTTTTTTTATAATAGACAGTATGTTCATCTGTAAAATTATTTGCAGGCGTATCATAATAAACATAGGAGTTTCTATATTTTTGTTCTCCGTTATATATAGTGGCTTTATAGCCTAAATTAAAATCAGCGCCTAATGAAAGATTTTTCGCAATATTGTAGTAAAATGATATGTGAAGATTAACACCGGTAGTATAAATAGGGGCTTGTTTATTATAAAATTCCCGATTATAAATGAGGGCGTTACTTATATATTCATTCGTAAAATCATTTTCCACATTGTAGAAATTATATTCAAATGGAATATTAACACCTGCAATTAACAATAGTTTTCCTATTTCAAAACGCTTAGCAATCCCTAATTTTAGAAATACTGATTTGCTTAAAATATTGATGTTATTATATCCGAATGTACTAGCTCCTTTGTATTTATCAAAGCCTTTTTGTTGCATGTGAAAATATCCTACTTGCAAGTAGAGATCCGTGTTTTTTGAATTGATATAGTTGTAAGTTAAAACAGGCTGCAAGCTATTTCCTTTGCCTTTGGAATATGCCGTGGCAGTATCGTTTAACGTAGAATTGTATTTATTGCCTGTATAACTTAAAACGGAAATACCAACTTCATGTTTTTGCGCATAAAATGTATAGCTAATTAAAACTAAAATAGTTGTAAGTATTTTTTTCATTATTTTTTAAAATTATATTTGAGGCTGATAGAAGGCTGAAAAAAAAGACTTGTTTTAATGTTTGTCTTATAAATCAGTTCTACATCACTTGAATAACTATTCGAAGGATTTGCATAATTCACTTCGCTCTCTAGTTTATGCCTCTTTCCATTCATTGTTGTGGCAATGAAACCCAAATTAAAATCTATCCCTAAGTAAAGGTGTCTTACTAAAGGGTAATAAAACGATTGTTGCAAAGTAATTCCTGTCATGTATTCAGGGGCAAACGAATCATGGTATTGGTATGCGGCGATCAGGGTGTCATTACTAATATTATAAGTAGATCTGTAATTATGCACTTTTGTTGAATAGGTAGCCTGAAAAGGAATGTTGATACCCGAAATTAGAATAAGCTTACCGAAATAACTTCTCTTAGCAATACCAAGTCTTATGTAGACAGCCTTTTGCAAAAAATTACCGCGTGTATAGTATATGGTACTAGTCTGATCCGAACTTTTATCGTTGGTGGTTCTAGGGGTATAAAAAAATCCAACTTGGGCGCTGAAATCTATATCTTTTGAAGATATATGATTATAAGTTAATACAGGTTGAAAGCTTATGATGCTTTTCATTCTGCTATGAACCACAGTATCTGCTTGATAGTAATTTGTATTGAAAGTATTATAAGATAAGACTGAAATACCAAACTCATTCCCTTGCGCAGAAACGTCGGAAACTAAAATAGAGCAAATTACAGAAAACAGATATTTAAACATACGAATTATAAAAAGGGCTGTAGCATTGCTACAGCCCGAAGTTACTACTAATCTTTAATAAATTTATCTGTTTTTTTGCCACTGTAATTATAAAAATTGATAATGTACATACAACTTGACAGTGAACTTACATCTATAGTTGCTGAATTGTATAATACACCCTCTTGAACCTGTTTGCCATCTAAAGAAGTTATAAAATATTTACAATCAATATTTCCTTTAATATTTAAAATATCAGAAGTTGTTGAGGGGAAAACCGTTATGGGCAATATGCTGTAATCATATTCTTTAACTCCGGTTGAGCCATTACCACGTATAGTAATGGCGTGATTTTTTGTCGAAGCATCCACATTAAAATCGCCAAAAGTAGAAGGTTGAATTGCTGAATTTATTAACTTATTGCCGACAAATAAATTATCAAGTGTACGTGCGTATGTACAATTAGGTCCTGCATTATTATAGCTACAATTATTAGGATTAGCTGAGTTTGCCGCATAATAAACGATGTGGGTATTTACAACAGCAGTTCCACCCGTTAAAAGTTGAGTAATGTAAAGTGGGGTACCTGCATAACCTGATACCTGTAAATCAAGATCATCAATTGCATTATTTAAAGATATTTTCTCGTCTAGCGTTTTACCAGCATACAAGTAGCCTACTGTTGGCAATGCACCCGGTTTTGCATTACAAACACATTGGTGTTTTTTAAGATCTGTATGATCTGTTCCTGTATAGAAAGCCCAAGTACCAATGACAGTATTAGGGTTAAAAACAGGCGTACCTTTATTTACAAAGAAACCCCTTCTTAAATCAACATGATCTAAATCACTTAATGTAAGATTATATTGCGATAAATAACTCGCAGGGTCTTGCATAAATAACAAATAATTAAAGGTAATAGTAGCTTGAGAAATAGGCTGTCCAAAAGCATCTATCACTATATTTGTAATTTTATTAACTAGCTTTACTTGGGTATAAATACTAAAATCCAATAACGTTGTGTCCATTTGCATTAAAGCTTTTACGTTATTTTCAGCATTCTTATGACTAACAGCATAAGTACCAAAAGACGGAATTATTCCGGTTAAACCTAAATTGTATACATTATTGTTTGCATCTCTAAATTCAAGATTGTAATTCCCTACGTTAATTGCACTTAAAGTTGGATTAAATAATTCAATAACATAGTTACTATATGGCGTACCATTATTACTAACATTATCTTTCACAATTTCGGAGATGAAAAGGTCACGACAACCGGCTTCCCCCTGAGCATTTAAGATTGATGGCAATGAAACTGAAAATAATGTTAGCGCTGTTACGACCATTCTTTTTGAGTAGTTTTTAATTTTCATGTTTTTTGTTTTTAAGTGATTAATAGTTGAGTTTATTTTATGTTTCAAATAGAATTAAATTATCAATGCACTTTGACTTTACCTGTTGTTTCCAACAGGTGTCATTTAACAACTTTTAACGGTTAGTGAAAATGTTGGATCGAAACATAGCCGTTTTCAATTGCATATTTTACAAGTCCAACCAAATCGGCAGCTTTTGTCTTTTTGTAGATATTACCTATATGAAAACCAACTGTACTTTCGCTAATATTAAAATGCGCAGCCATTAATTTGCGTGATTTGCCATCGCATAGTGTCACAAGTATTTCAGCTTCTTTAGAAGATAATGCACGCTGTTCAATAATTTTTTTTGCATTCAGTTCTTCTGAAACAGGAATGCGCCTCAGATTATTTTCGTATACAAAAGTTTTATTAGAATTTATATTTTTAATAACTGAAACAAGTACTTCAATACCACAGTTCTTCATTAAAAAAGCATCGGCTCCTATAATTATTGATTTTGTTATATAAGCTTTACTATCCATCCCCGTCAACATGATAACTTTTATGCCGGGATAGTTTTCTTTAATAATTCCTAATGCCTCTATACCATTCATTACAGGCATTCTAATATCCAATATTATAATATCCGGTTGAATATTCTTTAAATCATCTATAGCTTGTTTACCATTTAAAGCTTCATAAATAATTGGAAAACCTTCTTCTTTTAAAGAAGAACATAATGTTCTTCTAAAATCATTATGATTTTCAACGATCATAATTTTAATTGCTTTTTGCATAGTTATTATCGTCAGGTAGAATTAAAATTTTATTATAGTATAAATTATAATGTATTTTTTTAAATTCTCAACTTCAAATGTATTATGTGTTATAGTTATTAGAAGCCAACAAGAACGCATGTATGTTACGATTTGTTATAAAATATGACTAAATAATCGCAATTACAAAATACAAACGTATTTAACTGTTTTTTATTGTTCAATATAAGATTGTTTACTAATAGACGAGGCACTTTCTTTCATAACACATCAAATATAAGTAAAACACGTATGGTTACGTAATTGTTAGCACTTTTTTTTATCAAAATAACGCTATTTGATATTGATAAAAGTGCATGACAGAAAAAGAACGAGAAAAGAAAGAGAAGCTTAAATTGCTGAAACATTTTGGGTTGCACTTGGTAAAACTAAGAACATCAAAAGGTTTAACAGCCGCTGAACTGGGTAGGCTTTGCTACATGGAACGTTCAAGTATTGCAAGATTAGAAACCGGTAAAATAAATCCTTCTTTATTTATTCTTAAAAAATTAAGTGTTGGTTTAGAAATGGAACTGGAAGATTTAATAAAAGGCTTTAAATAAAAGTCGAAGAAATACTATATTTTCCATGACCAGTTAATTTTTCTGTAGTTTTAAAAATTTAACTAAATTTATTGAAATAAGTGATCTGGAGGAAATTCTTTCTTTTCTTTTTGTCCAAACAGTTTCTCAAATATTCTCATGTTATTTGTTTTATTGAGTTTCAGCGGTTATTACCACTAGCGTTTTGTGGCCTTGCGCCGTTTTTTGCTTTGTCAAGTTACGCATTTGAGCGCTAACCCGCAAAAATGGCGGTTAGTTGCTGTTAATGGCTGGCAGTAGTCAACAAGGTGACAAAATTATTTCACTGTGTCAGCACACAAGGGTTCAATTAGTTCCATATAAGTGTCTGGTTGAATGTTAGAACAGAATGTTAATGCTTTTTGCTTTTCGCGATTTATAAAAAGGGAAGAAGCAAATCCGGCTGTTCCTCCATTTATTTTTATAATAGGGCTTGTCTTAGGTGAATTGACTAGTACCCATCCTATGGCTGAATAAACTTCTGGTCTGGAAGGAAAAATATTTGAAACTTGAAGGTTTACGGCTTTATTCATGGGGTCTAAAGTTGCTTTTGCATATTTTGTTAGATCTTCGGATGTTGAAATTATACCAAGGCAACCGTTAAGAATTCCACCGTCCCAATGTGATGTAAAGTTACCTTCTTTGTCCAAGCCTTTAATTATGTTTGTAGAAATATTTTTGGTACTAAATGTTGAATTATGCATTTCCAGCGGCTTGAATATTCTCTCTTCAACGATTTCTGAAAATGGTCGTCCCTCAATCTGCGAAATAACATAACTTAGTACACCCGAACCTAAATTTGAATAGATTGCTTTTTCACCTGGTTCGCACTCCATTTTAAGTTCTTTTGTCAAATAGGTAATTAGCTCACCTTCATTGTAATTGCTAAATGGATTTTCTTTAATAAAATTTTTTCTGTCGTCATAATCAGTTGGCATTCTTGGAAGTCCTGAGGTGTGCATTCCTAATTGCTTCAAAGTTATTTTTGGATTACCTTTCAGTTCAAAAGAGAGAAAGTTAGAAATAGGGTCGTCAAGATTAATTTTGCTGTCAACCACTAGCTGCGCTAGTATATTTCCTGTAAATGATTTAGTTACAGAACCTATTTCAAATGCAGACCTTCTATTATTTGCGTAAGAGATTTCTTCGCTATCTTTTCTTAATCCAAAGTAAGTTGTCTCATTATTGTCTGTTACAGAAAAAGAGATTTCTGTGTGAATTGGCAAAACTTTAAGAATGTTATGAATTTTATTATTGAATTCTTTAGTTTTTGTCATTTTATAGTCTTGTAGTTTTCTGCTTGCCACTAACGTATTGCGGTTTTGCTTCGGCCGTTTTGGAACCGATGTCTACCGAAATATTTAAATAAAGATACAAATGTTGCTATGCAATTGCAAAGCGAAAATAATTGTCGCCGCAAAGCGACCGCTTTTGCAAATGCTTTGTTGTCCGCCCGCATTAGGCAAAGGTGCTGTTAGCTGCTGCTTTTAATCAATAACATTATCACCTAATGCATGGTCTACTGCTTTTTCGTTCTCGACTGTCATGGTTAGAAATGCGCTTGAAAAAAGGGAAGCTGAACTAACAGCATTTCCAAAATGTGGTTCCCAAACATTTTCAGTTGCGTGTAAATCCGGCGGCCCTTCAAAGTATTCGAAATCAACTTCGACATCATGGTGTATTATAATATTAGCTATCAGTTTCCCGTCTGCCATTTCATAAACAAAAGGATCATGGAATTCAGATAAATAAATTGATTTGATCGAGAATTTTCCAGTGCAATTTTTTCCTGTTCTTTTTCTTATTGCAGCTACTACCTCGTTGGGTTTTCTGTTTAGTTCATCCTTAATCAAATTTTCAGTCGCATCAAGGTCAAGATTTTTCGCTACCCATTCGTCATTAAGGAAATTAAATTTGATCGAATGTTTTTCAATAAATTCTTTAATACTCTTGTAATAATTTATTTTAATTTTCTTTTGGTCACATTCTTCTATTAAAGATTCATGTAGATTATTTTTTTCCTCGTTCGAAAAGTCTCTCGTGTTGTTACTAATAAATATAATTTGTTTTTCGTGACATATGGAACAATAATCCTTTATAGTGAGCCATATAATTGTGTCCCGAAAGCCTTGACCGTCATCTCCAGATGGTTTCTGCCTTAATATACCACGTTTAGCTACTTCGGGTAAATATGTATTGTCATAGGGAATAATATCATTCTTCTCAATGTTCAGTTGATTTAGAATATATGTCTCATATTTTGCAGTTTCATTGTCAATATTAAGGTTCACAGGTATTATATGATCCTTTGTTTCCGTAATTATTATATTCAAATTCCCCGAAGCTCCTTTATAAGCAGCTATTCTTTCATTTAGTGCTCGTCTATACAAGCCTATTACTTCGTCAAAAATAATTTGAGGAATAATTATTCTCGAATTAGTCTTAGTTAAATAGTCGTGTAAAACGTCTAAGTCCTTTGTTCGAAAAAGAAAGTCACTTCTATAAATATTTGAATCTAAAACTATGTCCATAAAAAGTTGCACCTAACGGATTGCGTGCAGATGTCCGTTTTTGCTAAGTCCAAGTTATGCATTTATGCGTTAATGCGCAAAAATGGAGTTTGCACGCTGTTAGTTGCCTGCCAGCCGCACACTGTTTTTCTATTGGTTGTCCAAAGTTATTTTATAGGATAATAATATTGTCTAATTGAACCAAGTTCTTCGTCGGAGATTAGTGAAACAAAATGTTTTTTGTCTAGCTCGGTAACGGTTGTACACATTTCTCCTAAGTTTGAAGTGTTCAAATATGTTTCCCAATAGGCACTTTTTCGATCGTACTTGATTACTTTTTTCCCGTCTGGTGACATCTTCCATTTACCTGTTTCGCGTATGTCGCATTGTAGCCACATGTAAGTCCCGTCAGCTAAGTAGTGAATGGTGTCTTTGCAATTTAGTCTGGCGTACTCTTTGTTGTCTTTTGTCTTGTTATTTTTGTTGACCCAAACGCCAACAATAGTCGTTTTACTTATGTCACTATTGTCACGCTTTACTTTAATTTTTTGAACTTGTCCGAACAGTTGATTTGTCAGGACGAATGTTATTATTATGAGAAGTCTTATCATAGTTCGATTTCTATCCGGCTGGTTGCAGCTAACGTTTTCGCGGTTTATTTCAGTTTGGAGTTTGAAACATTGTCTACCGAAATATTACTGACAATGATACTATGTTTATTAGACATTTGCAAAGCGAAAATAATTGTCTTTCGCGGAGCGACCGCTTTTGCAAATGCCTTATACTTCCGCCCAAATTGAATGAACCGTGTGTTAGCGGCTGTTTTTTTCTTCTAACGAAACAATAAGTTGTCCCATTATTATGTTTTTAATACATTCTTCGCAATTTTTGTTTGTCTGTATTCCTCTTATTTTGATTGGTGCATTATTGTCGTTCGATATTTCAAAAACAAAAGTATAGTCGTCATTATTATAAGCATACTGTGTCGAGATAAAATTGTTTCCGTTTGATATGACAACATTTTGTGTTTTTCCAATTTGCATCGCTTGTCCATTAAAAGAAAAGTAGCATTTCTTTTTGCAGTTACCAGTCAAATTAAAACCAATTAATGCAGTGTCTGAAAATTGAAATTCGACTTTGATTAAATATTTTTTTGTCTTACTGGAAAATGTCCGAAATTTGTATTGTGGATTTTGTCCGTATACAAGTACAGAGAGAAGTGTTATAAAAATAACTGCAAATAGTCTTAGTGTTGTCATCTTTCTAAAATTACTGCTAACGTTTTGGAGCTTTGCGTTCGGCGGGCTTTGAAACACTTTGCTTTCTACCCGCACAATATTAATTAGTTGCCGAACTATTGTACTCTTCTTTGCTTACATGAAAATACAGCTTTCTGCGTAGCAGGCAAAATTGTAAGCAAAAAACTTATACGTCCGCCCGCTGACGCAAAGGTGCTGTTAGCGGCAGTATTTTTATTTGTCCAGTTTCGCTTCGTTGTCTACAGTTATAATGATTTTATTTTTCTCGTGTCTAACTGTTACTGATTGTCCGCAGTCGAAGCCCATGTCTCGAAGCCACTTACCACAAAGCCGGATTTCCGGGAAAATTACGTGTCCATAATAGGAACGTGGAATGTACTTTTGATACACTTTCAAATGTCTTTGTCTAGATTGTTGAAAATTTTCTTCTTGCTCCACGACAGTAATTTATTGCTACAATTACAATTAATTATATTTTAATGAAAATAATAGCGCATTAAAATATAATTTATTGTCGTTTAGGTGTGATTTTCAGGTAATTAAATTTTTGTGATATTTGCAGGAGAAGTCAATAAATTTGCACCGTGTCGAAACTAAACTTAAATAGAATAAAGTCTGTCCTGGCAGAGAAGAACAAAAGCAGTAAGGATTTAGCTAATCATTTGGGTAAAACCGAGTCAACTGTTTCTCGTTGGTGTACGAATGAAGTTCAGCCGTCTATTGAAACTCTTTACGAAATCTCGAAGTTTTTAAAAGAGGATATTCGGGAATTATTAGTGTCAACTAAATACTAAAGCTGTAGATTTAAGATTATCTTTGTATTACAGCAATGGCAGATAAGGCATACATAACTCCAAATATATTGAAGTGGGCAAGAGAGTCAGCAAGGATGACCGAAGAAATTGCTGCTGCCAAAGTTCCTACAACAGTTGATAAACTTAAAGAATGGGAATCAGGCACGAGTCAACCTACAATTAAACAAGCTCAAACATTAGCAAAAACATACAAACGTCCATTTGCACTTTTTTTTCTACCTGAAATTCCTCGAGATTTTCAACCGTTGCAAGATTTCAGAAGTAATGACTCTAAAGCTCTTGGTACAGGATCAATTTTTATTATTCGGGAGATTCAACAAAAACAAGCATGGATAAGTAATGCTAATGAAGAGAATAATGAGTCAAAGATTCCTTTTGTTGGAAGATTCTCTGTTAATGACAATCCTATTACAGTTGCTAAAGATATTCTCAACACGCTTGGAATTAATCCGTCCAGCTATACAAATGACAACCCAATCAAAGAATGGATTGATAAAGCAGAAACAAAAGGTATATTCATTTCCCGTACCAGTTTTATTCATTCTCGATTGAAATTAGATAGTAATGAATTGCAAGGCTTTGCGATTGCGGATCCATATGCTCCTTTTGTTTTTATTAATTCAGATGATTGGAATGCACCACAGTTGTTTACACTCGTGCATGAACTTGCTCACATATGGATAGCTGCCACTGGAATATCAAATGATATTGAACCTGATTTAAAACATAAAGATAAGTTACATCCCATTGAATTGTTTTGCAACGAAGTTGCGGCAAACGCTCTTATTCCTTTAGAGATTATTAATAATGTTCAGCCTTCTGTTTTTAACTCAGCAAAGGAAATTTT
Organism: Bacteroidota bacterium; assembly: GCA_025362395.1. Taxonomy (GTDB): domain Bacteria; phylum Bacteroidota; class Bacteroidia; order B-17B0; family Aurantibacillaceae; genus UBA4416. Next base: position 37,106 of record JANYGK010000029.1, read on the forward strand.
CAATACTTCAAAAAAACTGGGTATTAGTTCATTTGCATTTCTTGTCAGAGCATTGAACTTACAACTAATCTCTTTTGATAAGTATAAGGAATTAAAAAAGGCTGCAGATATTGAATATAAGGCTTTCTTAAAAAGAGAAGAAGAAAAAAAGGCCAAACAGAAACTAAAGGAAAAAAAAAGCGGACCTAATTATTATTTGTTACAGCTTAACAAGAATAGTCGTCTGTTTACACAGACTGTTTTAGATGCTTTTCGTGGTGGATTCATTGAACCTACGCAGGCAAGTTCGTTACTTAATGTACAAGTTAATAAATTCCATAAATTAGAAGCCCAATTATATAAATGAGTACAACGCCAAGAACTTATTGTTTAGACGCCAATGTACTTATTCAGGCTTGGCAAAAATATTACTCTCCAAAGTTTTGTCCAAGTTATTGGGAGATACTAAATGAACTTGGAAGTCAAGGTCGGGTTTTTATCGTCGAAGAAGTCTTTAATGAAATTACTCGGACTGAAGATGATTTATGTGAGTGGCTTAAAGCAAGCAAGATTCCAGTGAGAAGTATAACTGGAAATGTCACAAAATGTCTACAAGATATTTATGCAAAAGATCCGTCACATAAAACTCTTGTTGATAACACAAAGGCAAGGTCTTTAGCAGACCCATGGGTTATTGCACATGCTATTAATGAAAATGCAATTGTCGTAACAAAAGAAGAGAAGGTAACCGCATTAAACTCAAATAGAATTAAAATCCCCAATGTCTGCGACAATATGGGAGTTACTTGGATAAATGATTTTGAATTTGTTTCCGAGTTAAATATTCAATTTACCTGTGCTATCACGAGGTAACTTTTTCTACCCGTTTTCGTCTATTAAGATTGTCTGTCGTAATATTGCCGCTAACGTTTTGGAGCTTTGCCTAGTGCGGGTTGAAACATTTTCTTACCGAAATATTACTGACAAAGATACTATGTTTGTTGCCATTTGCAAAGCGAAAATAATTGTCCCCGCGAAGCGACCGCTTTTGCAAAAGCTTTGATGTCTGCCAAACTGTTTGCTTATCGTGTGTTATATGCTGGTTTTTTTATTTATGTCAACTAGTCGTTGGTCTATTTTCTTTATTAGTTCAAATACATAGTCGAAATAGTTTGCCGCATTTTCTTTTGCGAAATTCTCAACATGTATTGCCTGCATAAATGGAATAATTTTCTGGTTTACTGTCACAGGTTTAATTTCTGTCGGGTTCGCAAAACTGCCTTGAAACATTGTCGTTTCGTCGGGTATTCCATTTAAAATTTCAGTTGAGTCTGCGTGGGAGAAACCGTTTCTCATTAATACTCGAATTGTGTCGAAAAGAAATTTTTTCTCATCCTCCGTTATTAAGTCAAGCTTTTTACATATTTCAATCGATTTTCCTAAATTATTTGAAATGTATTTTTTGTTTGGTTCTTCAAAAGTACTGTCCCAGTCTTCAATTGGTTTTGGTTTAATTCCTGCTTCGTTGTAAATTAGGGATAGTTTTAGAAGTCTTTCAAGTAAGTTGTTTGTTAATGTGATTGATGCTCTGTAAAATTCGAGCATTAAGCATTTATTGATTTCAAAAACAGTTCCACCCAATTCACCGAACACGTAAAATTGAAAGTCGAAATATTTAGAACGACTTTGAAAGTTTTTATTCAAATTGTCTATAAATGCCTTTTCAAAAAGTTCTTTTTCCATATTTGAATAAATGTCGGTCTATGTGTCGGCTTTAAACTAGCATATAACGTTTTGCGGCTTTACGCCGTTTTTTGCTAAGTCCATTTACGCATTTGAGCGCTAACCCGCAAAAAATGGAGCAAGACCGCTGTTATGGGTATGGTGGGCGCACACAGCTTTTGTCTCTCGTCAACTGTTTTTGTTTTTAAGGTCTTGTCTTGTCGTATGTCGTTTTATAAGATCCGTCACCCTGTGGCGTATGAAGTTTGTATGGTTCTCTTTGCTGATTAACTTCAGCTCGCACTTTTTTAAATAAGTCTAAATTCCCTGTAAGAAAGTCTGCGCCATACTTTTCTAATTCTTTTCTTGCATTGTCAAGACTGTATTCAATGCCGTCAAACTTTAGCAATGAATATTCTTTTGCATTTGCACTCGGGTCGATATGTTTTTTTAAATGCCAAAGAGCAACGGAATTCCAGTCCCAGTCAGGCCAGTCTGTTTTGCCGTCACCGAGAATTACAGTATAATAAGAAGGGTAGTCGTGCCAGTGAATATTGGCGAATATTTTAATGTACTTGTCGCCTTTAATGTAAATAATGGTGCAAAAATATTGCTCAACTTTTTTTGATAAAAGCTTAAAGCTATGTCCGTGCATTAGTTCGTTAAATACTTCAAGCGTTTTGTCCGCGAAAAGTTTTAGGTCTTTCGATGGCTTTTCTTTTTTGAATATGTCTAAAAGTCCCATGAATGTTTTTGTCTTACGGAATTGTCCGCCCACTTACCCATAACTACCACATACTCCAAACTTTCTCCCTCTTATCTTGTCATTTTGCAAGATTGCCTGATGTTTTGTCCTATTAGTAGTTCTATAAAACTAATCATTCTTTTTAAATTAAATTTAAAAATATTCTTGCTTTACCCTTATGCAACACATGCACCGATACTACTTCAGGTATCATTAACCAACGTTTGTAGTATAAAGAGTAATAGTTTGCTATGTTTCATAGCATTATAGTATTCTGCCTGTATTCATGTCCTATCGTCTCTATAATCCTTCCTACTGTTTACATTCATATTCTGTTGCATAAATTTTTTTTACATTGAATTCATAAAATTACGGTTGAATTAAGAAACATACTACTGCAAACAAAAAACTACCGCTGAATTCATAAAACTACCGTTGCATTCTTAAAGCAACCGATGAATTTAAAAAACTACGGTTGCATTCATAAATATACTACTGCAAACAAAAAACTACCGTTGCAAACAAAAAACTACCGCTGAATTCATAAAACTACCGTTGAATTCATAAAACTACCGTTGCATTCTTAAAACAACC
>JANYGK010000111.1 GCA_025362395.1 Bacteroidota bacterium
CTGTAAAAACCCATTTGATTTGTGTTTTTTTGTTTTGATAGCATATACAAATCTGCTGATTTTTAAAACCTTTTTTTACTTTTTCGGCAGATTTTTATACCCTGTTTTTTCAACAACCATTGTTAAATCAACACTTTTGGATTATTTGAGGGGCGACTATGTAGTTAAATGGCTCCTCAATCTCTTCTTTTAACAACCTTACTGAATTGTGAATAAATCACCCGGTTTATTCGACTAAAATCAACTTTTAGCTTTGCATTTTTAAGTAAAAACCATACATTTGCACCCGAATTTAAAAAACACACATAACATGTCTCACCAATCCGGTAAAATTGCTCAAGTTATTGGTCCCGTAGTGGACGTTAGTTTTGATTTAAACGGCGGAACCCTGCCAAGCATTCTTGATGCATTGGAAATCGTTCGCGAAGGTGCCACCCCTTTGATCCTTGAGGTTCAAAAACATATTGGTGAAGATACGGTTCGTACAATTGCTATGGATAGCACTGACGGTTTATGCCGCGGTATGCAGGTAAATATGACCGGTTCTCCCATTAAAATGCCGATTGGCGATAAAGTTAAAGGCCGTTTATTTAACGTAGTAGGTGATGCTATTGACGGTATCAATACTATGAAAAAAGACGATGGCGTATCTATTCACCGTCCTGCTCCTCGTTTCGAGGATCTTTCTACTTCATCAGAAGTGCTATTTACAGGGATTAAAGTAATTGATTTAATTGAGCCGTATTCAAAAGGCGGTAAAATTGGTTTGTTTGGTGGTGCAGGTGTAGGTAAAACTGTACTGATCATGGAATTAGTAAACAACATCGCTAAAGCATACGCCGGTTTATCCGTGTTTGCAGGTGTTGGCGAACGTACCCGTGAAGGAAATGACTTATTAAGAGAGTTTATCGAATCAGACGTTATTAAATACGGTGACGCGTTTAAACATGATATGGAAAAAGGCGGCTGGGATCTGTCAAAAGTTGATTTAACAGCTTTAGAAGATTCAAAAGCAACCTTGGTTTTCGGACAAATGAATGAGCCTCCCGGAGCTCGTGCCCGTGTAGCTTTATCAGGATTAACCATGGCGGAATATTTCCGTGACGGAGACGGAACAGGCCCGGGCCGTGATATCTTATTCTTCGTTGATAACATTTTCCGTTTTACACAAGCGGGTGCTGAGGTTTCTGCCTTATTGGGCCGTATGCCTTCAGCGGTAGGTTACCAGCCGACGTTAGCATCGGAAATGGGTGCCATGCAGGAGCGCATTACTTCCACTAAAAAAGGCTCTATTACATCAGTACAAGCGGTTTATGTGCCTGCGGATGATTTAACCGATCCGGCACCGGCTACTACCTTTGCCCACTTAGATGCAACCACCGTATTAAGCCGTAAAATTGCGGAGTTAGGTATTTATCCGGCGGTTGATCCGTTGGATTCTACTTCCCGTATCTTAACGCCTTCTATTATTGGGGAAGCGCATTATAATTGTGCACAACGCGTTAAATTAACATTACAGCGTTATAAAGAATTACAGGATATTATTGCCATTTTAGGAATGGATGAGTTAAGTGAAGAAGATAAATTAACGGTTCACCGTGCACGCCGTGTGCAGCGTTTCTTATCTCAGCCTTTCCACGTTGCCGAGCAGTTTACCGGTTTAAAAGGAGTATTGGTTCCTATCGAAGAAACCATTAAAGGATTTAATATGATTTTAGACGGTAAAGTGGACGAGTATCCTGAAGCGGCTTTCAATTTAGTGGGTTCTATTGAAGAAGCTATTGAAAAAGGTAAAAAAATATTATCAGACGTTAAATAACAGTATTAAGATAAAAGATTAAAGACTCAAGTATCTTAATCTTTTATCTTAAATCTTTCATCTTATATCCTAAAAAATGAAACTAGAAATTATTACACCCGATAAAAAATTGTTTGAAGGACATGTTAAGTCAGCAACTTTTCCCGGAGCAGAAGGATCTTTTGGTGTATTAAATAATCACGCGGCAATGATTGCCACCTTAAAAAACGGTATCATTGAGCTGATCGAAGATAATAACACGCCTCATCAATTCCCTGTTAAAGGTGGTGTGGTGGAAGTGTATAAGAACAACGTCATTGTTTTAGCAGAATAAGTTTTAATTGATAATTATTGAAAGCCTATACTTAAGAGTGTAGGCTTTTTTGTGCGTTTTCGTCATTGTAAAAGCAATCTCATACACTGTACTTATTAATATGATGGAGCGCTGATGACGCGGATATAATAAAAAATGATGATATGTTTTCATTGCCGTAAGTAAATAGAAAGAAACGAAGTGATATTCCTAAAAAACCATAACAACACCGCTAATACTATTTATATGATTAAATTTAAGCCTTAATTATGGCTTCTCACTTTATTACTAAAACTAATATATGTATCCGGAACTCAATCTTAACAGGTGCGTTTTTGTTGTGCTGTTTAATAGGAATAGGTCAACCTGTTACAAAAACAGATAACAACAAGATCATTAAAATAAATCACGCCGGGCGTTTAGCTTACGACAAATCTTTGGGGGTAGATGCAAGAAGGCTTATCGGGAACGTTGAATGTGAGCATGACGGGGCAATTATGCGCTGCGACAGTGCTTACCTCTATACTGATAAAAAAATGGAAGCCTTTGGCCACATATCTATTATTAAGGGCGATAGTATTTTTGTTTACGGCGATTCTTTAAGATATGATGCAGCAACCAAGTTGGCCAATTTAAGAGGTAATGTGAAATGTATTGAAAAAGACATGACGCTTACAACCACCATTTTAACGTACGATATTGGTGGGGGTGTTGCAAGCTATTATAATGGCGGAACCATTGTAAATAAAGAGAATACACTGGTAAGCAAGAACGGGCATTATTATTCGGGTACTAAAGACCTGGCGTTTCACTACGACGTGGTGTTAACAAACCCTGATTATAAAATGCGGGGAGACACCCTGCGTTATAATACAATAAACAAAACATCTTATTTTTTAGGCCCGTCCATCATTACCGGTAAAGAAAATTATATATATTGTGAGAATGGCTGGTATGACACCGATAAAGAAGTATCGCGTTTTAGCAAGAACGCCATTATAATTACAAAAGACCAAAAGCTAACGGGCGACAGTATATTTTATGACCGAAAAAAAGGGTACGGGCGAGCTACTAAACATGTGCAGATTACAGACACTACGAACAAATCAATCATTACCGGAAATTTTGCCGAGCATTATGAAAAAGGCAATCGTTCAAAGATAACAGGGGACGCTGTTTATGGAAGGGTCATAAATTTAGATACACTGTTTTTATCGGCAGATATGTTATTTTATGATGAGCCGGATTCAACCCATACATTTGTAAAAGCATACCGACACGTTAAAATTTTTAAGAAAGACCTGCAGGGCATGTGTGATTCGTTAATTTATACGATACATGATTCATTAATGAAAATGTATAATTCGCCTGTGCTTTGGACACATAACGGGCAGGTAACGGCTAAAGGCATTAATGTTACGGTAGGCGCACATTCTGTAAAGTATTTTGAATTAGTATCGAACGCTATATTGATACAAAAAGTAGACAGCTTGGATGAACATAAATTTAACCAAGTTGCCGGTAAAAAGATAGAAGGTTTTTTCGCAAACGATTCTATCCGTAAAGTAAATGTAATCGGTAATGCGCAGATCATCTATTACTTAAAACAGAAGAAAAATTATAAGGGTGTTAACAAAACAATTTGTACCGACATTACTATTTGGTTTGATTCGGAGGGCTTAAACAGGGCAACCTACAGGAACAAGCCTGAGTCGGTTATATACCCTTTAAATGAATTTGACGATAAAGAAACACGGTTAAAAGATTTTGTATGGCTCGAAAATAAACGGCCCAAGAAAAAAGCAGATATTTTGATTCGTTGATTACTTAATCGGTCTCAACTTTTCAGGTAAATGTCTTATCTTTTTATACAGATATTGATGGTATTGGTGACAGAAATTCTACAAACCCGGTTACGTATACTACAAACGTAGGTAATATTATGGATGTTATTTATATCGGCTCACTCACTACATCGCTCCGAACAAAAGTTTATGAAGGAGAAATACTCCGCGAAACATTTAAATATTCAAGCGCATTGGTGCCTGATACAGTATCGCCTTTAAACATAGGCTGTACGCACAGTTCAGACAACAGGCCGTTTGGCGGTTATATAAATGAAGTAATTATTTATACAGTCACCGTAAATGATGCGCAACATATTATTGTTAACAATTATCTTTTCGCAAAGAACAATGTTGCCTTATCGGCCAACGATAAGTATGCCGGTATACACCCGCAAATGATGATTACGACAGGGAAGCAGCAGGCACAGGAAAAGAAAGCATGGGAAGTAATCCTTTTTTCTCTGCATCTATTTCGGGAGGATTAACCATTGCCAATACCGCAGGGCTCAATATTGGTGATTATATTATAGCGGGGCACGCATCACCTGTAAACGCACAGATACTGTATGATGTAGGCGGCATGACAGGCATTAATAACGCACGGTGGCTGCGCATCTGGTATTTGATATTACAAATACAGCAATCGCACTTACCAATAACATTGAGTTTGTTATGAGCGTTGGCGGCGTTGGCGCTCCTTCATTAAGTACGGCAGGCAACTATGTTTTATTGTACCGGGCCGGGCAAGCTGGTAACTGGACAGAGCTTGTAACGGCAAACAGTATTGTTGGAGACCGTGTTATTTTTACGGGGTATACTTTATTAAACGACGAGTATTATACGATAGGCACACGTAATTATTTATTAAGTCCCTTACCGGTTGAGCTGGTAAATTTTAATGCCGTTAAAACCGGTAAAGAATTAACTATTACCTGGGCTACTGCTTCCGAAAAAACATTGCTTATTTTACTGTAGAAAAAAGCAAGGACGGTATTGCATTTGAAACACTCTCCACAAAAAAAGCGGCAGGTAATACAACCTCAATAACAGATTATACGGAGGTGGATTATAATATGTTTGCCGGTATTTCTTATTACCGTTTAAAGCAAACTGATAAAAACGGGACGGATACATATTCCGATATAGCAGCCGTAAACAATGAAATTGAAAATGTAATATTCACTATTTTCCCGAATCCATCCGATGGAAAAGTAAATGTTACAGTTTCAGGCATGGAAGGAAAGACTACCTCTATTTCAATTACAGAGATGTCGGGTAAAGAAATTTATTTAACCGAAAAAACGATTTCAAATAATAACGAAACTATTATAATTGATGCGGAAAATAAAATAGCAGAAGGCACTTACCTAATGCGATTAGTGGCAAATAATAAAGAGTATGATCGAAAAATAATTATTATTAAATAGTGACCAGATTAAAGCCTGTTAGCTGAAATTGATTATTTTGTTTACATTGACGAATATCTCAATCACCTGTTATGGAAAAGTTACCTATTAAATTTGTATTTCAATTTTTAATACTTTTTTTCACGTTTGAATTATTTGCTCAAAACGTGCCAAATTTTCCTAAAGGATTTAAACCAAAAGATGTTCCCTGTCTCAGTTTTACCGAAAACAAAGGCCAGGTAACCGATCAAAACAATAAACCGCGTCCGGATGTATTATTTGTCGGTTTAGCCGATGATATGGCGTTTCATTTACATAACAACGGTATTAGTTATCAATTGAGCAAAGTAAGCTCATGGAAATCTTCTTCTCTGCCGGACAAAAAAGGACTGTTTAAGCAAAAAGAAAATGAAACCAACCTAACGGATCAAACAACTGTATATCGTTTAGATATTAACTGGCTAAATTGTAATCAAGAAGCAGTTATTACAAAAGGCAAAAAGCAAGAAAGCTATAATAATTATTATTTAGAAAATTGCCCGGCAGGGGCATTACATGTAAATAGTTACGAGAATATTACTTATCAGAATATTTATACCGGTATTGATCTTAAATGGTACGAAAAAGACGGTAACCTTAAATATGATTACTTTGTTGCTGCCGGTGCTGATTATAAGAAAATACAATTTGAAGTGAAAGGTGCTGATTCTATCAGCTTAAACAATAAAGGTGGCCTTGTACTAAAAACTCCATTAGGTAATATCATTGAAAATGCTCCCTTAGTTATTCAAAACAGAAAAATATTAATCTCTGAATGGGTCATTAAAAATAATATCGTAAGCCTTAATATCAAAAATATTGATCACAGCAAGCCCTTTATAATTGATCCTGTGATCAGGGCTTGGGGTACTTATTATGGCGGACCAGTACACGATTACGGCCAGTCCTGTGCCATTGATTCACTGGGAAATGTTTATCTGGCAGGATACACTGACTCTAATACCGGTATGATCATAGCTACTACCGGCAGCCATCAGTCAATAATTGGTGGAGGTTATGACGCTTTCCTGGTTCAATTTAATAATAATGGCGTACGGCAATGGGGCACTTACTATGGCGGAGGAGGAGATGATTATGGATATTCCTGCGCCACTACTCGTAACGGGGATGTATATTTATCAGGAAGTACTTACAGTGTATTAAACGGAACAGTTATAGCTACTGCAGGAAGTCATCAAAGTGCTGGGGCAACAGGATTGGACGCTTTTCTTGCAAAATTTAACGTAAATGGAATTCGGCAATGGAGCACCTATTACGGCGGCGGCGGAGATGATATTACACGATGCTGTGTAACAGATTCTTTTGGAAATGTGTATATGGCAGGCTCCACTAATTCTACTTATGGAATAGCAACCACCGGTTCTCATCAAAATTCATTGGTGGGTCTGAGCAGTGCTTTTTTAGTGAAATTTAATCAGAATGGGTTACGTTTATGGGGCACATATTATGGCGCGGATACCTACGGTTTTTCCTGCGCGGTTGACAATAATAATAAAGTTTGCTTAACAGGTTACACACGATCAGCTTCATTAATATCTACTCCCGGAAGTCATCAACCCATTTTAGGAGGAGCTGAAGATGCTTTCCTGGTTCAGTTTAACAGCAATGGAACCCGGCAGTGGGGCACATATTATGGGGGAATTGTAACGGATGTTGCTTATGCTTGCTCCACTGATCCAAATGGAAATATTTATATGACCGGCTGGAGTAATTCAGTAACAGGAATTGCAACACTGGGAAGTCATCAATCTGTTACCGGAGGTAATGATGATGCTTTTTTGGTGAAATTTGATAACACAGGTGTTCGCCAATGGGGAACATACTATGGAGGAACAAATTCAAGTTGGGGAACGTCATGTATAACAGATGCTGCAAGTAATGTGTACTTATACGGTAATGTAGACGATGGTTTGGGAACAACTATAGCCACTTTAGGAAGTTACCAACCTTTATTTGGAGGAAGTTGGGATGTGTTATTAGTCAAGTTTGATCAAATGGGCGTACGGCAATGGGGAACTTATTATGGGACAATTAATAGGGAAGATGGTAATGCATGTGCTGTTGATGGTTTCGGAAATATATATATAGCCGGTGAAAGCAGCAGCAATACAGGAACAGTAATTGCAAGCGCAGGCAGTTACCAGCCTAATAATACCGGTTTTGGATATACTGATGGATTCTTAGTTAAATTAACAGATTGTACCGCATTACCTCCTACTGATAATACATTACTCACTAATAAACAGATCTGTGCGGGATATAATACCATGTTATCAGTTACCGGTATTGGATCCGTTAACTGGTATTCATCTTCTACATCCACTGTATCACTAGGTACAGGGTTATCTTTTAGTACACCTACTTTAACGGCGGGCTCTTATTCTTATTACGCTGAATCCATTGTATGTTCTCAAAATAGTGTAAGAATCGCTATTACTGTTACAGTTAATCCTATACCAATAATAAGCGTTAACAGCGGGTCAATATGTGCCGGGAATTCATTCACCATTATTCCGATAGGGGCAAATACGTTTTCAATACAAGGAGGTGCTGCCGTAGTTAGTCCAAGTAGCAACAATAATTACACAGTTGTTGGCACAAGCGCCGAAGGTTGCACTTCTACTAATTTTGTAACAGCAAGTGTTACTGTTAATCCGGTTCCAATAATAAGTGTTAACAGTGGTTCAATATGTGCAGGGAATTCATTCACCATTATTCCGATAGGGGTAAATACATTTTCAATACAAGGGGGTGCTGCTGTAGTTAGTCCCGGTAGCAGCAGTAACTACACAGTGGTGGGTATAAGCGCCGAAGGCTGCATTTCCGGTAATATTGTAACATCAACTGTTACTGTTAATCCAATACCAACCGTAAATATTAACAATGGTATTATTTGTTCGGGCGAATCTTTTACCCTACTTCCTACCGGGGCAACAACATATAGTATACAAGGAGGACTCACTATAGTAAGCCCTATATCTAACTCCAATTATACAGTTGTTGGAATTAGTGCTTTCGGTTGCATAAGTTCCAACACAGCCACAAGCTCTGTAATTGTAAATGCAACTCCGGTTATAAGCGTAAACAGTGGTACAATTTGCTCGGGCAACTCATATACTATTTTTCCTGCGGGAGCCGTTACTTATACTATTCAAGGAGGCAATGCAGTGGTTAGCCCTTCTGTCAGCTCAAGCTATACCGTAATCGGAACAAGTGTTGCAGGTTGTTTAAGTACTAATGTAGCCATATCCAACATAATCGTTAATCCCACCCCAACTATTAGTGCTGTTTCAAGTTCAAGCATATTATGTGCAGGCCAAACGGCCAGTTTAACAGCGAGTGGCGCAATAACTTATACGTGGAACACAATGAATACAAATTTCGTTATTGCAGTTTCTCCAACGGTTAATACTACTTATACTGTCACAGGAACTAATTCAACAGGATGCACTAATACAATATCTATTTCGCAAATAGTTGATCTATGCACCGGAATATCTAATGCTAATATTCAAAGTTCTAAAACTAAGTTATTCCCTAATCCTACATGTGGTATCATCACTATTGAGCTACCGGAGAATTCAAAAGTGATTGTTTTAAATTCGTTAAGTGAGGTTATTTATAATGAAAATTTAATTTTAGGGCAACATTCTGTTGACTTCAGTAATATCTGTAACGGGATCTACTTTGTAAAAGTAATTCTTAATAAAAAAGAAGAAATATTTAAGTTAATCAAAGAATAATGACTGTATAAATATTTCAAAGTATTAAAATATCCGATTTTCTTTTCAGCAAATAATTACTCTTATTTTGTATATTTATCCCATTAATTTATACTTTCATGAAATTACTTCAAAACAAAGTAGCCATTATTACAGGGGCTTCCAGAGGAATAGGAAAAGGGATTGCCATAAAATTTGCGGAACAAGGCTGTAATATTGCGTTCACGTATTTAAGCTCCGTAGAAAAAGCGAAAGCTTTTGAAACAGAATTGGCTGCATACGGCGTTAAAGTAAAAGGATACCAAAGCGACGCTGCCGATTTTAAAGCAGCCGAACAATTAGTGAATGATGTAGTTGCCGAATTTGGCACAGTAGATATTTTAGTGAATAATGCAGGCATAACCCGCGACACATTATTAATGCGTATGAGCGAACAGCAGTGGGACGATGTTATAAACGCTAACTTAAAATCGGTATTTAACTTAACGAAGGCTGTGCAAAAGCCCATGCTTAAAGCACGTAACGGTTCTATTATCAACATGAGCTCAGTGGTTGGTGTAAAGGGAAATGCCGGCCAAACAAATTACTCGGCATCAAAAGCAGGCATTATAGGTTTTACTAAATCGGTTG
>JANYGK010000118.1 GCA_025362395.1 Bacteroidota bacterium
ATATAATCAGGTCCTTTAAACTTACCATACTCCATAATTAATTTACCGGCATTATCTGTTAAGGTTATAGAGGATGCGCCTTCAAAACTGGTAACTTCTAAAACATACAGGTTATTAGACAACGTTTTAATAACGAAATTATTTTTATCGGTTACGTTTGCAACACCGGTTACAGCACTTGATACAACTACAATTGTTTTTATGGTTGTATCCATACATCCCGAACTGCTTGAAGTAATTAGCTGTACCGTATAATTGCCGGTATTTAAATACGTATACGTGGGATCAGTTACTGATGAAGAACCTGAATAATCTCCAAAATTCCAATCAAACAATTGAGCACCTAAAGATGTATTATTGAAAGTAATAGAGCCACCGTTACTCAAGTCAATTGTATCAACTGAACTAAATTGCGCAACAGGTAAATAAACAGTGTTTACCGAAAATGTAGAGTTATTATCGTCACACTGCCCAACCGTATTTATTTCCAATGAATAATTACCGCCCTGTAAGTTCGCAATAGTATCAGCGGTTGTTTTATTTAAGCGTGTTCTGATGGCCGCACCTGTTGCATCTTTCCAAACATAATTCCACGGGCCCGAATTGTTACCGGTAACTGTAATTTTTCCGGCGGAAGGATTTGAACAATTCGGCTGAGCAATAGCGGATGCAATGGATAACGGACTAAGTGTAATGTATAAAACAAAGCGCGCTACCGTATCCGAAGAGCTTAATGTAACGGCATAACTGCTCGTTTTTAAATCAGTTGTAACTCCTGTAATTGAATCATATAAATTTATACAAGCACCGTTTGGAAATGTACTGTAATCACTCAGACTAATGGTATAAGGACCCGTAATGCCTGTTGTTACCTGTACAGGCATCCTAAAGTTTGAAGTAAGGGGAGCAATGCCGTTAATTTGAAATTTTGTAATACCATCATCTAATTTTATAGATGGTGCCCCCGGAGTTTGGCTCTCTTGCTTAAATGCATCATAATCCATATCAAAATTATTGGTAGCACCCTGTTGCAAGTACAAAACGGTTTCATCATGGTAAGTGGATATACCATCTAAATTTAACCTGAGTAATGGCAAAGCAGCTGCAACTGCGGCTGAATGATTTGTTCTTAAAAACACGGGGTTTCCCCCAACCTTAATCGATTCGGTAGCGCTTAATGTCGTTGCAGCCGTACAGTGAACATAAAATCCTTGGCACATCGGTATGGTATCTCCAATGCCACCTACTCCAACCGCCGGGCTGCTTACGCCATTCACGTAACTCGCGCTTCCGCCAAGGCCGCCGTTTAAATCAGCATTGTAAGTATAAATAGCATTATCAATATTTGCCGTTGCGCCTTTTAATAAGCTCCATTTAATAGGGGAAGGATACGGGTTGTGTATTAAGTTCCAACCGTCGTCGCTCGGAGATCCCGTATTAGTACGTGTTAACGGAATAGAATTATTAAATTTCCTTACCGTACCCGTTACATCAAAAGTAATAGGTGACGACGTTGTTAAACTTGTTCCAAGGTATACCCAGTACCCTTTATTTTGAACTATAGGATCGGTAATGTTATTTATGGGAATATAAGCTGCCGCAGCTGAATAAGAGCCTGTTGCTGTTTCATCGTAAGAATAGACAGATGTAAAACCTCCATCAGGTCCGTCAGGACAAATCGGGCAACTGATAGCCAAATTATCATTCCAATCCTGGAATGTTAAAGCTGATGATATAGGAGTGCCGAATAACGCCCATCCTGTATAACCTCCCGGAGCATAACGTTGTACTTTAACATTTCCGGTTATATCGCCTGTACCTGTGATACCGGCAATTCGGGCAGTGTTTGCCAACGTAGAAATCATTGTAAACGCCTGTGAATTGGTATTAAATACGCCGTTACTCAATGTAAGCGTATTAATTAAATTTTCCGGGTTTGTAATGGACGCGCCGGCAGTATTGGTTAATGTTAGATCGTAAAAATTAGTAGTACTTGTGCCGCCGATGCTTTGAGCAGTTGCACCGTTAAGCAATACCCGACCCTTTTGCGCGTTAAAAGTTCCACTGTTTATAAAATTACCTTTTGCTGAAATTTGGTAATTATCTGAGGTTATATCTAAATTTGACCCTGAACCTATGACAACATTGCTTGCCGTAATAGGACTTAACAATGTTTTAGGTCCTGCATTTTGAAACGCAGTATTATTAAATGTTTCACCGCCCGATTTAAAAATGGTTTGAGATGATGTCCCTGAAAAAATAACGTTTCCTGTACCCGGGGTAAAGGTACCTCCGTTATTGATCCAGTTTTTTCCGAGAGAAAAATCAAAGCTGTTAGCTGATAAACTACCGATGCTTATAGTAATATCATTTGTTACGACCAGGGAATTGGTTAAAAGAGAAGCATTTACATTAGCACTGTTTACTAATAAATTGCCGACTGGGAAATTAGAGTTAATTTGAATAATTTGAGCGGTGGGAGATCCGCTGTTTCCTATTTGAAGTATACCTCCGGTGACATTTCCGTTGCTGGTTCCGGTATTTACAAAACCTAAATTCTGAGCGCCTGTACCGCCTTCTCTCGGAATAATGAGATAACCGCCGGTCATATTAAATTGAGAACCTGCACCCGTAATTTGAAAAGGTGCAATCGTAGTATTTGAAGATCCGATGCTGGGCACAATAACATTGCCTCCCGATAAAGTAAATTTTGAAAGGTTATTAATATTGGCAGCATAATATTTGCCCGCAATATTTAAAGTGCCGCTATTTATAGTCAGCGAACCGCCGTTGGATAATAAATCTTGATCGGCAGCATTACCGATATTAAAAATTCCGTTAGAGACTGTAATTTTACCGTACATGGTTAACGTTGCCCGGGTGCTTAAGGTTGACGGTAATGAATTTAACCAAATGCCTCCTTTTTTCGGTATGGTGGTGGCGGCTGTATAAAGGATTAAATTTGAAGCCCCCGTGGAAGAGAATTTAAATGTACCGGAAGTAAGGGTTAAAAAATTACTCGGGGCAACAAATCCCGGAGTTTGAACATCTAAAATAGTATTGGCAGATGTACCCATATTTAAAATAACCTTGTTAAAAGTGTTGATTGTTCCCGTTCCGCTTACAGTTTGATTTCCATTTTTATTAAAGGTAACATCACATAAGCTATTGACATCCGTTGCAAAATTTAGTGTTCCGTTATTCATAACATCTCCCGTAAGAGTTAAGCTATGCGTTATATCAGACGCCGTATTCACATTAAAAACTGCTCCGGGGTTTACGATAGTGTTTCCGTTTACAGTAAATGTTCTTACGGTTGTATTATTACCTATGGTCAATAATCCGCTGCTTCCCTGGCCTACCGTTAAATCGTTGCATACGGCGTTTGAACTAATGGTAACCGTATGTCCGTTTGCAATAGTCACATTATCCACATCTGTGGGAACACCTGTAGGGGTCCATGTAGTTGCTACACTCCACTGCCCGCTTGCAAGCGATATTTTATTACCCGCGGAAAGCGTAGTTTGAGATCCTGTAATAGCCGAACTCAGGCATCCTTCCGTAACAGCGTATACTTTCCAGAAATAAATTGTACTTGGCGAAAGCCCTGTTATTGAATAATTAACCGCATTTGAAGCAGTTTGCGTTACAAAAGTAAAGTTAACATTATCCGTGGAATTGTAGATCACGTATCCCAATTCATTAGTGGCCCAATTGGGCCAGTTTACAATCATTCCTGTCTGTGTAACTGTTGAAAAAGATAAAGCACCGGTAGCTGTGGTTGGCACAGGGGGAGTAAAAACATATTGTGAATTTATTGCCGGCATAGCCGATAAACCATTCTGTACTGTATTGTTTAATATATTTGTATTAACCGTTTGTAATTCTTTTAATTGAGCCGCGGTAGGCACGCCGCTAAGTGTTTGCCCGTTCATCCCCATTGAATAAGAAAAAGTAAATGTTCCGGCATTCATTGTACTGTAATTCATACAAATAATTCCGGTTGTTTCCATCAGTTGCGCCTGGAAATTTAAGCTCGGACTTACATTCCCGTATACCGCCATATTTATCCATTCAATAGTTAACGTGCGGGAAGGGGCAGAACCTGATATAGTGTATTTAATACTGTTACCTAAAGCCGATGTGCCGCCTTGCGCCGTAAGATCGTCATAAAAAGGAGCGATAGCGGGATTAGTGCCGGAAGTAAATAGTGTATTAGAGTAACCGAATGCCCCTGTTCCGGTTCCGTCGGCATTAGAAGATGAGAAATCTAAATAACCGTTTGTAGATACTGAAAATTGTGTGTAACGAACACCATTATACCAAAAATCAAATCCAATATCAGTAAAATCCGATCGGTTATCATCCTGTGTATAACTTACCGTGTTTCGCCAACTGTCAAAAGCGTTACCGGTTACATTAATAGATAAATAAGAAAACCCTGTGTTCCTCACAGAAGAATAGTTAGCGATAGACTGAGCACCGCAAGTAAATAGTAGTAAAAGATTTACAAATACTAAAAGTAATGTCTTTCTTGTTAAACTTAGGGGGATACTCATTAAAATATAAATTAATCGTTTTAATGTTTTTTCAAGAAACAAACTTTATGCCGTAAGTATAAAACGTTCATAACAAAAGCCGGTTAGCGTTTTTGTAGATTTAAATTGCATATTCATCGAAACTAAAATAGGTGATTTATTTATTAACCATTGTTTTTTAATGTTTTTATACATAAGGTAAAATTCACACATACGTTTTTTGAAGAAATTATTATTTGAATAAATGCTTGTAGAGCGATTAATACCTTTGAAATCAAGGTATAAGATCAGTAAATGTCTTATATCAGTCTCTTAATTAACACATATCCGATAATTATTTAATAAGCTACTAAATTGCCATAAAAATCACGTACGATTCCGATGCAGACAAACGTACTTTATACGATTGCAGTAAGTTAATGGACGCATTTATAAATTGCCATATTTATATGAACGCTTACAACGATGCAACTTATGTAATGCTCATAAAAAAGAGAAAAAGAGATTGAGGAGAAACAATTTCTATGGAAAAATAGTATTTTGCAAATTGTAATGAAAAATTGGTATTTAAACTTAAATCGAACACAACATGCTTTCACTTGTTAAAAAGCATGTCATTGCCATTATTATTTGCATTTCATGTTTTTGCTTACTAAGCTATTTTGCATATCACAATGAGTTTTCAGAAGGAGGAGCAGATAATTACTGGCATTATTTTTTTTCGAAATATGCTTACATATATCCCGGTTTTTTTCTGCACCATTGGGGAAAACCTTTATTTATTTTATTAAGTTCACCTTTTTCTCAATTTGGATTTTATGGGCTTAATCTATTTAATATTCTTTGTGGAATTTCAGCAGCTGTCGTTAGTTATAAATTTGCAATTGAATTAAACTATAAGCTCAGCTGGCCTGTAATTATCATTTTAATTTTTTCGCCTCTTTATTTTATTGTTTTACAAAGCGCCTTAACAGAGCCCTTAATGAGCCTTATCATAGTTACGGCTATGTATTTATTGTATAAAGAAAAATTTATATATGCAGCATTGGTCATGTCCTTTTCTTTATATGCAAGAACCGAAGGAATATTTTTAACATTATATATTCTCCTGTATTTATCATTTATAAAACAATGGAGATCTATTCCGTTTCTTACTGTTGGTTTTTTCATTTATTCTTTTGCCGGGCTTATATTCGGGCATAATTTTTTATGGTACTTTACCGAAAATCCATATAACATTGTAAGTCCGTATGGACATGGCGAATGGTCTGATTTTTTTAAAAAGTATACTATTATTTTTGGTGCTCCTGAAACGATTGGATTATGTATAGGACTTATCATCATTCTATTTTTATCAATTAAAAAAATAAAGAAATTAAATTTCTCGCAATTGATTCCGGAACATAAATTCTTATTACTGGCAGTGGTTCCGGCTGTCTTATTGTTTATGTTTCATGTAATTGTATGGAAATTTGGGCTTTGCGGCTCTTTCGGTTTAGAAAGAGTAATCACTTGCGTATCGCCTTTATTTTCTTTAATCATTTGTTATGGCATAAATTATATAATTAATTTTAAATTCTTTAATAGAATTTCGATTCCGATGGTTTCTGCTTTTTTGTTTCTTGTCGTGCTGTATACTTTTAAACATGTACATTACCCCTTAAAAGCTTATGGTGGTGATAAGATAGAACTGGAAGCCGGTAAGTGGTTTAAACACAATTTTGATCAAAATTGTATTGTGTATTATGCGCACCCGGCCATTATTTTTAATGCAGAACGAGATCCTTTTGATAAAAAATTAAATATTGAAGAATTCGATTTGAATGCGGATTCTCTGTCTGATAAATCGTTACCAACATATATATTTTGGGATTCTCAGTTTTCCGAATTTAGTTGCAGAGTAAAACTGGACGTGCTTTTAACCTCAAAAAAATTAAAACTTATTTATCATCCGCAGGAAGACTACGACTTTAATTTATACGTTTTTGAATTAATTTAATAACCTGAAGTTTTTTTATTTCTTATCTTTGTACCCTTAAAATAAACACTACACATGTTCGATAGTTTATCTGAAAAGCTCGAAAGAGCAATGAAAACCTTAAAAGGTCAGGGAAAAATAACTGAAATTAATGTTGCCGAAACATTAAAAGAAGTTCGTAAAGCTTTACTGGATGCCGATGTTAACTACAAGGTAGCAAAAACGTTTACAGATACGGTTAAAGAAAAAGCATTGGGACAAAACGTATTAACAGCCGTTTCCCCGAGCCAGTTATTGGTAAAAATTACGCACGATGAATTGACCCAGTTAATGGGTGGACAAATGGAAGAGATTTTCCTTGGTGGAAATCCAACCATTATATTAATGAGCGGTTTACAAGGCTCCGGTAAAACAACTTTTACAGGTAAGCTTGCTAACTTTTTAAAAACAAAAAAAGGAAAAAAACCGTTATTGGTTGCCTGCGACGTGTATCGCCCGGCAGCTATTGATCAGCTTCATGTTTTAGGAGAGCAAATTGGTGTAGACGTATTCTCAAATAAAGAAGAAAAAGACCCGATTAAAATTGCGGAAGCAGCTATTAAACAAGCTAAAGAAAACGGGAATAGCATTGTTTTAATAGATACAGCAGGTCGCCTGGCGGTTGATGAGCAAATGATGACGGAAATTGCCGATCTGAAAAAAGCCATTAAACCGAACGAAATTTTATTTGTAGTAGATGCCATGACCGGCCAAGATGCTGTAAACACAGCGAAGGCCTTTAACGACCGCTTAGATTTTGACGGTGTTGTGTTAACCAAGTTAGACGGTGATACACGCGGTGGTGCAGCATTATCCATTAAATCAGTTGTAAATAAACCGATCAAATTTATTGGTACAGGTGAAAAAATGGAAGCGTTGGATATTTTTTATCCGGAGCGTATGGCCGATCGTATCTTAGGAATGGGTGACGTGGTTACGTTAGTAGAACGTGCCCAAGAGCAATTTAATGAAGAAGAAGCGAGAAAATTATCCAAGAAAATTGCCAAAAATCAATTTGACTTCAATGACTTTTTAAGCCAGTTGCAGCAAATTAAAAAAATGGGAAACATTAAAGATTTAGTGGGCATGATTCCCGGTGTTGGTAAAGCCATGAA
This sequence comes from Bacteroidota bacterium, assembly GCA_025362395.1. Taxonomy (GTDB): domain Bacteria; phylum Bacteroidota; class Bacteroidia; order B-17B0; family Aurantibacillaceae; genus UBA4416. The sequence continues at coordinate 7,671 of JANYGK010000118.1, forward strand.
AGATGCTGAAATAAACGATGATGCCTTTAAAGGTATTGAAGCCATTATTGGTTCCATGACACCTAAAGAACGTATCCAACCCGAATTAATAAATGGTTCCCGTCGTCAACGCATTTCAAAAGGAAGCGGACAATCCATACAGGAAGTAAATAAATTATTGAAGCAATTTGAAGACACGCGCAAAATGATGCGAATGATGGGAGATAAAAACCAA
>JANYGK010000091.1 GCA_025362395.1 Bacteroidota bacterium
GGTTTGGTGATTTTAACAGCGGCGCTTATAACGCGTGGGGCATTGATGGCGGGGCCAATATTCGCTTGTCATTAGAGTATTCACATAACGGCCGTTTCATGTTTGGTATTGGGAGAACATCGGGTAAAAAAATTGCAGATGCTTTTTTAAAATACCGTTTGCTAAAACAAACAACAGACGGTGGAGGAATGCCTGTTAGTATTACTTTATTTTCGAGTATATATCATACTTTTTTACAAAATGTAACTATCAACGGCGAAAACAAATATCAAAACATTCCGGACAGGCTTTCCTATTGCAACCAAATAATGATAGGCAGAAAATTTAATTCGCGCTTTTCCTTGCAGCTTACGGGTGCCATGATACATGTAAATTTAGTTGATAAACTAACGGATAAAAATGATTGTTACATTGCCGGTATTGTAACACGCTTTAAAGTTACAAAGCGCCAGGCCATTACACTTGAGTACGGGCACAGGATCAACAAATACAGCAACGACAAGTATTATGACAGCTTTGGGATCGGCTATGACCTTGAAACAGGGGGGCATGTGTTCCAACTTCACTTTACAAACTCATTCGGGTTAACCGAAGATCAATATTTTATGTACACTAATACCACATGGAATAATTGGGGCATACGTTTAGGCTTTAATATTTCGCGCGTATTCAGCTTACAAGGAAAACACAAAACCGAATAATTATACCATATGAAAAAATCAATTATTATTTGTTTAATAGTTCTGTCAGTAAAAGGATATTCACAGATATATGTAGGTGATAACTGCAAAATAAGTTTTTTCAGTGAAACAAAACTGGAAAATATTGACGCCGTAAATACAGTTACCAAGCCGGTTTTTAATGCGAAAAACGGTGACTTCGCCATTAAAGCTTCACAAAATGCCTTTGTGTTTAAATCTGCTTTTATGCAGGAACACTATAATGAAAATTATATTGAGAGCGAAAAATTTCCTTATGCTACTTTTACGGGTAAAATAAATGAGCTCATAGATTACAGTAAAGACGGTACCTACTCTATTACGATGACAGGTAAGTTGGATATGCATGGCGTTACTTTGCCAAGAACTATTTCGGGAACAATTACCGTAAAATCGGGGATTATCAGTATGGATTCGAAATTTGATGTAAAAGTTGCGGACCATAAAATTAAAGTTCCTTCATTATATGTAGAGAAAATAGCGGAAAACATACAAGTAACTTTTCATACGGAAATGTCTGTTTTTAAGAAATAGTAAAGCTTTTGGAAACTTTTAATTAATGCCGATCCGAACTCAGCATGTCTTCAGAATTACTCTTTAAATTTGACCCTTTAAACAACTCCATTATTCTATGAAAAAAATATTACTTAAGCTAGCAGGTACATCTTTCTTTATATGTTTTTCAGCAAATTTATTTGCTCAAACCACCGGTACTTTAACCTTTACATTTATGCCTGTAGCTAAAACACCTACATATAACGGCAACAGCCAACATGTGTTAGCTGCTTGGATACAAAATACCACAGGTTCGGGAACCGCTTCGTTTGTAAAAACAAAGCTTCGCTACGTGGGGGGCGGTACTAACGATCATTTGCCTACTTGGGCTGCAAACGCCTCATGCACAAGTGGAGTAGCCACATCGACGGGATGTAATACTATTGACGGTACAACAGGCGCCACATTAAGCAGCTTTTCGGCGAAAACATTAACCTGGGACGGAAAAAAAGGCGCGGCGGCAACAGGAACTTTACAACCGGATGGTATATATAAAGTTACAATACAGGAAACGTGGGACCACGGAACCACCGGAACTGCCATAACCTCTTACACCTTTACGAAAGGAGCAAATCCGGATCACCGGGTAATTACGGCCGATGTTAACTTTGGTGACATTTTAATAGATTGGGTTCCTACAGGCAGTGTCACCACAACAGGTATAAACGAAAACGTTCCCGAAAATCCTGAGATTATCGTTTATCCTAATCCTACCGGCGGTGTTATTAATATTGATTTTAAAAAAGCAACGCAGTTTAAGGTGATAAATATATTAGGCGCGGTGTTATATGATGAAAGACTGGAACAGGTAATGGACGGCACTAAAAGCATTGATTTTACGGGTTTTGCAAACGGTATTTATATGGTCATTGTTTCTAATCAAAAAGGCTGCTCCAATCATAAGTTTATTTTAAATAAGTAATGCGTTTAGTCTAAAAATATTTCCGAGAAAAATCCTTTCTTTATTTACATAATTATAGATATACTCTGTGAAAATACGGTGCTGTTCTTTTATCCTTCTCTTCTTTTACACATGCTCTGTATACTCACAACAGGAACCCGTAAAATTTGGAGGAAACGCCCAGGGCTCTACTTATCACATTACGTATTTTGATGAAAAAAACAGGGATTTTCAGTCCGACATCGAACAGATTCTAACCGCTTTCGACTTGTCTGTTTCCACTTATATTCCTAATTCTATTATCTCTAAAATAAATTCGAATCAAAAAAATGTAATCGTTGACGCCTACTTTATCCACTGTTTTAATAAAGCGAAAGAAGTGTGGAAAAATACGGATGGCGCTTTTGATCCAACAGTTTACCCACTGGTTAACGCCTGGGGGTTTGGGCCCGGAAAAAAAGAAAAAATTGAAAAAACTAAAATAGACAGTATCCTTAAATTTGTAGGCTTTGACTTGATTACACTTAAAGGAAATAAAATTATAAAAAAAGATCCTCGGGTTGCTTTGGATTTTAACGCCTTTGCGCAAGGTTACTCTGTAGATGTCGTTTCTGCATTTTTAGATTCAAAAAAAATTACATCTTATATGGTTGAAATAGGAGGAGAAGTATATGCCAAAGGGAAAAAACCAAACGGTAATAACTGGACCATAGGTATTGAAAAACCGATTGATAACAAGCAATCCGAAAACCCTTTAAAAGCAATTGTAAAGCTCGAAAACCTTGCCATAGCCACATCGGGTAATTACCGCAGATTTATTATTGAGGACGGCGTAAAATACGCGCACCATATAGATCCTAAAACCGGTTACCCGACAAAAAATAATGTATTAAGCGCCTCTATATTTGCTAAAGACTGCATTTCATCAGATGCCAATGCTACGGGGGTTTTAGTTATGGGGCTTGAAAAAGCAAAAGAATTTTTAAGTATACATCCTGAATTACAAGCCTACTTAATTTATTCGGATGATAAGGGAAACTATCAAGTATTTGAAACCCCGGGCTTAAAATCTATCGTTTCAGAAATAGAGGAATAAGTAATCCTTGTTATTTATATATGTAATACATATAAGGCAGTATAATCAAAACTAAATTACATGAAATACATTCTTGTTTTTATATTAAACTTTTATACGCTGCTTCATTGCTATAGCCAAACCCTTAAAGAGGAATACAATGCCTGCGCGGTTGAAAAGTTTAATCAAAAAGATTATAAAGGAGCAAAGGATTATTTTAGCAGGGTGATTGAGTTATATCCAAATGATTCGATGGCTTATTTTGACAGGGGGATCGTAAAGGATAATTTAAAAGATTATGCCGGGGCCATAGCCGATTATACACAACAGCTTACGATTGACCATGAGCATATTGACAGTTATTTTTTAAGAGGGATAGACACTTATATATTAAAAAAATATGCCGACGCCATTGTTGATTTTGATCGTGTAATTGAGTTGGAAGATAAAAATGCCGATGCTTACTATTACAGGGGCTTAGCAAAAGAAGCGCAACTCAACTTAGCAGGGGCGGTTGAAGACTATGGCTTTGCTATTGCGATAAATACCGAAAATAAAGAGTATTATTTACACAGGGGAAAAACAAAAATTGCGCTAGGACAAAAAGCCAGCGGTTGGCTTGATATAAAAACATATAAAAAAATGGGCGGTGATGCCGGGAACATACCTGTTAATACAGATAACTAAACGTAGTACAATAGTATTAATTATAAAGGGAATACTAAACTCACACAAGCGCCGTTCTCATTTCTGAATGCTACTTTGGTATCAATTTGATCGGCCAGTGATTCAATTAACGAAAGTCCAAGGCCTGTTTCTTCCATATTTTTTGGATCAGTAAATCCAATACCGTTATCCGATAAAGAAATATGAAGCCTGTCATAAATAGACTGCATTTTTATTTTGACAACGGGGTTACTTGTAGATGTTTTAAATGCATGCTTTAAAGAATTGGTCAATGCCTCGTTAACAATCAGTCCTATGGGAACAGCTTTAGTAATTTCTATTTCAACATTATCCAATTCTTCCTGTACCTCTATTTGCCGTATGTTTATGGGGAAGCTTTTTACAACTTCATTAACCAATTCCGATAAATAAAGCTTTAGGTCTATTTTGGATAAGTTATCTTTTTTATAAAGCCGTTCATGTACCATGGCAATACTCATTACCCTGTTTTTAGCATCGAGTAATAATATTTTCGCCTCCTCACCCTGTGCATTGCTCAATTGTAAATTTAATAACCCTGATATAACCGCTAAGTTATTTTTTACACGGTGCTGTATTTCTGCCAGTAAAACCTCTTTTTCTTTCAGGGAATTGCTGATCAATGCCTGTGACTCTTTTTCCTTTTTTAATATGTGAATGAGCTCATTGTTTTGGCGATTCATAAGCCTTACCACCAAATAGACTAAAATGACAGTTAAAAAAGCGGTCAATATGCAATTGTAGGTTAATAAAATTTTATTGTCGGCATCGGTTATACTTTTTAGTTTCAGGCTTTCAATATTTATCAGTATAGCGGCAAGAAAACTTATCAGTATAATAGAGAAAAAAATAATGGTTCTTGAGTTTGCTTTAAAAGGGTTATGCAGTAAAGAAACACAAAAAATAACCGGGAAAAAATATAAATAGTTTCCTACTGAAATTTGATATTGCTCACAAATTATAAATATGCTTAAATTAATAGACAGAACATAAATATATGTTGCCACGCCGTAAAAGGCCCGGGCATTTAAAAGCAAAATGCTTAAAGATGCAAGCGCTGTAAAGCTGACAATAGGCGTAGGATAGGCTCCTGTAATAAAAAATAGTGTTGTTGTGCCAATAAAAAGTCCTAACAGGGTAATGAGAGCAAAGAGGTTAACGATCCGGGCTTCCCGCTTTTCATAAAATTCCATTTCGGATTTTACTCCCAAATTTATTAAGCTGCCAAAAACCATGAGTGCGTTTTGTTCGGTTAAGGTTTCAAGATACTCATTTTTTCTAAAAACAAAAGCCCTGCAAAAATAATTGCAGGGCTTAACTATTTAATAACGAAAAACTAAACTACCATATTCACGATCTTCTTATGAACCACAATTACTTTTTTAGGCTGCTTGCCGTCTAATAATTTGATCGTGTTTTCGTTTTGCATCACCTCTGCTTCTACTTCCTGAACCGTTAATGTAGCGGGCAGCTCTAGTGTAAATTTTAATTTACCGTTTACGGAAACCGGATAGTTAATGCTGTCATCTACTAAGTACACCTCATTAAAGTCGGGGAACGCAGCAGTAGAAATACTTTCAGTATGACCTAATTGTTTCCAAAGCTCTTCTGTAATATGCGGTGCGTAAGGTGACAGGCAAATTAATAACGGTTCGAGGATGGCCCTTTTGTTACATTTTAAATCAGTCAGTTCATTGACGCAGATCATAAAATTACTGATTGACGTATTGAAAGAGAAACGCTCAATGTCTTCTGTAATTTTTTTAATGGTTTTATGTAAAGCTTTTAATTCGGCTTTGGTTGGTTCGTCATTTGAAATATTAAGAACAACATCCCCCGCCCCTTGGGCACCCCCTTGTAAGGGGGAATAAAACAAACGCCACAATTTTTTTAAGAAGCCGTGAACACCTGTAATACCATTGGTGTTCCAAGGCTTGCTTTGTTCTAAAGGGCCTAAAAACATTTCGTACAAGCGTAAGGTATCGGCACCAAATTTTTCTGCTATGTCATCGGGAGAAACTACATTGTATTTTGATTTAGACATTTTCTCTACTTCATAACCACAGATATATTTATCATTTTTTGTGAAAATCCTCGCGTCTTTTAGATCGTTTCTCCAATTATGAAATTTTTGAATATCTAAAACGTCATTATCCACAATATTAACATCAACGGGCAGTTGGCCAAAATCTAAAGATCCTCGAACTTCTTCAATAGTAATGTCATATGAATCTTCAATAAATTTGATCAACTTTTTGTAATACTCACAGTCAGTTCCCAAAGAAAGAAGTTCATCAACAACATCTTTAGAAACAAAAACTTTAGGGTATTCAATTTCCTTTGAGAACTTTATATCCCATTTAAATCTATAAACAAAATTACTCCTACCCTGTATCATTCCTTGATTGATCAGCTTCTTAGCGGGTTCATCAATCGCAATATACTCAAGGTCCTTTAAAATTTTTGTCCAGAAACGGACATATAATAAATGCCCTGTGGCGTGTTCGCTGCCTCCGATATAAAGGTCTACCTGTTTCCAGTAATCCATTAATTTTCGATCGGCAAACTCGGTTTTATTATGCGCGTCCATGTAACGCAAAAAATACCAAGAGCTTCCGGCCCAACCCGGCATGGTACTATACTCATAGGGATATTTTTCAACAACATCCCCCGCCCTTTGGGCACCCCCTTGTAAGGGGGAATAGAACCAGTCTTTCGCGCGCGCCAATGGCGGTTCACCGTCTTCCGTTGGTAAATAGGTATCGACTTCCGGTAATATTAAAGGCAATTCATTTTCCTCTAACACATACGGAATATTATTTTTATAATATACCGGGATCGGTTCTCCCCAATAGCGTTGGCGACCAAACACGGCATCACGCAAACGGAAATTTACTTTTCCTTTTCCTAAATTTCTTTTTTCAATTTCAGTGATCGCTTTTTTAACGGCCTCTTTTACATCCAATCCGTTTAAGAAATCTGAATTAATTAATTTTCCTTCTTTCGCATCATATGATTCTTTTTCCAAATCGCCGCCGGAAACAACTTCAAGAATCGGTAATTTAAAATGTTTGGCAAACGCATAGTCTCTCGAATCATGAGCAGGAACAGCCATGACGGCGCCTGTGCCATAACCTGCCAATACGTAATCCCCGATCCAAATCGGAATTTGTTTTTCCGTGAAAGGATGCTCGACATAGGAACCTGTAAACACACCGGTTATTTTTGTGATCTCTGCCTGGCGTTCGCGTTCGCTCCTGTTTTTTGTTAGTGTAATGTATTCTTCGACTACAGCTTTTTGTTCAGGTGTTGTTAAAGAAGAAACCAATTCATGTTCGGGCGCAAGCGTTACAAAGGAAACGCCAAACACGGTGTCAGGGCGGGTGGTAAAGACTTCAATAAAGTCCTCACCCCCTAACCCCCTCTCCAAGGTAGAGGGGGAATTAGAACATTTACTTTTTATAATTTCAATTACTGACTCCAAATTATTTTTAACATCTATATTAGTAAATCGTATAATTTCAAAACCACTTAACTCTAATATAATTGAACGGGCATCATCTAGTTCTTTTTGTTCAGGATAATTATGATATTCACCATCTATTTCAACAATTAAATTATGTTCTAAGCAAACAAAATCTGCAATAAATCTATCAATTGGATGTTGCCTTCTAAATTTAACATCCAATTTTCTATTTCTTAAAGCCTGCCACATAACATCCTCTGTTTCAGTATAATTTTTCCTATTTGCTTTTGCTTTTTTTAATAGGTCGGCTGCTATTTCTTGTTTAGCAGTTAAATAAAAGTGTTTAGTTCCCCTCTGCTTTGGAGAGTGGCCAGGGGTGAGGATTCTAAACCTTAAGGATGATCCTTCACTTTTTCCAATCCAGTTTCGCTGTGCTTCTTTTAAACTTTCCGTCCAATCCAAAGTATCTAATCCTTCCAATAAACGCTGTGCATATTTGGTAATGCGCATGCTCCATTGCTTCATCATCTTACGCTCTACAGGGTGTCCACCACGCTCGCTCACACCGTCTTTAATTTCATCATTCGCTAAAACAGTTCCCAATGCGGGGCACCAGTTCACAAAAGATTCTCCTAAATACGCCAAACGAAACTTCATTAAAATATCGCTTTGCTTTTTTTCGTCAAACGCTTTCCATTCTTCGGCGGTAAATGCCGGAACCTCTTTCTCAATATCACTTGTTACAACATCATGCCCAGTTCCTTTGCAGCCTTCCGTTTCAAAAATAGCAAGTAAGCTCTTTATGTTTTCCGCTTTATCCGTTCTTGGATTATACCACGCATTAAAAATTTGAATAAAGATCCACTGAGTCCATTTATAATATTCGGGATCTGACGTTCTTACTTCCCTGTCCCAGTCAAACGAAAAGCCGATCTTATCCATTTGTTCACGGTAACGCGCAATATTTTGTTTGGTAGTAATCGCAGGGTGTTGGCCTGTCTGTATGGCATATTGTTCGGCCGGTAAACCAAAACTGTCGTAACCCATAGGGTGCAACACATTAAAGCCTTTATGGCGTTTGTAGCGCGATACAATATCGGAAGCAATATAACCTAAAGGATGGCCTACATGTAGGCCTGCACCTGACGGGTAAGGAAACATATCCAGTACATAATATTTTTCCTTAGTCGAATCATCTTTTGCTGCAAAGGTTTTATGCTTTGCCCAATAAGCCTGCCAATTGCTTTCTATCTCTTTAAAATTATATTCCATCGTGGTTGATTTTGCGAAGTGTAAAGATAGGATTTACAGACAAAGCCGCAAGGGATTTTAGGTTGGGAAAGAGTTGAGAGAATTAGAGTTTTGCAAATTTGGACGTGTCCCTATGGGTCAGGCTGTCGCTGCAATCTTTTACTCCACTGTGTTACGTAAAAGGATTTTCGCTTGCATCCTTCACGCGAATTTATTACAAATTCAGAGTTTAATTTTCATTCGGGTGTTATACAGCGCGAGGGATGCAAACGAAAATCCTTTTTTTGTGAAACAAAAAACGATTGTAGTGACAGCCCGATTCGGCTTCCGCCGAACGCGCCCCAATAAATAAAATCTAAATTTGAGATTGCTTCACTCTGTTCGCAATGACGCTGAGACTAATATTTAATTCCTGAAACACCAATGTTTTCAATAGGATGCCAGGTTGTTTTTATTTCCTGAAGGTCGGTAATAAAATAAGGGCCCTGCTCTTTTTCATCAGTCCAATTTTTATTCCAGGTAAACACACGCTTCACATTTAAAGAGGCATTTTCGCCGATGGTTTTATTAAAGTCTTTTTCACTGTTGCAATTTATTACTGCGTTCACATCCATGTGAGATGAAAAATGTGCATGTAATTCTTTTCTGTTACCGGTGACAATATTTACGACGCCGCCCGGAACATCGCTCGTCGCAATAACCTCAGCAAAGGTAATAGAACAGGTTGGTTTGCTTTCTGATGCTAAAACAATACAGGTATTACCGCCTGCAATGCAAGGTGCAATCACTGAAACTAATCCCAGTAAAGCAGTTGACTCGTCTGCCATAATAGCAACCACGCCCATTGGTTCAGGAACTGAAAAATTAAAATGAGACGTTGCCACAGGATTTACTGAACTGAATAATTGCTGGTATTTATCGCACCAACCGGCATAATATACTAAGCGGTCAATGCTTTGTTCCACTTTTTTTTTTGCACTAGCTGCAGTATAACCCAACTGTTTTAATTCTTCTAAAAATTGTTCTTTACGGCCTTCCAGCATTTCTGCTATACGGTATAAAATTTGTCCGCGGTTAAACGCCGGTTTTCCGCTCCAGCCGTTGAATGCGCCACGGGCTGCAATCACAGAATTCCTGAAATCTTTACGCGATGATAAACTAACGTTTACGGTCATGTTGTTCTTTAATTTTAAAGGGTAATAACGACCGCTTTCCGTACGAGGGAATTGTCCGCCGATAAATATTTTGTATGTTTTTAAAACTTCTATTCTATCCATTGCTATTGTGTTAAACCCGTTCGGTTTCCCCTCTAAAAAGAGGGGACTGAGGGGTGTGTTGTTCTAATTTATTTTCTATAAATACAGATAAGGATTGTAATACCGAATCCAAATTATTTTTTACTTCGCCTTCAGAAAATCGTAAGACAGTAAAACCCAGACAGGTTAATTCGATATCTCTTTTTTTATCTTCTCCGGGTTTAAAATTATGGCTGTAACCATCAATTTCAATAATTAATTTTAATTTAAAGCAATAAAAATCAACTATATAATTTAAAATTGGCTTTTGCCTGTGAAAATCAAACCCACAACATTGTTTGCCTTTTAGTTTTTTCCATAACAAAATCTCGCCCTTGGTAGAGTTGTTGCGAAGCTCTCTCGCTTTTTCTTTTAAATATGGATTGTATGTTATTTTCAATGCTAATTTAATATCTCATTTCTATCATGTGTTAAAATAGTATACACACCCCTTAATCCCCTCTTTCTAGAGGGGAAACAGAGGCAACTTAAAACTTAAGGTAAGGCATTAAACCATGCAGTCCGCCTTCCCTTCCAAAGCCGCTTTCTTTGTAGCCGCCGAAAGGAGAAGTAGGATCAAATTTATTATACGTGTTTGCCCAAATAACTCCTGCTCTTAATTTAGAAGTCATATTAAAAATGCGCGAACCTTTATCTGTCCACACACCGGCACTTAAACCGTAAGGAATATTGTTTGCTTTTTCAATCACTTCTTCAATCGTCCTGAAAGTTTGAATGGCTAACACAGGCCCGAAAATTTCTTCCTGTGAAATGCGGTGCGATTGTGAGGTGTTTAAAAACAACGTCGGTCTTACAAAAAATCCTTTTTTCGGAATGCTGCAAGAGCTTTGGTACATCTCAGCTCCATCGTTCACTCCAATTTTTAAATACTCATTTATTTTATTCAATTGCATTTTAGAATTTATGGCGCCAATGTCTGTGTTCTTATCTAAAGGGTCACCTACAATCAATGTTTCTAACCGGTCTTTTAATTTACGGATCACTTCATCGGCTACACTTTCCTGAACGAATAAACGGGAACCGGCGCAGCATACATGGCCTTGGTTAAAAAAGATCCCGTTCACAATTCCTTCTACAGCCTGGTTGATAGGCGCATCTTCAAAAATGATATTTGCTGCTTTACCGCCTAACTCTAAAGTTAGTTTTTTATCGGTTCCTGCCACTGCTTTCTGAATCCATTTACCAACATTGGTGCTTCCCGTAAAAGCAATTTTATTAATGTCTTTATGGTTAACCATAGAAGCGCCAACAGGCCCGTGACCGGTAATAATGTTTACTACGCCGTCAGGCAAACCGCTCTCTTGGATAATTTCAGCTAATTTAAGTGCAGTTAATGAAGTGGTTTCTGCCGGCTTTAAAACAACCGTATTGCCGGTTGCCAATGCCGGCGCTATTTTCCAGGCAGCCATTAATAAAGGAAAATTCCAGGGGATAACTTGTCCGGCAACACCCAATGATTTTGGGTTACGGTTCGGAAAAGCATATTCTAATTTATCGGCCCAACCTGCATAATAAAAAAAGTGGTTCGCTGCTAAAGGCACATCAATATCACGGCTTTCACGGATTGATTTTCCGCCATCCATCGTTTCAATAACCGATAATTCGCGGGCTCTTTCCTGGATTAAACGGGCAATACGGTAAATGTATTTAGCGCGTTCCTTCGCGGGCATTTTACTCCATGTCTTGTCGTATGCCCCGCGAGCCGCTTTCACGGCAGTGTCTACATCCTTGTCATTAGATTCGGCAATGCTTGAAATTTTTTCTTCTGTAGCAGGGTTAATGGTATCGAAATATTTACCGGAGTTTGGTTTTACAAATTTACCGTTAATAAAAAGCTCGTATTGTTTCTGTAAACGAATGTGATCGGTCGCTTCAGGAGCCGGTGCATATTTCCAATCCGTAAAATAGTCTAGTTTCTTAGTTTCTTTTTTTGACATTGTATTTGTATTTTAACCGCAAAGAGCACTGAGAGTGAGGCAAAGGGCGCAAATTGGTTTTAATTTTTTTTAATATATTCGATTTTCTTAATAAATTTTCTTTGCATTCTCTACATAAAACTTTGCGTTCTTTGCGGTTAAGATTTAATCAACCGAAATATAATCTTTACTAAAATAAACACCCCTTGCTTCTTTTTCTAATTGTAAAATTAAATCGTTAGCCAATGAGCTGGCGCCAAAGCGAAACCATTTATTATCCAACCAGGCATTACCCAAAGTTTCATGCAACATTACCAAATACTGCAAAGCACTTTTTGCTGTGCTGATGCCGCCCGCAGGCTTCATACCCACCATAATACCTGTTTTAAAATAATAATCTTTAATAGCATCTAACATCACTAAAGTAACCGGCATGGTGGCCGCTACTCCAATTTTACCGGTAGATGTTTTAATAAAATCCGCTCCCGCATAAATAGCGATATCACTTGCGCGACGCACGTTATCTAAAGTAGAGATCTCTCCTGTTTCAAAAATAACTTTTAAACGCGCATTATATTTATGTGTTAAATCTTTGATGGCTGCTATTTCATCAAATACAAAATCGTAATTACCTTTTAAAAATTCGCCCCGGCTAATTACCATATCAATTTCATCGGCACCGTTATCCAACGCAAATTTTGTATCGGCCAGTTTTATTTGCATGGTTGAATTACCGCTGGGGAAAGCCGTTGAAACAGACGCTACTTTTACAGTACTTCCTTTTAAAGCGTCTTTAGCCGTTTTTACATGTGTAGGATACACGCAAACCGCCGCAGTAGACGGTAAATCAGGCATAGAGATGTGCGGGTGCATTGCCTTATAACACATTTGGGTTACTTTCCCTTCGGTATCCTTGCCTTCCAAAGTCGTTAAGTCAATCATGCTAAGTGCTAACTTAAGCGCCTGAACTTTACTCCCTTTTTTAATACTTCGCGTATTAAACCGGGCTACCCTTTCCTCAATACCAACTTGGTCAATCGTTGGACCGGTTCTAAAATCGTATGCCATGTTAATATTAATTAAAACAGGTTTATACCCTCAAAATTAAGATAATTAATTGTATTTTTAAATTCTTAATTTGTTTATTTTGAATGGTTCCCGAAACATATTTCCTGATCAGGGCGAGCTTGTAAGCTCATCGGATAAAGAACACATGCATTCGCATAAAGGTATTGTTATTTGGATGACCGGTTATTCGGGTTCAGGTAAAACAACACTCGCCTATGAGCTTGAGAAAAGATTTTATACGGAAGGTGTTTTAACAAAAGTGTTGGATGGTGATGTGTTACGGAAAGGCTTAAATAAAGACCTTGGTTTTAGCATAGAAGACAGAACCGAGAATACCAGGCGTACGGCTGAATTGGCAAGACAGTTGGTAAGCTGTGGTATTGTGGTCATTTGCAGTTTAATTACTCCTACAAACGCGTTAAGGTTGTTGGCAGAAACTATTATTGGCGAACAGCGCTTTATTTTATATCATATTTCAACCCCTTTGGAGGTGTGTGAAAAAAGAGATGTAAAAGGTCATTATGCTAAAGCCAGATCAGGTGAGTTAAAAGGATTTACAGGCGTTTCGGATTTCTTTGAAGAGCCCGATTCAGCTATTTACAGTGTGGATACAACTGAACTCTCAATAAAGGAAAGTGTTGATATAATGTTGGATGATATTTTTCCTTTAATCACGATTTAATGTTTGCTATCTGCGACAAAATAATTTTAAAAAATAAATTAAAACCGCACCGTAAGCTGTTTTCAAGTTATACGTTTTCCTGTTTTGAAGAGATGAGCTTAATCCCCAGAGAAGACTGGGATGCCGCCGGCCAACAAAAAAATACGTTTCTTACCTTCTCTTATCTTCAATTGATCCATCAACAAAAAACGGATCATTTCAGGTTCAGGTATGTGATCATTTACAACGCCAAAAAACCAATCGGCGTTGTGTATTTTCAGATCAATGATTTTTCAGCTTCCTTATTCGGCGAGCTCATAGCCCACCAAATCAGTGAACTGCAAAGTAAGAAAGCTTCTGTATTCAGGAGATATATTGAGCAGAATGAGCATGAAACGATTATGCGCTTGGTAACTTGCGGAAATAATTTTATTAGCGGAGAGCATGGTTTTTACATAGACGTTACAAGCAAAAAAATAAAATTTAAACTGGTAGAAGGCGTTATCGATGCGGTTGCGCGGGAAGAAAAATTACGAGGGAAAATTTCCGCCATACTTGTGAAAGATTTTTATGAAGAAGGCTTCGGTGATAAAGATTGTTGGTATTGCCGCAAATTTATTCATTTTAATGTAGAGCCCAATATGATCATTGATTTGCCGGAAGGCTTATTAAACCTATCGGATTACATTAATTTGTTTTCGAAAAAATACCGTAACCGTGCGAAAGGAATTTTAAAAGCAAGCGCCTCTTTAACTAAAAAAAGACTTACCCCGGCGGAAATTATAAATTACAATGATGCTTTATACAGCCTTTATTTAAATGTATTTAAGCAAGCCAAATTTAAATTAGCCCATTTATCAAGAACATATTTTGCAGATGTTATAAAAGCACAATCTAACTTATTTTATATTGACGCCTGGTTTAAAGAAGATGCCATCGTTTCCTTTGCCAGCGGCTTTTATCTGCCAACTGAAATTGAAGCGCATTATGTAGGCTTTGATTACGAGATTAATAAAGAGTATGAATTGTACCAAACTATTTTGTACAGCTATATTGAGGAAGCCATTATCGTAAAAAAAGCAAGCATTAATTTAGGAAGAACTGCCTCTGAAATTAAGAGTACGGTTGGCGCAAAACCTCATGAACTCATGTGTTACATTAAACCGCAAAACACAGTTTCTAAATTAATTATGAAACCCTTTATGCAATTTCTGCAACCGAGTGAGTGGGTTCCCAGGAGTCCGTTTAAAGAAGGCGAATAAGTATTAGTTTAACAACATAGATATAGGGTTCTGTGTCAACATCGATCTATTTATCCTGTATTTGTTTTTCTATGTGCCTATGTGGTTAAAAACATATTCCATACAAAACAAAAAGGAGCGATACATTCGCTCCTTTAATTTTATAGAAAACAAAATTTAGTTCTTAGTTAAGTATTCCGCTACCCCTTTATGGTCAGCTTTCATACCTTCTTTACCTTTGCTCCAGTTTGCGGGACAAACTTCTCCCTTTTCTTCAAAGTATTGTAAAGCGTCTACCATACGTAAAGCCTCTTCCACATTACGTCCTAAAGGCAAATCGTTAATTAATTGATGACGAACAATTCCTGCTTTATCAATTAAAAATAAACCGCGGAAAGCAACCATATCACCTGTTGCAATTAAATCACCGTTATCATTTACATCATAATCACCAAATAATGTATCAAAATTAATAGAAATAATTTTTGTTGTATCGGCAACAATCGGGTAAGTAACCCCTTTAATGCCCCCGTTATTTTTATCTAATTGTAACCAGCCCCAATGGCTTTGTTCTGTATCTGTACTACAGCCTACTACCGCGCAACCGCGCTTTTCAAACTCACCCAGTTTTTCCTGAAAAGCGTGTAATTCTGTCGGACAAACAAATGTGAAATCTTTCGGGTAAAAGAAAAATACCACATGTTTTTTTCCTAAATATTGGTCTAACGAAAAATCGTCCACTATTTCTTCGCCATTTATTACTGCTGCCGCCTTAAATGAAGGTGCTTTTTTTCCTACTAATGCCATATAATTGTGTTTTAAAGTTTATTAAATTGTGGGTGCAAAATTATCATTTACTTTGGTTTAATACCAAGTAACAACGCCCGGAAAGTTAAAAAGTTTGGAAAGTTCATACTATTTAAGAATTTAATTCTCTTCGACATCTAAAATCACTTAATTTTGTGACTTAAAATTACACTAACTAAACTTAAAAATAGTATGTCAGTAGCAGTAGGCCAAAAAGCACCCGATTTCAAATTATTCAACACCGAAAAAAAAGAAATTTCTTTATCTGATTATAAAGGGAAAAATTTGGTGATCTTATTCTTTCCTTTAGCCTTTACGGGAGTATGTACTGCCGAATTGTGCAGCATCAGGGATAACTACAGTGTATATACTTCCTTAAACGCGGAAGTAATCGGTATTTCCATCGATTCATTATTCAGCTTGGAACGGTTTAAAAAAGAGCAGAGTTATAATTTTGATTTATTATCTGATTTCAATAAAACGACGGCTAAAGATTACGATTCGTTATACGAAACGTTTGGCTTTGGAATGTTGGGCGTAACAAAGCGTTCAGCCTTCGTTATTGATAAAACCGGTATTATTCAGTATGCTGAGATCTTAGAGGATGCGGGTAAACAACCTGATTTTGATAAAATTAAAGCGACCTTAGAAAAGATCTAGACCGTCATTGCGGGGAGGAACGGCGAAGCAATCTCAAACTTTATGATTTAAGCTTGAGATTACTTCGCTCACTCCGTTTCGCTCGCAATGACGAAATTCAACTATGCTAAAATCCTATTTCGATAAGCACTTAATTGAAGCGGGCTGTGACGAGGCCGGGCGAGGCTGTTTGGCCGGACCTGTATACGCGGCTTCCGTCATATTGCCAAAAAAGTATAAAAATAAATGGCTGGATGATAGTAAAAAATTAACGGATAAAGACCGTTATGACTTACGCCCGGAAATAGAAACAAAAGCTGTAGCCTGGGCAGTAGGAGTAGTTACCAATGTGGAGATTGATGAGATTAATATTTTAAAAGCATCTTTTTTAGCCATGCACCGCGCTATTGATCAGCTCATGCATGAACCCGAGTTATTATTGATTGACGGAAATCGTTTCACTCCTTATAAAACAAAACCGCACCATTGTATTATACAAGGAGACGGAAAATATTTAAGCATTGCGGCCGCGAGCATTTTAGCTAAAACATACCGCGACGATTTTATGAAGGAAGCCGCAAAGGCGCATCCGCATTATGGTTGGGAGCATAACATGGGCTATCCTACCAAAATACACCGCGAGGCTATAAGAACACATTCAACAACCCATTTACACAGAATGACTTTTCGGCTATTGCCGGTGCAGTTGGAAATTGAATTGGAGATTGAATAAAAAATATTTCGTGACTGTTCAATCAAAGAGTCTTGGACGATTCAAATACACATTGGTAACAACAAAAACTATTTTCATTATCACGCTTATGGTAATGACGCTAACTATTTTAAGTGTTTGGCTTTTTGGACTCGGAAAACACCGTTCTCTTTATTTAAACTCTATTCTTTCCTGCACCATATTATCCGTTAGTTTCTTTCTATTCCTTACTATTGGATTGTGTAAGGGAATTAAGCTAAAAGATAACCTGGGAAAGATCACTAATAAAATAAAATTTAAATTTTCTGATTTGTCCGGCAAAATTGACTTACCGTTTGATGCACTTGATTTTGCTGATGATATAACAGGGATCATAACCGGCATCATCGCGTGGATCGTTTTTTCAATCTCTATTCTGATTTTTATATGGGCAGTCGGCCCTTTATTTTGGTCTATGATTCTGGCCTTCGTTGCTATGCTTTATTGGATCTTTTTCAGGGCATTACGACTTGTGTTTAAAAATTCGGCTAAATGCAAAGATAATATAGCGATGAGCATGGTTTATGCTATTGCCTATACAGCACTTTATAATTTCTGGATATATGGCATTATTCTGTCAGCTCATTATTTAAACAGTTAATTTGTAAATTTCCTTAAATCAAGCTTTGAACATTATTTTTTACGTTCTTTGTTCTCAAATTATAACTCATGGAATTTATAAGTCCTGAATTAAGCCGATACTGCGAAATGCATACAAGCGAAGAATCAGACATTCTCAAAAAACTAAACCGCGAAACACATTTAAAAATAGTGTCGCCGCGTATGCTGAGCGGACATTTACAGGGGCGTTTTTTAAGCTTTATTTCTAAATTGAAACAACCAAGCTTAATTGTGGAGATTGGCACTTACACAGGCTATTCAGCACTTTGTTTAGCAGAAGGTTTAGCGCAGAACGGAAAATTAATAAGCATTGACGTAAATGAAGAAACCTCCGCATTTGCAAGATCGTTTATTCAACAAACAGAGTATGCCGGTAAAATAGAATTGGTCATTGCAGACGCTCAAGAATATCTTAAAACCATACAACAGCCTATAGACCTTATATTTATTGACGCCGATAAAAAAAATTACCTCAACTATTACCGGTTAGCGATTGAAAAACTAAAACCCGGCGGATTAATTATTGCTGATAACGTACTATGGAGCGGAAAAATTACCATGCCTGAAAGTACTATGGATAGGGAAACGCAGGCATTACACGAATTTAATAAATTTGCACAACAGGATAACAGGGTGGAAAATATATTATTGCCTGTAAGGGATGGATTGATGATCGTCAGAAAAAAATAATTCTCCCGCAGATTTCGCTGATCTACGCAGATCTTTTTCTCTGCGATATCTGCGAGATCCGCGGGCAAAACAAATAACAACAATATGAAAAAACTAAACGTGATTATAACAGGCGCTACCGGCATGGTAGGCGAAGGGGTATTGCTGGAATGCCTTGAAAACCCGCAAATAGAAAATGTCTTGATCATTGTACGAAAACCTTCCGGTGTTTCACATCCGCGCTTAAAAGAAATGATTCATTCCGACTTTTCTAATATCGAACCCATAAAAGAACAGGTTAAAAATTATGATGCCTGCTTTTTTTGCCTGGGTGTTTCATCCATCGGCATGAAAGAAGAAGAGTATACCAAGCTAACGTATACTTTAACTATAGGTTTTGCAAAAACATTAAGTGAAGTAAATCATGCTATGACATTTTGTTATGTTTCGGGGGCCAATACAGACAGCACCGAAAAAGGCGGCTCTATGTGGGCCCGCGTAAAAGGCAAAACAGAAAATGATTTAATGAAATTACCTTTTAAACAGGTTTATAATTTCCGCCCCGGAATGATGAAACCAACCAAAGGACAAAAAAATGTGCTGCCTGCTTATAAATATGTAGGATGGCTATACCCGGTTATTAAACTGGTAGCGCCTAATATAGCTTCTACTATTAAAGAAGTAGGATTGGCGATGATTCGGGTTTCTTCCAAAGGTTTTTCAAAGCATACTATCGAAGTAAAAGATATTGTCGAGCTTGCAAAATAAATAAGAGTTTTTATTTCAACGTATAGCTATACCCTTCTGAATCTTTTGTGCTTTCACATCTTTTTTTAGCATTTCCTTTTGTATCCTTAACTTTAAATCCTATTGAGTCAACCCTTGGATTTGTGCTCATGCAGGTATATTCTTTTTTACATGATGAAAAAACAGTTAATCCGATACAAATAATTAAAGCTGCCAAACCGATTTCTTTTGTGTTCATGATTTGTAAAGTTACACTATTTTTCAATAAACACTTCCTCGTGATTATTCTATTTTTTTATTAAAACTCGTTAACAAATTTTCCCCGATTTTGCAGTAATTCTGTATCTTTGGGCCTTAATTTCAAAGGTTCATTTAACAGAAAATAAATTATGGCAGCCATAAAATACTCCGAACAATTAGCAGATGTTGAAGCAGCAAAAAACTTAGGCCTTTTGCCGGAAGAGTTTGACCGCATCAAAGAAATTTTAGGACGCACGCCTAATTTTACGGAAGTATCTATTTTCTCTGTGATGTGGAGCGAGCACTGCTCTTATAAAAACTCCATTACCTGGTTAAAAACATTACCGAAAGACGGCCCGCACATGTTGGCAAAAGCAGGTGAAGAAAACGCCGGCTTGGTAGACATTGGTGACGGTTTAGGGTGTTGTTTTAAAATAGAATCGCACAACCACCCAAGCGCATTAGAGCCATACCAAGGTGCTGCAACAGGTGTTGGCGGTATTAACCGCGATATTTTTACAATGGGGGCGCGTCCTATCGCTCAATTAAACTCCTTACGTTTCGGTGACATCAATTCTCAAAAAACACAATGGTTATTAAAAGGCGTGGTGAAAGGTATTGGCGATTACGGCAACGCATTCGGCATCCCAACTGTTGGCGGCGAAGTGTTTTTTGATGACTGCTATAACGTTAACCCTTTGGTAAACGCCATGAGCGTTGGTATTGTAAAAGAAGGAGAAACAGTAAGTGCCACCTCTTACGGTGTTGGGAACCCCGTGTTTATTGTAGGGTCATCAACCGGTAAAGACGGCATTGCCGGTGCAGCCTTTGCGAGTAAAGACTTAACGGAAGATTCTGCTAAAGATTTGCCTTCTGTACAGGTGGGCGATCCGTTCCAGGAAAAATTATTATTGGAAGCAACCTTAGAAGTTATTAAAACAGGTGCTGTAATTGGCATGCAGGACATGGGTGCAGCGGGCATTACTTGTTCTACTTCCGAAATGAGCGCTAAAGGCGAGCACGGCATGAATATTTGGTTACACAAAGTTCCTACACGCCAGGAAGGTATGCATCCTTTTGAAATTTTATTATCAGAATCGCAGGAGCGCATGTTGGTAGTAGTTGAAAAAGGAAAAGAAGCGTTAGTGCAAGCTGTGTTTGATAAATGGGATTTGAACTGTGCACAAATTGGTGAAGTAACCGCCGGCGATCGTTTAAAATATTACATGAATGATGAGTTGGTTGCGGATGTACCTGCTGATGTATTAGTATTAGGCGGCGGAGCACCGGTATACACACGCGATTACAAAGAGCCGGCGTATTATGCAGAATCAAAAAAATTCAATATCAATACGATTATTGAACCTAACGATTTAAAACCGGTAATGCAGTTTTTAGCTAAATTACCAAACTTAGCAAGCAAGCGTTGGATCTATAATCAATACGACAGTATGGTGGGCGGCATTAACATGAGCACCAACAAGCCGAGTGATGCCGCTATTGTAAATGTAAAAGGAACGAAGAAGGCATTAGCCATGACGGTTGATTGCAACGCACGTTACGTAAATGCAGACCCTGAAACAGGTTGTGCTATTGCAGTAAGCGAAGCGGCCCGTAACATCGTGTGCAGCGGAGGTATACCAAGCGCGGTAACTAACTGTTTAAATTTCGGAAACCCTTATAACCCTGAAGTATATTGGCAGTTTGTAGGTTCTATTAAAGGAATGAGCAGTACCTGCTTAAAATTTAAAACTCCTGTAACAGGTGGTAACGTTAGCTTCTACAACCAATCGAGTTATGAAGGCCCGGTGTTCCCTACTCCAACTATCGGTATGATAGGAATATTGGAAGATAAATCATTACAAACGACTTTAGATTTTAAAACCGAAGGCGATGTTATTTATATGATTGGCGAAAGTAAAAATGATATTTCGTCTTCAGAATATTTATACAGCTTTCATAAAACAAAAAATACACCGGCTCCTTTCTTCGACCTGGAAACAGAATTTAATATACAGGCAGCTGTAATAAGCATTATCAAAAATAAATTAATTACTTCGGCGCATGATGTAAGCGACGGCGGTTTGTTTATGAATTTGTTGGAAAGCGCTATGGTAAATAACTTAGGCTTCGAGATCAGCTCTGACAGTGCCATTCGTAAGGATGCCTTTTTATTCGGCGAAGCGCAAAGCAGGGTAATTGTTTCTGTATCTGCAAACGCAACTTCTGCATTAGAAACAGAATTAAAAAAACAAAATGTAACATTCACTAAGCTTGGTGTCGTTAAAGGAACTAACATAGTCATTGACGGAACTAACTACGGTTCTGTAAGCGATTACAAACAATCGTTTGATACAAGTATTGAAGGATATTTAAATTAAATTTTAGTACCATGAAGTTGGAAGAGGAATTAAGAACAGAAAAATTTAAAACTGTGCAACAACGAGCAGCCTTAAGCATTTTATTTACTTCTAACTGGATAGAAGAAAAAACAAATGAGTGCTTTAAAGAGTATGGAATTTCGCAGGAACAATATAACGTACTACGCATTTTAAAAGGACAAAAAGGAAAACCCGCTAACCTGTCTACCATACAGGAACGCATGATACACCGTATGAGCAACGCTACACGCCTTGTAGAGAAGCTAAAGCTGAAAGGTTATGTAAATCGTGTGATTTGCGAAGACAACCGCCGGAAAGTAGAAATTACCATTACGCCAAAAGGCCTCGATCTTTTAGAAAATCTTTATCCAAAGCTAACACATGTGGAAACTAAGCTTTTTGATACTCTTTCAGAAAAAGAAGCCAAAGAGATTGGTATTTTATTGGATAAATTAAGAGGATAATTCCTGCATAAAGCTTTAATTTAGAATGAACGTTAAATATTCTTAATAACTGTTGTATATACAATAATTGTTGTTACATTTGTTGTATAATTAATTTAAATACAATTATGAAACATATATTTCACTCCGCAGAAACAAGAGGACATGCCAACCACGGTTGGTTAGACGCTCACCATTCATTCAGCTTTGCCGGCTTCCAAGACAGGAACCGTATGCACTTTGGTGTGCTTAGAGTTTTAAACGACGATAAAATTGCCGGCGGTATGGGCTTTGGCTCTCACCCGCATGATAACATGGAAATTATTACCATTCCTTTAGAAGGACAACTATTACATAAAGACAACATGGGTAATGACGGAGAAGTTATTTTACCGGGTGATGTGCAGGTAATGAGTGCCGGAACAGGTGTGGTACACAGCGAATATAATAACGGTAAAACAGATCTGAAACTGTTACAGATCTGGCTATTCCCAAACAAACAAAATGTAAAACCGCGTTACGGACAAGTATCTTTAAACGTTGCAGACAGGCAAAATAAATTTCAACAAATCTTATCGCCTAATGAAAATGATGAAGGAGTTTGGATCCACCAGGATGCCTGGTTCTTTTTAGGAAAATTTGATAAAGACAAAACCGAAACGTACACCGTTAAAAAACCGGGAAATGGTGTGTACGCGTTTTTAATCAGCGGCAGCGCTAATATTAATGGTCAGGAACTGAAAATACGGGATGCTTACGGTGTTTGGGAAACAGATGCATTTGACATCAAAATAAATGGTGATAACACAGAGATCCTATTAATGGATATCCCGATGGAATTACCTTTATAGTTGCTAACGCAATAAAATAGAATACGGATTTTACAGATCTAATAGATTTTCACGGATTTTTTATTCGTACTAATCAGTCAAATCTGTTTGATCCGTGTTCCATGTTTCTTATTCCTCGTTTGATATGGTTTTAAATACAAAGCTGTATTAATTGCATAAATTATTTTACATTCGGTAAAAATTTTCTGT
The DNA here is from genome assembly GCA_025362395.1 of Bacteroidota bacterium. Lineage (GTDB taxonomy): Bacteria > Bacteroidota > Bacteroidia > B-17B0 > Aurantibacillaceae > UBA4416. The sequence goes on from JANYGK010000091.1 coordinate 23,213, forward strand.
ATGAAACTTCTCTTTTCGCACTTCCTTATTTTCAGCACGCTTTTCGTAACCGGCCAAACTAACAAAGAGCGTTCTGTTTCTCTTATCAATAAGCTGCAGCGCGGCCAATACGACAGTTGCCAAGTAATGTTTGATACTTCGGTGAGCAATCAAATAAACAGTGAAATGCTAAAGAACATTTGGGAAAGTATTCCTAAATACCTGGGAGAATATAAATCATACAGCGAAATTAATTCCGAAAAAAATGACTCTGTTGAAACAGTAAGTGTAAGGTGCGTATTTGCGAAAACCAAAATGGACCTAAAGCTTTCTTATAACAAAGCTCAAAAAATAATCGGGATCTTTTTTGTCCCTCCTAAAAACAATTTAGCGTACAACTATCCCGAGTATTATAAATCATCTAAATTTTATGAATCGAAACTAACTTTGAAATCAGGTAAGTACGAGTTACCGGCAATATTATGCGTGCCTAATAATGTAACAAATCCGCCGGTTGTCATATTAATTGCAGGCTCCGGGCCTAATGATAAAGATGAGACCATTGGGCCAAATAAACCTTTAAAGGATATTGCCGTAGGGTTAGCGTCTAACGGTATTGCAAGCATACGTTATGATAAACGTACCCTCACCTATAAAAGTGAAATGGGCAAAGACCTTGAAAAGATTGGCATTAACGAAGAAGTGATAGAGGACGCTATCTGCGCCGTAAAGACTATTCGTAAAAATCCCTTAACCGCGAAATCTAAAATTTATATTATTGGTCACAGCTTAGGTGGCATGTGTGCTCCGCTAATTGCAGGAAAAATAAAAACAAACGGTGTCATTTTAATGGCAGCTAATGCTCTGCCATTAGAAGGCCTTGTAGTTAAACAATACACTTATATTTTTAGCTTAGACAGTCTTGATGCGCAAGAAAAAAAAGAAATTGAAAATTTAAAATCCCAAGTGAAAACAGTAAAAGATCCAAAACTTTTAAAAACAGCTACTGCTGATAATTTGCCGCTTAACCTCCCGGCACATTATTGGGAATCTATAAAAAAATACAACCAAGTAACTGCGGCAAAAAAATTAAAACAACCCATTTTAGTGTTGCAGGGTGAACGCGATTACCAGGTTACCATGGCTGATTTTGATCTTTGGAAAAGCACTTTAAGCACAAATTCTAAAAATACATTTATTTCTTACGCTGCGTTAAATCATTTATTTATAAAAGGCGAAGGCAAATCAACGCCTGCAGAATATGATAAACAGGGTAATGTAGAAGAAAAAGTAATTACTGATATTATTGAATGGATCAAAGCTAATTGATCTTTTCTCAAAATTGCCCTCTTACTTTACCGGCATAATATTGAAGCATTCTTGAGATGAGATCAAAAGAGTATGCTCTGTACACCCAATTAAATAAGCAAACTAAAAAATAGTTGCGCTTCCCTGTAACTTTTATATAACCGGCTGCGTCCTATGTTCAAAATCTGAAGAAAATTATAAAATTATTCATATTAACCTATATAAAAATGAAACATATTATCTTATCATCCATTGTCTTATTTAGTTGTATTGCCGCGAAAGCACAAACAACACAGTCAAGAGACATAAAACCTTTTACGAAATTAGAAGTATCGGGTGCTGCCAACGTTCAGTTCACACAAGGCGATACATTAAAATTAAAAGTGGTTGCCGACGAGTCTGAACTTAATAATGTATATACGACTCATGAAGACGGAACTTTAACCATTAGGGGAAAAGGAAATTTTAAGAGCGGTTACAAAATATACATTACGGGTAAAACATTAAATCAAATTACAGCTGCCGGCGCTTCACGGGTAAATGTCACCGGTACATTAGAAACAGACAGCCTTGTCATTGACGCTTCCGGGGCAAGTGATGTAACCGCAAGTATTAAAACAAAAACAGTTTATGTAACCGTGAGTGGTGCATCAGGAGTTCATCTGGAAGGGTCTACAGAAACATTTTACGGTACAGCAAGCGGAGCCTCATCTTTAAAAGCTTACAAGCTAAATTCTGTTACCACAAACGTTACGGTTTCCGGAGCTTCTTCTGCCAAAGTAAATGCATCGCAAAAAATAAATGCCAACGCTACCGGTTCCAGTATGGTTAAGTTTAAAGGTGAACCTAAAGAAGTAAGTGCTGAGGCATCAAGCTCTTCTTCCATTGCAAAAGTGGTAGATGATGATTCCCCTAAAGGCTCGGGTACTAAAAAAGACTCTACCACCATTAATTTAAGAAAAAAGAAATTTATTATTATCGATAAAGATCAAGGCATCGAAACGCATTTGAATCATGATGATAACCGGTTTCACAATTGGGCAGGGTTTGGAATAGGCATTAACGGCTGGCTTTCTAACGGTAATTTTAATTTACCGGCCAATGAAAAATATATGTCGCTTGATTATGGTAAGTCACTGAACTTTCAATTAAATCCTTTGGAAAAAGACATTCATATTTATAAGAATTATATAAACCTGGTTATTGGTTTAGGCTTTGAATGGAGTCAGTATCAATTCAGCAACCGCACGACGTTAAACCCTGACAGTAGCTTTACTTCCGGTAAAATTGATGGGGGCAACGTATTTAATTATAAGAAGAACCGTTTTAAATCAACCTTTGTAAACATCCCTGTTCTACTGGAATTCAATACCAACAAAAATCCGAACAAAGCGTTTCATTTAGCGTTCGGTGTTATTGGAGGATATAGGCTGGGATCGCGCACACGACAAGTACTGGAACTTGACGGACAAGATATTCGTTTAATACGAAAAGACAGTTATAACATGAACCCGTTCCGCGTAAATGCTCATGCAAGCATTGGCTATAGAAACTTAACACTATATGCTGATTACGCATTAACCCCCTTGTTTGAAAACGGTAAAGGTCCGGAATTATATCCTTTCACCTTTGGTGTAAAATTAATTTCCTTCTAAAGGAAATATCTGTTTTTTTGTATGAGCAACGAAAAACACCTTTACCCTTCAAACAAATAAACCCTCCCGATTGATAGCGGGAGGGTTTTTTATTGACATACAACGAAATATAATTATATTTGATAAAGAGTATATTATGTATAAAGTTTTACTTTGCATTTTCTTAATATCCGATTCCATAACTGCTCAAACATTGCAGTTAAATGTGGTTTCAAGCCAAGGTAATTACTTTTCAAATAATGATTTTCAGTTATCCTGGACCTTAGGTGAAGTTGTTACCGATACTTACACTCTAAATCAAAAAACTTTTTTGACCCAAGGTTTTGAGCAGCCTATATTTAAAACTGCATCTGATTTAATACCAGTTACTGAGCCTCATATATTTCCTAATCCTACTTCAGGACCTTTAACAATTTTACTGCCAACTGTAGGCTCTTATGAAATGAATTGTTATGATGTATTAGGTCAGATCTTATTTAAAGAAGACTTTATAAGTGATTATTTAAAATTGGATATAACCTATTTACGGGATGCCTATTATTTTTTTGTTATAAAAAACGCTGCTGGTGAATACATGTACCGCATTAAAATTGTAAAAATTAATTAAATGAAACATATTTTAATATTTATTTGTTTTCAATATTCCATGTTCGCACAAGCGCCATTAAGTTTTAAGTATCAAGCCGTTGCAAGAGATGCATCCGGAGCTATGATCATTAATAAAAATATTAATGTAAAAATCAGCTTACACGACATTGTTATTACAGGCACAATTGTTTATCAGGAAACACATAATATTGTTACAAATCCTTTTGGTGTTATTAATTTAAACATTGGTGCAGGTAATGTAATACAAGGTACTTTTTCCGGTGTTAACTGGGGTACAGGAGGTAAGTTTATTGAAATTGAAATCGATATGGGTTCGGGTTATTTATCAATAGGAACCACACAATTACTAAGTGTGCCTTATGCTTTATATGCGGAAAATGGTCCAACGGGACTGCAGGGAATCCCTGGACCGCAAGGTCCAAAAGGATTACAGGGGCCTCAAGGACTTCAAGGGATTACAGGATTACAAGGACCCCAAGGATTAATCGGCCCGCAAGGAATTCAAGGTCCCGCAGGACCGCAAGGAGTTCAAGGTAATACAGGAATTCAAGGTCCCGCAGGACCTACATCTCTGTATAGAGTATTTCAATATGTAAATACAAGTACTGCTAATATTGCTGATACATCTGACCTGGTATTACTTAATGTACCAACTACTGTATATTTACCATTAGCAAACTCAGTTGCTAAAGGAAAATTAATAACTATTCTCTACACCCTTGGGGGCCCTGGCCCTCCTCCCAATCTTTCTCATATAATAACGCAGGGTTCAGATTTAATGGTTGCAATAGATTTTAACGGCGCAACCTTTACAAATTATTCAATGGGACAATATTCTTTTTCAGTTCGTGTTGCTTTAGTAAGTGATGGGGTTTCAAAATGGTACGGAGTTTCCCAATAATATTCAAAATATTACCGGTTACAAAGTGAAACCCACCGGTTATGAGTTTGTGCTTTTAAACTGTAAACAAGGGTTGTAACTTTACTCTACGTTCTTTATCATAGGTTTTGTTTAGTTTAAACCAAAAAGGAAAAGACTGCAGCGCTTTAACGGGGATGGGCACTGCAGTCTTTTTATGTTCAATCATTAAGTCATTCAGTCAAGTACTCTCTTTTATCCCTTTGTCTCTTTTACAAAAGTTTGTGTTCCACCAAGTATTCGGCTATCTGTACGGCATTGGTAGCCGCGCCTTTTCTGAGGTTATCCGATACAATCCACATATTTAAAGTTTTCGGCTGTGTTTCATCCCTTCGGATCCTTCCCACAAATACTTCATCCTTATCATGAGCATCCATAGGCATCGGGTAAATTTGTTGCGACACATCATCTTTTAAAATAATGCTTTTAGTATGTTTCATGATCTCAAAAATATCTTTTATTTCAAATTCATTTTCAAATTCAATGTTCACACTTTCACTATGCCCACCCATAACAGGAATACGAACCGTAGTAGCCGTTAAACGAATAGAATCATCACTCATTATTTTTTTTGTCTCATGTACCATTTTCATTTCCTCTTTGGTATACCCGTTTTCGGTAAATACATCAATTTGAGGAATCACATTCAGGTCGATCTTATATTTATAAGCCATGTCGCCTGTAATGCCTGCACGCTCATTCATAAGCTGGTTTACAGCCTTAACACCCGTTCCTGTAACAGATTGATACGTAGAGACCACTACCCGTTTAATTTTATATTTTTTATGTAAAGGATTTAATGCCACCACCATTTGTATGGTAGAACAATTGGGGTTTGCAATAATTTTATCCGTTGCTTTTAATTCATGTGCATTGATCTCAGGAACAATTAATTTTTTGTCCGGATCCATTCGCCACGCCGACGAATTGTCGATAACGGTTGTTCCTATTTCCGCAAATTTAGGGGCCCATTCTAACGAAGTGTTTCCTCCCGCAGAAAACAAAGCAATCTGCGGTTTGGCATCAATAGCCGCCTGCATGGAATGAACCTTATATGCTTTTCCTTTATACATAATTTCTTTCCCTACAGATCTTTCTGAGGCCACAGGAATTAATTCGGTTAAAGGGAAATTTCGTTCCGCTAATATTTGCAACATTTTAGTGCCTACTAAACCGGTTGCTCCCACTACTGCTACTTTCATGATTTGGTGTTATTTAAAGAAAGAACAAATGTGTTAATTAATTCCTAATCTAAAAAATATTCCTAACTTGTATTTTATAAAACTATGAAGACATATTGCATTTTAACAATGCTTATTTGGTGTTGCTTGTTAACCCCGGCAAACGCACAAATAACAGAGGGTTTTGCGGACGGCGATTTCACGTCAAATCCAACTTGGACGCTTACTGCCCCAACAGATTTTTCAATAACGGCTAACCGGTTACAGTCGGCTAACACAAGCTCTAACTCCGTTTTTTACATAAGCACTCCTAATGCTTTAGCTGCCAATTGTCAGTGGGAATTTTATGTAAACCTTCAGTTTAATACCTCCGGCAGCAATTACACCGATGTGTATTTAATAAGTGATGCCGCTAATTTACAGTCTGCCGCTATTAACGGCTATTTTGTGCGCATCGGCAATACCTTAGATGAGATCTGTCTTTATAAACGCTCCGGATCATTAGCTTCTGCCGTTAAAATTATTGACGGTGCCGACGGTATTACCAATGTGTCGAACAACCTGCTTAAAATTAAAGTGGTACGAACAGCGGCTAACTTATTTTCTCTGGAAAGAGATATAACCGGAACAGGGAATAACTATATTAGCGAAGGAACCGTAACAGATGCCACTTTTATAAGCACTAACTCATTCGGGTTTTACATTACACAATCTACTTCTTCGTTTTTTCAAAAACATGTGTTTGATGATATTTCGGTAGTGCCTTTTGTTGCAGATGTAACGCCACCAACATTGATCAGCGCTGTTTCTACAACTTCCACAACCATAGATTTACTCTTCAGTGAAAATGTAGACTTAGCAACTGCACAAACAGCAGGCAATTATACATTGAGTTCCGGAATTGGCATACCGAGTTTGGCTGCAAGAGATGCAGGTAATTTTAAGCTGGTGCATTTAACTTTAGGAACACCTTTGGTTTCAGGCAATACCTATACGGTTGCTGTAAATAATGTACAGGATATAGCGGGCAATACAATAGTTCCTGCAACAACAACTTTTAATTATATCATTTACGGAACTCCTGCATTCAAAGATCTAGTCATTAATGAGATCTTCTCTGATCCTTCGCCGGTGGTTAACCTAACGGCTACCGAGTTTGTTGAGATTTATAACCGAAGCACAAATCCTTATAATTTGAACGGACTGAAGCTTACAGACAATAGCTCTATTGCTACTTTGCCCAATTTCGTAATCCCTCCAAATTCTTATATTATTATTTGCCCTATTACAGATACAGCGCAGTTTACGGCATTAGGCTATATGAATAAACTGGGCGTTTCAACTTTTCCGTCTTTAAATAATTCGTCAGACAACATTTATTTAAAAACAGCCGGTAATGCATTTATTGACAGTGTTAATTATAAAGACACTTGGTACGGAAGCGCTCTTAAAAAAGACGGTGGTTATACTTTGGAGCAAATAAATCCGAACCAAAACAATACCTGTTCACAGACGGGTAATTGGATAGGTTCAAACGACTCTAACGGCGGCACTCCGGGCTTTATTAACTCGGCGTATTCTATTGTACCGGATCTTACAGCTCCAAAGGTAAGTTCGGTAAGCGTTATAGATTCTTTACACATTTCAGTGTGTTTTAATGATGTGATCTCATCTTCACAATTAACTACAACCGGTAATTATACTATTAGCAACAGTATTGGCTCTCCGAATCTTGCTACCGCTATGCAAGGAAATTCTTGTGTGACCCTTGCTTTAAGCACAAAGCTCATAAATGTTACAAATTATACGGTGACCATAAGCAGTATTACAGACTGTAACGGAAATTTGATCAGTCCTAATATGGGTTCATTTTCTTATTATAAACATAAACCTTACGACATCGTTATTAATGAGCTGATGCCCGACCCGGACCCTGCCATTAATCTGCCTTTAGAAGAATATGTTGAACTAAAGAACAGAACGCATTTTAATATCAATTTAAAGAGTTGGAGTTTTGCTACACCTACTGTTTCTAAAAAATTGCCCGATATAATCATTAAACCTGACAGCTTTATTGTGCTTACAGGAACAGGCAATGCAAGCACATTCTTGAGTTTTGGCATAACGGCTTATGAGGTAACGAGCTTTCCGTCGCTGTTAAATGACGGCACTACGCTTACGTTAAGAGACAGTACTAATTTACTGATTCATTCTATCAGCTATACACCGGCCTGGTACAATAATGCCAATAAAGCAGACGGGGGTTGGAGCATGGAGCAAGTAGATGCGAATAATCCTTGTGGTGATGCCGGTAATTGGAAAGCGAGCAGCAGTGCGACAGGAGGAACGCCGGGGAAAAGGAATTCGGTATCAGGAAATAATCCGGATACTTATTTGCCGGAATTAGAAAGAATAACCGTGATAGATGCAGATACTATTTTACTGATTTTTTCAGAACCGCTGGACAGTGTAAGCCTTGTGAACAGGGCATCATACATCTTTGATAACAGTATAGGGCAGCCTGTAACCGTTATACCGATTGCCCCCGATTATAAAAAAGCTAAATTAAAATTACCGACTTCTATCCAACGCGGCATTATATATAATTGCACGGTGTTAAGCGGAATAAAAGACTGTGCAGGAAACCCGGCAGTTACCGGAAACCTCGTTCCGTTTGCATTACCTGACGTGCCCGCAGCAAACGATGTTATTATTAACGAAGTATTATTTGATCCCGGCACGGGCGGTAACGATTATTTAGAGCTCTTTAACAGGAGCAACAAAACTATTAATTTAAAAGATCTTCAAATTGGCTCGATGGATACATTGACTCGAACTTTAACCGATACAAAACCAATTACAGACGAAGGCTATTTATTGTTTCCGCAAACCTATATCGTATTAAGTGAAAACGGAGCTGCCGTAAAAAACACCTATCAAACCATAAACCCAAAAGGGTTTTTAAATGTTGCTGACTTGCCAAGCATGAACAGCGACGCGGATGTAGTGACTTTAAGTGATAAAAACAACGTGATAATAGATAACTTAAGCTACACCAATAAAATGCATTTTCCTTTGCTTATAAATACAAAGGGCGTATCATTGGAGCGAATTGACTTTAACCGTTCTACTAATGATAAAACAAATTGGAACAGCGCTGCAGAAAGCGTAGGTTTTGGAACACCGGCCTATCGCAACTCGCAATACTTACAGGCCGATGGCGGAAACGGGGTAACTATTAACAGTCCATTATTTTCTCCGGATAATGACGGTTATAATGATGTATTAAATATTACTTATAAGTTGGACGAGCCGGGAAAGGCAGCTAACGTTTACATCTACGATAGTAAAGGCAGGCAGGTGCGTTATTTAATACGCAACGAACAGTTAGCGCAAGACGGTACATTTAGCTGGAACGGTATTAATGATGCTAACGAAAAATCGGCCATAGGAATTTATATAGTATACGTTGAGCTCTTTAATTTTTCGGGAAAAGTAAATAAATATAAGCTGAGCTGCACGTTGGCCGGTAAATTATAAAGGCATGCTGAGCGATTTCATTTCATTGATCTATCCCAGGAGTTGCGCCGGTTGCGGTAATTCTCTTTACAAACATGAAGAAGAGATCTGTAATTACTGTTATATGAATTTACCTAAGACTAATTTTCATTTACAACCCGACAATATTGTACAAAATTTATTTTACGGTCGTGTAGATCTCGAGTTGGCAAGCAGCTTTTATTTATTCAACAAAAAAGGAAGTGTTCAAAAAATACTGCATGCTATTAAATACAAAGGCAATAAGGAACTTGCGGTATTAGTGGGAAAATGGTATGCCGATGAATTGGTAACTGACACCCGCATAGCGAAATCTGTTTGTATTATTCCTGTTCCATTACATCCTTTAAAATACAAGCAACGCGGCTACAATCAAAGCGAAGAATTTGGTAAAGGTTTAGCGGAAGGATTAAATAGTGTTTTAAATACAACTGTTTTAAAACGAACCGAATTTACCGACACGCAAACCCGTAAAAATAAATTTGAACGTTGGGAAAACGTCGAAGACAAATTTGAAACAGATCCGACTCAAGACTTAAAAAACACATCGGTTATTTTAGTGGATGATGTGATAACTACAGGAGCCACCATTGAAGCCTGTTGCCAAACACTGAAGAAAATTGAAGGTTTAAAAATTAGCGTGTTAAGCATTGCTTATGCTAATGTTTAATTATGCCGTATTAAATAATTTTTATATTTTTAAATTATGAGTTTTAAATTTCGTCATAGCATGTATTGCAGTATTATATTGCTTTCAGCCTGTACTTTATTTAAGAAAAAAATTGAAAAGCCAATCGTTATTTCTTACAGCGACCAATCATTACAGGTAATTATAAACAACACCGCTTCTTTTGTAAAATACACACCCTACAGCTCTAAGGAAAAATTAAGTCAAGTTTTTCTGGAATCTTTTAAAAAAGAAGGGGCAATTACTCCAAACATTACCTTTAGCAATGATCCCGCAACGGCTGATTACATTTTAAATTTAAAATCCATTACGATCACAGAAAGCTCGGCCATGCAAAAAATAAATGATCCCAAATCTCCCTACAACGGTCAATCTATAGAGCTAAACAGTGTAAACTGCGGTGCAAATGTGGAGATCATAAATGTAAAGCATAAAGAAGAAAAATCCTTGGAATGTTACAATGATAAGAAAAGATCAGAACAATTTACAAATAATCGCGACCTGAGTGACCTGATAAACGGCACTAATAAAGATAAAGCACTGTATCATACCAAATTAATGTCAGACAGTATCTGTATGCATTTATCTTCGGATGTTGGGAGAAGAGTCTGGATGCCTATTACACGAAAATTGGAAAAAGAGATCAAGAAAAAGCAATAACATTACATCGCTTCGCTTACCACTTCTTTAACGGCATCGGGCAACAAACGTTTTAATAACGCTTCGATCCCTGCCTTTAACGTCATAGTACTGCTTGGGCAACCACTGCAGGCACCGCGCATTTGCACAGTTACTACACCGTCCTTCAGGTCTTTAAATGTAATTAATCCTCCGTCATTTTCTACTGCCGGACGAATATACTGATCCAGCACTTCAATGATCTTTGCCTCTACTTCATCCTTAGGTGCTACGTGCTGCGTGCTTACGGTTTTGGTTTCTGTAAACGTATTATCAATAGCCACTTCCTGTTGAGGAAGAGCCGTAATAATTAAATTTCCTTTATTTAAATAATCCGTTAAAAACACTCTCAGTTCTACCGTAATATCATCCCAGCTAACCGCATCTATTTTAGTAATAGTGATATAATTAGCCGATACAAACACTGTTTTTATAAAGGGAAACTGAAATAATTTACCGGCAATAGGCGCTGTTTGCGTTTCGATAGGGCTTTTATATTCAGCGCTGGCGCCTTTCTCGTTAATTAAAATTTTATTAGCTACAAATTTCATCGAGGCCGGGTTTGGGGTAGCCTCAATATATATGGTGTATGGAATTGTGTCCATTGTGTAAGTTTAAATGATGTGTAAAGATACTTAATCGTAAAGTATAAATTAAACAATTAGTTTTGTTTATGGTTTAAATTAACTATAAATTAGTCGGGTTATAGTCTTGAACCCTTTTGTATCATGCAAGAAAAAGCAGATGTTTTAATTATTGGGAGCGGTATTGCCGGGCTCAGTTACGCGCTTAAGGTAGCGGAAACAGGTAAAGTTTACATTGTTACTAAAAGTAATGAGGACGAATCGAACACCAAGTACGCGCAAGGCGGTATTGCGGCCGTATGGCATGAAAGCGACAGCATTGAAAAACATATTGAAGATACTTTAATTGCGGGTGCTAATTTATGCGATCCTGAAACCGTGCGAATTGTTGTAACCGAAGGAACAGAGCGCGTAAAGGAATTAATTGAACTCGGTACAAATTTCGATAAAACACAACAAGGCACGTATGACCTTGCAAAGGAAGGAGGACATTCTGCGCACCGCATCCTGCATCATAAAGACATTACCGGTTACGAGATAGAACGTGCGTTAATTTCGCAGGTAAGTAAACATAAAAACATTACGGTGCTCGATCATCACTATGCCATTGATATTATTACACAGCATCATTTAGGCCAGGTAGTTACTTCGCATACAGAAGATATTAAATGTTTTGGCGCTTATATTTTAAATACCAAAACACAAAAAATAGATACTGTATTAGCCAAGGTAACGTTAATGGCTACGGGCGGTATTGGGCATGTATATGCCACTACCACTAATCCTACCATTGCTACGGGCGATGGTATTGCTATGGTATACCGAGCAAAAGGCAGGGTTAGGGACATGGAATTTGTGCAGTTTCACCCTACCTCCCTATACAACCCGGGCGAGCATCCCAGCTTTTTAATTACGGAAGCCATTCGAGGATTTGGGGCCGTTTTAAAAACAACGGATGGTAAAGAGTTTATGCAAAAATACGATGAGCGCTTATCCTTAGCGCCGCGTGATATTGTTGCCCGTGCCATTGATAATGAATTAAAAATGCGCGGTGAAGACTTTGTATATCTTGATTGCAGGCATATTGAACGTAAAGCGTTTATTGAACATTTCCCTAATATTTACAATAAATGCATGAGCCTGGGCATTGACCCCTTTGTGAAAATGATTCCCGTGGTTCCTGCCATGCATTATTTATGCGGCGGTATTTTAGTAGATAAGCAAGCCCGTTCGAGCATTGGCAATTTATTTGCGGTAGGCGAATGCGCCTGTACGGGGCTGCATGGGGCCAACCGCCTGGCAAGTAATTCATTATTGGAAGCCGTTGTATTTGCACACAGGGCCGCGGAAACCACTAAAATTATTTTACCGGATATTGGTTTTGAAGAAAAAGTGCCTAATTGGAATGCAGAAGGAACGGAGCATGCGGAGGAAATGGTGTTAATTACTCAGTCGCAGCGAGAGGTACAACAAATTATGAGTAATTATGTGGGCATTGTACGCTCGGAACTCCGCTTAAAACGGGCATTTGACAGGCTGGAGATTATTTACAAAGAGAATGAAGCTTTGTATGACGAGACTACCGTAACACAAAAAGTGGGCGAACTTCGCAATTTAATATGCATAGGCTATTTAATTATTAAACACGCTATAAGGCGCAAAGAATCAGTTGGTTTACACTATATGGTTAATTATAATAAATAGATTCCTGGAAAAATATTTTTTTTCCTTTAAATTTTTCAGAAAACAAAAAAAATATTACATTTGTAGCCCCAAATGGTAGATGTAGCTCAGTTGGTTAGAGCATCGGTTTGTGGTACCGAGGGTCGAGGGTTCGAGCCCCTTCATTTACCCTTTATAAAGACTGTCTGAAAAGGCGGTCTTTTTTTGGTTTCATACCTATTGCATTTTTCTTAATATATTTGAAATGAAATCTCCGTATGCAGAACTATTTAATTTTATACTTTATACTATTCAGCCAAATTTTTCTTGGCACAAACGCGCTGTCTAAAATTGATTCCCTTTTAGAGAAAACAAAAACTACAGAGGGAATTGCCAAAGCAAAAAATTATAATTCAGCATCCGCTATCCTTAAAGTTAATAAGCCCGACACAGCCTTGATCTTAGCAAGGCAAGCCTTAGAAATTGGCATCCGCTTAAAGGATGACCTAACCAACGCGGAAGCATTGGGGAATATGGCGGAATGTTTTACATACCAATCTTTATTTGACAGCTCTGCTATTTATTACTTAAAAGCGATAACGGTTTCCGAGAAATTAAATAATACAAAAAAAATGGCGAGCTTTTATAATGGTACCGGCATTGTATTTTATCAGTTAGGCGATTATGAGAAGGCCATTTCTTATATGAAAAAGGCTGCCGATATAAAATATAAAGAAAATGATCTGCTTTATTTTGCCACCATTAATTGCAATATTGCGGGAACCATGCAACGCCTTGGCAAGTTTAAAGAAGCCATTGCTATTCTACTTGAGTCTGAAAAAAAACTAAAGAATTATGATAATATTGAGATCCTTGCGAACTTGTATAATACTCTGGGAAGCGCTTACCAGTTAGGAAAAAATAATTTAGATTCAGCCGAATATTATTATGCTAAAAACATTCTCCTGATCAGCGAACCTAAATATGAAGCCTATCGTATTGCCGCTTTTTTAAATATAGGTCAACTGTACACAGAAAAAAAAGAATTTGATAAAGCGGAACATAACTTAATGAGAGCGCTGGAATCGAGTAAGGTGCTTTCCAGGAAAAATGAGCGCATCTCTATTTACCAAGCTTTAAGTGAATTGTATGAAGCAAAGGCAGATTATAAAAATGCCTTGCTTTATAAGAACCTCCGAACCGATCTTCACGATTCCGTTTACAATGCCGAAAAAGAAAACAAGATCCGGGATCTTGAAACAAAATATCAGGTTGAGAAAAAGGACCTGATGATCAGTAATCAAGAACTCACAATTCAAAAAGAGAAAAATAAAAAAACAGTGATCTTGTTTCTAGGGTTAAGCAGCATATTACTACTGATTTGTTTAACATTTTATGTTTGGTTTAAAAAACGATCGAAAGACCAACTTGAACAAACAAAATCAAAATTATTTCAAAACATTGCGCATGATATCAGGACCCCGCTTACCCTTATAACAGGGCCTTTAATGGTATTGAAGCAGGAACTTCAAAATGAGAAAAATAAAACGCAGTTCGACCTGATCGAAAAAAATTCAGAAAAATTAGTGTCGTTATTAGATGAGCTTTTAGTAGCCTCTAAGTTAGAACGGGAAGATTTTAAAATACATAACCTTCATGGTGATGTCGTATTATTTACTAAAAACTTAATTGATAATTTTTATCCGGAAGCCGAAAAAAATAAGGTCAAACTTCATTTTACTTTTCATAAAGAATCCTATATAACTAATTTTCCTGCGAATGCTTATGAAAAAATAGTCAATAATCTTCTTTCAAACGCTATTAAATATAATCTCCCGGAAGGCTCTGTTAGTGTGGATTTACGAATCACAGGCAATGACCTGCTCTTTGAAATAAAAGATAGCGGTATAGGGATGAGCAAATATGATGTCGGACAAATATTCACCCGCTTTCACCGCGCGGAATCGCAAAAAAACAAACCGGGTTTTGGTGTGGGGATGTCTGTTGTAAAAGAATTGACCGACCTTTTAAAAGGAACCATACGGGTTGAAAGCGAATTAGGAAAAGGAACAATGCTTATTCTCAAAATTCAATTACCTGAACCTGTCATTAATTCTATAACCACTAAGAGTAATGAATCAAACGATGATCTTGTTTTAATTGCGGAAGACGACGATGGTATTTGTGAGTTTATTTGTGACATTCTTTTAAAAGAAAACATTAAAACAATAAGAGGCAAAAATGGTAAAGAAGGATATGAATTATCTGTAGAGCATCTTCCTACTCTTATTATTACAGATGTGATGATGCCTTTGGAAGATGGCATTAGCCTGACTAAGAACATTAAATTAAATGAACTCACGCATCATATTCCTGTAATTATGCTAAGCGCCAAAGCTTCTATAGAAAGCCGTTTACAGGGCGTTAATGCCGGGGCTGATATGTATTTAAGCAAACCATTTAACCCGGAAGAGTTGGTAAGGCTTGTTAAAAACAGCATTCAAACACTTATCAATAACCGTAAAAAATATGTCAACCGGTTGGAAGAACCCGCAAAGCCATACGGGGAAAGGGTTGCAGGGAACGACACCTATTTGAAAAAAATAGTTGCTGCAGTAGACGAACACATTTTAGAAACCGATTTTTCAGTGAACGAATTGGCAGATGTCATGTGCATTAGCCGGAGCCAGCTCCACCGTAAAATAACATCCTTAACTAACTTATCTACTACACATTTTATTCGCATTATCCGTTTAGAAAAAGCAAAAGATCTGTTGGCGGTAAATGCAGGTAATGTTACTGAAATTGCTTACGGTTGTGGTTTCAACAGCCAGTCTTATTTTTCAAAAAGCTTTGCGGAGCATTTTGGTAAACCGCCGAGTGATTTTATAAACTAAAATTGCTTTCCGGGTTTAGCTAAAAAATTTATCTTTAATAATATATATGCAGGAGTTTGATGTTATTATTTGTGGAGCAGGTCCTGCCGGGAGCACCTGTGCTTTGGGTTTATTTGATGCAGGCCTAAGTGTAGCGTTGCTTGATAAGCAAGCTTTTCCGCGTGAAAAAATTTGCGGTGATGCTTACGGAGGATATGCCTACAAAATTTTAAACACGATCTCTCCTGCATTCGGCAAAAAATTATTGACTTTAGATCAAGGAATTATAGCCAAACGCGCAAAATTAATATCTCCTAAAGGCCATATCTATGAGTTAAAACTTAAAGGATTTTTCTCCAATTTACCGCGTACTGTATTCGATCATTTTTTATTGAGTATGGTAAAAGAAGAAACAACTACTGCCATTCTTGAAAATACAACGGTGCAAAAAGTTACTCTAGAAGCCGATCATGTAATCGTTACAACTCATGATAATCAAATACTTAAAGCAAAAGTAGTTATTGGCTGTGATGGCGCGCATTCCGTGGTTCAGTCGGCATTGACTAACACACGCGAATTGCTTACTGAAACTTGCCCCGGCCTGCGTGCGTATTATAAAAATGTAAAAGGTATTGAATCGGACTGTTTAGAAATTCATTTATTAACACAAATCCCTAAAGGCTATTTTTGGATTTTTCCTTCCACCGATGGGCTTGCAAATGTTGGCATTGGGGCCGATAAAGATATATTAACAAGGCATAAAATAAATCTTCGTAAAGAATTTTCAACTATTATGAAGGAGGTTCCACACTTTAAAGAGCGTTTTGCCGAAGCCGAATTAATTGGCGATATAAAAGGATGGACCATTCCGATTGGTTATTTTAACGGAAAATTACCGGCATCGGGCAAGCGCGTATTACTTTGCGGTGACGCTGCCGCCTTAGTTGATCCCGCAACCGGTGAAGGCATTGGCCCCGCTATGTCATCGGGGCGATATGCTCCGCAACAGATAAAAAAATGTTTTTCTGAAAATAATTTCTCAGCCGAATTTATGAAAGGATATGACAAACAGCTTCACAAAAAATATTCCCGGAATTATTTTTTAAAAACAATTGTCACCAATTTATATTACAAATTTCCATTTTTAATGGATTGGGCTGTGAAGGCCTTTTCAAGGGCAAGTAAGTTGAAGAGAAACAAGTAAATTAAAACCGTTTCAGCTCATTGTTTTCAAACGGCCACTCCGGTGTACTGATAAAAGCTGCAATTTCATCCAATTCGTACCAGGGAGAAATAGCCGGTTTAGTGTTATTAATGAGGATGTGAATATCCTGCGCCGGCATGTAACTTTGAGCAATCATAAACACCTTTTTCTTGTTTTTAGAATTAACAGCCATGTCTAGTACAATAACAGCATGACCCGGAGACCCTCCATGGATCAACACATCGCCGATCTGCATTTCTGAAAGAGGTATCGGTTTTAATTCTTTACTTAAAGAAGCTGTACCCGCGTAATTAAATACCATATTCATATATTCTCTGAATGATTCGTATGATTGGCTTTCTTTAGTAGTTTTGGTCCACGTTACTAAATTTCCTTTTACAGTGATTCTATAACCTGATCTCCACTTAGTATAATCTGCTTTAAACCCATTGGTAAAATTAAAGTGCAGTTTTTCATATTGTTTACTCTTTAAAACATATTCCGCACGCAGTCTCATTACTGCATCCGCGCATTGCTGAAGATCTTTAGTGCCGACATCTATATTTAAAACCGCAGCAGCTACTTTATTCGGCTTTTCCCGGTTATTATAATAATGCACCAAAGCACCGTTTGGTTTTAAAGGAAGGTTTCGAAGGTATTCTGCAAAAGAATTTAGTTCCGACTTAACTCTTTCAAAACCGGCAGGAGGACTAAAGCGGCTTTCAATAGTGGTCCCTAAAGGATTTAAAAGTGCCGGTGTTTGCCTATGGAACGAGGTTATAACTACTAAACAAACAAACCCTATTAAAGTACTAATTTTAAAATATGTGCATTTCCGGTTGATGATCTTAAAAATAGAGATCGTCTGTTTTTAAGCGCAGGTAACGTGTTACAGATAGTGCCGCGCTTAAGCCTGAAATTAAAACGCCTAATAAAACAATGCAGACGAATAATACTGCCAGTAAATTAGGATCCTGTAATTGAAGCAGGTCGGGAATATAACGCGTGCTTAATACTAAAAAACCTGCCAGTAAAAGCCCGGCTACCAGGCCTGCAATAATTCCCTGCCTGATTCCTTTAAAGATAAAAGGCTTACGAATAAAGCCCTGGGTGGCTCCTACAAGATACATAGTCCTTATTAAAAAGCGTTTGGAGTAAATAGATAAGCGAATCGTATTATTAATTAAAGCAATAGCTACCACTAATAATAAACTGCTGAATACTAAAATATACATTCCTATTACCTTTGCATTCTCATTAACCTGCTTAATCATGTCTTTATGATAAATGACTTCTTTGACAAAATGCTTTTGCATAATTTGCTTTTCAAAACCTAATAAGCTGTCAATATTAGCATAGTCTGAATTTAATTTAACATCTAAAGAAGACAGCAAGGGGTTGTAACCCAAAAAGCTGATAAAATCTTCACCCAAATCTTTTTGTAATTTTTGTGCGGCTTGGTCCTTGCTGATATAATCCACCTGCTTACAATAAATAGAAGAACTTAACTCCTGTTTTAAAATATCCAGTTCAGCTTGCGTAGTTGTATCTTTTAATACTACCTGGAAGCCTATGTTCTCTTTAATGTGATTGGATAATTTATTGGCATTTACAACCACAAGGCCTAATAACCCAAGCATAAACAATACCAAGGCTAAGCTAATAACTACTGTTACCGAAGACGTTCTTAATTTTTGAGTGGTAGTTCTGCTCGACACGCTGTTAAATTTATCCGACTAAAATAAAAGGAAAATGAAGGTGGTTTGCTTATTAAAAAAGTAATAATTAACACCGCAGTGTTTGTATACTCAAATTAAAAGGTCCGGCCTCCGCAATTTAGTTCTGTCAAGGGATTGCTGATGGCGCCATTCATCTATTTTTTTTTCATGGCCGCTTAATAAAATATCCGGGACCTTCCAGCCACTGTAATCTGCAGGTCTTGTGTATACGGGCGGAGACAATAAATTATCCTGAAATGAATCGGACAAAGCCGACGTTTCATCATTTAAAACTCCCGGCAGTAAGCGAATAATGGCATCGCACATGACGGCCGCAGGCAGTTCTCCACCGCTTAATACATAATCACCTATCGAAATTTCCTTCGTAATAAAATGTTCCCTGATACGTTCATCAATTCCTTTATAATGCCCGCATAAGACGATGATGTTTTTTAAAGTCGAAAAATAATTACACGTAGTTTGCTTAAGAGTTTCACCATCAGGTGCCATGTATATTATTTCATCGTACATGCGCTTACTTTTAAGTTCGTTAATGCAATTAGCTATCGGCTCTATCATCATCACCATGCCTGCCCCCCCCCCAAACGCGTAGTCGTCCAGTTTTTTGTGTGGTTCAATTCCGTAAGCCCGCAAGTCGATAACATTAATTGAAACCAAGTTTTTTTGTACGGCGCGTTTTAAAATACTATGGCTGAAAGGGCTTTCCAGTAAAGGTGGGTGAACCGTAATAATATCAATATGCATGTGAGAAAAATATGACTAAAATTAAAAATAATTTGCAAATAAAAATAAAGTCTTTTCGCTTCTATATCTTATATTTGTTTATATAAAATCTTTTTTTTAGAAGAGCCTCTTATGCCATTCGAAATAAATTAATACAGTAATTATGAAAAAAATTATTTTAGCGTTAGCCTTGTTGCCGGCTTTATCCGTATTTTCTCAAAAAGATAAAAAACCTGAAGAGAAAGGAAAAGTAACGTATAAGGATGCCACTGTAGAAACCGATGATTACAAGGTTTACATTGTAGACGCTGTAGCCGTTAGTGCGCAGTCGAAATTTAAAATGAAGGTATTTAATAAAACGAACGATTATTTATTGGTAAGGCCAAAGGAAATTACATTTATGGCTGAAGGAAAAACGTTGAACAGCACAGACCGTACGTTTGTTGTTGCACCTAATGATGAAGCTTATTTGGTGATTGATTATAAAGACACTAATTTACAGGTTGATAAATACAGTTTAGATGTAAAAGGAATTTATAAAGCATCGGCAGGAGGAAAAATCTCTGAAACACCAAATTTTGACTTACCTCCTTCTAAAAAGGAGTTTACAACCGGCAATTTTACCTGTGTTCTAAAAAAGAGTGAGAGTAAAACCGATAAATCATTTGCCCGTTTTGAATGTGTTTATAACGGTGACGGTGTTGGTGTTATTAATCCTTTTAAAACAGCAGCGGTTATGCCTAATGGCACAGACAACCCTAATAATAAGAAGAACAAGGCAATGGTTTTGGAAAAAGGCGTTACGGAAGATTTTACTGTAGTATTTCCGGAGGTGAAAGATGCCGGGGATATGCAAAAAAAAGCAATTCAAATAAAATGGGGAGAAACCTTTCGTGAATCTAAATTGATGTTATTAAAAGGTGTCAAAATAAATTTAGAAAAAGAAGTTCCCGTTATCACAACGGAAGAAAAAAAATAACCGGGCACATGAAAAAAGCATTTTTATTATTAATGGCTGTGTGTTGCCTCAATTCCGGGTTTGCACAGAATTCCTATGATGATATTGACGGATTTGATATTTACGTACATAACTGGGCAAAAGTAAAGCTTAACAAAAAGTACGGCTTCATTGACAAAGAAGGGAAAGAGGTTGTAAAACCCATGTATGATGCTATTGATAATTTTGATGTCATTCGCGGAGGCTGGGCCAGGGTAAAACTTAATAAAAAATACGGGTTTATTGATAAAACAGGCAAGGAAGTGATTAAGCCCATATACGATGATATTGATAATTTTGATGTAGCGCGAGACGGTTGGGCAAAGGTACGACTCAATAAAAAATATGGTTTTATTGACAAATCAGGTAATGAAGCCGTAAAACCAATCTACACTGAAATTGAAGGATTTGATGTGATCAGGGAAGGTTGGGCCAGGGTAAAAATTGGAAACAAGTATAGTTTTATTGATAAGAAAGGAATTGATATAGCTATTACTCCTAACTAAAATTAACCGTTATTTCGTTAACCGCCCCCAAACACCCAGTGGAAGCTTAATACCGCTTTTAGCGTTTAAATATAATTCGCCGATACTTAATTCCGATGCCTGTTTTGTTGCAAATGGTTGTAATAAATTTTGCGGCACTAAGGCGGAAAAACCCAGTGAATAAGCATTTAAGATCAGTAGATGCTGCTTAGGATCCAGGATCTGTAAAACACTGTCCATCATTTCTAAAATATTATCTTCCAACTTCCATTTTTCTCCGTTCGGGCCATGTCCAAAAGCCGGTGGATCTAAAATAATTCCTTGGTAAAAATTTTCTCGACGCTGTTCTTTTTTTACAAATTTCAACGCGTCATCTATCATCCACCTAATGTTATCGAGATTAGATTTTTGCATGTTTTCGTTAGCCCAATTTACAACTTGCTTAATACTGTCAACATGTGTAACATCAGCCCCCGCTGCTCTTGCAGCTATACTTGCGCCACCGGTGTACGCAAACAAATTTAAAAATTTCGGCTTCTCTAACGGCTGCAAATAATTATAAATTACATCCCAATTACAAGCTTGTTCCGGGAAGACGCCCACGTGTTTAAAAGACGTTAATCCTAAACGAAAGGTCAATGTGCTATTTTTACCGGCTCCTTGCAAACTATAATTAATGGTCCATTGTTCCGGCATTTTTTTTAACATTTTCCATTCGCCGGCAGAACTACTTTTAGAAATAAATTTTACATGTGCCTGCTTTTCCCATTCACCGGATGAATATATTTTTTTCCATACTGCTTGCGGCTCAGGACGAATGGTGATAAAGCTACCGAAGCGTTCCAGTTTTTCGAAATCACCACAGTCCAGTAATTCATAGTCTTCCCAATGGGTTGGCGTTAATAATTGCATGTTGTGAAATTAAGAATTTAGAATAGAATTATGACGAGAAGTAGTAAAAAGAAGGGTGTTAATAAAAGGGTTTAGTAGAGAGGTTAACCATTAACTAAAATTTCTACTTTAGTTAAATTATGCAGAAACTACAATCGTCATTCATAGCACTGATAAGTGTATTTTTCTTTTGGGGCTTTGTAGCTGCCGGTAACGGAATATTAATTCCCTTATTTAAAGAAAAATTTACGCTTACCCAATTTCAATCGCAATTGGTAGACCTTTCTTTTTATGCGGCATACGCCATAGGCTCCGTTATTTATTTTTTTACATCACGTGCCATAGGCGATCCCATTAATAAAATCGGGTACAAAAAAGCTTTGATCCTAGGCCTGTTAGTTTCTGCGATCGGCTCCCTGTTTTTTATTCCTGCCGCAAGCTTAAACTCATACCCATTATTATTGTGCGCGCTGTTTATAATTGGTTTAGGCTTTGCTTTACAACAAATTGTTGCCAACCCGTTTGTAATAAATTTCGGTGCAAAAGAAACCGGCTCACATCGCTTAAGTCTTGCCGGCGGCATTAATTCATTTGGAACAACCATTGGCCCCGTAATTTTAAGTTATGCTTTGTTTGGCAATATTAGCGCTCCTGCCGCTGCTGACAGTAGCTTGGAAGCTGTAAAAATTCCGGCACTTGTTTTATTTACTCTGTTTATTTTATGCGCGGGCATTTTATGGTTCTCTAAATTACCGGCTGTTACCGCTTCCGAAGAGTTAGATAAAGACTTGGGAGCTTTAAAATATCCGCAACTTACTTTAGGAATGGTTGCTATTTTTATTTATGTTGGTGTAGAAGTAACCATACAAAGCAATATGGGAGCATTACTGGCAATGCCTGAAATTAAGGGTATCGATCATACTAAAATTTCGCATTTTATTTCCTTGTATTGGGGAAGCTTAATGATTGGCCGATGGACAGGCGCTTTGGCGGTGTTTAATTTTAGTAAAGTAACAAAAATAATGATGCAGATTGTAACACCCTTTATTGCGTTTGGTATTATATACGGTGTAAATTATTTAACAGGAAGTCATGTAGAAGATTACCTGTTTTACATTCCTTACGTTTTACTGGCAACCGTTATTTTTATTTTTTCAGGCGATAAGCCCGCCCGAACGTTAATGATATTAAGCCTGACAGCCTGTGTTATGATGATCATTGGTTTAGTAAGCACAGGTAATTTAGCATTGTACTCCTTTATAAGCGGAGGCCTATTTTGCTCCGTGATGTGGCCTTGCATTTTTGCTTTAGCTATTACAGGTTTAGGAAAGTATACAAACCAAGGCTCTTCTTTACTGGTAATGATGATATTGGGGGGAGCCGTTATACCGCCGTTCCAGGGTTATTTAGTAGATACTTTCAACCCTCATATATCCTATATAGTAACTGTATTTTGTTTTGCTTACTTAGCATGGTACGCTTTTAAAGTAACGTCTATTTTTAAAAAACAGGGTATAGAATTAGAAACAATAGCAGACGGCGCACATTAATTTATAACAACCAAAATAAACAGTACTCAAAATGAAAGTAACGATAAACGTAAAGCTGGTCAATTCAAAATTTAACCAGGCTTATGCCGATAAAGAAAATGAAGGCGAGGAAACGGAAGACAATATCAAATATTTGTGGGAAGATGAATTTGAAGTACAGGGCAACGTTGCCAACTTTAAAGTAGTAAATAACACAAGCTACCAATTAAAAGGATTATACCCGGATAATGATGAATTTTGTTTTGATATCCCTGACATGACAGTGTTGGAATGTACTATGGACAATGGTTCTATGACTTTGCTGCCTTTTTCGAAAAAAGCCATCAATAAAACAGACAAAACAGATACTAAAACCGGAATGACCTTTTTTGTACAATTAAAGAGCATTAGAGATGTTGTAAATCCCATGACAGGCGTTTATATTTTAAAAGATGATTATCCAAAAGAATTATTGGAATTATATAATGATGAAGAAGAGGAATAATTACAAATATGACTTATAAATTGTCTAAAGTAATAATTATAGTATGCTTTATGATTGGGCGTTTAAGCTACGCTCAACATACAACCTATGCGGGTTATGTAAATCCGTTTATAGGAACAGGTGGTGCAGGTCATACCTTTCCGGGAGCAGTGCTTCCTTTCGGAATGGTTCAATTAAGTCCTGATACAAGGATTGATGGAAGCTGGGAAGGTTGCGGCGGATATTATTTTACGGATTCTGTCATTTATGGATTTACACACACGCATTTAAGCGGAACCGGTGTAAGCGATTACGGCGATATACTAGTAATGCCGACAGTCGGCGAACCAAGCTTATCTAATAAAATCTATTCATCCAAATTTTCTCATCAATCGGAAACAGCATCCGCCGGGTATTATTCCGTACAATTAAATGATGATCATATTAAAGCGGAATTAACTGCAACCACTCGTGTTGGTATTCATAGGTACACATTCCCGAAAACAGATAAAGCCAATATTATCATTGATCTGTTACACCGCGATAAAGCATTGAGTACTAACCTAACTATAGTTGACAGTGTTACCTTGGCGGGCTACAGGACCAGTGAGGCTTGGGCAAGAGAGCAGCATGTGTATTTTACCATAAAATTCAGTAAACCATTTAAAACGCATGCCATTACTTCCGGCAAAGAAAAAGTGAAAGCTTCATCAGAAAAAAGCAGTGACATTGTTGCAGGAGGTTTTTTTCAATTTGACGTCACCGACGGTAAGCCGCTGATCGTTAAAGTGGCCATTTCACAAACAGATGGCATAGGGGCTACAAAAAATTTAATGGTAGAAGCTCCCGAATGGGATTTTGATGCTTATAAAACAAATGCCGAAAAAGCTTGGGAAAAACAATTGTCTAAAATTGAAGTGAGCGGCGATACTAAAGAAAAGCTAACCATATTTTACACGGCATTGTATCATACAATGATACACCCCTCTGTAGCATGTGATGTTGACGGGCGTTACAGAGGACGGGACAAAATGATGCATAAAGCGGAAGGGTTTACCCCTTACACCGTATTTTCTTTGTGGGATACGTTTCGTGGATTGCATCCTTTATTGAGTATCATAGAAAAAAAACGAACCGCCGATTTTGTAAATACGTTTTTACAGCAGTATAAAGAAAGCGGCCGCTTGCCTGTGTGGGAGTTATCAGCCAACGAAACTGACTGTATGATCGGCTTTCACAGCGTTTCCGTTATAGCGGATGCTCTTTCAAAAAACATAACCGATATTGATACTGTAGCTGTTTATGAAGCTATGAAAGCTGCTTCAAATTATAAAGGGTTCAGTATTCCAACGTTTAATAAAAACTATTATTTACAAATTGATGATGAGTCGGAAAGCGTTTCTAAAACATTGGAATATGCCTATGACAATTGGTGTGTAGGAGAAGTGGCGAGAAGATTACATAAAAACAACGACTACCTTTTGTATTCAAAAAGAGCACAGGCTTATAAAAATATGTATGATAAAAAAACAGGTTTTATGCGGCCACGCAAAAATGGAAATTGGCTTTCCCCTTTTGAGCCCAAAGAAGTAAATAACCATTACACGGAAGCAAATGCCTGGCAGTACACTTTTTTTGTACCGCAGGATGTGGACGGGTTAATAAAGTTGATGGGTGGTGATAAAGCCATGGAAAAAAAACTGGATGAATTATTTACTACAAGTTCACAAACCGAAGGCCGTGAACAACCTGATATTACCGGGCTTATAGGGCAATACGCTCATGGCAACGAACCGAGCCACCACATGGCATATTTATATAATTATATTGGAAAGCCATACAAAACACAGGAAAAAATTTATAAGATCCTCACAGAGTTTTATAAAAATTCGCCCGACGGATTAATTGGCAATGAAGATTGCGGACAAATGAGCGCCTGGTATGTATTAAGCTCTATGGGCTTTTACCAAGTTTGCCCGGGTAAGCCCGAATACACAATAGGCTATCCATTATTTGACACTGTAAAAATTCATATAGACAGCCTGCACATATTTCAAATTACCAAAAAAAACGCGGCAAACCATTTTCAATATATACAATCATATACACTAAATGCAAAAGATCAAAAGCGTTTATACTTTTCTCACAACGAATTAACAGCGGGAGGAAAATTAGAATTTACCATGCAGGACAAAGCTGACACCTCTAATCTACTAGGCAAACAATCGTTTCAAAGGCCGCATACGCGTATTAATATTAACCTGTTAACACCTGCGCCGGTTATCAGTACACCTAATGCCATTTTTAATACCCGGGTAACGGTAAATATAGAACCGCCTGCTCTTAAAACGTTTGTTTATTATACTTTAAACGAGCAACAGCCTGATAAAAAATCGAAGCTCTACACGGGCAGTTTTACCTGCGATACATCCCTTACGATCAAAGCTATCGCTTATTCAGGCAGAGACAGCAGCTCGGTTACCGTTAGCCGTATTTATAAAAGATCAAACGATTGGAGGATCACTTTAATAAGCAAATATAATAAACAGTATTCTGCCGGAGGCGAAATGGGCACTATTGACGGACAACACGGAACAACGAATTGGAGAAGCGGAGAATGGCAGGGTTACCAAGGCCAAAACTTTGAATGCATTATTGATATGGGCAGCATAAAACCCTTAGAGCTTATCACATCAAGCTATTTGCAGGATACACAAGCATGGATCGTATTTCCTAAAAAAGTAGAATATTTTGTATCGGAAGACGGTAAAAATTTTAAACCGTTCGGAACTATTGAAAATGGTGTTGCTGCTGATGATTATTCGGTACAGATAAGGTCTTTTAGTACGACCGGCTCAACAAAAGTAAACGCCCGTTATGTTAAAGTAAAAGCAATTAATTTCGGAAAGCTTCCTGACGGGCATATTGGTAAAGGTGGTGACGCTTTTATTTTTATTGATGAAATTGAAATACGATAAATGTACCTTTACATTTCCTAAGTCTTCCTATTTATGAGATCAAAAATTATAACTGTTTATTTAAGTTGTATTACGCTACTTATACACGCACAACTAAAACAAGGTGACTGGAGAGGTGTTTTACTGTTAAATAAGGAAAAGGCATTAGAGCTCCCGTTTAATTTTGATATAAAAATAATTGAACAAACTACTGTATTAACCATACACAACGCGGAAGAACGCATTACTGTTAATGAAACGGTTTTAACTAAAGATTCGTTTAATTTCAAAATGCCTGTATTTGATACAGAATTCAGAACCAAGTTAACGGGCGATACGCTTTTAACGGGTGTATGGATAAACCATACAAAAAAAGAAAATAATGTTATTTCTTTTACAGCTAAATTTGGTAAGGCAAATCGCTTTATAGTTCCCACTGAAAAACTATATTCGTTTTATGATGATCAATGGGAAGTTACATTTAGTCCTAATACAAATGATAGCAGCAAAGCTATTGGTGTGTTTAAACATGTGCAGGGCACTAATGTTGTGGAAGGAACTTTTTTAACGGAGACAGGTGATTACCGTTATTTGGAAGGCATGGAATCGGGGGGTAAATTGTATTTGTCGTGCTTCGACGGTTCTCATGCCTTTTTGTTTACCGCAACACATACCATTAACAAACAAATTAACGGTGTGTTCTATTCAGGCGGCACATGGCAGGAACCCTGGATAGGCAAACGAAATAAAACATTTAAGTTAAGGGATGCGGAAAAACTGACCTATTTAAAAGATCCTGATCAGGTCATTAATTTTTCTTTTAAAAACAGCAGTGATCAAACCGTTAGTTTAAGCGATGAACAATTTAAAAACAAAGTCATTATTGTTCAAATTATGGGAAGTTGGTGCCCGAACTGTATGGATGAAACCGCTTATTTAACAACCGTTTATAAACAATATAATAAAAAAGGGCTTGAAGTAATAGGCCTGGCTTATGAGCGAACCGATAATTTTGAAAAAGCAAAAAATAACATCCTGCGTTTAAAATACAGGTTTGGCGTAGACTATGAAATACTCATTACAGGTTTAACCGGGAAAGATAAAGCATCTGAAAGCCTGCCATTTTTAAACGGCATCATGGCTTTTCCCACGACTTTAATTTTAGATAAAAACCATAAAGTTAAATCTGTGTACACGGGCTTTAACGGGCCTGCCACCGGTAAGGCCTACGAAAACTATACCATTAAAACAGAGAATTTGATTAATGAATTGCTTAAATAATTAATACAATAAGTTATTATACGGAAACCGCTTTATATGAATTCGTTTCACAACTTCATAAATTATTTTCTTGAACTCTTCTATATTATCTTTTTCTTTAGCGCTTATAAAAAGTGATTGATGATCGAGCGTGCTCATCCATGTCTTTTTAAGCTCATCCAATGATAGATTTTCCCGTGTCATTGGAGTAAGATCATCCTCCTCTTTTTTGACATATTGAAACGCATCAATTTTATTAAAGATTAATATCGTTTCTTTATCGCCGGCGCCAATATCGATAAGCGTTTGCCTTACAACCGCAATGTGATCTTCAAAATTAGGATGCGAAATGTCGACTACATGCAATAATACATCTGCCTCGCGCAGCTCATCCAGTGTCGATTTAAAGCTTTCTACCAATTGCGTGGGCAGCTTCCTGATAAAACCAACGGTATCACTTAAAAGAAAAAATAAATTATCCAGGGTTACCTTTCTAACTGTTGTATCAAGGGTTGCAAATAATTTGTTTTCAGCAAACACTTCACTTTTACTAATCATGTTCATAATAGTTGATTTGCCCACGTTGGTATAACCTACTAAAGCTACGCGCACAAATTCTCCCCGGTTTTTACGCTGCGTGGCCATTTGCTTATCAATAATTTTTAGGTCTTCTTTCAACTGAGCAATCTTATCGCGCGCAATCCTTCTGTCAGTTTCAATTTCCTTTTCTCCTGCCCCGCCGCGTGTGCCCGTGCCGCCGCGTTGTCTTTCCAGGTGGGTCCACATACCGGTAAGGCGCGGTAATAAATATTGATATTGCGCTAACTGTACCTGTGTTTTAGCATGGGCGGTTTGTGCCCGTTGTGAAAATATTTCTAAAATCAACGTGGTACGGTCTAATATTTTTACGCCTAATTCTTTTTCTAAATTTCGTTGCTGTGAAGGAGACAATTCATCATCAAAAATAACCACCTCAATTTTATGTTCCTTTACAAATACTTTTACGTCGCTTAATTTTCCTTTGCCTATAAACGTTGCCTTATCCGGCTTTTCAAGCTTTTGTGTAAATACTTTTTTAGTTTCAACGCCATAGGTTTGCGCTAAAAACGTAAGCTCATCCAAATACTCGAATGCGAGCACTTCATTTTGCTTTTTATTGATAACGCCAATTAAAACAGCGCTATGTATATGTGTTTCGGTAGTTTTAGATTCGGACTTCATTCATCATTAAAATCAGGCGATAAAAGTACTGTTTTTATTCCTTAAAGCTAATGTCCTCTTGCTAAATAAAGATAAACGTTACCTGGCCGTGTGCAATAATGTAACGTGCCCCACCATGGTTTGTGTTCGGCGCTTAACAGGGCCGTTCATGGCTTTATATTCTATTTTGTAAACGTAAACGCCTTCTTCGCATGTGGCGCCTTTGTATTTCCCGTTCCACCCTTCGTTGGTAATCGCCGATTCAAATATTTTTTCGCCCCAGCGGTCAAAAATCATCATTTTAAAATCATACAGTTCAATGCTTACCGGCACAAACAAATCGTTCAATGAATTACCGTCGGGTGTAAAAGCATTGGGCACATACAAGGTTGATATTTCATTTACTTTCACAAGCATACTAACGTTGTCTTCACAATTATAAAGCGTTGAAACAACGAGTTTAACCAAGTAACTGCCGGTATCCGCGTACGTATGCGTTGGGTTTACATCGCCTGTTAGAGTGCCGTCTCCTAAGTTCCAGGCAGCATTGTCATAGCCCGCAGAGGTATTATGAAACGCCACTTCAGGGTTTAAAAAATCTGTTCCTGTTGGAGGCGTAAAATTAAAATTTGCTTTTGGTTTGGGATGAACTAAAATATAATCCGGTTTAGTAGACGTATTTTTACAGCCTTTATCCGACACTGCCGTTAAGCTTACGGTAAACGTACCCGGATTTTTATAAATATAGGTAGGTGATTTAACCGTTGAGGCATCTCCTGTGCCGAAACTCCAAAGCCAGCTGCTGACAGACGGTGTAGGGGCCGATAAATTTGTAAAGTTTACGATCAGCGGTTGGCAATCGTTTGTAGGATCCGCGGAAAAATCAATAATGGGAAGCGGGTTTACGTTTACATCGATCGTATCAGAATGCACCACACAATTATTTTTATCCGTCAGTCCAACCCAATACTTTGTAGGGCTTTGCGGCATTGCCAATTGAGTTAAAGAATTTGTACTTATACCTGAATCATTTACACCGGTGCTCCAGGCAACGTTATAGGGCTTAATACCTCCTGAAAAAACAGAAGTTAATACAACGATATCATTTTTACAAATAGTGTTTTTGTCGGAAGCAATCGTTAATAGTAATTTATCCGGCTGATCTACAAGTATTGTAGAGATCGTATCTTTACACCCCATTATATCCATTCCAACTATACTATATGTGCCGGCAGCAAGCGTATTAACAGTAAAGGTAGTTATAGCCGTGCTATTTAAAGAATACGTAGGGCTTCCGTATCCCACATTAGAGGTGAATGTTATCACACCGTTACTTTCACCAAAACATACCACGCTGTCTACATCCAACAATTGCAGATCCAATTTTTTATAATCACCTAAAGTAAATACACCGTAATTTGAATTACCGGTAATGGTTTCATTATTTGTTGCACTGTTATTGGCGCTTGCCAAATGTGTCCATCCCGCGTTATAATACCACGCCTGCAAATCACTTTCTATAATGGCATTTGTGCTGCCGCCGGTTAAATCCCATTCGTTTTCAATGTAGGTAAATTGTTTATTGGCAACGGGGTTTGTGTTGTAGTTGCTCGTGTTGATCACCCAAAAACGGTCGAGCATTTTGGGCGCATGTTCTGTTGCGCAATTGTTATTAAGATTTGCTACACCGGTTGGTAACGGCCTGTTATTGATTGCCGGGGTAGTTACTGTAGGGTACGTGGATACGCTAATAGCGCCGGTGGTGGATTGCGCTCCCGGAGCCGTAATATTTAACGTAAGCGGAATGTAATTAGCAGCTAACGAACCAAACGGAAAAACATAACTGCCTGCCGCGCTGTTGCCAATGAGCCACTGAATAATACCATAACCCGGTACAGCCGGGGTTTCACTAATGATATAGCCGGTTGTTCTTGTAACCGCGCCGGGTAAAGGATTGGTAACAAACAGGGTATTACTGTTTAGGTCTAACGGTCTGGCCATTACTGCCAATACTCCCGTTGCGCCACTCACAAAAGTATTTACGTTTAATGTTTTTACACCGCTTCCCAATAAAGTTAAATTATTAAAACGTGTGGGCTGAGTGCCGTTAATAGATTCGTTTCCGCCTGTCAGTTCTACAGAGCCTGTTGTAGGTGCTAATGCGCCTGAAGTGGAATTGTTTGTCCAGTTCCCCGATAAAGAAATTAAGCCTGAATTAGTAATTAAGCCAATATTAGGGCCTGCATTTGTATTAATCACTTCCCCTTGTATAAACACCAGCGCGCCCGGTTGAACGGTAACACCGCTGCCGTTATTATAAAATTCATTTTGAGCGTGTGTATATTGTAATGTTACCACTAAAAAAAGTAACAATGCAAGCTTATATATATGTGGTACCGGTTTTTTCATTTACAATAATTTTAATGCATCAACTTATTTTATTCTTATGATCCAAATTACACTCATGTTTGCGGGCCGTGTTTCAGTACCTGTATTTACATTTGTTGTAAACGTATGGTTATGATTTCCATCGGTGCTAATGGTATGCGTATGGTCCAATTGATCAATGGTTGTGAGAAAATTACCTACTGTGGCCAAACCATCCCAAGGAGCGCCGCCACCACCCGGAGGCGTATTAATCAACTGTCCTGTATTTGTAGCGTCCATTTTATCGGTACCTAAATTATCATCCCATGGAACTAACCTTCCGTTCGTTGAATTTACACTGCCTGTGCTGCCTGTGTGGTTATGACTGCCGTCGATAGTAGTTGCACCGGTATGTGAATGCGAACCTACACTTTCGGCTTGCATAACACCGCTTGCAGTTGAACCCCTTAAAAATTGTCCGTTTGCATTTAATAAAGGCATAGTTTGCCCATTATACGGTGATTCCGCGTCAGCAAGTACCTGACCGTTACATTCCACCCATCCCCATGGCAATGTAGGTGTAGCTACCATACTTTTATGAAACGCTTCAATAGCACCAATAGGATCACCGCCTACTTCCTGCCAGCGGGTTCCATTATAACTCATTAAAATATTGGCGATAACATCATATACTAATAAACCAACAGCAGGGGAGCCAATAGCTAAGCGCTGCGCGGTAGTCATACTTGGGAACATAACGCCTTGTGTAGTAGATACAATTTGCACGATAGCCGAAGCACCGGGTGCCGGTGTACCAATACCTACCTGACCTGTAGTAAGTACCCGCACTTTTTCTGTATTATTTGTTTTAATAACGAGGTCTTGTGCATCGGTAGTTCCTAAAAAATTTGTGCCTGCCGTTGTACCCGCGTTCCCTAAAAGCTCCCACGCACTGCTCGAAGAAGCCATTAAAATAACATCTCCGTTTACATCAACCGACAACGCTTTACCATTGTTTGTAAAGGTTGGCGAGGCTGATGTTAAATTGGCAAATCGCAATCCTGAGGTATTAACTGCTGCTGATGTAATGTGTAGCCTGTTTGCCGGAGCCGCATTTCCTATTCCTACATTCCCAATATTATCTATAAAAACATGTGATGCCGGCGTACTGCTCCCGGACAATATAAGTCCCGGGGCTGCCAGCGGGTTGGTGTAAATTCTTCCTTTTTCAACGCCCGCAGCATCAAGAAACATTAAGTCACCCACATCAATCCCTGTAGTTGCTTTTATGGTTATTCCGTCTCCTCCAATAGCGCCCACTTCTAATCTCGAGCTTGGAGCAGTTGTGTTAATCCCTACAAGACCGTTATTATCGATACGCATGCGCTGCAGCCCGGAGGTATTAAACACCATTGTATTGGCAATGCCCGCATTATGGATCTTAAGATCGCCTGCACCGGAAAAGATCCAGAATTCATTGGCCAGTGCATTGCCGTTTACATGAAGTAACTGGCCTGGGGTAGAAGTGCCTATACCAAAATTACCTGAACTTAAAATCCTTGCTTTCTCCGTATTATTCGTTTTAAAGACCAAGTCCTGTGCATCGGTGGTGCCTAAAAAATTTGTGCCGGCTGTTGTGCCTGCATTCCCTAAAAGCTGCCATGCATTTCCTGAAGAAGGCATTAAAACAACATCACCATTTACATCTACCGATAAGGCTTTGCCGTTAGTTGCAACCGTTGAAGACGCCGACGTTAAATTAGTGAACCGTAAGCCGGAGGTGTTAGCAGTAGTAGATGTAATTTCTAATTTGTTACCGGGCGCTATAGTTCCTATACCCACATTCCCTCCTTTATCCTGAAGGGCCAAAGGAGAATAAGCTGTGTTTTCTAAAGCAGCCTTAGGAGAGCCGCCTGTTCCATAGGCCTGAATTGCACAATGCCCCAATGCTTCCACATGAAGATGTGAAAGACTATTACCGTCATAAATTTTTATTCCGTTATCTGTCCAAGGTTGAAAAATATCAGAAATAACAGTGGCAGATGAATACCCTACATTAAAGCTAGATTGCGCATAAACTCCATCGTTCGCAAGAATATTACCGTTAACATGGAGTTTTTCCAAAGGAGCCGGGGTATTGATCCCAAAATTCCCCGTAGATAAGAGCCTTGCCCATTCAATACTGTTTGTTTTAAAAATAATATCGCTCGCATTAGTTGTTCCTAAAAAATTACCGGCTGTAATATTTGAATTACCGGTTATTTTCCAGTTTAATGTAGATGGTATAACCAAGCTGTCGTAAATACGGCCGTTTGGCGCTGCAAATAAGCTTCGCACGCCCGGGCCAATTAAGGTGTCGCTTCTAATGGTTCCCGCTACATGAAGTTTCGATAAAGGATTATTTGTACCTATACCTACGTTTTGTGAAAACAGTTTAATGCCGGATACTACTAATAATAAAACTAAACTATTTTTCATGGGGGCTGTTTTTTATTTAAAAACTAGATTATTTCTTTTCCAATAAAGCATGTAATGCGTCTTCCAGCTTTTTAATTCTGGCCTCCTGCGATTCAATGACCTGCTGCTGCTCCTGTAGGGCTTTGGTAAGTATTACAGATAGCCTTGCGTAATCAACGGACCATAATTCTTTAGTTTCATTTGCCGGCCTATGCACTAATTCCGGAAATACCGTGAAAACATCCTGTGCAATAAAACCAAAATCGCTGATAGGCGCGTTGCTTTCATTAATGATGATATTTCCCGCGTTATCAAACCCCGAAGTGTGCTTTAAATACGTGCTCGGTTTTAACCGCATTACTTTTTCAAGCGTCGAATTTTCAAAATCCTTTACCCCTGTTTTCAACCTCCTGTCAGAGGTAAAATAGGTTGTTCCGGAGATAGTTAAGTTTCCCAATCCATTTAATGTCATTAATGAATTTTCGACGCTGCTACCGGCAACAAAATTAAAATTCCGCCAGTTAAAGCCTCTGTCTGTTGGCGTAAGCGCTGCAGCTCCATTCCCCGGGTCTGTGGCGTTCCAAAAATCAACGTTACTGGTCCCTGATATCCTGTTCATTCCTAAAACCAATGAGCCTACTCCGCCAACCCATGATCTGTCGGGAGGTAAGGGAAGAATTGCAGGATCACTGTTATAATTTCCAAAAGAGGAGTAACCCCCCATAACAGCTAACTTTACATTTGTTACGTCAGGTGATGT
This sequence comes from Bacteroidota bacterium, assembly GCA_025362395.1. Classification (GTDB taxonomy): domain Bacteria; phylum Bacteroidota; class Bacteroidia; order B-17B0; family Aurantibacillaceae; genus UBA4416. The sequence goes on from JANYGK010000091.1 coordinate 57,963, forward strand.
AGCCGCACCGCCACTTTGCGAGTTATAAAATTGGTTCCCGATCCGCATGTTGCCTGTTCCGTTAACAACCACTTTGGGTAACCCGTTAGATACAATGTTTATTAAATTGGTAGCATAACTTCCCAAGCTTATATTATCTTTTTGTACAAAATATACTCCTGTATTTGTATACGACGCATCAATCCCTCCAATAAAACCGGCATCACTGTTTGAAACACCGTTAAAATTACGCGTACCGTAAATAGCGGCATTTATATCAGATGTTATTTCCAGTTTTTTAGTGGGCGCTCCTACACTAATACCCACATTACCGTTTTCCATAATCTTAATTCCTGAATTGATAAAAGGATTACCGACAGTAGTCCATGGTGCAATCATTAACCCTGAATTATCGGAAATGGTAGGATTATTATCATTTGTAAAGATCAACGATTTATCTCCGGTTTGTGTCATACCATTCCAATCGGAAGCAGCAGCTCCTGAAAATAAGCTGAACCAACCTAACGACCCGGTACCTTGCCTTGAGAACCTTGCGATAGATGACGCTGTTGTATTGTTTGTGAGCAATACGTCGACTTGTGCAGTTGGCGCAGGCGTGCCTATTCCTACGTTCCCGTTACTTGCCAGCGTTCTTATCCTCTCTGTATTATTTGTTTTAAATACAAGATCTTGTGCATCGGTAGTGCCTAAAAAATTTGTACCGGCTATAGTGCCCGCATTGCCTAATAATTGCCAGGCATCTGCCGAAGAAGGCATCAATACAACATCTCCGTTAACGTCTACAGATAACGCTTTTCCATTGGCTGTTACGGTAGGCGATATAGAAGTTAAGTTTGTAAATCGTAAACCGGATGTATTTGCCGCGGCTGATTTTATTTCTAATCGGTTTGCCGGCGCATTTGTTCCAATTCCTGTATTACCGTTTCCTAATACAGTCAGCAAATCTGTTCCCCCAACCATGGCTCCTGCGTTTACCGTTAAGGCTTTTGAGTTTGCCGTATTATCTGTTATTTTTATAAGGGCTCCGCTTGCGCCTGTTACAGTTCCTGAATTATAAATACTGGCAGCATACCCCATAGCATTTGCGTTCCAGTCCATACCCATAGCTATCTGTGTGCCTAAACCTCCCTGGTCGCCTGAGTGCAAAGAACTGTTACTGAATAAAACAGAAGGTGCCGGTGTATTAATTCCTATAAAACCGCCCGGTAAAATTCGGGCGCGTTCAATATTATTGGTTTTAAAAATAACAGCGTTTGCATTGGTGGTGCCTAAAAAATTAAGGGCTGTAATATTTGAATTACCGGTTATTTCCCAGTTTAAAGTGGAGGGCGTAACCAAACTGTCATAGATTCTGCCGTTTGGCGAGGCAAACAGGCTTCTTACGCCCGGCCCTATTAAGGTATCGCTTCTGATGGTTCCTGCTACATGCAGCTTCGATAAAGGATTATTTGTGCCGATTCCAACATTTTGCCCGGATAAAAAAGAAGCGATACATGTTAAAATCAAAAGGGATAGTAGTGGTCTAATCATTTCGAAAGTTTTGTGTTACTATTTAAAAGTACAAAAATTACTCATATCACCTAATTAAAATGAGCAAAGTTGGGATATGAATGAGTATAAATAGTTACCGGAAAATTATTTTCCTTTTAAATCTGACTCAATGTAAGATGCAACGGCATCAATCTGTTCAGGCGTTAAAACGTCTTTATACGCAGCCATGGAGTTTTTTCCGTTAGAGATCATTTCCATAATGCCTGCATGGTTCAGTGGTGTTACAGATAAATCTTTTGCCCCGTTAAGGCTAAGTTTACCGTTATCACCATGGCACAATATACATTTATCATTAAAGATTTCTTTACCGTTAACGGTTGCTATTTTAGCGCCTGCCTTCGTGCTTTTTGTTTTTTCCCCCATACCAAAAGCCACAATGATCAGGAAAAAAGAGAAGGTAGCCAATACTTTGTTTTTCTTTTTATACCCTATAACGGCTAACGGAATTGATAAAAATACAAGGGCTATTTTTATAATTAAAAGCATGGGGATTACCGGTAACTTAACCATTAAATAAATGCCGGTAGCAAGGAAACCAAAGCTTACAATCATTTCAAGTATCCTGGTTTTCTTTTTAAATTTTTCCAGTAATTCGTCTTTATCGCTGAGCAATAAAATAGTTTTTACCAAATAAATTAAAGTAAATAATACTACAAATAAGTAGTGACTGTGTAACATACCTGTTGCCATGGATTGAAATTAAAAATTCAAACCAAAATTAACAATTTTATGCGTAATTAAAAGTCTCGATCGGGTGTTTTATAAATGAGGCATAATGTTATATTTGTTACTCTTAAATTACACTATGCGCAACGTATTATCAATCTTATATGTGTTTACTTTTTTTATTCCCGGCACATTTGCACAAACTACCTTCCCTGTTAACGGGGCTCCTAATAATTTACATACCCTTTATGCATTCACCAATTGCACGTTGCACGTGGATGCGGAAACCGTTATTTTAAATGCCGTACTCTTATTTAAAGACGGAAAAATAATTCAGGCTTCAGCAAAGGCAGACGTGCCGAACGAAGCGGTAGCTGTTGATTTAAAAGGAAAACACCTTTACCCCGGATTTATTGACCTATACAGTGAATACGGGATGCCCGAGCAAAAAAAAACGGACCAAGCTGATACGCCAAAAAAAGGCGCTTACGGCTGGAACCAGGCCATTAAGAGTGATGTAGATGCTTATAAGTTACTTTTAAATAATGGGCAAAAAGCGGACGAATTACGCAAGCTTGGGTTTGCGGCCGTGCTAATTCATAATAAAGACGGCATTGTGCGCGGTACCGGCGCACTTGTGAATTTGTGCAATACAAAAGAAAATGAAAGCATTATTACAGACCGTGCAGCAGCGTTTTACTCTTTTAATAAAGGCAGTTCACCGCAAGATTACCCTTCTTCTTTAATGGGCGCTGTAGCTTTGCTGCGACAAACGTATTATGATGCAGACTGGTATAAAAACAATACTGCTAAACCGGAATACAACATTAACCTGGAAGCCTTTAATAAGCTGCAGGAGTTACCGGCTGTATTTGAAGGAAACGATAAATACAATGACCTGAGAGCAAAAACAATTGGCGACGAATTTAAAGTAAAATACCTTATTAAAGGCGGAGGCAATGAATACCAACGTTTGTACGAAATTCAAAATACTTTTTCAAAATATATTATACCGGTTAATTTTCCGGAAGCATTAGATGTAGAAGATCCCTTTGATGCAGAACAAGTAGCGTTAACCGATTTGAAACATTGGGAAATGGCACCGGCAAATTTAGCCTTACTGGAAAAAAATAATATTGAATTTTGTATTACAACTGCAGACTTAAAAAGTAAAGCAGATTTTTTGAAGAACCTACGCAAAGCGGTTAAATATGGCCTTTCAGAAAAAATGGCTATTAAAGCGCTTACAAGTACCCCGGCAGCATTTATAAACGCGCAGGATAAAATTGGCAGCCTAAAGCCCGGTATGTTCGCTAATTTTTTTATATGTTCTAAATCTGTTTTTGAAGAAGATGCTGTTATTTATGAAACGTGGAGTAACGGTTTACGGTATTACTATGAAGACCTCAATGCCCCACAGCTAGAAGGAAATTACCAATTAACGATTGGAAATGCCAATTACAAAATTATTTTAACTAAAGATAAACAGGGAAATAATTTAAGTATCACATTGGCTGACAGTGTTAAAGCAAAAGGAAGTTATGGTTATTCAAATAACCTCATCACTTTAAGCTATCCCTACGATTCAACAGCTACAGTAAGGTTATCGGGTAATTATAACGAACCTCAACGTTATTTTTCAGGAATGGCAGAATATCCTGACGGTAACAGAACCACTTTTAAACTGGCGTACGTAAGCTCTACAGATACAGCTGCAAAAAAACCGGAACCCGTAAAACAAATTCCGGAGTATGGAAAAGTATATTATCCGTTCGTAGCATACGGTGAGCCGTTAGCCGAAAGTGAAGGTATTGTAAAAGACACCTGGAAGAAATTTAAAAATCGTTACAACGCCATTTTAATTAAGGATGCAACGGTTTGGACAAACGAAGGAGATTCTGTTTTAAAAGAATACGATGTATATATTACAGAGGGAAAAATTGTAAGAATTGCTCCTAATATTGATGTTCCTGCAACAGCCTTTGCCAAGATCATTGACGGCAAAGGAATGCACTTAACTCCGGGTATTGTTGATGAGCATTCGCATATTGCACTCTTCAGTGTAAACGAAGGAGCAGAAGCCAGCAGCGCGGAAGTAAGAATGGGCGACGTGGTAAATGTAGAAGACATTAATATTTACAGGCAATTGGCGGGCGGTGTAACTACTGCTCAGCTGCTACATGGTTCTGCCAACCCCATTGGCGGGCAAAGCTGTTTAATAAAATTACGGTGGGGCAAAGGCCCTGAAGAATTTAAATATGAAACTGCTGCCCCCTTCATCAAATTTGCGTTGGGAGAAAACGTGAAACACTCTAACGGTATTAGTCCCGATATGCAACGCTTCCCGCAAACCCGTATGGGCGTTGAACAATGCTATTATGATTTTTTTATCCGAGCTACAGCCTATAAAAAAGCAATGGTTGATTTTGCAAACCCTTCTTTAAAAATTAAAGTACAACCCCGCAAAGACCTTGAGTTAGATGCCTTAGCGGAAATATTAGATAACAAACGTTTTATAACCTGCCATAGTTACGCGCAAAGCGAAATAAATATGTTACTGCACGTAGCCGACAGTATGAAATTTAAAGTAAACACCTTCACGCATATTTTAGAAGGTTATAAAGTAGCCGATAAAATGAAAGCGCATGGGGCCAATGCCTCCACTTTTGCTGATTGGTGGGCTTATAAGCTGGAAGTGATGGACGCCATTCCTTACAATGCAGCTTTACTTACCAAGGTGGGAGTTAACACTGCCATTAATTCGGATGACGCGGAAATGGGAAGAAGATTAAATCAGGAAGCTGCAAAGACCATTAAATATGGTGGCTTAACAGAAGTGGAAGCATTAAAATTAGTAACATTAAACCCTGCAAAAATGTTACATATTGATGATAAGGTAGGAAGCATTACAGTAGGGAAAAGCGCTGACTTGGTATTGTGGACCGATAATCCTTTAAGCATTTATGCAAAAGTTGATAAAAATATTATTGACGGACAAATTTATTTTGACAGAGATGAAGACGCTAAACTGCGTGATGAGATTAAAAAAGAACGGGCACGCATCATATCAAAATTAATTATTGAAAAAAATAAAGGTGCAAAAGTGATAAAACCGGAACTAAAAAAACCAAAACATTTCCATTGTGATACCGACGACAGCGGTTTGGAATATATGGCTCAGTAAAAATTAAAGCTTACCGCCAGATCTCTTTGTCCGCTTTGGCTGTGACAGCTGACACATGTTGCCGTAGCATCTTTAGTAGTGCTAAACGCAACACTCCCGTCCGCATTAATTTCCGCCCAAAGCCACGAACTGCTCTTTTTGTACATTAAGGCATATTGTCCGTTACTTTGAAGGTCTTTTATAATCATAGAACCTGCAGGAAATGTTTTACCACCCGGCAATTTACCGTTATCGGTTAAGGCCGCATAAGCAATTTTATTGAAACGTAATTTAAAAGCGCCGTGCGGACCGTGTGCTCCCGAATAAACAGCTGAAGGATCGTTTTTATAATACATGAACGCGGAAACATTTTTGCAGCTGTCGTATAACGCTTTATCATTAAAAGCAAGATCAGGATTTATCCCTTTATTTTTTGAACAGGAATAAACAATACATAATATTATTACAGCGAAAAAACAGGTTATGCTGATCCCTGTTTTCATTTATGAGATCTTATTTGAAGCGAGGTATTTTGAAAGATATGTTTCTTTTAAAGGACGCTTCCAATTAGTTGCTAAGTCGGCAGAATGAGAGATCGTATTATCAAACACGATTGTGTTTTCATTAAGGGTATCAGTACTTAACAAAACTGCAATTTCTGATTGTTTCGCCACAACTACCTCTTCATTTTTTTCGTAAGCAACTAATAAACGGTTCAATAATTCAACAGAAAAAGCCTGTTCTAATTCTTTTACCAGGCGCACTTGCTTATCGATACTGCAACCACTTGCATTGTAATTTGCCTCGTTTACTTTAAAAATCAATAACCTGTTTTTGTAAAGCTCAAAAGACGCATCAAGGCTTACCTCATGCGCTGTCCAGGTGCTTACAAAAATTTGACAACGGTTTTTAAATTCGGTTAATTGTTCTTCCGTTAAAGCTTTGCTAATAGTATAAATCCAGATACGTTCGTTCATAGTATTAAAGATAGTATAATGTAAGGAAATTTAAAAATGAAATTTGTGCCGGTTCTTTTACAAAATATCCATGATATTGCCTTCCTGTAAGGTTAAGGATTTTGTGATGTAAGGCCGCATCAGGTCAATGTCGTGAGAGGAAACAATGATTAGTTTTTGCTGTATTTCACAAAGGTCTTTCAATACTTTAAACAGGTGATGTTTCGAATTATAATCTAAAAAAGCGGTAGGCTCATCTAAAATAATAATAGGGGTTTGTTGCGCCAACGATTTAGCGATCATCACTTTTTGGCGTTGCCCGTCGCTGAGCTCATCAATAAATTTATCTTTTAAAAACACTAAGCTTAACTGCTCCAAACTTGAGGTAATGATTTGTTCATCCTCAGCGCCAAGCTTCCCGAAAATGTTGATGTAGGGCGTTCTTCCACTAGCCACTACATCCCAAACCGTTAGGTTAAAGCCGCCTATTTTTTCGGTAATTACAATAGAGAGGTGTTGCGCCAATTCGCCGGAAGAATATGCGTTAAGATTCTTTCCGTTCAATAAAACTTCTCCTGCTAAGGCTTTTAAAATACCCGTAATTGTTTTTAATAAGGTAGATTTCCCTACGCCGTTATCTCCCATTAAACCTACTAATTCTCCCGCGCGAAATTCCGCATTCATATTCTTAAAAATACTGATGTGGCCCTGTTTAAGCGTATAGCCTATTTCTAGTTGGTTTAAACGGATCATCCGATGCTTAATTTAGATTTGAATAATAAATAAATAACCACCGGGGAACCGATCAGTGTTGTAACAGTATTGATCGGTAACGTAAATTGATCGCTGATCACTTGACAAATAATATCGGCCGTAAGCATGACTGCTGAACCAATTAAAATACAAAACACTAACTGATGCAGGTGATGAGAGGTTTTAAAGAACAAACGGGAAGCAATGGGAACAGAAATACCCACAAAGGCAATAGGGCCGCAAAAGGCTGTGATTAAACCTACCAGCACCGATGTAATAATAATAACACTGATGCGTAACCGATGAATATTTATTCCCAGGTTTTGTGCATACTGCTCGTTCAGCAAAATAGCGTTCATAGGTTTAATTAACGTAAAGCTTAATGTTATAATAATCAATGCAGGAGGTGCAATGAACCAAATGTCTGAAAGCGTTGTGCTGCCAACACTTCCCATGCTCCATATTACAAATGTTTTTAAGCTGTCGGCACTACTCATGTATTCTATTAAACCCTGTGTAGCACCAAGGATTTGGGAGAGCATTAGGCCTACCAATAAAATAGTAACGTTACTTTTTGTTTTTTTGGACACCGCTAAAATAATAAGTGTCACAAAAAAAGCTCCTGCAATAGAAAACAAGGTGATAATGCCTTTACCAACAAAGAACATTCCTGAAATGTTGACCGATGTAAGCACCATGGTGGCAATAGCTACAAATAAACTTGCGCCGCTGCTTACACCCAATACATAAGGACCTGCCAAAGGATTACGAAACAAACTCTGCAGCAACAATCCGCAAATAGCTAATCCTGAGCCTGCAATAAGACAAGTGAGCATTTTAGGTAAACGAATGTCGAATATAATCGTAGAAAACAAAGGATCATGCTTATCCACTAAAAATAAATTAATGCTGCCAAAGCATAGGTCGCATACAGCTAATACGGCAACAAGCAGAATTAAACAAAATGTATAAACTATAAATTTAGATGAAGGCACAACCGTATAAAATTACTCTAATTTTTTATAGTAATTAAATGTATGTCCCTGTAATAATTTCGGATACAAAATAAAGATCAGGTCACCTAACACCTCATCAGGGTGCATAATTCCGGTTTCCCAATAATTGCTGTATCCTTTTGCATTTTGCACTTTATTATTATTATAAAGCCGGTTATCTTTAAACGCTTTAAATAAACCGTAACGCTCATCGTAGCTCAGTAATTCTTTTTTAGAATTAAGGTTATATAAATTGATCCATACATCACACTCTTTAGCCTTTGAATAAACCGTTTCAAAAGAAAGCGGTGTACTTCCTTGTTTCACATCATCTTTCCAAAAGTAAGTTCCGCCCGCATCCGCTATTAAGTTGGCAATGTAACTTTTTCCTGAAGGTACATACCAAGTATCACCGTATTTTATTTCGGTTAATACACTTGGTTTGTGATCTGCATTTTTAGTTAATGCTTTTAAGTCGTTGTATTTTTTTTCGGTAACATTAAATAATGAATCTGCCAATACTTGCTTATCAAAAAAGCAGGCAAAAAATTTAATCCATTCAGCCCTCGCTAAAGGTGTTTCCTCTAAATGATCTAAGCTAATGGCAACGGGTAATTGTGCCTGCGTCAGTTTTTTATCCATGTCCGTTTTAGGATCCCCCATGCCAAAGGTCAGCAGCAGGTCAGGTTTTAAGGCCAGTGTCTTTTCTATTTCAATACTCGGCCCTTTAGACAGTTCGATGATCTTACCCTCACTTACTTTTTGTCGGATAGTTGTGTTGTTGTAATAATCAACATTATCAATAGCGGCAATACTGTTTATTTCATTAAGCCCCATCAGCATTAAACTGTAAACTGAACTCATACTCGCCACTTTTTTTACCGGAATGTGAATGTAATAAGTGTCTTTTTTATAAACGGGTTTTTCATTTTTATATAATACAAATGTAGCCGTCGGTTCGCTGTTATCTCTATTTCCTAATACCTGTAGTATAGTAAACCCTTTATCCTGCCTAATGGTAAAGCGTTTGGCGTAATTTAAGGTTGTTATTCTTGCCGGGTTGTCATTTGTTTTATTTGCCGGTTCAGGTTTATTATTGCACCCGGCTAAAAAGAAAATGCTTAAATATAGGACAACTCTATTTTTGATCATAAGTGTAGGTTAAAATGTAAGCACAAGCTGCAAACATACTATAAATTCTTAAAACTGAACCCTAAAAACACTCCCTGCCGGCGGATTATCAAGCGCTTTTATTTTAGCTTTATGCAGGTCGCAAATATGCTTTACAATATATAATCCTATCCCCGTTCCTTTTGTTTTACGGGTATCTTCATTCCCGCTTCTAAAAAATTTATCAAATATTCTTTCTTTCTCTTTTTGAGGAATGCCGCAACCTATATCTTTAACTTCCAATACAGGCCGGCCATTCATCGTTTTTAACTCCACATTAACCTCAATCATTTCAAACGAATATTTAAGGGCGTTTTCAATAAGGTTAATAAAAACGGATAGCAGCAGGTCTTTATCACCATGGTACAAAATTTCTGCTTCACTTTTTACTTTAAGCTGGTGTTGGTCTATTCTGTCACGGAAGTAACGGTTAACCGTATGCTGCAATAATTCTCCCAGGTTAATAATTTCTTTACTGATCGTTAAATTACTATTCTCTATTTGGTTTGCCAGTAATACATTATCCACCAACTTATGCAGGCGCTCAGTTTCATTTAACGCGTTTACCAAAAGCTGCTTCTGCTTTTCCCGATCCAGATCATGTTTCAGTAAGGTTTGTAGCTGCAGCTTACTTGCGGCAATGGGTGTTTTTAATTCGTGCGATACACTGAGAATAAAGTTTTTTTGCCGGTTAGCCAATTCTGTTTCTTTGTGTATAGATCGGCGCACCAAATTTATGCCGAATAACAGGATCAGTAAAAACACGGAGCCTTCACCAACGATCATATACACCCGCTTCATTTTTTTTTGTTCTAAAGCGGCAATGTCACGGATAATGATTTCACGGTCAGGAGATGAAAGCGCGGCAATTTTCTGTTCTTTCGAAATAATGTCATTCGATTGACGAACCAGTAATACTTCCCACCATAAAAATTGTAAAATAATATAGCCTACTAAAACCGTAAATATAAAAGTGGTACGCTTCAGCATATCTATCATCGGCACTACTTATGAAACACCTGTATAAAGCCTTTCAAGTACCTCGATTTTATGCCGGCGACTCGAATCTCATTTACTTTACAGACGTAGAAGTACGTGCCTTCCGTAACGAGCTGTTTCATTTGCGACGACTTACCGTCCCAATTAATTTTAGGGTCGATGGTCTCAAAAATTAAATTGCCCCAACGGTTATAAATCGTAATATCAATATCCTTAATAAACTTGTTTTTAATAGGCCTGAAAAAATCATTCACGCCATCGCCATTCACTGTTATAACATTCGGCAATTCATATTCCGGGCAATTATCCACGCAAATTTTCGTGCTTTGTATGCTTTCATTATTAAATGAATCGATGGCTGTAATTGCATAACAACCGGCAATAGATACCAGATTATCAAAAGTGAGGATGGTATCACTCATTATTTTTATAGAATCGGTAAGCATTAAAGGCGCGTCTTCTGTTTCTGCAAAATACAACTTGTATTTTACCGCATCATCGCAGCAAACATGATTAGGGTTATTCCACCTCAACAATAAAGTAGGGATAGTACAATCCGATTCAATGGTAAGCTTGGGCGCGCAAGGTGGCGTAGTATCAATAGGTTTGGCACATACTTCTTGGCTGGTATCCTTTAAAGGCCTGCCAATGGTTGGGTCAGAATATTGCCCTACTGATTCTATTTTGTAACAATACAAGGCTCCATTTACTAAATTATTATCGGTATAGGTCAAGCCCGCGGTGCTGTTTAAAAATGTATAACTTGTTTGGCCGGGGGCTTTTTTATAAACATTGTATAAAGAGTTGGTCCACGGTACCTGCTGCTGCCAGTTTAAAACTAAGGTATTATCGCTTGAGCCGATGGTTAAAAATATAGAGGTGGCTTTTTGTCCGTTACCTACAAATTGTCCGCGAGCATAAAACTCAATTTTATAGGTATGCCCGTTGGCTACTGTATTTATGGTATGGATAAAGGTAGTATCCGTTAACCGGTTAAATGCTTTAAAGTAAGGCTTGGTAACGGAGTTAACCTGTACATAGGTTCCCGTAACACTATCATAATGCATAAGCCTAAACTCATAAGGGCCGGGCACAGCAATAGTATCCAACGCATTAACTCCCAGCATTGGTTTTATCCAACGCACAAATACTAAACCTGTAGTTGCATCTGTTTTACTTATGCTTACATTAACCAGTATAGGCACATCACGTTTTAACTGTACACACACTTGTGTTGAAGCATAACTTAAGGCGCCGTCATCATAAACCGCTTCTACAACATAGCTGTAATTGGTTCCTTGTGAAAGGCCGTTTCCGTTATTAGTATCTATAAATGTAGTGTCACTTAAGTTTGCGGTACAGCCTATTTTTACAAAACCGGAAGAGGCGGGCACGCCGGTTTCACAAATAGTATGCGCCCAAGGGTTACAATCGTTTTTACGATATACGCAATACTTGTTTATTTTATTTCCTGTAGCTAAATGGCAAACCGGTTTTTTCCAGCTCAGTTTTACACTCGTTCCCAAAGGCACCGCCGTAAAGCTTACCGGGGGAGGAGCAACAACCGTAACATTAAATGTTTTAAAATCTACAAGGTGTATCGGCAAAGCTTGGTCTTCCGCTTTAATAGTTACCTGGTAGGCTGTTCTGCGAATATGAGAGCAGTCTGTTTGCCAGTGAAATATACCGGTTACAGGACTAAGGCCTTGCGCAGATGCAAAAGTAGACGGAGAAGACGGAACATTAAAAGAACCGCCGCTTGCCGTAAGTTTAATAAAATCACCATCAGGGTCGGTTGCATAAACATTTTTAGTTAAGCTGCTTCCTGCTAAAACACAGGTATCGCTAATGGGTCGTATCATCGGCGGGGCATTATTACACACGCCTATATCTACCTGCAAATCACGAATTACATATCCCACCAGGTTATATTTTCCGTCGACATCTTTACGCCACTCTTTAATGTACATGGCCAGGTTATATTCGCCTTGCTGTTGCGGCGTACACCAGGTAAGTGTTCCTGTAATGGCGTTAACGTTATAGGTTCCTCCGCCTGTAACAGGATAAAAATAACCGGGGCATACAGTACCCCCTGTACCGCGGCAAAAAGTTAATTCGTAGGATAAGCTGTCACCGTCAATATCTGAAGCGGCAGGATTATGTAAAAAACATTTACCTGTACAGCCCTTATCAATAGGCGGAAAATTTAATACAGGAGAACTGTTGGGCCCCAAAAAAGTGGAAATAACCAAATAAGATTCAATATAAAAAACTTGGTTAACTGAATTCGGTAAATTAATAACGCCCGCATTCCTGTTAGGATCGGTCATATTCATTTTATACGCCCCGGGGCCCGGGTATGTATGAGTGGTGACATATTCGTTCAGTTTAATTAATGAGGTTATAGGCATCCCGTCAAACGGAGGGCTTGGAGGACCCGAAATTCCGCATAATGCCGTGGTGTTGCCATTTGACCTGGGAACAACTGCCCGACCGCCGTCTCCAAAATATAAGGTATCATAACACCGGTCGGCTAAGTTAGGGCTGCCGATGTTAGTGTAGGTTGTAATTTTAATTTTATAGGTGTAGCCTGATATCCATTGGTACGTAATTTCACCTGCCCGGTTGTGTGTTGCTTTAGCCGAAAAGAAAAAACCTATGGTGAGGGAAAAAAATAAAAGATAACGCCACTTTAACATGATAAAATATTTATTGTTTAATGATTTTTTTTGTAATGGTTTGGCCATCCGCTGTAATCTTAATAAAGTAAAGGCCCTGCGTAACCCCATCCAGGCTAAACGACAAAACTCCTTGTTTATTAATAGATTCGTTATTTAAAACTGTTTTTATGTTTCTGCCGGTCACATCCAACAAATCAATGGTGTAAAAATTTTTTGTAATGTAATCAAACGAAATAGTACACGCATCATTAGCCGGGTTAGGATAAACAGTAATACCCGCATCCTTTAACGTTACTTCATTTATACCTACCGTAAGCCTGTTTATTGAAATATTAGATACATAGCTCGTTGAACCATCTTTATATTCAGCTAACACAAGATAACTGTAATCAGGGCCCGAAGAAAAAGGTTGTCCATTATTAAAATCAAAAAACATAGTATCATTAATATCAGTATGTGTAAATCCTACATAAACATACCCGGTATAGGCAGGAGGCGCGGTTTCCCTGCTGCTATGTACCCATGTAGAAATTCCCAGCTTTCTATAAATACTATAACGAAGAAAAGGATTAGCGCCGTTAAGTGAGTAGTTAAGCGGTTTAACCCAATTTAAACGAATGAACTCATTTGTCGGTGTTGTTACTAAATTACTCGGACCTTGGGGTATAATTTTTACATTAAATGTTTTATAATCAACTAAGCCTATTTGAGAGCCGCTGTCTTTTAATTTAACGGTAACGCGGTATGGTAACCTGCGCACATCGTTATACGTGGTGTTCCAACTAAAGAGACCTGAAGTATTTGAGACTGCCGCAGTTGTACTAAATGTTGCGGAACCCGGCCCCATCATAAACGGTCCGCCGTTTACAGAAAGAGTAATCAAACTACCATCAGCATCCTGGCCTGTAATAGTATTGGTATAATTTGTTCCCGCTAAAATACAACTGTCTACATTATTTATAGTAATGTGTGGAGGGGTATTACTGCAAACTCCTACATCTACCTGCATATCGCGTATAATGTACCCTATCATGCTGTAAATACCGCCAATTAAACGCCACTCTTTTATAAGCATGGCAAAATTGTATTCGCCTTGCTGTTGCGGTTGACACCAGGTAACTGTGCCCGTAAAAGGATCTACATTAAATGTACCGCCCGTCCCCGCGAGGGGATCAAAATAACCCGGACATATCGTACCGCCTGTACCACGGCATGGTGTAAGCTCATAAGATATACTGTCTCCGTCAATATCATAAGCGCCGGGATTATGGGAAAAGCACTGATTCACACAACCCTGATCAATAGGCGGAAATGTTAGAACGGGAGAGTTATTAGGGCCTTGAGAAGAAGAGATCACTAAATAAGATTCAATATAAAAAACTTGATTAACTGAATTGGGTAAATTAATAACTCCCGCATTTCTGCTAGGATCGGTCATACTCATTAAATAATTTCCCGGGCCGGGATAAGTATGCATAGTAACATATTCATTTAATTTAAGAGTTGGGGTTAAAGGTGCACCGTCAAACGGCGGCCCAGACGTACCACATAATGATGCAGTGGTACCGTTTGACCGAGCAACTACAGCGCTGCTGCCGTCTCCAAAATATAAGGCATTATAACACCTGTCTGCCAGGTTAGGCATTCCGATATAAGTGTAGGTTGTAATTTTAATTTTATAGGTATAGCCTGATATCCATTGGTACGTAATTTCACCTGCCCGGTTGTGTGTTGCTTTCGCCGAAAAGAAAAAACCTATGGTGAGAGAAAAAAATAAAAGGTAACGCCACTTTAACATGATAACTTTATTATTTGAATAACTTCTTTGGATAAAATGTATTGAATTAACCGTTCTATGTATTGCTATTAAAGATACAAAATATATATAATCCGACTGTTAAATTAAGGATTTTACAAGTAAATGAAATAATACACGTAAAGTCAAATTTTTTTAAGACTTTATTTTATAATTATTTAACTAAAAACCGGATTACCATGGCTTTTAGTAGTAATTTTGTTTCTTTAATATACAAAATTAAAATGGGTTCTCACCACCAAGGCCATTTAACAAAAGTTACCGCGGCCGGTTTATTAGTTACTCTCGGAATTATTTATGGCGATATAGGAACCTCACCGCTTTACGTAATGAAAGCTATTGTTGGAGAAGGCCCGATAAATGCCGGAGTTATTATTGGCGGTATGTCGTTAGTGTTTTGGACCCTTACCTTACAGACAACTATTAAGTACGTTATTTTTATGTTAAAGGCGGATAACAAAGGAGAAGGCGGTATTTTTGCTTTATTCGCGTTAATTAAAAAAGCAAAGCGTAAATGGCTTATCTTCCCTGCCATTATTGGCGGCTGCTGTATTTTAGGAGAAGGCATTATTACACCGCCCATATCCGTTGCATCGGCGGTTGAAGGATTAAAATTAATTCCGCGCTTCAGCACCATTCATACAATTCCTATTGTAATAGCCATTCTTACTTTCCTGTTTTTTATACAGCAATTCGGCACCAAATTTATCGGTAAATTTTTTGGTCCTGTTATGTTGGTATGGTTTCTTACCCTTGGCACCATGGGGTTTATAGGCTTATCACATAATTTCACCGTGTTAAAAGCATTAAATCCGTATTACGGCTTGCATTTATTGTTTACGCATAAGGGTGCTTTCTGGTTATTGGGGGCGGTGTTTCTTTGCACAACAGGCGCGGAAGCGTTGTATTCGGACATGGGCCATTGCGGCCGGAAAAACATCCGCATCAGTTGGATCTTTGTAAAAACAATGTTAGTGTTAAACTACATGGGTCAAACAGCATGGCTGGTTTCTATGGACGGAAAAATACTGAACGGCGATAACCCTTTTTACACTATTATGCCCTTATGGTTTTTACCGGTGGGCATCGGTATTGCCACGGTTGCTGCTGTTGTTGCTTCACAGGCGTTAATAAGCGGGTCGTTTACCTTAATTAATGAGGCTATGCGTTTAAACTTTTGGCCTAAAGTAGAAATTAAATATCCTACCGACCTAAAGGGACAAATGTATATTCCTTCCATAAACTGGTTATTATACATAGGCTGTATTTTTATTGTATGGTTCTTTAAAGAATCAAAAGAAATGGGGGCGGCTTACGGCTTAACTATTATTTTAGGAATGCTTATGTCCTCGCGCTTACTTGCTTTTTTTATGCGACTTAAAAAATACCCTAAATGGTTCCTCTATATGTTTATTGCAACCTATATTATTATAGAAGGCTCTTTTTTAATTGCCAACTTAGATAAATTTACTAAAGGCGGGTATATCACTTTTATAATCGCCTTATTCCTAGCATCCGTTATGGCTTGTTGGTATATGGCAAAGGTTATCAGGCAGCGGTATACAGACATTGTTCCTTTATCAAATTATAAACAGATGCTGGTTGATCTGAGCTCCGATCCTTCTATTCAAAAATATGCCACGCATTTAATTTATATGACAAGTGCTAATAATCCTACCACGATCGAATCGAAGGTGATTTATTCCATTTTACAGAAGCGTCCTAAAAAAGCCGATGTGTATTGGTTTGTACATGTGGATGTCGTGGATGAGCCATACCGCATGGATTATAAGGTAACGCAAATAGCCAGTGAAGATATTGTACGAATTGATTTTAGACTAGGATTTAGGGTTGCTCCAAAAATTAATTTAATGTTCAGGCACGTGGTAGCCGATATGGTAAAGAACAAGGAAGTAGATATTACCAGTCGGTACGAATCCTTAAATAAAAACAATGTGATCGGCGATTTTAAATTTGTGGTGTTGGAGAAATTTCTGTCTTATGAGAACGATTTGCCGTTTTTTGAAAAAATGATCTTAAATGTATACTTCTTACTGAAACGCTTCAGCTTAAGCGAGGCCAAGGCTTTCGGCTTAGACAGCAGCTCGGTTAAAATTGAGAAATTCCCGATGATTATAAGCAAACCGAAAGAAATCCATTTAAAAAGAATTGAATAAACTCCGTTTAATACGATTTGGATTTTTTATCTTTTTTGCCGGCTTTTTATCCTGCAACACATATAAATCCGAACCCTCTTTTTATTTCTGGAGAACGAATGCCGCTTTATCTTCTAAAGAAAAAGAAACCATCGCGCATCATAATATCCGTGTTCTATATGTGCGTTTTTTTGATGTGGACATTCCACCGGGGCTTCAAAAGCCACAACCGTTAGGCGTTATAGACAGCCTTGAGTTAATTCCAAACACTGTTTCTGTTATACCTGTAGTGTATATTACAAACCATACATTTTTAAATTTAAAGAACCCGCAAGTAATTGAACTTGCCGCAAACGTTGTAAAAAAAGTAAAAGGTTTACAAAAAAATTATAAAGAGCTGCAAATAGATTGTGACTGGTCGGAGAAAACAAAAGAGGTTTATTTTGCTTTTTTAAGAGAAGTAAAAAAACTGTCCGGTAATACCGTATGGCTTACTGCTACCGTTCGTCTGCATCAAATTAAATACCCGGTACGAAGCGGCGTACCGCCTGTTAACGGAGGCATGCTGATGTTTTATAACATGGGTAATATTCATAATTTACAGGGGCCTAATTCTATTTTTGATGCCGGCATTGCTGCTAAATATACAAATTACATAAAAGATTATGCGTTACATTTAGATGTGGCTTTACCGATATTTAAATGGTGTATTCTTTATCGAAACGAAAAAGTAATAGGCCTTATTACTAAGAACAGGTTGCCTCAAACGCATGACACCACTTATTTTTCCGCAGAAAAAAACAGTATTTTTAAAGTAAAGAAACCGCAACTGATAAACGGCGTGTATTATAAGACAAACGATATACTCAAATATGAAACTTTAAATGATGAAGAATTATTAAAAGCAGCTGAATTATTAAAGAAAAGTTTATCACCCGATAACAGGAGAATTGTACTGTATGACCTGGACGAATTAAATATAAATTATTATGAAACAGAAACCATCGAAACCGTTTTTTCTACTTTTAATTAGCGGCATCCTGCTTACAACTATTACTGTATTAGCCTGCGGCGGAGGCGATTGGGACGAGGACGAAGGTTCCATGTTCACTCCGCAAATTATTAACCAACCAAAATATACGCCTTTTTTCAGAACATTGGAAACCCCTTTCTATGACGGTTATGATGATGCCGGCGCTTCTGTTTTTAAAGTCACAAATACTAAAGAATGGATCTCTTTCTTGGGAAATCCTACTTCGGAAGAAGCTATTAATTATTGGTTATATGATGCATCTTTAAAACAGGTAGACTCTATGATCATTGATCTTAAAGGCAAACCTTCGAACCTGAGCTTAGCTTCAAAAAAGTATACCTTAAAACCGGTGGCTGCTTCCGCAAAAGCTATTTCATTTTTATATTATTTAGGCTTTGCCAAACGCAATGAAGATTTCGTTAATCCTGAAACTAACTCGTGGGATGATAAACCGGTGAAAGTTTCCAAAGAATCAATCGTGAAACAGGTAGCCGGCGGATTAAATTTTTACACTAAAGCAAAAGAGCCTTTTTTAAAAGAACGTTACGCGTTTCAATTAGAGCGCCTTTATTTTTTTAATAAAGACTATGATAAAGCCATTTCATTTTTTAATGATAATGTGTCTGGTTTTAGTGCCAACAGCAGTATGCAATGGCGGGCATTAGGATATAAAGCCGCATCGCTTTATAAGCAGAAAAAGTATGTGGAATCAAATTACATTTATTCTATTATTTATGATGGCTATGAGCCGCTAAAAAAATCAGCCTATCTTTCTTTTCACCCTCTACAGGAAACGGAATGGGGACAATGCCTTGCCTTAACAAAATCAACACACGAAAAAGAAGTGTTATGGCAGTTGTCAGGCTTATATAAGGATGATATTATTGCCATGAGGGAAATATTAAAATTAAACCCGGCGTCAGATCTCGTAGATCTTTTGTTAGTGAGGGCCGTAAACAGTGAAGAAAATTTAGTAACCGAGGAAACTGACGACGAAAAAAAAGATCAGAGACACACTACCGACAAAAACCTGCTTGATTTTTTAAATGACATGTCTGAACAAACGGCCTCCTTAAATCCTGTAATATGGCACTTATCGGCCGCTTATGTAAATTATATCAATAGTGATTTTACTGCAGGTGACAAACAAATGGCCCGCGCAGAAAAATATAAAAACACCAATGCTTTGAATAAATCGGAATACCATTTAATTAGCGCGCTTGGAAAAATAAGGCGTATGAAAAGCATTAACGAGTCTGCTGAAAAAGAATTAGTGCCTGACCTGGAAGTATTGTTCAGTAAGGAAACATCCGATATTCCCAATTTCAGAAGTTCGAATGCGAGAGAATGGATCCGGAAAAGCATTGCCGGTCTTTATAACAAAAAAGGGGAAGTAGAAAAAACAGAATTGATTTATCCCGGAACAAACCAATATCAGTTTAATGATTTGGGAAATCTTAAAAAAATGATCGCCTATTATGAAAAAACAACTCTTTCAGATTTTGAAAAATTACTTTTTAATTATGCCTTATTAAATAAAGCCGACTATACAGAGTTACTTGCCATTCGCTACGCACAAGAGGACAGACTTGATGAGTCATTAGCTGCTTTTAAATCAGGCTCGGAACAGCCTGATGAATTACCGGGTAATCCTTTTACGATTCACATTAAGGATTGCCATGATTGCGATCATGAAGCTTCTCAAAAAGTAAAATATACAAAAAAAGCTTTTATTGAAAAACTAATAGAAATGAAGAAGGCAGCTATTGCAAAACCTGAGGAAGCATCACAAAATTATTTTTTAATTGCCAATGGCTTTTA
Source organism: Bacteroidota bacterium (assembly GCA_025362395.1). Classification (GTDB taxonomy): domain Bacteria; phylum Bacteroidota; class Bacteroidia; order B-17B0; family Aurantibacillaceae; genus UBA4416. Next base: position 77,723 of record JANYGK010000091.1, read on the forward strand.
CAACATGACCTACTTTGGAAACGCGCGTATGTTTTATGATAACCGTGTAGATAATTCCATTTATACATACGATCATAAAACAGTACCGGAAGAAAACAGCGGCATGGCACTAAAGTATTACCTAATGGCATTGCAGGCTTCAACCAATATTGAGTTCAGGGCAAAATGTACCTTTATGGCTGCCAAGTGCGAACAAAATGATTTTTTTATGACCGTAAAGAAAGATTATAACGGTGATTTTAAATCCGGGATCTATTTTATTTCCCTCAAAAAAGATTTTTCGGGTACAACATATTATTCAGAGATCATTAAAGAATGCGGCTATTTTAGAACCTACTTAGGAAAATAGGTTGAGGATGCCAAAACCCGGTTTGAATGGTAATATAAATTTTTTAAATAGTGCGTAATACACAAAAATGGTTTTACATTTGGTAAAACTATTTTTTATGCAATTAACTATTTCTAATGTTTCTAAAACTTATGCTAACGGCTTAAAGGCGCTGACAGATGTTAATTTAACCATTGCACCGGGCATGTTTGGTTTACTGGGACCTAACGGGGCCGGCAAATCAACGCTAATGAGAACCATTGCCACACTACAGGATCCGGATACCGGAACTATTATGTTGGGCGATATTAATGTAGTAAACCAAAAAGAAGAGCTTAGAAAAGTGTTAGGTTATCTGCCGCAAGATTTCGGGTTTTATCCGAAAGTGAATGCGGAAGATATGCTGCACCACTTTGCTGTATTAAAAGGTATTAATAATAAAACGGAGCGTAAAGACATTTGCGACGCGTTGTTGAACCAAACAAATTTATTTGAAGCCCGTAAGCGTAATTTAAGTGACTACTCGGGTGGTATGCGCCAACGTTTTGGCATTGCCCAAGCTTTATTAGGGAGCCCGAAATTAATTATTGTCGATGAGCCTACCGCAGGCTTAGATCCCGCAGAGCGAAACCGTTTTCATAATATTTTAAGCGACCTTGGAGAAAACATTATTGTTATTTTATCGACGCACATTGTAGAGGATATTAAAAATTTATGTCCGCGTATGGTAATTATGAACCGCGGCCGGGTTTTGTTAGACGGTAAGCCAAGTGATACCATTGCGCAAATGAGAAATACGGTTTGGAAATTACTGATCGATAAAACGGAGTTAAACGCTTATAAAGAAAAATATAAAATTATTTCCGCGAAAGTGATAGAAGGCCGGGTGTTGATCCATGTGAAAAGTGATGTTGTGCCGGATGCTGCCTTTACAGTAGTAGAGCCTGATCTGGAGGATGTTTATTTTTCAAATATTCTTTAGATCAATTTTTAACCACATAGAAACATAAGGGAACATAGGTTTTAGTGTTGTATGTTTCCAGGCTCATAGTATAGTTGATAATTATTACATTTTAAATTAAATATATGTTTTTAGAAATTCTCAGGTTCGAATTAAAGTACGCGCTTAAAAAACCATCTACGTATGTGTTTTTCAGCATTTACTTTGCCTTTTATTTATTCCTGTCATTAGCTGCTTCGGGCGTTATTCCATTAGGTTCAAGCGACAGCAATACGTACTTGAACAGCGCCGTTGCCAATGCAAGCTTGTATTTAGCATTCAATCAAAATATTTTAGCGCTTATTCATAATATGATCATCATTGCTATTATGGCTACTGCCATACAACGCGATTTTGAATATAATTCCCACTCTTTATTCTTTACAAAACCCATTACAAAAGCATCTTACTTTTTCGGAAGGTTTTTTGGAGTATTGCTCATAGCGTTGTTTGTATTCAGCGGCCAGTTCTTCGGTTTATTTTTAGGAAGCATTATAGGGCAGGGGCAATCAGTCATTGGGCCAATTCATTTATTTAATTACATACAACCGTTCTTATACTTTGTAGTACCCAATACCTTATTATTCGGGACCATTTATTTTTCGCTTACTACATTTTTACGTAATACTACCATTGCTTATTTATTTACCGTTATTTTCTTTCTATTTGATCTGGCCGCTAATTCAGTATTATCAGATATTGACTACCGGTCACTGGCAGCCATGCTCGACCCTTATGGTAGTAAAGCCTTAGGGAACGTAACACAATATTGGACTCCTTCCGAACAAAATGAGCGGTTACTATCATTAACCGATGTACTGTTATATAATCGTTTGGCGTGGTTAGGTTTGGGCCTGTTGATCATGTGGTTCAGCTATGTGAAATTTAATTTCTCCCAGTTTTTAAATCCAACCAAATTATTTTCATTTCGTAAAAAAGAAGAGGGCTATTCTCCTCAAACCCCTGCCATACAACACATTTCAGAATTGCCTAAAGTAACGATCAGTTCAAGCGGAAAAGCGTTTTGGAATCAATTATTTTTTATTGCAAGTTTTGAATATAAGAGGATTATAAAAAGTTATTTCTTTATTATTATGATTGTGCTTGGTGCCGTGCTGGCATATATTACCAGCAGTTTCAGCTCACTGATCTTCGGCACTGAAGTTTACCCGGTTACTTACAACATTGTAGGACAAACCGGCTCTATGTTCCAATTTATGCTGTCTATTTTAATCATTTTTTATTCGGGCAATTTAGTATTTAATGAAAAGCAATTTAAGGTAGATGAACTGGTGGGTGCGTCACCTATAAAATCTTCCACATTAGTAATCGGTAAATACCTTGGCTTACTTTATTCTGTGGCTTTAGGTTTATTAGGTGCCGTTATAACAGGTGTTATTATTCAATCTTTAAAAGGTTATTATAAATTTGAATTGGATCAATATTTTGTAAGCCTTTACGGGCGCACGTTTGTAAGCTTAGCCTTAGTAGCGGCCTTATGCTTTGTGATCCAGTGCATGGTGAGCAATAAATATATCGGCTTTGTTATTGCGTTTATTGTAGCGTTTCTGTCAAAAATTATTTTAAGCCGGCTTCAGTTAGATAACCCATTATATAATTTCAATTCAAGCGGCCCTATGCTGCCTTATAGTGATATGAACGGTTACGGACACACAACACCAATATTTTACTTATTTAAAGTATACTGGCTGGCAGTTGTTGTAATATTATTTGTATTCTCTATTCGTTTCTATTTACGCGGAAAAGAAAAGGGATTAAAAGCACGCTTCAAATTTTCTAAGTTCGATTCACACAAGCAGTTCAGGTTAGCCGCCGTTATTGCAGGCCTAGTGTTTATTACGGTTGGCGGAACTATTTATTATAACATTAAAGTGGTTAATAAAATGTATTCCAATAAAGAGCTAGAAAAATTACAGGCAAATTTCGAAAAAACATACAGGCATTTTCAAAAAACATTGCAGCCCCGCGTTGTTTCAAGCTATGTGGAAGTTGAACTGTACCCCAATGAATTAGGAGCAAAATTTAAAGGATATTATTATTTAAAGAATAAACATGACCGAGCTATTGATACATTAATTATAAATTACAATACTAATGTAGATCTGAGATCACTTACATTATCTGTTCCTCAAAAAGAAATTATTGATGATAAGGATTATTTTGTGAAGGTGTATAAATTGACTTCCCCTTTACAACCGGGCGATTCTGTTAAGATGAACTATGAGATCAGTTATTTTCAAAAAGGGTGGTTCAGTAATGATTCTAAAACAGATATTGTTTATAACGGCACATTTATTAATAACTCCTTACTTCCTTCTATCGGTTATAACGAAGGCTTTGAGCTTGGCGAAAATGATGCGCGACGTAAATATAATTTGCCTTATAAGCCCCGTATGGCTAACATTAATGATACTGCTGCCTATGCCAATACTTATATCAGTAAGGATGCCGACTGGATAAACTTTGAATGTATTGTAAGCACAGTTCCCGATCAGATTGCCGTTGCACCCGGCTATTTAATTAAAGAGTATACAAAAGATAACCGTCGCTATTTTCATTATAAAATGGACAGTCCCATCTTAAATTTTTACTCGTTTTTATCGGCCCGTTACGAGGTTAAAAAAGATAAATATCAAAATATTAATATTGAGATCTATTATCATAAAGGTCATGAATACAACCTGGATCGCATGATCAATTCTATTAAAAAATCGTTGGCTTATTATCAAAAATCCTTTAGTCCTTATCAACACAGGCAGGTGCGTATTTTAGAGTTTCCGCGCTACGCAAGCTTTGCACAGTCGTTTCCCAACACTATTCCTTATTCGGAAAGTATAGGCTTTATAGCGCATGTGGATGAAAAAGATCCGTTAAGCATTGATTATCCTTTTTATGTAACCGCACATGAGGTCGGGCATCAATGGTGGGCGCACCAAGTAATAGGTGCCGATGTACAGGGCTCAACGTTAATGAGCGAGTCAATGGCCGAATACAGCGCCATTATGGTAATGGAAAAAGAATATGGTAAAGAGGCCATGCATAAGTTTTTAGCGGACGCTTTAAATAAATATTTAATAGGGCGTGCCACAGAAAATAAAAAAGAGCTGCCGATTATGTTGGCTGAAAATCAGCAATATATTCATTACAATAAAGGTTGTTTAATTATGTATGCCCTGAAAAACTATATTGGTGAGGATTCTGTGAACTCGGCCTTAAAACGTTATATTAAAAAAGTAGGCTTTCAAAGCGCGCCGTATACCACCTCTAAAGAGTTTGTTGCTAATATGAAATTATCGACGCCTGATAGTATGCAATATGTTATTAAGGATCTGTTTGAAGATATTACAATCTACGAAAATTATGTAAAAGATCTGAAGTCAGTTAAGCAAGCAAACGGCAAATACAAGGTTACTTTAACGGTTGGCTCCGCTAAATTTAAAGCAGACAGCTTAGGCAAGAGCAAAGCCGTATCAGTAAACGATTGGATGGACATTGGACTGTTTACACAAAAAGAGGTCAATGGAAAAAAAGTAGAAAAAGAATTACTGTTCAAGAAAATAAAGATGGATAAACCCGTTAAAACATTTGAATTTATGGTAGACAAAGACCCTTTTTCGGGGGGGCTTGATCCTTATAATAAATTAATAGACAGGGTTCCCGATAACAATACCTGCAAATTTGGTTCTGTTCCTAAACCGCCTGATTTAGGAGCGAGTAGCGGCAATGTGAGTGTTACAATTAATTAGGATTAACTGTTTTTGTTATTTTGATTTGTATCCTTTTAACGGGAGTGATTAAAAAAAACTTATTGCCAAAGAAATACTATGCATAACTTTTTTGGAATCATTTATTTTATTTTGTGCTGTTGAAGTAATACTGTAACTAATTTCAGGCGCAAAATTAGTCCCGTGAAATTCGTAGTTAATGCCATAGCCAATAATAACCCCAAAGCTTAACTCGTTCTGAAATCCTTTATCAATAAAGCCCGCATCGAATTTTTTTAAGTTTAATTTCGGGCCTATCAAAAGGTAAGGTTGTTTGCTTGTTAAATAACAACTCATTTGTCTTGCAAGGTAAATAACGCCATGGGCATTTGCCGGTTTTAAGGCAATAGCAAAGCCATTAGAAATACACAAATCGAAGGAGGTTGCAAAAACAGCAGGTGCTTGCCTTAAACACGCGGTAGAAAAATTTCCCTCCACTTTTGGTTTATATACCAGTCCGGCGTTTAAAGGCATCCATAAAAAGATCCCGATCCCAAAACCATATTGGGTTTCAGTAATGCCTGAATGATTATTCCTAAAATGATGGTCGCCATGCAATGCCCCGGCAGTATAGGCTTCGAAGCACATACTTGTATAAACGGAATGGCAGAAACCGAAATTTACAGCTGGAAGAAATGTTGCATGTTCCTGTCCCAATAAATTAGTCCCGATAAAAACAGGCAGCATATATTTTTGAAGCTTCATTTACATGATAACGCAACCGGTAAAAAAAGTGACAGTAAAAATTTTCACCCGAAATTTGTACCTCAAATACATGTCATAAAAAAGCCTCTCGCTAAAACGCAAGAGGCTTTTTTGAATAATGGTTACAGCTTACTTCTTAACGCGTTCAACATACGTAGCAGTTCTTGTATCTACTTTCACAAGATCGCCTTCGTTGCAAAATAACGGTACACTTACTTTTGCGCCTGTATCCAGTGTTGCCGGCTTTAATGTATTTGTAGCAGTATCGCCTTTTATACCCGGTTCGGCGTAAGTAATTTCACACACTACAAAGGTTGGTGCTTCCGCTAAAATAACGTTATCCCCTTCAAAAGAAATTTTTACTTCCATGCCTTCTTTTAAAAACTGCGCGCTGTCTCCAAACAAAACCATCGGCACATGAATCTGTTCAAAGTTTTCATTATCCATTACAACCGCAAAATCACCCTCTACGTAAATAAACTGCATGTGTTTAAACTCTACACGTACAATATCAACGCCTTCTCCGCTTCTAAATCTGTTCTCTATTTGCTTACCGTTTATCAGGTTACGCATTTTTGCCTGGTAAAATGCCCGTAAGTTGCCCGGTGTGCGGTGCTGCCAGTCAGTTACCTGCATTAATTCGTTATTAAATCGAATAATGGATCCTACGTTAATGTCGCCTGTATCTGCCATAATAATGTGTTTAAGTTGTTTTTGCTATTATTTATTTTCTTCTTCTTCCAAGTCATGAACTACACCCATGGCACTGAATTTATCAATGCGTGCGGTAATGCGTTGATCGGGGGTTTGTTTTTTTAAAACTTCCAACTGCTTCAAAATCTCTGATTTTACGGTTGCAAAAATTTCCGCATGGTTATTATGCGCGCCGCCTAACGGTTCTTTAATAATGCCGTCAATAAGCCCATTGTTGCTCATGTCAGCGGAAGTGAGCTTAAGGGCTTCGGCCGCTGTTTCTTTAAAGCTCCAGCTTCTCCATAAAATGGAAGAGCAAGACTCCGGCGAAATAACCGAATACCAAGTGTTTTCAAGCATTAATACTTTATCGCCTATGCCAATACCTAACGCTCCGCCACTTGCCCCCTCACCTATAATAATACAGATAACAGGCACTTTAAGTTGGGTCATTTCCAATAAATTACGGGCAATGGCTTCTCCCTGACCGCGTTCTTCCGCTTCAAGGCCGGGGTAAGCACCGGGCGTATCAATAAACGTGACGATCGGTTTATTAAATTTTTCTGCCATTTTCATTAAGCGTAACGCTTTGCGGTAACCCTCAGGGTTAGCCATACCAAAGCGGCGAATCTGGCGCATTTTAGTATTGATGCCTTTTTGCTGGCCTATAAACATAACGGTTTGCCCATCTACATCGCCAAAACCACCAACCATAGCTTTATCATCGCCTACCGTTCTGTCTCCATGCAACTCTATAAAAGAACTGTTCGATACGGCATCAATATAGGCTAAAGTATAAGGCCTTTCGGGATGGCGGCTTAATTGTACTTTTTGCCAAGCCGTAAGGTTCGAAAAAATCTCTACTCTTTTCTCATGTATTTTTGCTTCCAGTTCAGCAATGGATTTACTCATATCTACTTTGCTCTTTTCGGCAACCGATTTAAGCTTTTCCAATTCTTCGGTAAGTTCCTGAATCGGCTTTTCAAAATCAAGATATATCATGCATGTTTGTAATTAGTTAGTGGGCAAAGATACTAAAAAAATGAAAAAACAAAGCCTTGTAACTCCCTGATAATCATATTAAGATGCGGTAATATCATTAAAATGAATAGTTTTGCGGTATGATTTGTTTTCCGAACGCAAAAATTAATTTAGGACTTTATATTACCGAAAAAAGACCGGATGGTTTTCATACTATTGAATCCATATTTTACCCCATTGGATGGAATGATGCGTTAGAAATTATTGAAACACCGAACGCCAAAAATGAATTCACTTTAGAACTTAGCGGAATTTCTATCGGGGGAAATATCGAAGACAATTTATTATACAAAGCCTTTCAATTAATGAAAGAAAAACGCACACTTCCAAAATTAACGGTATACCTGTATAAAGCACTGCCTATGGGCGCCGGTTTAGGCGGTGGAAGTGCAGACTGTGCCTTTTTTATTAATTTAGTAAATACACATTTTAAGTTGAATCTTTCGGAAGAAGAGCGCTTAGCCATTGCAAGGCCTTTAGGGAGTGATTGCGCTTTTTTTATAAAAAACGAACCCCTGTTTGCACATCAAAAAGGAGATGTGTTTAAAGACATAAATTTGGATCTGAGTGATTACTATATTGCCGTTGCGTTCCCTAATGTACACAGCAATACCAAAGAAGCCTATAGTTTAGTTACTCCTCAACACCCTCAACTATCTTTATTAGAAATTATAAAGCAACCTGTAAACACTTGGAAAGACGTATTGATAAACAATTTTGAAAAATCGATCTTTACTAAATATCCTATTGTAGAAAAAACAAAGCAAGACCTTTATACCGCGGGAGCAGTATATGCAAGTATGAGCGGCAGTGGCAGCGCTGTGTTTGGTTTATTTAATGAAGTTCCGCAAATTAATACGTTAATCAAATTCCCGCATTGGATAGGAAAGATGATATAATATTAATTCTTTACAACCTTAGTTACCTTTACCGGTGCACCCAACATGTTTTTAACGGTTACAAGGTATACGCCGTTAGCAAATTTTGAAATATCAAATTCTGCCCGGTTTTGAATAGCTTTTGTAAGTACTATTTTACCTGACATATCAGTTACTTCAACAGTAGCTTTATCGCCGTTATATACATATACGTTAAGCTCGGCAGAGGTTGGGTTTGGGCCTACAAAAACTAAAGGGGTGTCCTGCTCATCAATTTCTTTTATTCCTGTTGCAAGGCTTGCATCTTTTACCGGGCCTATGACTTTATTTAAGATCCAATTATTGGGATCAACCGATACAGCAGTTATAATGCCCGGTAAAGTGATCGTGTAATTTTCCACGGCGTTACTGTGCATTAATCGTATAACGGTATCCATCATGCTTGTCCTGGTAATTTTATAGTCAACATGCGTCATAAATAACGGCACTGAGCTTGCCATGGACTGAGTTTGTGTAGATTTCATAACAAATGTGCTTCCGCCTTGGTTCCAGCGCACATCAAAGGTAGGATATCCCTGCCCGTAGTACCACTGGTTAAAGAACTGTATAAAACTAATGCCTGTATACGTTTGCATATAGTCCCTGAAGTCTATAACGCTTGCCGTACTGCTTTTATATACACGCTGAAAAGAACGAATAGCGTTAAAAAAAGTAGAGTCATTATTTATTTCATAACGCAAACTGTGAATGATCGCGCTGCCTTTATCATACGATAAACGTGAATCAAAAATAACCGTTGCATCCATCGTATCCGCATTGGTAAAATAACAACTTCCTCCCGGTTGTGACATAACGCTGTTATGTACTGTATTCATTTTAGAGGCAGCGGTTGTTCCTGAAATAGATCCTAAATATTGATCACATAAATACTCTGTATAACTTGCCCAACCTTCATTAATAAAAATATCTTTCCACGCTTTACAGGTTACATTATCTCCCCACCATTGGTGACCCAACTCATGCGCATCGATCTCGAAATCAAAAAAGCCTAAGGAGGTCATAGTTTGATGTTCCATCCCACCGCCGAACGGCGCCATACTGTGCCCGTATTTTTCTTTATAAAAAGGATACATTCCATATAGTAAAGATTCCATTTCAATGGTTTGTTTCATTTTATTTAAAGCTGTTTTTTGTGTATTCCATGCCGAGTTATTGATGGCGTTATCATACACAAAGTTTTGAATAAAAATAGAATCGGGTGCTAAGTACTGTGGCTTTGCATAAAAATTATACGCTCTGTATTTAGCCGTTGCTACCGAAATTAAATAATAATCAATAGGGTATTTTGATTTCCATTCGTAGCGTTTTTTAACGCCTAGAGAAACTACATTTTTTAACAAGCCGTTAGAGCCTACCATGTTTGCGGAATCGGTTGTTGCAAAAACCCATGATGAATCTATTTTATCTTTAAGGTCTTGTTTACAAGGGAACCATTCGTAAGCGCATAAGCTTTCGCTCAAGCTCCAGGAAACCTGATTACCCCAACTGCCTGATGTACCTGTGCTGTAACCATCACCAATGGCAGCGCTATTGCCTGTAGGGCATGTACCATGGTAATATACGACCGCGTCAAAAACAGTGTTTTGCGGTATCGGTGTTCCTGCAGTGGCGCAGGTTAAACTGTCGCGGCGTACAAAATTACGTTTGGCGCCGTTTACATATACAGAGTCGATCGTGTGATTTGTATGCAGTACAAAAGCAAATGAATCCAAGCTTGTTACTACTACCTTTGCCTTACTTAAAACATTACCGCTAATGTAAGTCGTATTGCGTTCTACATTTAAGTTCAGCCGGTAAAATTTAAGGTCATACTTATTTTCAGGAGGTATGTAACCGGATGCGATTTTCGCGTTAACGGAAACTCCTTTAATACCGCGCTTCGATTTAAAGTCGGAACAGTAATGCTGTTGCGCAAAGGCTTGTGTACATGCATAAGAAGCTATCAGTACGTAAAGAATATATTTCATAGAATTGGTATTTGCGTTATATATATAAATTATTTACGGAAATTAAACTATATAAATGTTAAACGCAATTAACCGGAGACTAAACTTTACCAACGGTAAATATTATATATAAATTTACATTAAGCGCTCTCAATTATGAAGATTTCCCGGATTTTTTACTTTCTATCTTCGTGTTCCTGTTTCGCCTAAATGCAAAAGCACAGCATCGGATACTTCTACAACAGCAAATTTATAATTCGTTTCTAATACTGCAAATAGGAGTGGATCCTAAGCCGTGTTTAATTTTCAGGCGAATTACTCAAACCTGATTTTGAAACGCGGAAAAAAAACATCATTTTAAACGGGTTAAAAAATTTTAGTATCCCGGCCTGTATTTTACCCGATAGTTTACTGAAAGCTGTTACCTTTACCGCGTTATTATGGTTACTTACAATCCAAAAGACTGGTTTAGCTTAATTATTAAGTTTCACAAAAGTGATACCTTCAGGGTACTGCTCCCTGTTTTAATAAGTGTAGGCGTGTATGCCGCTATTGTAGTGATTTTAGAGGTACATTATTTTCATATTGAAACTAAAAACCCAACAGTCATGCATTCCATTTTAGGCTTTGTATTATCCATGTTATTAGTGTTCCGAACCAATACTGCTTATGAAAGATGGTGGGAAGGACGCAAAGTTTGGGGAAGCTTCGTTAATAATTCAAGAAATCTTGCATTAAAAGTATCTGCTTTATTAAACGATAAAAAAGACAAATCGGATATAAAACACCTGATCACCAACTATGTTTTCAGCACAAAAAATCATTTGAGAGAAGTTTATAATGCGGAAGAATTTGTTTCTACACAAGGGCTTAATACCGATTCTTTTTCGAAGGCGGAACATCGGCCTAACACCATTGCGAAACAGCTGTACGCTAAGGTATACGGGCTCCACGCGCAAACACAACTTTCTAATGAGCATTTATATATTTTAAATGAAGAGCTGAAATCGTTTACGGATAACTGCGGTATCTGTGAGCGGATCAAAAATACGCCCATTCCTTATTCTTATAGTATTTTTTTAAAGAAGATGATTTTTTTATACATTATTACACTTCCCTTATTTTTTGCGAGTGAATTTAAGTATGCCACCATTCCTATTACAGTTATTGTATTATATGTGTTTGCCAGTATTGAATTAATTGCGGAAGAAATTGAAGACCCGTTTGGTTTTGATGATAATGACCTGCCGTTGGACGATATTTGCCAAAAAATAAAAATAAACTTAAACGAAATTTTAGACTAATATGTATCAAAACGATTTAATTTTAAGAGCTGCTAAAGGAGAACATGTAGAACGCGTTCCTGTATGGTTAATGCGCCAGGCAGGCCGTATATTGCCCGAATACAGAGCTACCCGCAGCAGGGCCAAAAATTTTATTGAGTTTGTAAAAACACCGGAACTGGCTTGCGAAGTAACAGTGCAACCGGTTGATATTTTAGGAGTAGATGCCGCTATTATTTTTTCTGACATTTTAGTGATCCCTGAAGCAATGGGATTACCTTATCAAATGATAGAAGCCAAAGGTCCTAACTTCGAAAAAACAATACAAACACAAGCGGATATAGATCAACTTCATATTGCTGATGCCGGTGATCTGGATTATGTGATACAGGCTATTAAGCTTACTAAAAAAGCATTGAATAACCGTGTGCCTTTAATAGGGTTTGCAGGCGCACCATGGACTCTAATGGCTTACATGGTAGAGGGCAGCGGCAGTAAAACATTCAGTCAGGCAAAAAAATTCCTATATCAACACCCTGCTTTAGCCCATCAATTATTAGAAAAAATTACACAAAGCACTATTAATTATTTAAAAGGTCAGGTGGCTGCAGGAGCTGATATGATCCAGATCTTCGACAGCTGGGCAGGTGTATTAGGTCATGATCAGTACACAGAATTTTCTTTAAAATATATTTCAAAAATTTGTGACGCTATTGAGCCTTTAGCGCCTGTTACCGTATTTGCTAAAGATGCACATTTTGCATTAGCGGATATGGCAAAATTAAATTGCAATACAATTGGTTTAGACTGGACGATTAACCCCCGGGATGCAAGGATTATTATTGGAAACGGCAAAACATTACAAGGCAATGCTGACCCGTGTATGTTATATGCCGATGAAAAAACTATTGAAGCGGAAGCTAAAAAAATGATCGCATCCTTCGGGAAGCAGCGCTACATAGCCAATTTAGGGCATGGACTATATCCTGACACCGACAAAAATAAAGTGAAGTTTTTTGTAGATTGTATTAAAGGAATGTAACAGAAAATGAAGATGTAAGAGGGAAAAAGGAAATGGAGAAGTTGAATTATACTAATTACATTTTTTGCAACTGATGATGTGTTAATTTACAGTTGACCCATTCACCGTCTAAAGTAGCATTGTACTTTTTATAAAAATCAATCGCTGTTGTGTTCCAGTCCAACACCTGCCATTCCATGCGCCGTACCTCTGTTTCATTACTTACTTGCACTACTTTATCAAATAGTAATTTACCGATACCGTTGCCTCTTTGATTTTCCGTAACAATAATGTCTTCTAAAAACAAACACTTGCCTTTCCAGGTACTGTATTTAAAATAATAAAGCGCTAAGCCTACAATTGTGCTATTTGTTTCCGCTATAAAGAAATCGAATTGTTTGTCTGCTCCAAAGCCCCAGGCAAGCATTTCAGCAGGTGTTACTTCCACCTCAAGCGGTGCTTTCTCATAAGCTGCAAGCTCTTTTACTAAAATCAAAGCCGATTCAATGTCATTTTCTGTTCCTTTCCTAATGTTAATTTCCATAGTTAGTTTGAATAAAAATCTTTTAAAACTACTTTTTGAAGAATTCTTTTTATCATAAGCTGTGCTAGTATTTTTTGAAACGATTCTTCCGGAAATTTTCGAACGGCTTCACTGATTTGCATCTCTGTAATATCAACACGGTATAATACATTTGACAAAGTATTAGTTACCTCCAATTTTAAAACTGCTTTATAAAATTCGTTTTCAAGTTCAGCTAATGTTGTTGTTTCCAAATAGGGTAAATGGTGTGAAGCCCCTGCCAGTTCAAAGTCTTTACGGGTTTGGATCTTAAATTTTTCAAACCTGCCCGGTTGTAATAACAAGTCTAGTTCTTCGGCCATTTATCTAAAACTAAACGTTGCACAACTGTTTTATGAATAACATGTGCTTCTACAATTTCTTTTACATCATGTTTTTGTACCCCCACGTAAAAAGTACCTTCCGGGTAAATGGCAACTGTAGGCCCAAGATCGCAAATACCTAGGCAACCGCTTTTATTCGCCCTTACCTTCAGGCCAATGTTAAGGTCCTTTAGCTGTTTTTTAAATTCGCCTACCAGTTCTAAGCCGTGTGCTTCACCACAGCTCAATTTATCGTTGCCGGTGCGTTGGTTGGTACAAACAAAAATATGAATATCAAAAATAGGGTTCATAAACTAAGTATCTTTAAACAAAGTTAGGGTTAATTTGTAATTTAAGAAACACATCGCTTATGGCAACCATATTAATTACAGGCGGGTCGGGATTAATAGGAAAAGCATTGTCTAAACGACTCTTGTCAGAAGGGCACAGTGTCCGCATATTAAGCCGAACTCCGAAAACAGGTTCTAAAATTCCGGAATTTTTTTGGAATGTGGAAAAACAAGAGATCGATGATAAAGCATTTGACGGAATAGATCATGTTGTTCACTTAGCCGGCATTGGCATTGCCGATAAGCGCTGGACCGATAAGCGCAAGCAGGAAGTAATTGACTCCCGTGTAGATAGTATGAAGCTGATCACAAATACTATTAATAAGAAAGCCATTCAATTAGAATCGTTTGTAGGAGCAAGCGCAGTTGGTATTTATGGCATGCTTACCTCCAATAAAATATTTACCGAAACTGATAAAGGTCTTCCTGATTTTTTATCGGAAACTTGTGAGCTTTGGGAAAGGTCGTATGATGCAGTTTCAATTAATTCCAATAAAACAGCCATTATAAGGATAAGTGTAGTGTTGAGTAAAAGCGGAGGTGCGCTTAAACGGTTGCTGCCATTGTTTAAAGCGGGATTAGGATCTGCCATAGGTTCCGGTAATCAATATATGCCCTGGATCCATATTGATGATTTGGTGTCTGTTTTTATGGACGGTTTATTTAAGCCTGATTTTAAAGGGGTATATAATGCTTCGGCGTCGGACCATATTACCAATAAACTGTTTTCGAAAGAGTTGGCAAAAGCCCTGCACAAACCTTTTTTTGTACCTAACGTTCCCGCCTTTGCTATGAAATTAGTATTCGGCGAAATGGCTAATGTGTTACTTTTAGGTTCAAGGGTAAGTGATAAGAAGCTTATAAACACAGGGTTCAATTTTAAATACCCGACATTAAAAGAAGCCTTGAATGAAATTGTTTCTTAGTGCCTGAAAATAAAAGGCAAGTCGAATTAACCATTATTCAGTCAAAAAAAATTGGCTTATCGGCACAATATTTCTCTGAAATTTGTGTTATATTAGCCTAAGTTTTTAGTATACTATTTATGTGTGGAATTGTAGGATATATCGGGAACCGCCAAGCGTTTCCCATTTTAGTGAAAGGTTTGCAACGTTTAGAATACCGCGGCTATGATAGCGCCGGTGTTGCTATGATTTCTGATAAAGGAAATTTGAACGTATACAAGAAAAAAGGAAAAGTATCAGACCTTTTAGATTTTAGCAAGGATAAAGATAAATCAGGTACTATAGGAATCGGCCACACCCGTTGGGCTACTCACGGAGAGCCGAACGATGTCAATTCACATCCGCATTATTCCCAAACTAAAGATTTAGTGATGATCCATAACGGGATCATTGAAAATTATGCTTCTTTAAAAGAAGGTTTGGAAAAAAGAGGCCATACGTTTTTATCGCAAACGGATACAGAAGTTTTGATCCATTTAATTGAAGACATTCGTAAACACGAAGATATAAAATTAGGCTATGCCTTAATGGCAGCGCTTAAACAGGTTATTGGCGCTTATGCGATTGTGGTGTTGGATAAAAATGATCCGGACACCTTATTTGCCGCAAAAAAAGGAAGTCCGATGGTGATAGGCGTAGGCAACAATGAGTTTTTTATTGCCTCGGATGCATCGCCGATTGTTGAATACACTAAGAATGTAGTTTACATTGAAGACGAGCATGTGGCAATTATTCGCCGTGGAGAAGAATTAAAAATAAGAACCATTCGCGATAAAGAAATTACGCCTTATGTTCAGGAACTGGAAATGGAACTGGAAGCCATTGAAAAAGGCGGCTATGACCATTTTATGCTGAAAGAAATTTATGAGCAGCCGCGTTCTATATTTGACAGTATGCGCGGGCGCTTAAACTCTGAAACAGGTCATTTAAAAATGGGTGGTATTGAAGAGCACGAAACTAAATTTATAAACGCGAAACGTATTTTAGTAATTGCCTGCGGAACCTCATGGCACGCCGGTATGGTAGCAGAATATTTATTTGAGGAATACGCACGCATTCCTGTTGAAGTAGAATATGCTTCAGAATTCCGTTACAGGAACCCGATTATTTACTCGGATGATATTGTGATTGCTATTTCACAAAGCGGAGAAACAGCCGATACTTTAGCCGCTATTGAACTGGCAAAAGCAAAGGGCGCTACTATTTTTGGTGTTTGTAATGTAGTAGGTTCTTCCATTGCCCGTGCAACGCACGCCGGTTCTTATACACATGCCGGGCCCGAAATTGGTGTGGCGAGTACAAAAGCGTTTACGGCACAGGTAACGGTATTAACATTAATGGCCTTACACGTGGCTAAAGCAAAAGGCACTATTGCTGAAAGCCGCTACCGCCAGTTGTTGTATGAAATGGAGACTATTCCTGCAAAAGTAGAAGAGGTTTTAAAACTAAATGATTCCATTAAAAAAATTGCCGCCAAATATAAAGATTCAAGCAATGCCTTATATCTTGGAAGAGGTTACTCATTCCCTGTAGCATTAGAGGGCGCTTTAAAATTAAAAGAGATCTCTTATATACATGCCGAAGGATATCCTGCAGCGGAAATGAAACACGGGCCTATTGCTTTAATTGATGAAGCCATGCCGGTGTTTGTTATTGCTACTAAAGGCGCTAACTACGAAAAAGTAGTAAGTAACATACAGGAAGTAAAAGCCCGTAAAGGACAAATTATTGCAGTTGTAACAGCCGGCGATAAGGATGTAAAAGGAATGGCAGATCATGTAATCGAAATTCCGGAGACAGATGAATCGTTGGTGCCGTTGGTTTCTGTGATACCATGGCAATTATTGTCCTACCACATTGCCGTAATGCGCGGTTGCAATGTTGACCAGCCAAGAAATTTAGCGAAGAGCGTAACGGTAGAGTAAAATTATATCACACTATTCAAATTAAAAAAGCTGTTCCGGTAAGAACAGCTTTTCTTTTTTTACAATGATTTATTTTAATGTAAAAATCGAAAACAATTATTCTTTTTTCCTTGACGAAAAAAGAAACAAAAAAGTCAAGGACGAACACCAACTTCAAGCGACCCCGCTCATGCCTTGCGAGCTTGCAGTTCGCGCCGTTCGTCCAAACCCACCTCACTATTACTAACGTATGAGAGACGTAACCTACTTAACACATTTTACATTATTATACAAAACTAGTATTTCTATTTTTTAGGAATGTCCGTAAACCTTCCGCTTACTTCCGTAATGCTTGTGCTGCCTGAAACCGGTGTTACAAAATTGCCCGATAATTTATTGTTTGCGCTTGCGGTAATATTTAAGCTACCCGATGTGGCAGCCAGGTAAGTTGAGCCCATAGCATAGGTTACGGCATTCCCGGTTCCTGAGCCTATCGAATACGCAGCAACTGTTAAAGCCGATAAATTAATTTCGAAGTGATTCGCATTTCCATTTTTATAGGCATGTATGGTGTTGTATTGCTGATAATAAAAAGCTGAATCGGCTACGGTTGTTGCTCCACCCGTTACTACATAGGTAAAACCCGCTACAGCACTTCCTCCCGTGGTTGTGCCACCGGTTGTAGTGGTAGTTGAATTAGTGGTTGGGGTGGGATCCGCACTTTTCTTTTTACAGGAAATAATGATCAGCGTTCCTAAAATAATAATACCGCTTAAGGTGAGGGTGGTTTTTTTCATGTGTATTGTTTTATAGTACAACACAAAATTAAATGATGAAACTATTAACAGCATACCCGGTAGAGGGTATTTTAAATCATTCCGCGCGCTTTAAGCTCTAAATATTTGTTCAGCGTGTTTACGGTTAATTGTTGCGGCTTGGTATACACACACTGTATCTTTGAACGCTGAAGCTCTAACACAATCTGTTGTTTTTCGTAATCGAATTTTTTTGCAATGGTTTGCCGGTAAATTTCTGAAGTGTTGGTTGCCTTTGTGTTTAACAATTCATGAAGTTCCGTATTTTCAAAAATGATCAATACTACTAAATGGTTTTTTGCCATTTGTTTTATATATTTTAATTGCCTGCGCAAGCTGCTTACGGTTTCAAAATTAGTATACAGTAACAACAAGCTCCGTTGGGTAAGCTTTGTACGGGCGTAATTTAATAATACTTCATAATTTGTTTCCCGGTAGTCTGTTTTAACGTTATACAATGCCTCCTGCAGGCGATATAACTGATTTCCTTTGCGATCCGCCGCTACTGAGTTTTGCAATGTGTTTGAAAAAGTGACCAGCCCCGGCTTATCATGTTTAATATAACTGATGTGGCTTAATACTAATGACGCATTAATAGCATAATCCAACAAGCTTAATCCCTCAAAAGGCATTTGCATGATCCTGCCGGTATTAATAACAGAATAGACTTGCTGTGCCCGCTCATCCATAAAATGGTTTACCATCAATTGGTTTTTGCGCGCGCTTGCTTTCCAGTTAATGGCCCGTATATCATTTCCGATCACGTATTCTTTAATATGATCAAATTCGGTGCTCTGACCTACCCTGCGTATTTTTTTTATTCCCACATCCACCAGCCGGTCGCTTATTGCCAGCAATTCGTATTGACGAAGCTTTAGGAAAGAAGGATAGCAAGGGAGCATTATAGATTGATCAAACGTGAAACGCCTTTTCACAAAGCCCATTTTAGAAGATGCCAAAACCATTAAATTGCCGAAATGAAACTCGCCTCTTGACAAAGGCTTTAATGTATATTTGGTTTTTTGTTTTTCATTTACAGCTAAATTCTTTTCAATCTTAAATTTTCTGAATTGAAATTGTTCAGGGATCTCATCAATTACTTCAACACTAACCGGAAACGAGTAATTATTAATGATATCAATAAACAGATCGTTATCGTCGCCGTTAGATAATTTGTTGAACTTAGCAGTTCGTTTTGAAACAATACCCGTTGGGTTTCCGAATAAT
This sequence comes from Bacteroidota bacterium, assembly GCA_025362395.1. Lineage (GTDB taxonomy): Bacteria > Bacteroidota > Bacteroidia > B-17B0 > Aurantibacillaceae > UBA4416. The sequence goes on from JANYGK010000091.1 coordinate 96,609, forward strand.
AAGATAAGGTCTACAAGTGCCGCCAACAGAGTGATCCAAAAACAAAAAATGCCGGCCAAATAGAACACCGGAAATACAAACGCAAGTATAAATACACAAACAATGATGCCGAGCGCAATGTAAAGTCGCACCGTAAAAAAGATGGAAGTAAATATGTATTTTATTTTTTTGATATTTAATTATCTCGGAATCTCAATTTTATCTACCAGTTGTTGTATCACCGTATCAATGCTAACGCCTTCCATTTCTTTTTCGGGTGTTAGTACCACACGGTGTCTTAATACAGGGGCACATACATGTTTAATATCATTAGGGCTTACAAAATCTCTCCCGTTAATACAGGCGCATGCTTTAGCCGCTTTAAGTATGGCTATAGAAGCTCTTGGAGAGGCGCCAAGATATAAAGACGGATTTTGTCGCGTGCCTGACACTATCTGAGCAATGTATTTAAATAGATGTTCCTCCACCAAAACATTCATTACTGTTGATCTTAAAGAGGTGATCTCTTCTTTATTCAAAATAGCTTTGATCTTGCTTAAGTCCAGTTGATTTGCCTGTGTATGGGCTTTTTGAAGGATCAACGTTTCTTCCTCCAGATCAGGATAGTTAACTAACAGTTTAAATATAAAACGATCGAGCTGTGCTTCCGGTAAACGATACGTGCCTTCCTGTTCAATAGGGTTTTGCGTAGCCAATACCATAAATGGGAAATCTAATAGATAGGTTTTTCCGTCAACAGTAATCTGCCTCTCCTCCATAGCTTCAAATAAAGCCGCTTGTGTTTTTGCGGGAGCACGGTTAATTTCATCCGCTAACACAATATTTGTAAACAAGGGGCCGCGTTTAAATTCGAATTCATTTGTTTTAGAGCTGTATACAGACGTTCCGGTAATATCGCTCGGCATAAGATCGGGCGTAAACTGGATACGTTTAAAATCGGCATGGATACTTTTGGCGAGCAGCTTTGCCGTTAAAGTTTTTGCAACACCGGGCACACCCTCTATTAATACATGCCCGTCGGACAATAAAGCAATAATTAAATATTCTACAAGGCCATGCTGACCTACAAGGTAATTAGACAGTTCCTGTTTAATGTCTTCCACTTTTTGAGTTAATTCTGTGAGATTAACCCTCGATTTAAATTCTTCCATTATCGTATACTTTGTTGTTTAAAATTAGTAATTCTATCGTTTAATTCAAGCAGGTCGTACTGTGTAAGGCTTAGTGCATTTTTTAAGTTTTCGCAATAGTTGAAAAGTATCTTTATTTTATCAATCGCTATTCCGCTTAAATTACTTAGCGCTGTATAGAATTCTTCATCTATTACATTTGTGTTCACATGGAATTTTTTTCCGACATCAAAATAAAAATATTTAATGGTCTCTTCCGCGATGTGCTTATGGTTATTGGAATTAAAATAAACACGGCTTATCACATCTACAAACTCAAGCGTAGAATTTTGTAAGGGATTAATAATAGGAATAGCGCGTTGTTTTCTTTTTAATTCAAAGATCATAAAGAAAAACAATCCCAATACTGTAATGCTGTAAGCCATGTAAAGTGCATCGCTGCTGAAAATAAAATAAAAAATACCTTTTTGCTCCTTCCCGAATGTTTTATAATATTCATCCCAAATAATCGTTTTATTTTTTAATTTGCTTAACAAGGTATAGACATAATTCCTGTTAGGATTATTGACTATAAAAACATTCCCGAACACATCCGGTAAAGAGCTTAGTACTAATTTTCCCTTGCCAATACTTGCCTCCAGCAATACGGGCTTGTGTTTTTTGTTTTCAGAGATTATGGTAAATAATTCGGTATCTATTTTTGAAAAGTAGCTTTCCACTGCAACTGCCGGGTATGTATATGTTTTTAGAATATTGTTTTTAGACTGTGTATAGCTGATCTCAAAAGCGGGTTTTTTTAATAAAGAATCCAAGGATCTAATGCTATAATCTGCATTCAATTCGAGGTTAAGATTAAATGTATCACTTAAGGATTTGCCGAATGAGTTGGCACACAGTAATACGGTATTTCCTTTTTTTAAAAACTCAAATAAGCTTTTTACTTCCAGCTTCGAAAAGTTGATCTGATCATTTATAACCAAAAGTGTTTGTCCTGCTTCTTCATTGGCCTCGTTAAAGTTATACATATCCTGTTGATTCGATTCAATAAAGGGAGCATAGGTGTTTTCAAGCAAATTAAAAACTGCATAACAGCCAAAAGCAATTTTATCTTTTTTGTTGTAGGTCCTGTTCCAGTTTATTGGTTTAGGCTGAAAATACTGTAACAGGATAACCGCAATAAAAATTATTGACAGCGCATAATAATATTTCCTATTTCCTTTAAACACTGATGGAAGATTCAAATCGTTTAAACTGTTGTTCTAACGCATTAAAATTGGTTTGATCAACAGTATATTTACCGTACCACACATACTCATAAATCTTACTGATGTCTTTAAACGCCTGTCTATGGTTTGACTTATGCAGCTCATTAAGGTAATCCATATTGGTTTTATACGGTTGCCAGGCAATTTTATTTTTTTCGTTCAATAAAAACAATTGTTTTAAATACAACCACCGAATAGCAAGCCGATAATCATTTTCTGATTTTGCCTGTTCTACTTTTTTATTAAAATCAATGCCGGAAAAATCTTCGTCGATATCTGAAAAATCAAATTCAGAATTTTTAGTATTTCCTTTTAAAAAGGTGCTGAATTCACTTCTGCTGAAAAGCCACACTGCAAGACCTAAGCCAAGAATTACAAAGCCCCAGATAAAAATATTCCCTAAAAAGATCCTGTCATTATGATCTGTTTTCCCGAAAATTAAGTTCAATAACCAACTCCAAAAACGGTCTAAAAATCCCGGGTCTTTGTTCTCTTCTACTTTCACAAAGCTCAGGTCTACTTCTTTAAAAACTTCTTTTTCACGAAGCCGGGAGGGTTTTATCGTTTTTACAATAGTTGAATCATACTTAATTACTGCCGTTGGTTTCCCGGCAAAAGTATTTAGACTAAAGAGAAAGTATATAACTGTAAAATATGTAAGCTTAAAATAACGCAAGTCGTATTATTTTATTTCGTCCATGCGTGACAGTAATCCGCGGCCCTCGTGTTTTTCTTCCTGACCCAAAAAGTTGAACGCGCAAATTAAATGAATAATGGAAGAGGAGCAGGTGGTTAAGAATAAGCCTATTGTATAAAACACAATCAATAAAACAGGTGTGTCCTGATTTGCCATAGAACTAGCGTCTGTTATGTGTTTCAGCCTGGTAAAGGTTTGTGAAAATGTCATAATAGTAGCCGGTAAATTAAACAACACTTGTAAAATGCTTAAGGCTATTAAGGCCACTACCATAATTAACCAAGTCCACCAAAAGTTGCCTGATAAATAACGACGTACCGTACCGAAAGCTGAAAAAATAAATTTTTTATCTCTTACTACAACGTAAAAACCGGCCGATACTATATACGCAATTGCAGGTGCCAAAATTAATATGCCGAAAAAAAGAAGTAATACCAACAGTATTATTAAGATTACTCCGCCTGCGCCCGGTGAACTGCCCACACCTGACCCGATGCCAATCCCGATAAGTACAACAACAGCTGCAAGTACTACGATAAATACTAAAAAAGCTAACATTGACCCCATGACTAAGCCCAAGTTGCTCCAAACACGTGATGCTACTTCGGATACTGTAATTTTTTCTCCCGCGGGCTTTTCATTATACAGGCACATGTAATTATAAACAACGCTGTTCAATAACACGGTATTAATAAACATTAAAACATAAACAGACCCCAATGATATGAAGTAAGTTTCATTAAACATACTCAAGCCACCCGCCCCGGAAAAAGAATGGGCCATTAAAACCGTTTGCATATAGGAGTAAGCTAAGCCGGTTAATAATATGACAGGGCCTGTTACTAAAATAATGCTTGATATAAGCGGCTTAAAATTTTGTTTTAAAAACTTTATAGAGTCTCCCAGTACCGAACTAAAATCACGTTCTTTCCTGAATTCAATTTTTTGCTGTTGCATCATTTCCGGGTTTTAATTTAAAAGGTAAAATAATAAAGTACCAAATCAAAAAAGTTAAGGAGCCTAAAATAATAAGTAAGCTAAGCCATAAAGGCATTTCGGTGTAACGCGTAATAAAACTTTCTAAAAAACCGGCGCACATAAATACCGGTATTAGTCCCGCTATTATTTTAATGCCGTCTTTAGCGCCTCGTTTAAAAGACTCCAACCTGGTAAATGTTCCGGGGAACATAAAGCTGTTTCCTAAAATAAACCCCGCACAACCGGCAATCACAATAGCAGAGATCTCTAAAGTGCCGTGGATCCATACTACTTTTAACGCTTTTTCCAATACATTATATTGGTAGAACATGGCAAAAAAAGAACCCAACATTACACAATTATATAATAAATAAAACCCGCTACCTACCGAAAACAGCATGCCCATAGCAAACATGGTGAAAGACACCCTGATATTATTAATGGTAATATAAAAATACATAACGTAAGAAGGCATTTCACCATAAATACCCAAGGCATTTCCTTTTTTAATCCGCTCGATTGTTTGGTTCACATAATCATCTCCCAAAATAATCCTTACAAACGAATCGTCGTACCATTGCGAAGCAAATCCTAAACCGGTACCGATAACGCCTATTATAAAAGAAATCAATAAGAGGCGGTGGTATTTTCCAAAGAGAGAGGGAAGCTCACGATTCCAGAATAAAAAAACACGGTTGTTGTTTTCTTTTTTATTTTTATATACGAGTTGGTGAACCTGTGATGTTAATTTATTAAGGTAAGCGGCCGTTTTGCTCTCCGGGAAATTACTTTTAGCATAAGACAGATCATCGGTCAGCTCCACAAACATATCCGCTACTTTAGCGGGCTGCACGGCTTCGTTATTCGTTAAAGAAACTTCATATTCTTCCCACTTAGAAGCATTTTGTTTTAAAAAGGTAATTTCCTTCACCGTTTAATTTATTACACATTAAATGTATCAAATTTGTTTTGAATCCGGTTATTTTTTTAAATTTAAAGTATGCAAGCGTAAGCTGTAGAAAAGCTTCTAAAATTTAATATACATGGATACTATAAAAATTTCAACTACTCAAAATGTTGATCTTGAATATGAGGCTGCGGGCTTGGGTTATCGAATTTTAGCCGCTCTGCTGGATAGTATATTTATTGCCGTGTATGTAGGTCTTATTTTTTTATGTTTCGGGCTCGGTGGTTTTCTAAAAACCCAATACATAGAAGACCATCAGTACTTTTTAATGACCCTCGCCATCATTTTAAGCTTACCTATTTTACTCTACCATTTTTTAAGTGAAACGTTTATGAATGGGCAAAGCCTCGGAAAAAAAATTGTAGGAATTAAAGTTGTAAAAACAGACGGCACACAAGCAGGCATTAGCTCTTACTTGTTACGTTCTGTTTTCCGTATTATTGATGTGCAACTGGTTAACGGCATTGTTGCTGTTATTTGCATTCCTGTTTCAGAAAAAAGTCAACGATTAGGTGATATGGCTGCAGGCACAACGGTAATTAAAAACAATAGTAACATTTCATTAAGAGATACCATTCTTTACAGGCAAATACCTGATTATACCATTGTATTTGAACAAATAGCTTTACTTTCAGATAAAGACATCGGTATTATTAAAGAGATACTGGGTCATAGTATAGAAAATAATAAACCCGAAAATTTAAAATTACTGGCCGATAAGGTGAAAATAAAAATGGGCGTAAGCGTAAATTTAAAAGATGATGATTTTTTAAAAACGGTGCTTTTAGATTACAGTCATTATCAATTCAATCATTAAGATTTACACAAAATTTAAATTCACAAATCTTTCCTTTAAAATGACTGTGCTGTCGGCTTTAAGCCAGTTATCAAGCACTGTAGCATATACCTGCCTGAAATCGATATGGTGTTTCAAGTCGCCGTCTACTAAATTCACAAGATCGGGTGCTTCATTAAAAATTCCATTCTTTTTTAACTGAGATCCTATAATAAACATATTACTTGCTGTTCCGTGATCTGTGCCTCCGCTCGCATTTTCTTCTACTCTCCTGCCAAACTCACTGAATGTTAGAATTAACGTATCATCGAATTTATTGTTGGCTTTTAAATCATTTACCAAAGCGGCTATGCCTTCGCTGTATTGCATCAGTAAATTTTGTTGCTTGTTCAGCTGGCCTACATGTGTATCAAAGCTTGCCAAGCTTACATAATAGACACTCGTGTTTAAGCCGCTGTTAATGAATGTAGAAATAGTTTTTAATTCTTTGGCGAATTCCGTATTCGGGTATTCAAAGGTATTTTTATATGTTTTTTGTGTTTCGTAAATGTATTTAGCGGATGATGTAGTGCTTAACATAGTCTTATATAAGTAACCTAAATTATCTTCGTTAAGCATTTCGGGCTTTAAATAAGACGTTACCGAATCAAAATAAGGAGCTTTCGTTTCTTCATATAATTGCCCCGCGTTTTTTGTAGCAATACCGCTTAGTTTTTTTCCTCTTAAAGCAAGCGATAAATTCGTATCAATCTCAATGCCCTCATAGGGCGAGTGGCATTGGCTATCCAAGTATCGCCCCAGCCAACCGGTGCTTACATAATCTTTACCGGAGCTCGCGCTTTGCCATATATCCATACTTCTGAAATGCGAGCGGTCCGGGTTTGGGTAGCCAACATTATTTAATATGGTAACATAGCCCTGGTCATATAAACCTTTAAAAGCAGCCATAGCAGGATTTAAGCCGAGTTCTTTATCTAATGTAAGGACCTCTTCTTTTTTAATACCAATGTTTTTACGCAGCTTATAATACATATCATTAGTATAAGGAATCACGGTATTTAAACCATCATTACCTCCCGAAAACTGGATCACAATCAGGTTTTTTTTACCGGAAGGATTGATGCCCAATGTTTCCAAAGGTTTTAGAAAGGACGGGATCATAAAATATCCCGATGCCAAGCTCGATTGTTTTAAGAAATCTCTTCTATCCATAAGGCTCTGTTTAATAAAGTTGATAATGCGGTAAAGAAATTAATTTAAGGATCAGTTCTTTAGTAGAACCTGTATTTGTTTGAATCACCGATTTAAGATTGGTTTCCAACTCACTTCCCAATAATACAGACGCTACGTCATTAAGCTCTGCATTTTTGTATTCGCTTATAATTTTTTCCCAGTTTACCTGTGTCTTATAGTTTTTGTATGCCGATTTTGTCATTGCCATAATGCCATCGTCCGGGTCATCGTCTTCGGCTTCCATATCAATAACCCCGCTGTTAAGCAACATAGATGGCAAACGCAGCCTGAGCATTAGTGTAGATGAATTGATCCAGCTTTTTCCCCCGGGCCAACCGGCCACATTAGGTGGGTAAAATAATAACTGGCCTAAGCTTCTCTGAATAATAATTAAGGTTGAATTACTTTCGTACTCAATATTAAATTGCCTGTTAAGCGTTACTAAAAAATCAATGGGGGCTTTTATTTTGTTGCCTACATTCTGCGGTGCATAAAACCAGTCGGATAAAGCAATTTTACGTAGCAGCTTATCGGTATCATACGCGTTCATGTAATAAAAATCGGCCAGCTCTTTTACCCTTTTTTCATCCACGACATCGTTGACGTAATACGCGTACATTTTTTTACATAAAAAGTATGCGGTCAGTCTTTGATCCATAATAATATTAATGATATCCTCACCGGCAAAATTACCTTCCCGTCCTAAAAACGTTTTCTTATCAAAGTCATGCTGCTTTTCTTTAAATTCGTATTCAAACGTATCTTTGTTAAAAGACCAACCCGTAAAGGCCCTGGCGCTTTCTTTCACATCTTGCTCCGTATAGTTTCCCCTTCCTAATGTAAATAGTTCCATTAATTCTCTCGCGAAATTTTCGTTAGGATGCATTTTCTTATTTTGTTGATTATTTAAAAACTGAAGCATAGCCGCGCTTTTACTCACATTAAATAATAGCTCCCTGAAATTCGCGAACGCGAACTTGCGATGAATATTATTCAGTTCCTGCACTAAATAAGGGTTACGAAGGCGACAAGCAAAATGATTATGCCAAAATAGGGTTTGTTTTTCTCTTACAACCGCTTTTGTATTTACTAATTGCTTGATCCAATCGGTATTTAAACTTTCGCTGTAAGTAGTAATCATTTTATTGAGGTCTTTTTTATTCATGCCTTCCGTCATGGCGTCTTTTGCTTTCGGGATACTGTCTATAGCCACAGACACAAGGCCGGTAGACACAATGGAGGCATTAAATAATTCATTAACGATCTCACCGAGTTTTTTTGACTTTAGCAATTTCGCTTCTTCTAACGAAATACCAAAACCAAACCGTTTATATAAATGCAGAATGTATTGAACAGGTGTAGCCATAGTGGGTTATATGACTTAAAAGATAAGGATAAGTTTAATGAGATATAATCTCACTCACCGGTTAATTGCAAACGAACGTTAAATTATTTCATGGAGTAAGCCTTATATACTTGGTCGAGCTCATCGTACCACGCTTCCCCGTATTTACGGATCAAGGGTTCTTTCAAAAATTTAAAAACAGGTACGTCAAGTTGTTGGCCGCATTCGCAAGCCGGTTTGCATATATGCCAGCTATGGTAGTTAACGGCATCATATTCTTTAAATTCAGTAATGCGAATGGGATATAAGTGGCAGGAAATAGGCTTTTTCCATTCTATCCTCCCTTCCATATAAGCTTTTTCAATAGCGCATTTAGCGATATTTCGTTCATCAAAATAAACGAATGCACATTCGGCACCGTCACTTACCAGGGTTGTAGTATAATCCCCGTCACTGTCTAATACATAGGTGCCTTGTTTTTCAACGGCCGCAATTCCTTTGGCATTCATGTATGGTTTTACTTCGGGGTATACCTTATCCAGCGTTTTTAACTCTTTTTTATGTAAGGGTGCGCCACTGTCTCCCGAAACGCAGCATTCTCCTTTGCAGGCGCTTAAATCGCATACAAATTTTTTATCGAATACATCTTCTGAAACTAAGGTATGGCCAAGCGCTATCATGGGCACAAAGGTACGATAATTAAATTTTTAATTTGTGAGAATACTATTTCCTAAACAATTATCTTTGATGGAAAAATTTTGTAAGCTAATTATTCCACTACAGCAATATAAACTATGAAACATATTTTAGTGATCTATTTTTCCCAAACCGGCCAAGCAAAGCAGGTGTTAGATGCTACGCTTAAGCCTTTTAAAGAAAATACAGATTATATTTTGCATTATCATTTAGTGAAACCAAAAAAAACATTTCCTTATCCCTGGAAATACACCGAGTTTTTTGATGCTTTCCCTGAAACTGTACATGGTGTTGCCTGCGAATTGGAACCTTTACAAATAGATGAATCCATAAATTATGACATGGCTGTAATTGCTTATCAACCTTGGTTTTTGAGCGTATGTGTTCCTATAAACAGTTTCTTACAAACAGAGCAGGCAAAACGCGTACTCGCAAATAAACCGGTAGTTACCATTATTAATTGCAGAAATATGTGGCTTGGGGCTCAGGAAAAAATGAAACAACGCCTGCTCGACCTCAAAGCAAATTTAACAGGTAATATTACTTTTGTGGATCGCTCCTCGAACCTGGTAAGTCTTATAACTGTATTAGCACACGTATTAAAGGGAACCAATGAAAAATACATGGGCATATTTCCAAAATACGGTGTTACGGAAAAGGACATTATAAAGGCGCCCGACTTCGGAAACATTATTTTAAAGAACATTGAAAGCGGCAAGCTGCAAGCCATACAGCCTGAGCTGAACGCCGCGGGAGCTTTAGATATAAGAGGTAATTTATTATTAATGGAAGGCAGAGGAAGAGCATTATTTCCGTTGTATGCAAATTACATTTCTAAAAAAGGAAGTGCGGGTAGTGAGCAGCGCAAAACAAGGGTACGTATTTTCGGGATAGTATTGCCTACGGGAATTTTAATTTTATCTCCTATCATTACAGTGCTTTCACGCTTAGCCCCCCTACTAGCCCGCAAAAAATTTAATAAAGAAATTGCTTATTACTCCCAAAACACTTTGAGGTAATATAGAATGTATTAACGCTTAAACACAAAAACTATGAAACTAAATAAACTGATCTACATTTCTTTCTTAGCCATAGGTTTATTGGTAATATCCTGTAAGCCCGATAAAAAAGATGATCCTACTGCGCCAACAACTCCTGTAACAGATGCAAGAGATAAATTTATTGCTAATTGGAATGTAAGCGAAAACAGTACAACCAGTACTACGCCTAATACTTACACAGTTAACATTACAAAATCGGGTTCATTGAGCAACGCTGTTATTATTGAAAATTTTTACGGTCTTAATACGTATACCGTTTATGCCAATATAAGCAACAGTACACTCACCATTCCATATCAGCAGGTACGAAATAATACTGCTGCAACTATAGGTTTTGCTGCAGGTTCAGGTACATTAACAACCGCGTCAAAAATTAATTTAACCTATACTACCACTATAAGCGTTAATAAGGACAGTTGCACCTCTGTTTACACCAAATAATAATCCGGTTTTAAGCCAATACCTACCAATTATAAAGTCAACCTAACCACATCTCAATCAGGTGTGGTTTTTTGTTTTAAGCCGGTCTACCTTTATATCGGCAAACAAATCTTAAGCGCGTAAAAAGAGAAGTTTGAAAAAAATAAACTTATAAATCTTTAAAAAAATCATTATGAATATTTTAGGAAACAACTCAAGCAAGCTTAACAACGTTATTTTTGAAAACAGGAATAAAGATTACGGCGCTTACGACATCAGAGAAAGTTATACCGATTCTTTAAAAAAATCGCTTTTATGTTTAGGAAGCTTGGTATCGCTTCTTTTCGGTTCTGTATTTATTTACAATAAAGTAAATGCCGTTCCTTCCGAAGAAACAGCAATCGTATTTAACGATCCTATTTTAGAACCGCGAGAATATGTAACCACGGTTAATAATACACCCTTAACGGAACCTATACAAAATAGTGCAGTGGCGGCTACTGCTCCCGAAGGCGGAATGGCTGTGCGTATTGTAGATGATGTGACAACAGCAACCGTTACCACTAACGTGGATAATCCTGTTAGCGGTGTAGGCCCTCAAACAGCAACGGGTACTGCGCCTATAGGTTCTGAAACATCAACTGCAACAGTTGCGAATATAGTTATTGCCACAACAGCAAGTGTTTCTACAGAACCCGTTATTTTTGCGGAAGAGCCGCCTGAATTTGAAGGCGGTATGGACGGTTTAATAGCTACTATAGGAAAAAACATTGTGTACCCAGAATTAGCAAAAGAAGCCGGTGTGCAAGGTGTGGTATATGTTTCATTTGTAGTAAATGAGACCGGCAAAGTAGAAGCCGCAAAAGTATTGAAAGGTATTGGTTTAGGCTGTGATGAAGAAGTAGTAAGAGTTCTTAATAAATTACCAAAATGGAAAAAACCCGGAAAAAACGCAGGGCATCCGGTGAAAGTAAGATTCAATATTCCGGTAGCATTTAAATTAAAATAACACTTAGTTCTGATAAATAAAGAAGCCCGATCTAAATTAAGATCGGGCTTCTTTATATAATGTAGTATTTGATTATGCGTCCGGTTTTTTCTTTTCGATAATTTGCTTAGCAGAATCCAACATTTTTTGAACCGCTTCTTTTCCTAAAGGCTCACCGTCGGCAGATACAATGTCTTCAAACACATAGGTGTTACCGCCTGCTTTTTGAATCGTATAAAAATGGTATTCCGGTTTTGTAATTTCGCTTTCCCACATAATGGTTAAAGGCTCTTCCACTACGTATGATTTAAAAATATTTACATCGTTCGATTTGATATCGCTTTTTTTCAATTCAATATCTCCCGGATCTTCCGTGATAGAGATCTTAAAATTCTTTCCTACTTTAACTTCTAAAGCTCCCCAGCTTTGTTCGGTTATCTCTAATTTTGCGGCTGTTGTATCCGGAACAAAAATTGAAAATTGTTTTCCGAATTTGCTTAAGTCTAATACAACCATTCCCGCCGGCGCTTGTATATTTTCTTTTGTGTCTTTACCGCCGCATGCTGCAAAAACAAAAGTTATAGTTAATGCCGTTAATAATGTAAATATTTTTTTCATAGTTATAGTTTTATTAAACAAATATAATGGTTAACCGGTGTGTTACAAAAAAATAAATGCCACTAGTTTAGTAGCGGCATTTGTTTTATATATTAAAATGATACTGATGTGTCTTTAAACAAAAAAGCCCTACTGAATGCAGGGCTTTTTATTACTTTTTCTTAGCTGCTGCTTTTTTAGGAGCTGCTTTTTTGCTGCTGCTTTTTTAGGAGCTGCTTTTTTTACTGCTTTTTTTGCTGCTTTTTTAGGAGCTGCTTTTTTTGCTGCTTTTTTAGG
>JANYGK010000116.1 GCA_025362395.1 Bacteroidota bacterium
CTTTTAATTTATATGGTACTCATCGACGGAAAAAAAATATCCCTTCAACTACAATCCGAAATTGCGTTAGAAGTAAAAGAATTAATTGCTAAAGGAAAAAAACAACCTCATTTAGCAGCAATTTTGGTTGGTGACGACCCGGCCTCTCAAACCTATGTTAACAGTAAAGTAAAAGCCTGCGATAACGTTGGTTTTAAATCAACTTTGATTCGTTTAGATTCTAATACTACTGAACAACTATTGCTTTCAAAAATCGAAGAGCTGAACCAAGATGATGATATTGACGGGTACATTGTTCAGTTGCCTTTACCTCAGCATATTTCTGAACAAAAAATAATTGAAGCCGTTAAACCGAGTAAAGATGTAGACGGCTTTCATCCTATAAATGTAGGACGGCTAGTATTAAACCTGCCTACTTATATAAGCGCAACACCTTTTGGTATTGTTCAGTTGTTGGAACGTTATAACATTCCAACCACCGGCAAACATTGTGTAGTTATAGGCCGAAGCAATATTGTTGGCTCACCCATGAGTATTTTAATGGCAAAAAACACCAAAGCAGGAAATTGTACCGTAACCCTTTGCCACAGCCGTACTCAAAATTTAAAGGAGCATACTTTAAGCGCTGATATTATTATTGCAGCAATAGGTAAACCAAATTTTGTAACAGCCGATATGATAAAAGAAGGCGCCGTCATTATTGATGTAGGCATTAACCGTATTGTTGATGCAAGTACAAAGAGCGGATTTAAATTGGTAGGAGATGTGAAGTTTGATGAAGTATCCGTAAAAGCATCTTACATAACCCCTGTTCCCGGTGGTGTCGGGCCTATGACGATAGCAGCTTTGCTTAAAAACACCTTGATAGCCACTAAGAAAGAGTTTTAATTTCTTACTTTGATTTTTCCTGATTTTGGGGGTTGGTATTTTGTGAAGTTAATAAAAAAGCGAAAGTCCCGGCCACTACCCCGAGACTTTCTTAACCAATTAATCTAGTACAAAACTACACTAAAACTTACTACCAATAGTAATACCAATAGTCGTGCCGGAATTTTTTATAGTAGAAACATCTACATACGCTGCATTGTACATATAATAATCTTCATTACTTGTAGATTTAGTAATGGAAAGATCGACATAGAATTTATTTTTTCTATATCCCAAACCGCCTGTATAAAAGGTTTTAACACCATTGCCGTTAAAGGTATTTCCGAAAGGACTGCCGTACATAGCATAGCCCAATCTTACATATATCGGAGAAAAAACTAATTCTGCGCCTATCCTGAGGTTTGATGATTGACTGTATTTACTTTTAATGGTGCTGTTTACACCGTTAAATACCTGCGGACTGCTTTGAAGGGAAGCTCCGCCATAATTAAGAATATCATAATCAATATTCATACTTCCTAGTTTTTTATATACTAAAGCAACACTCCCCGTAAATTTCATGGGTGTAATGACTTTATATTTAAAGCGTCCGCCCGGTGAAGGAGGATTTTGATCCGTGTATGAACCGCCGCGGTCAAAATGAGTGGTCATGGAATAAATATAAGCATCGGTTAAGTTGTAAAAGGTGGGAGTTGCAAAGCTCGCTCCTAACCTTATAAAATCGGCTGCTCTGTATATTGCACCTATTTTAAAATTATAACCTGTACCTGTTGTTTTGTAGCTTTCTTGGTATGAAAGGTCTTTAAAACCACCAAAGCCTGAATAATTATAAACCGGATAATTATAATTTGTGATCCTCATAGAATCCTTTGTATCTGCTTCCGAATAGGTAGAAGTGTAATTAAAATTGATAGAAGAAATGCCTAATGAAGCCCCAATATATAATTTATCATTATAGCCGTAAGCGTAATTAATATTCCATTCATTTATCCTTCCCGATTTTTGAATCGCATTCGATTGTACGGTATTAAATTTTGTATTTACAAAACTGTAATACTTACCGTCAATGGTATCAAGCGCAAGTGTGTTAAAGCCAAGCCCGGCATAAGTTCCATCCAAATTTTTTACGGTAAGCCCTTTAGATTGGGCAAGCATATCCTGTGTAATGCTTTTATGGTTGCTGCTTCCTTCAATATCTATATTGCTGTTAAAATTTACGGTTTGGTTGGCAGATAAGCCTAATGAATGATGGGATTTAGGATCTATTTTACTATCCCACGCCCCTACAAGTGTTAAGCCGTTAAAATTAAAGTTGGTAGAAGGTGAGCTCGTACTTGTGCCATTATGGGTGCTTTGTGCGGTGTTGGAATTTAATCCGAACCCGATATTGATATCCCCTTTTTTATATAAGCCAATACCCGCAGGATTTATATTCATACACGAACCATCTGCTCCCAAAGCTCCAAAGGAGCCCGCCATGGATTTACTGCGGGCAGTACCTCCAAAATAGGTTTGTGAATAACGCATGGCATCCAAATCATTTTGAGAAAACAACGGCAAAGTCAAAGCGCTTAAAACCGTTATATATAAACTGTTTTTCATAAAGAGTAATTATAAAGTTTTATGCCGGATATTATCTTGGCCTTCCGCCGCCGCCGGATGGTGCAGTGCGAACTCCGCCGCCACCGCCGCCATTACTTGGCATTTCAAAATTATTATTTTGTCTTGCCGGCGTATCATATTGTCTTGAAGGTTGTGCTTCGTATTGCTTGTTAGGTTGCACTTCGTATTGTCTTGAAGGTTGCACTTCGTATTGCCTTGAAGGTTGTGCTTCGTATTGTTTAGAAGGTTGTTGATTTTGTCTTACAGGTTGTTCATTACCGTCCTGCTTAACAGGAGCTGATTCACCCGAATTATAATTTCTGACAGGTGTTGCCTCATTACCGTTATTGGTTCTTACGGGCAAATTATTATCATATTCTGAATTTTTAATACCACCGTTTCTTACAGGGTTTGATGAATTTGGATTACCATAATTTACCTGACCGTTAACGCCGTTTTGATTACTTAGATTAGAACTGCTATTGCGTGTACCGGTCGCTTTTAAATTTGGTAGTTCCGTAAATTTAGGAGCTGCTTCATGCTGTTGAGTTACGGAGCTAATGTATTTTTGAGAATAGCCGCCGTCTTCCGTGCTGTTTACTCCCGGGTTCGACGTTCTGTGACTGTTATTACCGGTATGTGATTCACGCGGGCCGTATGTATAACTGCTGTTATTATCATAACCGTTAAAATATCCCCAACCGGTAGACGGATGGCTGTAACCACCGCCATAACCACCGTACCCATAACCGTAAGGATTGTAGCCGTAAGGGTTATAACCATAACTGCTGTAAGGGCTGTAGCCAAAACCGTAACCTCCGCCATAACCAAACGGCGAACCGTAACCCATACTAAAACTAGTACCATAATAACCGTTGTTAAAGCCATTATTATATCCCTGCCAATAAGCGGAAGAATAGGGATCGTATGGGTTGTAGCCGTTATAACCGCCATGGCCGTAGGTATTGCCCCAACCATTATTAGCGTAAAAAGAAACAGAGGGATTGTAGCTGTAGTTATTATAACTTTGTCCCCACCAGCTATATCCATTGTAAACGCTTACGCCGTAGTTGTAAGGATTTTTATTATACCAGTAAGAATTGGTGTAATAATTATCGTAATACCCTAATCCGTTAATGTTATTATCAAAACGTTTTACGCGGGTGGCGTATTCATAATCATAATAATCATCGTATTTAAATTCCTTAGCTTTGTAATAAGGGTTGGCATCATCTTTTTGTTGTTGAGCCAACTTTACAGCCGCAATAGAATCGTTGTATCTTTTTACCTCTGCATCTTTGGCTTGTTTTTTTACAGCGGCTATTCGGGCTTGTTCCACTCGGTCTTCTTTTGGGTCAGCATATACATCGTCATTTGATGGCAACTGCTTTTGAGTAGCGCACGAGGACATAAATAATAGTATGATTAAATTTAAGATGACAACTAATTGTTTCATTTTATTAGTTTTTAAAATCATGCACATAAACGTGCAATAAAAGTTTAAATTTGCAGGGGATGCGCTTGTAAAATTACAAAATAAGTCGCAAACATTATTATACATGATTTCAATTTAACATTTGTTACAAAAGTATGAGTAAAGAATTGACAAAAAGGGCTGACGATTACAGTAAATGGTACAATGACTTAGTATTAAAAGCAGACCTTGCAGACCATTCTGCCGTTAGGGGTTGCATGGTTATAAAACCAAGTGGTTATGCCATTTGGGAAAACATGCAAAAGACTTTAGATAAAATGTTTAAAGACACAGGACACGTTAATGCTTATTTTCCTTTATTTATTCCAAAAAGTTTATTTGAAGCAGAAGAAAAAAATGCGGAAGGCTTTGCCAAAGAATGCGCTATTGTTACTCATTACCGCTTAAAAACGGATCCTGACAATCCCGGTAAATTAATGGTGGATCCTGATGCCAAACTGGAAGAAGAATTAATTGTACGCCCCACCAGCGAAGCTATTATTTGGAACACATATAAAGGCTGGATCCAGTCATACAGGGACCTGCCTCTTCTAATAAATCAGTGGGCAAATGTAGTGCGTTGGGAAATGCGTACGCGTTTGTTTTTACGAACGGCCGAATTTCTTTGGCAGGAAGGCCATACAGCACATGCCACCAAAGAAGAAGCCATTATTGAAACAAAACAAATGTTGGATGTGTATGCGGATTTTGTGGAAAACTGGATGGCTGTACCTGTTGTAAAAGGGGTAAAAACGGCAAATGAACGTTTTGCCGGTGCTGATGACACCTATTGTATTGAAGCTTTAATGCAGGATGGCAAGGCTTTACAGGCAGGTACTTCACACTTTTTAGGACAAAATTTTGCTAAGGCATTCGATGTAAAATATGTTACTAAAGACAATAAACAGGAATATGTTTGGGCAACCTCTTGGGGTGTTTCAACCCGTTTAATGGGAGCTTTGATTATGAGTCATAGTGATGATCACGGACTGGTTATTCCGCCAAAATTAGCGCCTAACCAGGTAGTTATTGTTCCCATTTATAAAGGGGATGATGGCTTAGCGAGAGTATCGGTTGTTGCCAATGATATTAAGAAAAAACTACAGGCAAAAGGCATTACAGTTAAATATGATGACAGGGACTCACAGCGCCCGGGTTGGAAGTTTGCAGAATATGAATTAAAAGGCGTACCTGTACGTATTGCTATAGGCGAAAGAGATTTAGCCAATGGAACAGTTGAATTGGCGAGGAGAGACACCTTAACAAAAGAAACCGTAAGCATTGAAGGTATTGATTCTTTAATTGAACAATTATTGACGGACATTCAAACTAACTTATTTGAAAGAGCTAAACAGCGCACACAGCAGCTCACAACAAAGGTTGATTCGTTTGAAGATTTTAAAAAAGTACTGGATGAAAAAACCGGATTTGTGTTAGCGCATTGGGATGGTACGCCTGAAACAGAAGAAAAAATAAAAGATGAAACTAAAGCTACCATTCGTTGTATTCCTTTAAATAATGAACAAGAAACAGGAATATGTATTTATAGCGGAAAACCAAGTACACAAAGGGTTTTATTTGCAAGAGCATATTAATAGGTAAAAAAAAGCACAACGTATTAGAAATTTGGAATTGGAATTTATTTTATAGAATTTTACAAAAATTATGTCAACATTAGTAATATTTCGTCACGGGCAAAGCGTTTGGAACTTAGAAAATAAATTTACCGGCTGGGTAGATGTAGAGTTAACTGAAAAAGGAGTTGAGGAAGCTAAAAACGCGGGACAAAAATTAAAGCCTTTTAAGTTTGACCTGGCCTATGCGTCTGATTTAAAACGTGCTCAAAACACTTTAAAAACAGCGCTTGAAACAGCAGGCCAACCAAATGTGCCCACCACATTTAATAAAGCTCTCAATGAGCGTATGTACGGCGACCTTCAAGGATTGGATAAAACAGAAACTGCGAAAAAATTTGGTGAAGAACAGGTAAAAATCTGGAGAAGAAGCTACGATATTGCCCCGCCTAACGGAGAAAGCTTAAAAGATACTGCCGCACGGGTTATTCCTTACTATAAAACGGAAATAGAACCAAAATTAAAACAAGGAAAAAACATAGTGATCGCAGCACACGGCAATAGCTTAAGGGCTTTGATCATGTATCTTGAAAATATGACACCCGAACAAATTCTTGAGTTTGAAATAGGCACCGGGATTCCTCGCCATTATGAATTGGATGCCGGTTTAAACGTGTTGAAAGCAGAAAACCTTTAGCCTATATTTGTTTTGAATACTAAAAATCATTAGAGATCCATGGAACAACAGTTTATAAATTTGAACAGTAAGACCATTGCAATAGATTTTGACGGGACCATTGTAGAGCATGAGTTTCCGAGGATCGGCAAAGAAATGTTGTTTGCTTTTGCTACTATAAAAGAATTGAATAAAAAGGGTCATAAACTTATTTTATGGACTTATCGAACAGGCGATCTTTTAAATGAAGCGGTGGAATATTGTAAGAAGAACGGGGTTGAATTTTATGCCGTTAATAAAAATTACCCGGAAGAACAATTTACTGAAGACATTGCCAGAAAATTAATAGCCGATATTTTTATTGATGACAGGAATGTAGGCGGATTTCTTGGATGGAGTGCTATCTGGCAAATACTTCACCCGGAAGGAGGAGATTTTAACCATACGTTTAAAAATGTGGAAGCGCATACTAATTATAAACAAGAGAAAACATTTTTTCAAAAATTATTGGGTAAAAAAGAATAAAATAAAAGACTGTTTAGGGTTCTGTGCGAAATCTCAGAATTCTTTGCGGTTAACAGAAAAAATAATAGAACATGATCATATTAAAAAGCAGGGAAGAAATTGAATTAATGCGTGAATCAGCATTAAGCGTTTCCCGAACATTAGGCCTTATTGCAAAAGAAATAAAACCGGGCGTAACATCCATTTACCTTGATAAGCTTGCAGAAGAATTTATAAGGGATAACGGCGGAAAACCTTTGTTTAAAGGAATGTACGATTTTCCAAACACCTTGTGCATGTCTTTAAACGCATCGGTTGTACACGGTATTCCAAATGATAAACCGTTAATGGAAGGTGATATTATTTCGGTGGATTGCGGCGTTTTAAAAAACGGGTATTGCGGCGATCATGCTTACACATTTTCAGTGGGCGAAATTAAACCGGAAGTCCGGAAATTACTGGATGTTACTTTAGAATGTCTTTACTTAGGCATAGAACAATTTAAAACGGGCAATCGTATTGGTGATATTGGGTTTGCCATACAAAGCCACGCGGAAAAAAATGGTTACGGTGTTGTGCGTGAATTGGTGGGGCACGGGCTCGGAAAAAAACTGCATGAAGACCCTGAAGTGCCTAATTACGGTAAAAGAGGAGACGGCCCCAAATTAAAAGACGGAATGGTACTGGCTATAGAGCCAATGATCAATATGGGGACTAAAAACATTAAACAATTAAAAGACGGTTGGACGATATTAACCGCTGACGGCCTTCCATCGGCTCATTTTGAACATGATGTTGCCATGATAGACGGAAAACCTGAGATTTTATCTACTTTTAAATACATTGAAGAAGCCTTGGGGATTAACGGTAATATGTCGAAAACACTTTAAATATTTATTTTGTTATTTCGTTAAAAAGTATTTACTTGCATAGGTTTTTGAGCAACAAACAAATCAATTATGACGATGAATATTAAAAATTTTAAGCTAAATACTAAAGTAATTGCTTTAGGGTTAGTTTCTTTATTAATTTACTCTTGCGGCGATCCAAAGCCGACAGAAGAAACCAATGATAATTTACCTGATACGGATACTGTAAAAGCAATGGCTTTGAACGTTGGCGGAGAATTATTCAGCGTTCCTTCTCCGATACAAACAGCGTTACTGGTTCAAAAATCGGGTGTTGCTTATGATAAAGCAATTTTAAATCCCGGCAATAAAAATGGACAATATATCTCTGATTATACTAAAGCATTGAACCTTGGTATCTATGGTGCTGATTTAGGTTACGTGAGTATGTATAACCAAACACAAGATGCTTTGGGCTATTTAGGAGCAGTTAAGCAAATTGCAGATAAATTAGGTGTTTCCGCCGCTTTTGATCAACAAACAATGAAACGTATCAACGATAACATTTCTAATAAAGACAGTATGTTGGTATTGGTTGGTATTGCATACCGTGCAAGTGATGCCTACCTAAAAACAAATAAACGTACCGAGATCAGCAGCTTAATATTAACCGGCGGCTGGATTGAAAGTATGCATTTTTGCATTGGAGCCTATAACAAAAAACCTACCGATGAAATTAAATTTAGAATTGCAGAGCAAAAACAAGCATTGGGAAGCATCATTAAATTAATTTCATCTCATCATTTATCTGACTCAGGCGACCTGATAAAAGATTTAGAAGGACTTTCTAAACTTTACGAAGGCATTACAACAAAATACAACTATGTTGAACCTACTACAGACGAAGCTAAAAAAGTAACTTACATTAACAGCTCTACTGAAATTATGGTTAACAAAGAACAGTTAGATGCCATTGCTAAACAAGTTACTATAATGAGAGATAAAATCATTAATGCTAAATCTTAATTAATATAAAATTAAATATGAAGAAGAATTTATATAAAGCCTTTTTAGTTTTTGCAATTGCAGGCTTATCAAATGTTGCGACAGCCCAATGTGATTCTATTGCTAATTTGTGCGCTAAACATATCATTGCACAATTTATTTCCGACGGACAATCATACCGTTCATTATTATTAAATTCTGAAGAAACAGCCGAGTTTCACACAACTTTTTTTGGTGAAACAACATACCGTATAGCTGCTTGCAGCGGCAAATCTGACGGGAATTTAATTTTTAATATTTATGATCAGGACCGTCATTTATTATTTACAAACAAAAACTATTCTAACTCACCTTATTGGGATTTTAAAATTAAATCTACTTTAGAGTGTACTATAGAAGCACAGTTAGATGCCAATAAAAACGCAGGATCAGGATGCGCTGTTATTTTAATAGGATTTAAACAAAAATAATTCTGAGCATAAAAACATTTATAAAAAGGATAAAGTATACTGCTTTATCCTTTTTTTATTCATTAAATTATAGGTTATGAAAACGGTCATTCTTTGTTGCATTATATTATTTTCGGATTTTGTTACTGTTGCTCAAAACCCATGCAACTTTAAATCAGACTCAGTGGTTGTTAACCGCTTCGACTATAAAAAGGAACTTGTAGAGCTTATAGAAGTAACCATAAAAAATAATTACCAACTGCAGTTTATTAAAGACGGGAAAACTACATTTTTAAAGATCATTGTACGCGATAATCTTGGGTTTGGTCAAATAGGTGAGTTTATGCTCGTGTGCGGTAAAAAACAAATTTACAATAAGGATACGAAATTGGTTCCTATTGATAAAACAAGTGGCTATTTTGTTATTGAATTAAATCCGAATTACATTCAAACCTTAAAAGATCTTGGTTTAACCAAACTTATTTTCCGAGATACTGTTGAGTTTTTGATACCGAAAACGGACTCCGATAAAATAAAACAAACAGCAACCTGTTTTTTTGATATGGTAGTTCCTAAATAATTGTCTACAATCATTACTAAAAGAGATAAATATATGAAGGATTACAAAAACGTTATGACTCTATTGAAAAGAAAAAAATTTAACTAATTATTGAAAACAAAGACCACATGACTATGTTCTGCGGTTTTAATAATAAATGATAAAAGAAATTGATGTCTGCAACCTCCTTATCAAACACTCCTGTTTAATGTTAATGATCGGCAATTGCTTTTGTTTTTGCGCCTTTTTTATAACGAATAAGTAATACCACCGGAATGCAAATTAAAATAGTAAAGCCCACTACTAAAAATCCCTGGGTATAACTTACCAATGACTGCTGCTTAAATAATGCCCCTTCCAACATACGATATGCCATAGACTGTGCCTCGTCGAACGAATAACCTGAATTTAAAAAGTTTTGTGTTAAGGTATTTACCCTGTCACTGCTAACGGTATCATAGGTGTTAATATACCCAATCATGTTTGATCGTGTTTGTGCGTTAAGATGTACCACATATACATTAATTAAGGCAATACCTACGGCGCCTCCTAACTGGCGGATCATATTAGCCAGGCCTATTGCCTGTACCATATCTTTTCCTTGTAACCCGCCAACCGCTAAAGCTAAAATTGGCGACATCATAAATGCCATACCAAAACCACGGAGTACAAAAGGAACATAAAAATTACCCTCATTCGAATCTATGGAAGCGCCGCCTAATAACATCAAAAATCCAAAGGTTAATAAAACGCCGATAATAATAATGGTTTTAGGGTTTGCGCCCTTACTTAATAAATTACCGACCAAAGGCATGGCAACTGCCGAACACAAAGCGCCGGGGATCATAAAGACTCCCGTTTGCAAAGGTGTCCAGCCAAGGGTGATTTGTGCAAATAACGGAAAAATAAATACAGTGCCAAATAACATAAGCCCAAGCATAAAATTCATAATGCTTCCCATAACAAGGTTATAGTTTTTATATAATTTAATATTTACGGCCGGGTAATCGATGCTGAGCTCCCGGTAAATAAAGGCAATCAATCCAAATACGGATACTATTGTGAAGATCACAATTTCATTACTCTCGAACCAGTCTTTAGAAGTACCTTCTTCTAAAACATATTGTAATGAACCAATCGCCATAATGAGAAAAAGAATTCCCCACCAATCAATCTTTTTGGGTTTAAAAGCGCCTACCCTATCTGTAATATAAGTCCATGATAAAACAGCCGCGGCAATGCCTATAGGAATGTTCACGTAAAAAATCCAATGCCATGTTTTATACTCGGTTATAAAACCACCGAGTGTGGGGCCGAATGTTGGACCCATAATAATACCCATACCAAAAATAGCATTGGCCGTACTTATTTTTTCGGGAGGGAAAGCACCTACAATAATGGTTTGTGCAGTAGATAATAAACCACCGCCGCCAAGTCCTTGTATGAAACGCCAAAATACGAGGGTCCATAAACTGTCAGACAAACCGCACATTAAGGATGCTACGGTAAAAATAATTACGGATGCGGTAAAGTAAGTACGTCTGCCAAACAAATCGGACAGCATACTCGTTAACGGAATGATGATAACATTTGAAATGGCATAAGCTGTAACCACCCAGGCTATTTCTGTTGTGGTGGCGCCAATGCTCCCGCTTATCTCTCTCAAGGAAACGTTTACAATAGTGGTATCAATTAACTCCAATACCGCGCAGCTTATCGCTGTAATAATAGTGATCCATTTGGTAAAGCCCGTTGGATAGGTTATGGCGGATGCAGCGAGAGTTTGATTCACGTACCGTTTTTTATTTTGTTTTAACGTCAACTATTACACTTAAGCCCGGTATAATTAAGCCTGTCATTTCTTTAGGAAAATCAGTGATGCTAATTTTTACCGGCACACGTTGTGTTATTTTTACAAAGTTACCGCTTGAGTTATCGGGTGGCAATAAAGAGAACCTTGCCCCTGTAGCGCCGCCAAAGCTTTCCAACTTACCTTTAATATGTGTTTTAGGAAACGCGTCTACTTTAATATCCACATCTTGTCCCGGTTTCATTTCTTCAATTTGTGTTTCTTTAAAATTTGCCGTTACATATAAATGTTTGAAATCAACAGCCGAACATAACGGGGAACCTACCTGCATGTATTGGCCAACCTCGACCGATTTTTTAGAAATAATACCATCGAACGGTGCCGTAATGATTGTATTCTGTAATTGTGTTTTTGCCAAAGACAATTCTGCTTCACGTTGTTTAACCAAAGCAGTTGAAAGTGCGATTTGTGATTTTTGTCCTTCCGCCTGCGACTGAGCGCCTGTAGCCTGTGCAGACGATGCCTCATACTGTTTCGTCATCATTTCATGCTGGGCGCGCGCTGTTTCGTATTCCGCTTTTACCGACTCGTATTGCTGAGGGGTGGTTGCGCCGTCCTTCAACATTTTTTCAAGCCTGGCCATATCTTTTTCGTCTTTGTCTAAACGCGCTTTGGCGGTTGCAATATTCTCTTTTGCTGCCTGGCTTGTTAATACCGACGCATTGGCATTTAAGCCTGCCGTTACTTCTCCCGATTTAGATAATTCCAGTTGTGCTTTGGCGCTCTCTAAAGCGGCTTCGGCTTGCAATACCCTCGCTACATAATCGCTGCTATCAATAATTACCAACACCTCTCCTTTTTTCACCTGTTGGTTATCGGTAAATTTAATATCTGTTACAAAGCCGGCAACAATAGTTCTTACAGGGGTAATGATCGAATCTATCTGCGCGTTATCCGTATTTTCATGTCCTAAAGAGGAGATCCATGCCGCAAGAATGATAACCAATATTACCGTTCCGATGCCACCCATTATGACAAGTCTTTTTTTCTTTTTCTTAGCTTTTTTTTCTTGTGATATTGCCTCGTTATGAGCTTCGTTTTCGGCTGTTGTATGTGCTGTTTTGTTTTCCATAAATAAAGTTTATCCGTAATTATTTTTTAATGTTTAGTATCCCAAGGTTGTATTATAATTTTCTTTTGCCATCATTAATTGTATCTCGTGCAACTTTAAATTAAACTGCGATTGGTTTTCAGAATTCAAGTCTACAATAAAATCGGAGGAGGTAATAATCCCATTGTCTAACTGGCTTGACGATGATTTACGAACGGCTGTTTTCGTTTCCACGATCCTTGCATCCATCGTGATCATTCTTTCAAGCTTTGTAATTTCTTCCTGCTGCTGAATAATGGTAGCCTGTAAATTTATTTCAAAAATCTTTTTCTGGCTCGAAACAATGTCATTATTCAACTTTAAATTGCTTGCTTCCTTCCCTGATGTATAATAGGCTGAAATATTCCAGTTTAATCCCGCCCCTACTAAACCGTAAGGCCTGAACTCGTTATTCAGAAAATTGTAACCCGGCCTGCCGTAATATCCTCTGCCAAACACAAACAGCTTTGGTAAATTATTTTTGTTGATCATTTTTTCCCTTAACTCTAAGGTGCTGCTCTGCAATTCAAACACTTTAATTTCAGGACGCATCACGGCAGACTGCAACGTTGTTTCTTTTTTTGTATTAACAAATACAACTGTGGTATCCAACGTTTTGTTGGTTATTAACGACAGGGTTTTGAACCAGGTGATAAGGTTCGAGGTAATTTCTTCTATTTTTTGTTCAGTCGATAAATATTCAGACTCCAATACTAAAAAATTACTTTGCAGTGCCGCGCCGTTATCTACCGCCGATTTCATTTTTTTACGTTTAGCGTCCAGCTCCGAGGTTCTTAAAAGTAAGATCTTTTTGTTTTCCTGCTGTAAATAAATATTGCCGTATAAAGAATTGATCCGTTCTTTTAATTTGATAAGGTCTACATCTACCTGCTTGGTTTGCAGGTCAGCACTTTCGCGTTCAATTGCTTTCTGCGTTTTTACGGCCCCGTAATCAAAAAGGTTCTCCTTCAATTCCACCCCTACCGCATACTGATCCGCTTTTTGAACAAAGCCTCCTGCGGCACCCGGAAGAGGAATATTAATGGAAGCTACTTCACTTTGATACGTTGCCTGGCCTGTTACAGCTATTTGCGGAAGGAAATTACTAGAAAGCAGCTTGACTTTATTACCGCCAATATCTGTATAGATCTGCTTTTGTTTTAATAAAGGATAATTTTCTTTTGCCAGTGTTTGTAACTGAACAAGGGTGATCTCCTCTTTTTGCTGGGCTTTAATTTGCAAGCTGAACAGAGCTAACAAACAAAAGAGTAATCGTTGATTTAAGCCGGTCATAAGCTATTTTTTTGTTTTACTTTGTTTTATAAATAGAATTAAAAAATCTGCCACGTGGTTCGGATACTCCTCTAAAAAAGAATCGAACCGGGCATCGTCCATCATGAGGATGCGTTTAAAAATTATTTTATTTATTAAGGGATAAGAACATAAGGAATGAAGAAACACGTACATTAAAGAAAGATCGAAGTTCTGTATCAGTCCTTTTTCCTGTAAGTTTTTAAAATAAGACATAAACCCTATCTTTTTCTTTTTAGGCCTGTCATTCATCAGGTCCGGATTCCGGTTGAGCTCTCTTAAGATGAATAATAAAGAATTGGTTCTTAAAAAATTAAAAAACTCTACCACAAACTCTCTTAATTTCAACTCCCATTTATAAGTGTCATCTTCCCAGGTTGATAATACTTTCATAAACTCCTCCATGGTTTCATGAAAAATCCTTTCAAATAAGTTTTCTTTACTTCTAAAATAGTAATGAAGCGAAGCCTTACTGATACCGGCCTCGTCAGCGATATGTTGCATACGCGCACCGTTATATCCCGAAAGCTCAAAAATCTTTTTTGCAGCATCCAGTATTTTTTTTTCTGTATCGTTTACGTTCGCAACCATGTATAAACTATTTGGTTTGACCAAATGGTCAACAAAAGTAATAATTAATTTAATGCCGCGTCATTTATTTTAAAATAAATTGAATTCTTCGACAAATACGTCTAAAATGCGAATGAATTATTTGTTACGATCTGTGATTGAGTGTTAAAGAAAGGAAAACAAGCCTAATACCAATTGACTTTTAAGAAAACCTCATCATCAATTTTAATGGTATTATCCTTTGAATAAAAGTAAATAGAGCTCCCCTGTTTTGTTTCCGCAAAATATTCAAAACCGTAGCCGTTAAAAAACAAATTGGTAACCGTTACTTTAAAATGGGCAAGCGCTTTACTTTCCACTATTTGCAGTTGGTTAGGGCGAATATACGTTTGGTTACCGGATAACTTTATTTTAGTGGAAAGAAGGTCTTCACGCTCCAACACAAAATAACGGCCCATTAAAGCGGCAATGTGTTTTGTTTTAGGATGATAATATACGTCAAACGTAGGCTCATGCTGAATCAGTTTTCCGTTTTCCATGACAGCTGTTTCATCGGCATAACGTAATGCCTCTTCCGGCTGATGTGTTACTAACACAACTACCGTGTTTTCTTTTTTGGATTGCTGTCTTATATAAGTAAAGATCTTGTCACGCAAAGGCAGGTCTAAATTACTGAACGGCTCATCGAGCAATAACACTTTTGGGAATTCGGCCAGTGAGCGGGCAATGGCTACCCTCTGCTTTTGCCCCGATGAAAGTGTAATAGCTCTTAAGCTTTTAAACGTATTCAAATCAAGTAACCTTAATAATTGATTAGTGCGTTTTTGTTTGTACTCATCGGTATAACCCGAAAGTTTGTCTTTAATATTTTCTTCAACGGTATGGTTATCCAACACGTAATAGTCCTGGCTGACAAAACGCATCTCTTCATGCCCCGGTATTAAATTATAAGCCGGGCCTAATACTTGCTTTTCGTCAATAGTTACTTCGCCACCCTGCAGGTCTTCCAAGCCATACATACATCTAAGCAACGTGGTTTTACCGCTTCCGCTTTTACCGATAACGGCTAAAATTTTTCCGGGATATGCTTTTAAAGAGACTGATTTTATTCCTTTGAACCGGGTGGAACCATGGTAATTAAATGTTATTTTATTGACCGATAAAATAACTATTGTTTATTATACCCGTTAGCAAATAATTGAACGAATGTTTTTTCCTTGTATTTTTTTCCGTCTACTCCCGTAGCTGTTAACACACAAAAATAAGTTCCGTCTGTACAAGCTTCGCCACCGGTGGTTCTGCCATCCCAAAAGCCATGTAAACGTTCTGTTTCAAAAATAAAAATGCCGTAACGGTTATATATAGAAAACTTTAGCTCTGTAATCTCATCCAGTATAGGTTTAAACACATCATTGATGCTGTCGTAATTTGGAGTAAATACATTCGGCATTGTAATGTGTGAAATACCGTCTGTATTATCAAACATGGCAGGCACCTGCGCCTTTATGTTCTGAATAAACAGAAACGAAATAAGTATAAGGGTATATTGCAGAGGTTTCAAACTGTTATAAATATATACTATTATAGTGTATTTAAAAAATTCAGGGTGTTAACATTATCCGCAAAATCAAAAATATCGGGCTGTTGTGTTTCCCCGAACCCGGTTATTTTTAAGTTGCCGGGTTTAAAATTACCCACTACGCATTGCAAATTATCTTCCATCCCCTTAATCTTTTCAACAAGTTGTGTTTCATTAGTATAAGCCTCATGGTACAAAACAGAGGTTGGGGCATGAAGGTCGGTATTTTCACGCAACATCAAAAAATTATTATCTAAAAAGGGAATTTGATCCAATAGGTAAATAGCCCTGTTATACTCGTGGTTATTAAAATACTTTTTATTATTGGCCACATAATTAAACGGAAATACAGCTTCAAAAAGAGCCGTAAACTCATAATTTTGAGGCACAAATAGTTTAGACACATTACGACAGCCTAAGCCGAAGTAATAAAAAATGTCCTTGCCCAGCTCATGTAATTCTTCAGGGGTTTCTTTACCGTTAAGGATTGCAATGGAGCTCCTGTTTTTACGAATAATATGTGGGTATTTTCCAAAATAATATTCGAAATGCTTGGCCGAATTGTTACTGCCTGTAGCAATAACCGCGTCAAAATTATTGAGCCTGGCTTCCGAAAAATTAATAGCAGGTGCAAAGCCTTGTTCATAATAAATAAGCATTCCCGCTAAAAAGGGAATTAATGCGGGGTCGTCGCCCGATACTTTAATTAATATATGATGTCCGCTTAACAATACACACAGCATGTCGTGAAAACCAACCGCGGGGATGTTACCCGCCATAATAACTGCCACCGTCTTAATATTGCCGGGTTCTTTTACTGCTTTTGAAAAAGCGGAAATTTGTGTTTCTGAAAGCATAAAAGCGATGCCTTTAAGCGCCCTTTCTATTTCGGCGGTAGTAAACCAGCCGTTATAGGAAAAAGAAATGTCAATTAAACTTGCCAAGTCACTATGAAAACGCTCTTCTTTTGGGTTGTAGTCTTGAGAAAAGTGGCGTTCTATAAAAGAGCCGAGTTGAACAAATGCTTGACGGCGTTGTTTTAAGGTCATGAAATTAAATCTTATATTTGCAGTTCTTAAAATTACAAAAAGCAAAACTAGTTAAAAAATGGCTATAAAAATCACGGATGAATGTATTAATTGCGGGGCTTGTGAACCGGAGTGCCCCAATAATGCAATATATGAAGGTGGCGCTGAATGGCGCTTTGCCGACGGAACAAAAATTAAAGGTGAATATAAAGGAAGAAGCACAGGCGCAACAGTGGACGCGGAAGACCCGCAAACGCCTTACAGTATGGATGTATACTACATTGCAAGCGATAAATGTACGGAGTGCGCGGGGTTTCATGATGAGCCGCAATGCGCTGCTGTTTGCCCGGTTGATTGCTGCGTGCCCGACGAAAGTAATGTAGAAACGGAAGACGCTTTATTAGAGAAAAAAGCAAGTATGCATTTATAAAAACTTAATACTTCATTAAAAAGCCGGTTGTTTGTTAACGACCGGCTTTTTTTTATACCTTTTATTATTCCGTTCCGGTCATACTGAATTTATTTCAGCATTTCATTGTATCGCACATCATTGTAAACAAGAGTAACATTACTTAACCGTTGCCGGTGCAGCGGTATTCATAAACACATAACTTAAAATGTTAGCGCCCATCTTCAAGGCTTTTTCATGCGCTTCGGGGCTGTCTTTATGTATCTCGTAACTTTCCCAACCATCGCCCAAATCACATTCAAAATCATAAAAACAAACTAAACGCCCTTTATAGATCAGCCCAAAGCCTTGCGGAGCCTTATTATCATGCTCATGTATTTTCGGCAAACCTTTATCAAAGTTATACGCTTGGTGATAGATCGGGTGATTGAACGGCAGCTCCACCAAGTCAAGATCAGGAAA
>JANYGK010000034.1 GCA_025362395.1 Bacteroidota bacterium
CACCGCCACCACCGTTAATTTCCTTAGCAAGGTCTTTAATGATATTACCTGCGTTGAGGTTTTTTTCTTTTACTAAGTTATCATCAATGATAACTGAAATGCTTGGTTTACCTTTTACTTCGGCACCAATAATGCAAACACAATTATCAATTTGGTTACGAATTTCAAACAGCATATTTTTTATTTCTTCGGCACTGTCAAAATTTATTTTTTCAATGATCACATTAATCCCATCCTTGTTTTGCACTTTAGTAAGCAATTCGTTTTTAATAGCCTGCGCTTTTTCTTTTAATAAGGTATGTATTTGTTTTTGTAATTCACTGTTCTCTTCTACTAAATTACTTAAGCTTTTCACAACATCTTTATTGTTTTTCAATAAGGCTTTTACCTCGTTCAAAATACTTGTTTGGCCATCAAAAAATTCTTCCGCTTTAACGGAGGTAACTGCTTCAATACGACGAATACCTGCGGCTACAGCGCTTTCAGAAATAATTTTAAAATAACCGATCTGCCCGGTTGCTTTTACATGTGTGCCGCCGCAAAGCTCAATAGAATAGTTTTTATCAAACTCTACCACACGTACCACATCGCCGTATTTTTCTCCGAACAAAGCCATAGCGCCTGTTTTTTTAGCATCATCAATGGTCATTTCTTTAATGTGACTAAAAATATTTTCACGAATTTTCGTATTCACTATTTTTTCGATCTCGTGTAATTCTTCATCCGTTATTTTAGAAAAATGAGAAAAGTCAAAACGCAAATAGTCTTCATTAACCAAGCTTCCTTTTTGTTCCACATGCGTTCCTAAAACTTGGCGTAACGCGGCGTGCAATAAGTGTGTGGCACTGTGATTGTTTTCTGTATAGGAACGTTTTGCTTTATTTACTTTCGCTAAAAATGCTGCTTCAATGTTTTCAGGAAGTTTATCACAAAAGTGAATAATAACGCCATTCTCTTTTTTAGTATCAGTAATATTTATCTTTTCATTAATGTTTTCAAGTACTCCACTGTCACCAACCTGTCCGCCACTTTCCGCGTAAAACGGTGTTTTATCCAATACAATTTGAAACTGCTCTTTGTTTTTCGCTTTTACTTTTCTGTAACGAACCATATTGCTTTCACATTCTAAGTCGTTATAGCCTACAAATTCTGTTTCAGCAATTGTGCTGTCAGACATTTTTTTGTTTTTTTCAATGTATACCCAATCGTCTGTATCAACTGATGTAGCAGCGCGCGAACGGTTTTTTTGATCTGTCAGTAATTTATTAAATTCTTCTTCATTAATGCTTAAATCGTAACCGCGGGCAATTAAGGATGTCAAATCTAAAGGAAAACCAAAAGTGTCATACAATTCAAACACTACTCTACCATCAATTACTTTACCTGTTTTTGCTGAGGTCAGGTCAATACACACCTGGTCAATACGTTTTAAGCCGATTTCTAAGGTCTTGTAAAAAGAATGTTCTTCTTCTTTTATTACCTTTTCGATTAATATTTTTTGAGTATTTAATTCCGGGAACTGGTGCCCCAGTTGATGCGCCAATGTTGGCACCAAACGGTACATAAACGGTTCTTTAATGTTTAAAGACTGGTAGCCGTAACGGATAGCGCGGCGTAAAATACGCCGGATCACATAGCCCGCGCCTGTGTTACTTGGCAGCTGACCATCGGCAATAGAAAAAGAAATAGTGCGAATATGATCAGCAATAACCCGCATGGCAATGTTGATCATTAACTGTTTTTTATGATGATTTTCGTCTTCCGGTTTGTAGCGATGCCCGCTTAATTCTTCAATTTTATTTAATAAAGGAGTAAATACATCTGTATCATAATTGGATTGTTTGCCTTGCAACACGCGTACCAAACGCTCAAACCCCATTCCCGTATCCACATGTTGTTTGGGTAATTTTTCCAGGCTTTTGTCGGCCTTTCGCATAAACTCCATAAATACATTATTCCAGATCTCAATTACCTGCGGGTCATCATTATTTACTAACTCAGCACCCGGCACTTTTTTTCGTTCTTCGTCGCTTCTTCCGTCATAATGGATTTCAGAGCAAGGCCCGCAAGGCCCTGTATCACCCATTTCCCAAAAGTTATCTTTTTTGTTTCCTTTTAAGATGCGATTTTCATTTACGTATAATTTCCAAGTTTCGTATGCTTCTTGGTCAAAAGGAACATTTTCTTCAGGGCTGCCTTCAAATACGGTAACATACAAACGGTCTTTGTCAATTTTATATACATCAGTCAGTAATTCCCATGCCCATCCTATGGCTTCTTTTTTAAAATAATCTCCAAAGCTCCAGTTGCCAAGCATTTCAAACATAGTATGGTGGTAAGTATCAACACCCACTTCTTCTAAATCGTTGTGTTTACCGCTTACACGCAAACATTTTTGAGTATCGGCAACCCGCGGAAATTTAATGGGGGCATTTCCTAAAAAAACATCTTTAAACGGTGCCATACCGCTGTTATTGAACATTAGTGTAGGATCGCCTTTCACAACCATTGGTGCGGAAGGCACAATTTCATGGCCTTTTGATCTGAAAAATTCTAAAAATGTTTGACGTACTTTATTTGATTCCATAGTGTTTAAAAAGAAGTAGCGAATATACTAAAAATCGCCGTCATCAAAAGAGAGAAATATTCACTTTTTATAAAGAGTTTTACTATATAGTTTTCAGTAATATTATTTATTTAACCGTGAAAAACGAAAATATGAATTTTGTTTTTCACGGTAATTATTAGTAAATTTGTTTTATGATCAAGAGAGATATTATTTCAAAAATTGAATTATTATTAAAGGAGTTTCCGGTGGTTACTCTTTTAGGGCCCAGGCAGGTCGGTAAAACAACCTTGGTGAAATCTATCAAAGCTTTTAATAAAAGACCAATTTTATATTTAGATCTGGAAAAGCAATCAGATTATAATAAACTTAACGATATTGAAATATTTTTTGCTACTTACAGAGATCACTTTATTATTATAGATGAAGTACAAATTAAGCCTGAATTATTTGCGTATTTGCGACCGGAAATTGATGAAAAAAGAGATAATGGACGTTTTTTACTTACCGGCTCTGCTGCACCCGAATTAATTAAAGGTGTGTCTGAAAGCCTTGCAGGCAGGATCTATTATTTAGAAATGTGGCCTGTGTCTTTAACGGAAGCATTAAAATCGAAGTTCAAACAAACACAGCACTGGCTCAGAGGTGGCTTTCCGGGCTCTTTACAGGCAAAGAGTAATGCGGCTGCCGAACGTTGGAAAGAGGGATTTATTCGCTCTTATGCTGAAAGGGATTTGTCCGCTCTGTTTGGAGTAAGTCTTTCTTCCTCTATTATTAAAAACTTTTGGGAAATGCTTGCAGGAACGCAGAGTGGAATTTGGAATGCGGCTAATTATGCACGATCATTAGGAGTTTCGGGGCCTACCGTAAATAAATATTTAGATTTACTGGAGGGGGCTTTTATTGTAAGGAAATTGCCCGCCTGGTATGTTAATGCTACTAAAAGGCTTGTAAAAGCGCCAAAGGTTTACATAAGGGATAGCGGTCTATTGCATTATTTCAATCAGATTGAATCCGCAAAAGATCTTCCCGGGCATATTATTACAGGTGCTTCTTGGGAAGGTTATGTCATTGAAGAAATCTGTAAAAAATTACCCCAAAATGTAAGGCCGTTTTATTACAGAACTCATCACGGCGCTGAAATAGATTTAATTTTAATAAGAGGATTAAAGCCACTTGCCGCTATTGAAGTAAAATATTCTTCCGCGCCTGTTGTCAGTAAAGGATTTTATGAAGCGCTGGATGATTTGAATAACCCTGTGTCTTATGTTATTATTCCTTCGGGCCAATCTTTTAAATTGGCTCATTCAACAAAGGTGATCACCTTGGAAGACTTCTTAATTAAAGAGCTTCCTAAATTATTTTAACCGTGAAAATCAAAAGCATTAGTTTTGATTTTCACGGTTCTATACTTTTTTACAGGTTCTGATTTTTTGCCGCTGAATAAATTCATTTTAGTATCTTTGATAACTTTATTAATGAGTAAATGTCCAAAGTAAAATATAGGTTTAACACCAAATCCCTAACTTATGAAAAAGTGAAGGTAACTTTCAGGCAACGCTTGTTACAGGTGTTTTCTTATTTAGCTATCGGGAGCGTATTTGCTGTTATTATCGTGCTTTTAGCATACCGTTTCATTGATTCCCCAAAAGAAAAACAATTGAGAAGAGAAGCGGATGTGATGCGTTTGCAATACGACCTGTTGAATAAAAAAATGAATCAGGTGCAAACTGTTTTAAATGACTTGCAAGACAGGGATGATAATATTTACAGGGTAATATTTGAAGCGGAACCAATATCGGGTTCTGTGAGACAAGCGGGTTTTGGAGGCACCGACCGATATAAAGACCTGGAAGGTTACGATAATTCTTTTTTAATGAAACAAACTACGGTGCGTTTAGACAGGATCACCAAGCAGTTATATATACAATCCAAATCATTTGATGAGGTAGTAAAAATGGCTAAAGGCAAGGAAAAACTAATTGCCTCTATTCCTGCTATTATGCCTTTAAATAATAAAGACCTTAAACATTTACCCAGCGGTTACGGTTGGAGAACGCATCCTATTTATAAAACACAGGAGTTTCACCCGGGTATGGATTTTACCGCAGAGCAAGGCACACCTATTTATGCAACCGGCGACGGCGTTGTGGAGGTGGCTGATGCGGCGGCACAAGGCTACGGAAACCACGTAGTAATTAATCACGGGTTTGGTTATAAAACATTGTATGGGCACATGAGTAAAATTGCCACAACGGTAAATGCAAAAGTAAAACGCGGCGAACTCATCGGCTACGTGGGCAGCACAGGCTTAAGTACAGGGCCGCACGTGCATTATGAAGTTATTAAAAATGGTGAAAAAGTAAACCCCGTTAATTTTTATTATAACGATCTTTCTCCTGAACAATATCAAATTATGTTAGAGCTTTCATCTAAATCCACACAATCTTACGATTAATGAACTCGACGTATAAAATTGGTTTTTATACTGCTATTTCGTTGGTAATAGCTAATATGATAGGTACAGGGGTATTTACAAGCCTTGGTTTTCAGTTGTTTGATATTCATTCTGTATTCAGTATTTTAATACTATG
>JANYGK010000038.1 GCA_025362395.1 Bacteroidota bacterium
TAAACTGTATTTCCTTCAATATATAGTTTAACATGTTTATGTAATATATATTAAGGTGTCAATTTTATCCTGATTTAGGGGCGAATCGTAAACTTAATGTAAAAAAATAAAAATAGAATTATCTATTCGTTAAAAAATCATAACTAACAGTTATAAAAAAATTTAAGAAACTATAGATTAGCGTGTAATAAGTTTAAGAGGTCTTGCTTTGTATTTGCTTCTGATAACGGTTTATCTTTCCGCCAACGGGAAATGCGCGGAAACCTCAACGCAATGCCACTTTTATGACGGGGCGATTCATTAATGCCTTCAAAGGCAATTTCAAAAACCCAATGCGGCGTTACGCTTCTAACAGGCCCGAATTTTTCGATGGTGTTTTTTTTGACCCATGCATCCACTTCAAAAATTTCTTTATCGGTGAGGCCGCTGTACGCTTTTGTAAAAGGAACTAATACATCACCGTCCCAAACGGCAAAGGTATAGTCCGTAAATAAATTGGCACGCCGGCCATGCCCGCTCTGTGCATAAATTAAAACGGCATCAATACTATAGGGATCTACTTTCCACTTCCACCATTTACCGCGCTTACGTCCTGTTTCGTAATTACTGTCTTTTCGCTTCAGCATTAAGCCCTCGCAGCCTACTGATTTGGCCTCAGTACGTAAAACGTTTAAGTTTTTCCACGCATCGCAACTTAATACCGGTGCTAATATTAAAGAAGAATTAAATGCTTTTGAATGAGTTACGATATCCTCTAACAGTCTGCGCCTTTCTTCTAAAGGAAGATCCCGTAAATCTTTACCGTCCTTTTCCAACAGATCATAACACACCATTTTTAAGGGAATGTCTTGTAGTATTTTTTTTGTTAATGCTTTCCGCGTGGTGCGTTTCTGCATTTGGTTAAACGACTTTATCTCTCCTTCTACAATGGGCAGTATCTCGCCGTCAATAACTGTTCCGTCGGGTAGTAACTCTATCAACTCTTCAAACTCCGGAAACTTATCCGTTAACAATTCTTCTCCCCTGCTCCACACAAACACCTGCTTATTTCGCACAATAATTTGCCCGCGAATGCCGTCGTATTTACGTTCTATTTGCCAGTCATTAATGTTACCCAGGTCCTGTAAATCAAAATCCAATGCATAAGCCAAACAAAACGGATAGGGTCGTGAAGTAGAATCGGAAAATTCATCTTCTTTTAAAAGATCGGTCAATAACGTATTGGTCGGTTTCCAATTACCGATAAAACGGTGCGCAATTACTTTTTCATCAATATCATAAGCCCTCGCCAAAGCCTTAAATACCAATAGTTTTGAGACACCGACACGAAACGCCCCGGTAATTAATTTATTAAAAATATATAATTCACGCGGCGATAATTTTTTCCAGTATACTAAAACAACTTCTTTTTTTTCTTCATCACTTAATTTAGAAAAGCCTTCGAACTCCCGCATCAATTCATCCAGGGAGACTTCGGATACATTTTCTGATTTAGAGTTAATCAATAACGTAATGGTTTCTGCCAAATCGCCTACAACACTGTATGAATCATCGAATAACCATTCGGAAACATTAGCTAAAGCGGCAGACCATAATTTTAAATCACTTGTTTTTATAGGGCGTTTAGGCCTGTTACCAACAAGCAAGGCAATAGTCCAAATAGAATCTTCCGGTTTCGTATGTAAAAAATAATTGGTAAGCGCTTCTACCTTCGGTATTGTTTTTGTAGTAGCGTCTAATTCATAATATAAATCGGTAAATGCTTTCATGCCGATGCTTCCTCCTCCCGCGTGGTCTCTACATCTTGCTGTTCAAGCGTTTCACCTTCAAACAAAGTATCAACTGCGACAGCATTTAAGCCGTAATGTTCGGTTAACCATTTTGCATAAATAGATTTATAACCGTGTGTTACATAAATATTTTCTGCACCTGTTGCCAATACTGCTTCATTCAACCCGTTCCAGTCTGCATGATCGCTCATCACAAAACCCATGTCTGCATTTCTTCTGCGCCTTGCGCCGCGTAATTGCATCCACCCGCTGCATACGCCTAACTCGTAAGGTTCGAATTGCCGCAACCATGGAGAGCCGATAGCGGAGGGCGGCGCCACTACAATAACCGGTTCATTCAGTGTCTTTTTTATTCCTGCGGCATAACGGATATAGCGTTCGTTATTTAAACCTAATGCTTGGTTTGTATTATAAATAGCGCCATGTAAAATAACAGGCAGGTTAAGCTCATGAATGGAGTTGAGAATGCGTTGTGCTTTTCCTAATGAATAGCCAATCACAACCGAAGACTTACCGGCAATTTGATTTTTTAAACACCAGTTTTTAAGGTCTGTATTTAATGTATCGGCCTCAGGGAAATTATAAATAGGTAAACCAAAAGTAGATTCTGTAATAAAATGATGGCAGGGTACAGGTTCAAAAGGAGTGGTTATTCCATCTGACATTACTTTATAATCGCCTGATGCTACCCATACTTCTCCTTGATATTCTAAGCGCACCTGCGCTGAGCCTACAATGTGGCCTGCGGGATGCAAGCTGATTTTTACGCCGTTAATTGTAATGGCTTCATTATAATCGAGCGTTTCTAAATTAATATCTTCCCCTAAGCGGTATTTTAAAATGTTTTTTGAATCGTGGTGCGCCAAATAAGATTTGCTTCCCCAACGCGCATGGTCGGAATGCGCGTGCGTTATAATGGCTTTGTCAACAGGTTTCCAGGGATCAATATAAATCCCCGCTTGTTCACAATAAATACCGTCTTTGCTAAATTGAAGGAGCATTTTTTCGTTGTATGATAACTGTAGTATAATACAATTTGATGCCAAATTTGTTTACGCAGAAAAGGAAATCTGAACTACAAACTAAGATTTTTTAATGTCATCCAGGCCATTAAGCCGGTAGAAAATTCCAAGGCTTTTTCATCAATGTTAAAGGTAGATGTATGAACGCCTGAAGTAATGTTTAATGATTTATTTCCTGTGCCTAACCTGTAAAAACAACTTGGAACTTGTTGGGTTACGTAAGCAAAATCTTCCGCGGTCATCCGCAAAGGGAGCTCTTCTACGTTTTCAGCTCCTATATACTCTATAGCACTTTGTTTACAACGCTCCGTAACGTGTTCGTCATTTATTAAAAACGGATAGCCGTTAATAATATTTATGTCGGCTACCGTATTATATTTTTTACAAACGTCTCTAATAATTTGTGTGATCTTTTGCTTGACTTCTGCGCGCCAACCTTCCAACATAGTACGGAATGTGCCTGCCATATAAACAGTTTCAGGAATAACGTTAGTAGCGCCTTTGGCTTCTAGTTTTCCGAAGGCAATAACAGTCGGGATATTATTTTTTGTATTTCTTGCTACACCTTCCTCATCAATTATAAAGGGAAATTGTTTTTCTATTTCCGTAATAATGTGCGCGGCTGCTATTAAGGGGTTGTTA
Source organism: Bacteroidota bacterium (assembly GCA_025362395.1). Classification (GTDB taxonomy): domain Bacteria; phylum Bacteroidota; class Bacteroidia; order B-17B0; family Aurantibacillaceae; genus UBA4416. The sequence goes on from JANYGK010000038.1 coordinate 3,455, forward strand.
TATTCGCCTGCCATGGCCGCGTGGCCGCCTTTACCGGTGATGGTTATATGCAGTTCATCGGTGCTTGCCATATACATGCCTTTTCTAAATCCCACTTTGCCGGTTTCCATGCTCGGGAATACATGCTGTGCCAAGGCTATGTCTACTTTAGGGTTTTGCAATATGCCTTCGGCTATCATTAAAGATGAACCTCCCGGTAACACTTCTTCGCCGGGCTGAAACATTATTTTTACGGTACCTTCAAACGTATCTTTTAAGTCGTTTAAAATAATAGCGGTTCCCAACACAGATGCCGTGTGTACATCATGCCCGCAGGCATGCATCACACCAACGTTCTGTGACCTGTAACTTACTTCATTTTTTTCTTCAATAGGTAAGGCATCCAGGTCAGCCCGCAATAAAATAGTTTTAGCATTTGGATTTTTTCCTTTGATCACAGCAACAATTCCTGTCTTTACTATTCCTTTTGTATATTCAATGTGGTGCTTATCTAAAACAGAACATACAAAGGCCGACGTGCCATATTCTTCAAAGGAAAGCTCGGGATGTTGATGTATATGGCGACGAATAGAAATAACCTCTTCTGAAATTTTAGCAGAATGCGATTTAATATAATTAATAGTTTGTTGCATCTAATTAGTAAACCCGTAAAAAGGCTTTAAATTGTAGCCAAGTAATTTAGTTGAATTTTTAATAGAATCAATTTTAGATACTGTATAATAAAAATTCAGGTCCTGAAATTTGTACTTATCTATTTCGGCTCTGTTAGTGTTGCCAAGGGTGCCAAAAACCTGTATGCGGCTTAAATTATCGAGTAACCTGCTATAGATCTCTTTTAATTTAAGAGGATGTTGCGAATAATAGACCACTGTCGTATCAAATTGAGCTTTTGTAATACCGTTATCTTGAAAGGGATTAAATATATAAGCAGAATCGTATTTTTCGCCGGTAACATTTTTCACATTAACCCCTGCTGCGCCTTCACCTAAATACGAATCGGTTAATACTTTTAAAAACACATCTTCACTTAATATGTAAGCGGGAGGTGTGTCGTTTTCATCTGCCTTTGGCCTGCACGAAGCATTTAAAAATGCAATACTTAAAATTATAATAACGGGCCGAAAATACATTCAGCAAATGTATAAAAACTACAGCATGTTTTTAAACTGTTCGTGCGATTCGAACAAAATAACATTTTTTGGGAGCGTTAATACTTCACTGCTTTCAAAGAAAAGGCGGCCTGATACTAATATTTTACAATGATTAAACGTGGAAGATAGCTTTGTAATATAGTTCTCAAGCGAAACATCCTCTATAGGAGTTGTGAACGTCGTAACTATGACATCGGGTGTTATATTTTCAGATATGTTCTTTAAATCGCACAATGGCACAGATTGCCCTAAATACAAGCATTTGTGTCCGCGCGCCTTTATAAGATATTTGCAATATAACAACCCCATTTCATGCAGTTCCTTATTAGGAAGATATAATACAAATGTGAGAGCGTTTTGGGCGGGTTCGGAACAAAAGGAATCAATACCTACAATGATTTTTTGCTTTATAAGCTGCGAAATAAAATGCTCCTGAGCACAGTTTACGATACCTATCTGCCACATGCTGCCTACGTGGCGCATAAACGGAAAGATGATCCGCTCCATTGTATTTTCAAAACCAAAATGGGTAATGCAATTACAAATGGTGCCTTCAAATTTTTGCTCATCCATCTCCATCATACATAACACAAGGTTATCAATCTGGTCAGATTCTTTAACAAATTTATTTAAAATTGTTTGTGCATGTTTTATAAGCTCATCATCTAAAAAGGTAGCTATTTTAGATATTTTATAGCCGTTGTTATTTAGGAGGGAAATATTTAAGATCCGTTTTAGATCGTCGGACGTATAGCATCTAATGTTTGTACAGGAGCGTTCAGGTTTTAAAATGCCGTATCTAAGCTCCCAAATACGTAAGGTATGGGCTTTAATTCCTGAAAGCCTTTCAAGATCTTTTATGGCGTATTGGGTTGGCACTTGGGCAAATTTACAAAGTAAACATTGAATATTTAAAAATGTTTATTCTTAATTAGTTAATGTTTTAACCAAATTACTGAATCAATCGAGGCAATAGTATTATATTTGAAAATACATGAACTATACAAGGCTCAGCTATTTTTTAACTATAATGATGTTAAGCATATTGCTTACAGGTTGCTTCCTGCTGAGGCCTTTGCCCGGGAAGCTGTATAAACGCGCTTTAGCAAATAAACCTTATGATGTAATAATAGTGCCCGGTGTTCCTTTTAACGGTAAAAAATGGGATTTTAAAATGAAGGGCAGGGTTTTATGGGCCGATTACCTTATTAAGAACGGCATTGCCAACAATGTTATTTTTTCGGGTGGTGCAGTATATACACCTTATGTAGAAGCAAAAGTTATGGCGCTATATGCCCAAGCCTTGGGTACACCTCAGCAACACATCTTTATTGAGGATACCGCGCAGCACAGTACTGAAAATGTTTATTACTCATACATGCTTGCAAAAAAATTAGGTTTTACAAAAATTGCTTTGGCTACCGATCCCTTCCAGTCAAACCTGTTACGAAAATTCACTAAAACACGTTTCAAGCTTCACATTACGCATATTCCTTTTTTAATAAAGATCCTTAAAAAAATTGATAATGTGTACCCTGTAATTAATACGGATTCTGCGAAAGTAAACAATTTCAGATCTATTAAAGAAACTCAAACCAAACGTTACAGAAGAAGAGGAACAAGCGGTAAAAACATTGTATTTGAACCTGAATAATATTTTAGAGATAGTTAAAAATAATTATCTTTAATTAACTTATCTGAATTATGAGAAACCTATTTATTACCATCGCACTTACTTCTATCGGTTTAGCGGCTTGCAAAAAGGACCGTACCTGCTCCTGCACGCTTACCAAAACAGGCACTTCCACTACTACGGCCGCTCTTACCTTTTCGGTGCCCTTACTCGGCAATGTCCCTATTATTGATACCTCTTTTTCAACGCCCATAAATGAAATTCAAGTCTATGATAAAACTATTAATGATGTGAACAAACGCACCGCTAAACAAAATTGCGTAAGCTACCACGAGCCTTACAACGAGAATGTGGTAAATGTTGCTCCGCCCTTAATGCTTACAACCAACAGTAAAGGCGAAAAGGTTTATAAATGTGAACTAAAGTAATTAAGCCTATCTATTTTTAGCCTTGCAAAGTTTAATATCATGAATTTCATTCGTATTAATTTCTTAAAAAATTTCCGGTATGTTCTTTAATTTCAAGAAAAATTATTTCCTGTTTTTTGTTTTTTTATGTATTGGTATAGTATTTATAACCTTAAGCACTACCTTAATAATTCGGGTAAACAGCATAAGGCAAACAGTAGAAGATCATGTGGGAACTATCGGAATTTTATCGAGGTTTGAAGCGGAAACTTTTTTAATTCTCAGTAATATTGAAAAATCGGATGACTCAAAATTAAGCGAGGACATTAATCAATTAATCTCTTTCCCTGATGTGCCTTTAGGTATGATTGATTTCTCTAACTTAAAAAGTGTTTTAAAAACAAAAGGCAGAGTCATTGATAAAAAAGGTTTAGCGGACGCTCTCTCATTACTTAAGAAAAATTGCCAGTACGCTATTGGTGAAAACCGCCAGCAGCTTCGTTTAAATTCAGAGAAGCTGCTAAATTATTGGAATTATACACATATCCTTTTAACGCTTGCAAGTATTGCTTTTTTAATATTACCATTTATTGCTTATAAAATTACTAAAACAAGAGATAAGCTTGTAAGGCTGCAGAAAAAAAATCACTTATTATTTGATAATTCAATTAACATTATTATTTCGTGCAACGACAAAAATGAAATTATTGAATTTAATACGGCCGCTCAACAAGCATTTGGATATAGTTTTTCAGAGATCCGAAATAAACCGACCAGCGTTTTATACGCTAACCCTCATGAGCTTGAAAGGGTAAATAATACCATTCGTAATAGAGATTCTTTTACAGGCGAGGTTTTAAACGTAACAAAAAACGGGAACACTTTCTCCACTTTTTTATTTGCTAATGTTATTAAAGATGAAAAAGGAGTTGTGATCGCTTCGGTTGGTATATCCAGAAATATAAAATCATAACAGCGGGGAAGTATAGTTTTATTTAAGCTTTTTTAAACAGTATCGAATCCTACCCTGCCCAACCATCCCTGTCCAAACTCCTGTATTGTATGGCTTCGGCAATATGGTTGGTTTGTATAGTTCCCGAACTATCAAGGTCGGCAATGGTTCTGGCAACTTTTAAAATACGGTCGTATGCCCTTGCCGATAAACCCAGGCGCTCCATGGCCGTTTTTAATAAGGCGTTCCCGGCATCATCTAAATTACAGTAAGCCCTTAAATCTTTAGTACGCATTTGCGCATTGCAATAAACGCCTTCAGATGTTTTGTACCGCTCTGTTTGTTTTTGACGCGCTGCAATAACACGTTCTCTTATATCTTTACTGGTTTCCGACCGTTGTTCTTTACTTAATTCACTAAACGGAACAGGTGTTACTTCCACATGCAGATCAATCCTATCTAACAAAGGGCCTGATATTTTATTTAAATATTTTTGAACAATACCCGGGGCACAAACACAGTCTTTTTCGGGATGGTTATAATACCCGCAGGGACAGGGGTTCATACTTGCCATAAGCATAAAGCTTGCAGGGTATTCAACGCTAAAACGTGCTCTCGAAATAGTAACAATTCTATCCTCTAACGGTTGGCGCATGACCTCTAAAACTGTTCTTTTAAACTCAGGCAATTCATCTAAAAACAACACGCCGTTGTGTGCCAAAGATATTTCACCGGGCTGCGCGTTCATACCTCCGCCAACAAGTGCTACATCCGAAATAGTGTGGTGCGGCGCCCGGAACGGCCTTTTTGTAACCAAGCCCTGCGTTTTTGTTTTACCGGCAACACTGTGTATTTTGGTTGTTTCCAAAGCTTCATCTAATGTTAAAGGCGGCAAAATAGACGGCATCCGTTTGCTTAACATGGTTTTACCGGCACCGGGCGGACCAATGAGTATCACATTATGTCCGCCTGAAGCTGCAATTTCCAAGGCGCGTTTAATATTTTCCTGCCCTTTCACATCCGAAAAATCAAACTCAAACTCATCCAAACGCGATAAAAACTCCTTGTCAATATCAATGGTTGTTTTTTTTAGTTCGAGTGTGCCGTTAAAAAAACCTATCACTTCTTTAATATTTTGTATACCATACACATCCAACCCGGCCACTACAGCAGCCTCATTGGCATTTTCACCGGGTAGTATAATTCCCTTAAATCCTTCCTGCTTTGCTTTAACGGCTATAGGTAATGTTCCTTTTATGGGGCGCAGCTCTCCATCTAAAGACAGTTCGCCCATAATAATGTAATTTGCTACTTCATCAGGTATGATCTGTTCCGATGCCGCTAAAATTCCTACCGCAATGGTGAGGTCGTATGCCGAACCTTCTTTCCTGATGTCGGCCGGAGCCATGTTAATGGTAATTTGTTTGCCCGGAATTTTAAGGTTATTATTTTTTAAGGCGGCATCAATTCTCTGGTGACTTTCCTTAACCGCGCTATCGGGCAATCCTACCAAGTAAAAATTTATTCCCATGCTAATGTTTACTTCAACTGTTACTGTTGTGGCTGTTATTCCATGTACGGCACTTCCAAATGTTTTTACCAGCATCTTAACTTATTTTTCGGCGAAGTAACAACAAAAAGAAGCAGTCGTTTGCTATAAATTGTAGCAAGTTGTTTTTTAGCCCGCCAATTCATGGTTTCAGAGCGCCTCTGCGGTTCCGGTTATTTTTTTGTAATATTGAAACAGAAAGAATAAGTATTCACAGAGTGAAGATTACTGTTACATATCAAACAAAAATATACCTGCTTATTAGTATCATAAGCGCTGCATTATTAATATACATTGCCGTAAAAGCAAACTTGGCATCCTTTACACACGATGAAAGCTACACTTATCTGCATTATGTTCATGAACCGTTTATGGATATCATTTCTTATAAAAGGGCTTATACAAATAATCATATTTTAAATACGGTATTAATAAAGTATAGCGAACATTTTTTCGGAAGCTGTGAATTTGCTTTACGCTTACCAAACGTATTAGCATTTATACTTTATGTTATTTATACGGTAAAACTATTAAAGAAAGTTGCCCTTGCACTTATACTTACCGGTTTTATTTGTATGGTATTTAATACGCATTTGCTTGATTTTTTTGGGCTTGCAAGAGGGTACGGCTTGTCGTTTGCGTTTATGATGATGAGCGTTTATCATTTGATCAGGTCTTTCAGTTCATCTTCAAATAAGCATAGTGTATTATTTAATGTCGGGGCTTTTTTTGCGGTGCTAAGCAATTTTACTTTATTAAATTACTACGTATCCGCTCTTATTATATACAACTTTCTAAAATTTCTTGATTCCAAGCCGGGTTCAAATTCAGGTAACAACACCTATAATTTCTTTCATCTAAACCGTATTCATTTTGTTGCCTTGCTTATATTTACAGCAGTATTGTACGAGCCAATTCGCCGGATCACTAAACAAGGCATGCTCGACTTTGGCGGTAAAACGGGCTTTGTGGAGGATACATTGGGCGCTTTAATAAGGGGCGTTTTTTATGAAACACCCATTGTACCAATTGTTTATAATGTGATTCAGGCTTTATTAATTACCCTTCTTACGTTCATAGGAATAGTAATAGCCAAACGGATGTATATTAAAGACCATGTCTTTTTTTTAAAGAACAGGCCTTTAGTGGTTGTCTATTTTATATTTATATGCATTATTGCTTTATCGTATGCGCAACACCTTGTTATTAATAACGACTTTTATACCGGGCGCTTCGGCTTATTTCTTTATCCTTTATTAATGTTGAATGTTGTGTTCTGTATTAATTACTTGTACGAAACTAATTACCGGTTACTCGCCATCCTCCTGAGTTCAAGTGTTTCTATTTTATTGGTAATAAATTTTTGTATCAATATAAACCTTCGTTTTTACCAAGACTGGAAATACGACTCAGAAACAAAAGCCGTAATTGATTGTATGCGAAAAGAGCATGCCGGTAGCACCAAACCCATTAAATTAGGCGTTAACTGGCTGTTTGAACCAACCACTAACTTTTACAGGTATACTTATAATTTAACGTGGCTTATAAAAACAGACAGGAAAGGCATACAGCCGGGCGATGATTATTACTATATTTTCAGTTCAGATACAACTGCGTACTTAACCGTGGGTAAAAGGGTTTTGTTTTTGCCGGAAGGGCTTAATACCTTATTGGTTAAAAATAACAAGTAACGCATTCCCTTAAATTATTGAATTATTTTCAGGGAAATATTTATTTTATAAGATAAATTGTATATTTATCATTCTTAAAAAAAAGTATATGATTAAAAAGATACTGGTTACGCTTTGCATTTCATTAATAGTAACCCAACTCCCCGCCCAAACTGCCCCGGCCGAAGAACTTAATTGTTACAACAAATGGTCCGTTAAATTTGATTCGCGCGGTGCCGATGATATTGCTGACGGTGTGTATACAGACGTTATTATTACATCACGCGTAGGCGGTAAAGCAAATTGCTACAGCGGTAAGGCAGAGGTGCTGCATAACAAACTATTAAGATGCTATATTGTTTTGGAAGACGGCACATTTGAGGAAGTAAAACGTACCTGGAAAAATAATTCAAATAAAGAAGTAAGTATTGTAAACGGAATAAGCACTTCAATGGTAACAGTACATAATGAACTGATTAATGTATTATGGCCAAGTAAATTAAAAGCCAAAAAACCGGCTGCCAAAAAAGCACCCGATCCAACCGACGATTAATTTTTAAACTAAAATTCTCTTTCCTAATCATTTTTTAGCGTTTTACCAAAAAGAAGGTTAAAACGCTATTTTTTTGTATAAAAAATGGTCTTAAATTTTTGATTTACAATAAAAAGGCTATATTTGCACCCCGATTTTTAATTTTAAATCGTTGATTCTAAATATTTTGTAAATGACTAAAGCAGATATAGTAACCGAAATTTCAGAAAAAACAGGTATCGAAAAGATAGTTGTACAAACCACCGTTGAGGCTTTCATGAAATCTATTCGTACGTCTATGACTGAAGGAAAAAACGTGTATTTACGCGGGTTTGGGACTTTTGTAGTAAAAAAACGTGCTGAAAAAGTAGGCCGTAATATTTCTAAAAATACAACTGTTATTATCCCGGCACATTTTATTCCTGCTTTCAAACCGGCAAAAACATTCTCTGAAAGAGTAAAACGTAATGTAAAAGTAGCTGAGCCGTTAGATAATAAACAAGTTGAATAATGACCACCGCCCGTAAAACACAGATTAGTTTAGTAATAACAGCCGGTGTTTTATTCGTTCTTTTATTTATTGCACCAAAAAAACACTTAGCCAAGCCCGAAACTTTGAAGGCAGGTTCCGCAGAACACGCTCACGAAACAGAAGCAACGCTTGAATCTTTTTTAACATCGACCTCTAAATCACTGAGTCTTAAGGAAAAAACAACTTATGACGATTTGGTGTCTGCCGGTCAAAAATCGACAGTTGATACAGCTTTTATTCCTGTAGTTCAGTTTTGGGACAGGCTTAAGCGACCTGATTTTGCATCGTATTATGTAGAAAAAATAGCAGACCGTAAACAAACAACTGCGGCGTATACCAAAGCAGGCGATCGTTATTTTTACGCCGTACGGTTTGTAAAAGACGGCAACGAAATACCGGCGCTTTACCAAAGCGCTATGAGGTGTTATCAAAAAGCATTGGATAAGGATGCTAAAAACATAGACGCTAAAATTCAGTTGGCAGCGTGTTATGTAGAGGGAAGTCCTGACCCCATGAAAGGAATAGGCTTATTAAAAGAGGTAGAGAAAATTGACAGCAGTAACGTAAAGCTTCAATTGACTTTTGCATTTTTCTCTGTAAAATCGGGACAGTGGGATAAAGCGATTAAACGCTTTGAAACAGTTTTAAGAATTGACCCGATGTACTTGGAAGCTTACCTGCATTTAGCAGACGCTTACGAACAAAAACAAGAATTTGCCAAAACAATTGAGATGCTTGAGAAGTATGCAGCCCTTACGCAAGATGCAACTGCCAAACAAGAAGTACTAAAATACATTGAACAACTAAGACATAAAACGTCTTAAAAACATAAACATAAATAATATAAATTTTAAAACTTAAGCATTATGCCAAGCGGAAAAAAAAGAAAAAGACATAAAATGGCTACTCATAAACGTAAAAAACGTTTAAGAAAGAACCGTCATAAGAAAAAATAACCGGTAGTTCCGGTTATTTCTTATTAGTACATTAAGCACAAGGGGGTAAGAGTTATATCTTAACCCTTTGTGTTATTTACGTATACTTAATAATTATTATTAAGTATGGAAACAATATTATAAACAAGGATTTTTTAAAAAAATTAAGCGTAGTTACATGATGTAAGTACAATAACCCATACAAGGGAATTTTTTAAAGCTATCCACAAAACATTTAAAGGTGAATGTAGAACTGGTAATAAATTCTACGCCCAGCGAAGTTGTTATAGGTTTATTAAACGACAAACGTTTAATAGAGCTGCACAAAGAAAAAAATAACATACAATTTTCGGTAGGTGATATCTATTTAGGGAAAGTTAAAAAGGTAATGACCGGACTTAACGCAGCCTTTGTAGACGTAGGATATGAGAAAGATGCATTTTTGCATTATCTGGACTTAGGTCCGCAGGCAAATTCGTTAATGAAATATGTTGATGCCGTTCGTTCAGGTAAACAGAACGTAAGCAACTTAATGTATTTTAAAAACGAAAGTGATATTAATAAAGACGGGAAGATAAACGATGCCGTAAAACCCGGGCAATATATTTTAGTGCAGGTTGCAAAAGAACCTATTTCCTCTAAAGGGCCCCGTATAACAACCGAAATTTCTATTGCCGGTCGTTATATGGTTTTAATTCCTTTTTCGGATAAAGTATCTGTATCTTCTAAAATAAGAAGCAGCGAGGAAAAAACCAGGTTAAAGCAATTAGTACAAAGTATTAAACCAAAAAATTTCGGGATCATTGTTCGCACGGTTGCCGAAGGAAAATCGGTTTCTGATATTGAAGGTGATTTAGCAGATCTGATCTCCAAATGGGATGAGTGTTTTAAGACGCTTCAAACTGCCGAGCCTCCTTTTCGCTTGTTGGGCGAGGTAGACAGAACAAACTCCATTTTACGTGATTTTTTAAATGCCTCCTTTAATGCCATTCATGTAAATAGTGAAAGGGTTTTTGATGACCTTAAATCCTACATCAAAACTATTTCACCGGATAAGGTTGACATTTTAAAACACTATACCGGCAAGGTTCCTATTTTTGATAATTTCGGAATTGATCGCCAGATTAAATCATTGTTTGGAAAAACAGTATTTATGAAAAGCGGTGCTTACTTAGTAGTGGAGCATACCGAAGCTTTACACGTATTTGACGTAAACAGCGGAAACCGCGCCAAGAGCAACCAATCGCAGGAAGAAAACGCGTTGGAGGTAAACCTGGAAGCAGCGGTTGAAGTGGCACGACAATTACGCCTGCGTGATATGGGCGGAATTATTGTGATTGATTTTATTGACCTCCATAATGCGGATAACCGGAAATTGTTATTCGATAAATTAAAAGAGGAAATGAAATCGGACAGGGCCAGGCATAATATATTACCGCCAAGCAAATTCGGTTTAATACAAATTACGCGCCAGCGCTTACGCCCCGAAGTAAATGTAGAAGTGTTGGAAACCTGCCCAAGCTGTAACGGTACCGGCAAAGTACAACCGAGCATTTTATTTGTGGAGCAAATTGAAAACGCGCTTCGCTTTATTGTGAAAGAGCAGGCTGCAAAAGATATTACCTTATCAGTGCACCCTTATATAATGGGCTTTTTAAAACAAGGCGGCTTTTTAAGAAGCAAGCAATGGAAATGGTATTTTGAATATAAGCAATGGATTAAAATAACCAGTTCGGACAGCTATTCATTTATGGAATTCCATTTTTTGAATAAAGACCTGGATGAGATCGTTATTTAAACTTGAACATTGATGAAAAGAAAGGCTTGTAGTATGACTACAGGCCTTTTTTTGGTTCAACACATCATATTGTGCATTCAGAAAATTATTCTATGCATTCATAAAACTTCTCTATCCATTGACAAATCATTTCATGCATTCACAAAACTTCTCTATCCATTAACAAAATCATTTCATGCATTCACAAAACTTCTTCGTTCATTCATAAAACTTCTTCATCCATGCATAAAATCATTTCCTGCATGCATAAAACTTCTCTATCCATTCACAAAATGATTTTATTCATTCATAAAACTTCTCTATCCATTAACAAAATCATTTCATGCATTCATAAAACTTCTTCATCCATGCATAAATTCATTCTATGCATTTATAAAACTTCTCTATCCATTCACAAAATGATTTTATTCATTCATAAAACTTCTCTATCCATTAACAAAATCATTTCATGCATTCACAAAACTTCTTCATCCATGCATAAAATTGTTTCGTGCATGTATAAAACTTCTTCATATGTGCATAAAACAAAAATTGGAACACAGTTAAGGTCTTCGTGCATCCTGAAAACAATTTTGTGGATTCTGAAATTAGGATCTATTCAATAAACTGTGTCATTTTTATTAAATAGACCCATAATTAAGCAGAATAAATCCTTTTTCTATATTTTGTCTCTGGTAAAGGCTTTGTGCTTAGGCGGCTGCAAGAAATACACGGAAAACATTGCACCTAACCAACAAGCTGCATGTTTACAAGTGCTGAACTTTCTCAGTTAAGTGTTGGTAATGATGTTATGATTATTATTGTTTTCAGTAACGGAACACAACACACCTTTGGCGGAAAATCGTATGCGTTTGATAATGTATTGGAACATATAAAATAGGGCGTTAAAGTAAAACCTTAACGCCCTATTTATTTTTTCGCTTAATAGCTAATTTATCTCTTGCGGCCACCACCGCCGCCACCTCTCGGAGCTTCCATTTTAGGGGCGCGTTGCATTTGCTGTTTGGGCTGTTGCATCGGCTTTTGTTGCATAGGGCGTTGTTCAGGCTGCTTTTGTTGCATCGGTTGTTTTTGTTGCACCGGTTGGTCGAACACTTTTTGACGAGGCGGTTGCTGTTGTTTTTGAACCGGAGGGTTATTTGCCGGTTGTTTACCGGGGTTATCAAATTGTTTTGTTGGAGGCGCAGTGTTTACGTTATTGTTTTGCTGCTTCATTCCTCCGTCGTTTCGCTGCTGCCTTGGCGGGTTACCGGTGTTATTGATATTCCCTCCGTCATGCGGCTGCATCTCCCCGTTTCTCCCGGCGGGTTGATTGTTGTATTTTGTGCCGGGTTGCGCATTGCTTTTATATACCATTTGCCGCTGAGCATAAAAGCCCGATTCCCTGTTTCTTAATACAGTGGCAGATGAAGTTCTTTTGCCGTAATACCAATTGTGAATGGCCGGTGAACGGTAATAGCCCACTCTTTGATAATACGGATAATGGTAAAAGTAAGCTCGCCTGTAATGATATTGCCAATACACGGGCTGCCACGGCTGCCACCACATCGGGTAATTATTCCAATACCAGGGCGAGCTCCATGGGCCGTAGCTCGGGCCGTAAATATATTGAACAGAAGGCCATGCCCACACATTAACTACCACGGTAGGGTTTGAGTTATAATAACTATTGTCCGAAGGGGGTTGATTGTTATTTGTATTTGTACTGGAGTTCGAATTAGTTCTGTTTGCATTATCAGTAGTTGAATACACATCGTCTGTATTAGAAGATGCCGGCGGTGGTGAACCTGCTGTTGAAGGCTTTGCGGCTGTCTCATCTTTAGGCTCTACTATATAATTTTTTCCGTACAGTTCTTCATCGCCCACTATTTGCACATGCGCATTATCAGTAGCCGGTTTATCTATTTCAATAACGGCTACATCCTGTGTTTCGGTAGGCGATACAGCTACCTGCAAAACAAGCGTGTGTCCGTTGCCCTCTTTTTTATCAATTACTTTTACATAATCCACTTTACCGTCGCCGTCAAGGTCAAGGTTATTCACAGAGTTATCGTTGGAGTTAATAGATTTTTCAAACTCTTCGGGCGTGGCGGCTTTTTTAAATAGTTCCAAAGCTCCGTACAAATCAAAATTATCGCCCGGTAAGCCCAGTGAATCGGGTTTGGTTTGCGAATAGGAATTAAAAGCTAAAAGAGAAAAGAATACAGCAAAAAAAGATTTAAGCGTTTTCATAATTAGTGATTGATTTGATGATTTGACACCGATAGTAGCTTCAAGTTTAATACCGGCAATCACTATTTCCAGAAATCGTAATAGTTAAACCACTGATGCGGATAGGCTTTTACCATATTTTCCAGTTCATTAACATACTTTTGCAACAGATCGGTGCATACTTTTTCCAGGTCCTTCTCACCTCTTACCCTTGCAACCTGTATAGGCTTAAGTGTAGAAAACTCATAACTAAACTTGCCGGTTTTAACCGCAAACACAATGCATAACGGCACACCAAATTTTGCAGCTAAAATAAAAGGGCCTGCGGGGAATTTTGCGGGGCTGCCGAAAAAATTGGCGGTAAATGTTTTCGCACCTTCCCGGTAGCGGTCGCCATGCATTACCACGAGTTCATTATTGCTAAAGGCTTTGTGCAGTTCAATAATATGGCTTTTTGATTCTTCGTCAATAGAAATGATATTGATCTTTTTTTCTTTCATCATGTCATCCATATATTGTTTTACATCTTCTTTTTCATTCGTGTACATTAAAATATTAAACGCTGTACCGAGCCTGTTAAGTCCTTGCCCGGCCACTTCCCAGTTACCGATGTGGGCGCTTACTAAAATGCCCCCTTTACCAATGGCAGCAAGCTCATCCAAATAATGCCCATTTTTACTTTGGGTTTTAACGGTGTTTTTAATGCCTGCCATTACGGTAACTTTATCAATAATGGTTTGGCCCAGTAAAAAATTGTTTTTGTAAACCGCTAAGCGGGCGCGCAGCTTTGAATAGCCATGCGCTTTTATAAAGTATTGCCTGATGTATTTATTGGGTTTTGAAAATAGAAAATAATAAAAAGAAACGAAGCGTAATATAAAATAGGCAGGGCGTAACCCAACGGTATTAAGGATAAACCCAAAAATTTTAAATCCCAGCACTTTTCCTTTCGATTGTCCGTCCCAGTTTTGTTTGTCAGCCATGTGCCTTTAAATAAAAAAACAAAACACGTAAGGTGTTTTGTTTAGTATATTATAATATGTTCATCTTAATTAAGCGACTTCTTTTTCTTGTACTTTTTTGTAGCAGTAATTATAAAAATCACTGAATGTATGTATTGTTGTAAAATCTTCACCTTTAACTTTAAATCCAAAGTTGCTTTCAATTACTACCACTAAATCAACATAATCTAAACTATCCAATTCCAGTGTTTCTTTAAGATTAGCTTCAGGTGTAATTTTAGCTTCATCCACTTCAAACTCCTCAACCAAAAAGCCGTTCACCGTTTTTATAATCTCTGCTTCTGTCATATTTATTCCTTTATAACGTATACTAAATTTGTCTATACAAAATTAGGTAAATTTTTTGATTATCAAAGTGGAATTTGTCCCGCCAAAGCCGAAAGAATTAGATAAGATCGTCGTTAAATTCGCCTTTTTAGTTTCGGCAATAATATTTAATTTTCGTGAATCTTCGTCCGGGTTTTCAAAATTAATATTGGGTGCAATAAAATCATTTTGCATCATTAAGGTAGAGTACACTATTTCACTTGCTCCTGCCATCCAACATTCATGACCCGTCATAGATTTTGTAGAACTCACCGGGGTATTATGCTCTCCAAAAATAGAACAAATGGCCTGCGCTTCTACTCTATCCCCACCCGGTGTTGATGTGGCATGCGCATTAATGTAATCAACCTCTTTAGCCTGAATATTTGATTCTCTAAGTGCCATAGCCAACGAACGTGTTTGCCCATTGACGCTTGAGTTACTGATGTGTTCACCATTACTGGAAAAACCATAACCCAACACTTCGGCTAATATAGTTGCGCCGCGTTTTTGCGCTGATTCTAAACTTTCTAAAATTACAGTTGCTGCACCACCGCTTGGTATTAAGCCATCACGGTCTTTATCAAAAGGTTTGGAAGCTTTACCGGGCTCATCTTCTTTAATTGAAAAAGCGCTTAAGCCGTCGAACGCGCCAAATGTATAATTGTTTATTTCCTGGGTACCACCGCAAATGACCTGTTGCTGTAAGCCCCATTTTATCATTAAATAACCCATGCCAATGGAGTGAGACCCGCTTGCACAAGCAGCGCCAAGGGTATAGTTAATTCCTTTCAATTTAAAAATGGTACTCAGGTTCATGGTAGCCGTACAATTCATGGTTTGAAAAATAGCGCCTGATCCTAAAAGGGTGGTATCTTTTTTTGCTCTTACAATGTCGTTGGCTTCAATGGTTGCTCCTGCTACACTGTCGTTCCCGTAAATAATGCCGACCTCATTTTTATCCATAAAATCAGGCTCAATACCTGCTACTTTCAACGCCTCCAAGGTGGCCATATAGGCGTATTCAGCCGGCTCAGCCATTCCTATGCGTTGCCTTCTGTCCAATAATCCTTTTAATTGCGGACGCTCCACAAAGCCTGTTAATGCGCTTCTATAGCCCATCTCTTTACGTGCAGGGTCAAATATAATTCCTGATTTGCCGGTAAATAAAGACTCTTTTACTTCATCCAATGTTTTTCCTAAACAACTCCAGGCTCCAATTCCTGTTATAACTACTCTGTTCATTTTATCAATTTTTGATTTAATGAGTTAAAGAATTGTTGAATGAAACTATATAACTCAAAATTTTTTAACTCTCTAACTGTACAGTCCTCCGTTCACCGATATTACCTGCCCTGTAACATACGAAGAATCTTTACCTACTAAAAATGCGACTACACCCGCTACTTCTTCCGGCTCTCCAAAACGGTTCATAGGAATCATCGCTTTATAATCGGCTTCATTTATATCCTGTGTCATATCTGTTTTAATAAAACCCGGGGCAACCGCGTTTACGGTAATACCGCGCTTTCCTACTTCCTGTGCCAATGCCTTGGTAGCCGCAATAATGGCTCCTTTAGAAGCTGAGTAATTCGTTTGGCCCGGCATGCCTTTTAAACCTGATAAAGAAACAATGTTTACAATACGGCCTTTGCGTTTACCCAACATGTGTTTAACTACATGGCGCGTAACGTTATAAAAGCCTTTAACCGTTATATCCATTACCCGGTTCCAGTCTTCCGGGTTAATAAACACCATCAAATTATCACGGCGAATGCCTGCATTGTTAACCAATACAGCAATTGTTTTATCTTTATTATCGTCTATCCATTTTTCAACATGGGCATCAGCCTCAGCTGTTATACTCACATCAAATTTCATTAAAACAGCATCTACGCCTTTTGCTTTAACCAGTGCTTCTGTTTTTTTTGCTTCTTCATCATTAGAAGCATAATTTATAATAATATTATAGCCCATATCGGCCAAGCGCAAACAAATTGCTTTACCTATACCGCGGCCGGCGCCTGTTACTAATGCGTATTCCATAGTTTTAATCTCTTCCATCCATTAATCTTTCTTTACAATACCTCAATATGGTTGTAAAATATATAATCTCTTACCGCTTTTACTTCTTTATAATGAACGTTATCTTCCACAAAACATGGAAATATTTTTCGCAGCTTATCATAAGCCTCTTTTGATTTTGATGATAATTTATCCTGCATTTTTAAATAATCAATGGCTTGTAAAATCGTCATCCATTCAATAGCCACTACTTCGTAGCTGTTTAAAATTACTTTTTTGCAAATTAATGCGGCATTGGCTCCCATGCTTACTACATCCTGGTTATCGTTATTACTCGGTATGCTGTGCACATACATTGGGTTTGATAACATTTGGTTTTCGGCTGTAGTAGAAGTTGCCGTAAATTGAACACCTTGCATGCCAAGGTTTAAGCCCAATACACCGTGGTTAACAAATGGCGGCAAAATATTGTTTAACTTATTATTCAATAAAAAGTTTAACTGTCTTTCCGCTAACATGGAAAGCTTTGTAATGGAAATTTTTAATTTATCCATTTCCAAGGCTACATAATCGCCGTGGAAATTACCGCCGTGATACACGTTTTTGCGTTCCCAGTCTACAATAGGATTATCGTTGGCCGAATTAATTTCGTTGATCAATACTTCTTTCGCGTAATTTACCGTATCAACAATTGGCCCTACAATTTGCGGCACACACCGAATGGAATAGTATTCCTGCATTTTCTCCACCAACACATCTACTTCCACTTTTTGGTTGTAGTGATGTTCTTCGCGGCTTTTTACCAGCTTACTGTCTTTTAAAGTATTCTGTAAAGCTTTGGCAACAAGGTTTTGCCCGTAATGGTGTTTTACTTCGTTTAACGGCGTTGAATAATGATCGTCGAAGCTTTGCACCAGTTCCATAATGGTTGCTGAGGCCAACAAGCTCCAGTTCATAAGGTTTTCAGCATAAATAACATTAAGCATCCCAATGCCGCTCATAGCAGAAGTGCCGTTCATTAAAGCAAGGCCTTCACGAATGTGAATTTCCATAGGCTTCACATTTTCTTTTTTAAATGCTTCGGCTGTGCTTGTAATTGTTCCGTTGTAATATACTTCGCCTTCGCCTATTAATGTTAAAGCCAAATGCGCCAATTGTACCAAATCACCACTGGCTCCAAGGCCGCCGTGCTCGTATATAACCGGGGAAATATTTTTATTGATCAGGTCTTTTATTAAAATTAAAGCATCGGGATGAATACCGGCGTAACCTTGCATTAAGGTATTTAAACGCGCCAACATAACGGCTTTACAATCTATTTCAGGAATAGGATTGCCTGAACCCGAACAATGGCTGCGAATTAAATTGTATTGCAGCTTCATTTGGTCATCATGGTTAATACGGTATTGCGCCATAGGGCCAAAGCCGGTATTAATACCATAGATCAATTTTTCACGTGTAAATTCTTTCAAAAAATAATGACTGCGGTATACTTTTCGCAAAGCCTCTTCATCTAACTGAAGTTCCAGATTACTTATTAAAACCTTGTAGAAATCATCCGCTGAAATTTTCTTATCACCAATCTTTACCATAATTATTTGTGCAATTTACAAAATTACAACAATTTTACTATCAGTAGTGCCGGGTATTCCTATTTTATGAATAAAACCTAAAAAAAGCATGAAATTATACGTTTGTTTATTCTTTTCCTTATTTTGCAGCCTTTAACCCGCTATTTTATACTAAGGATGAATTTTTTTACTAAAGATACAAAAACCGCTTTCGAAGCTATTTCTACCGCTCAATTTATTGCTTTTGCCCCTATTTTATTTCAAGCATCAAAAGCATTAAGAGATTTGGGAATTTTAGAATTAGTAAGCAAAAGCGGCGAAGAGGGCCTGGCATTACAGGAAATCTATCCGCAGGTAAAATTATCAGAATATGGCGCAAGGGTATTGCTGGAAGCGGGTTTAGGAATAGGCTTAGTACTTAGGAACAACGATAAATATACCCTTACTAAAACCGGGCATTTTATATTGAATGATAAGATGACAAAAGTGAACATGGATTTTTCGAACGACGTATGTTACGAAGGCATGTTCTCCTTAACAGAAAGTATTAAAGAAGGAAAACCAACCGGTTTAAAAGCATTGGGTAATTGGCCTACGGTTTACGAAGGGTTATCTATTTTGCCGCAGCCTGCTAAAGACAGCTGGTTTAATTTTGATCATTATTATTCTGACGGCTCTTTTGACTTGGCTTTGAAGCACGTGTTTAAAAATAACCCCAAACATATTTTAGATATTGGTGCCAACACAGGTAAATTTACACTAAAAAGCATGACTAAAGACCCTGATGTAAAAGTAACATTATTGGATTTACCGATACAGTTAGCGGTTGCTAAGCAAAACATTGATGCCGCCGGTTTCAGTGATCGCGTCAACTACCATCCTCTTAATATTTTAAATGATGCCAACCGTTTCCCGAAAGGGGCAGATGCTATTTGGATGAGCCAGTTTTTAGATTGCTTTAGTGAAGAGGAAATTGTAAGTATTTTAAAACGTTGCCACGAGGCTATTTCAGACGATGGACATATTTACATAATGGAAACATTTTGGGATAAGCAAAAATTTGAGGTCGGTGCCTTTAGCCTGCAAATGACCTCGCTCTACTTTACAAATATTGCCAATGGCAACAGCCAAATGTACGACAGCGCTGTATTTAATAAGCTAATTGATAAAGCAGGTTTTAAAATAATTGAACAAATTGATAATGTTGGCATAAGCCACTCTGTACAGGTTTGCAAAAAAAAATAATGCTGCACGACATTACAAACCCGGCTGATGTAGAGCTTTTGGTAAAAACTTTTTACCATACTCTTTTACAAATTGAAAACATTAAACCTGTTTTTGTAAATGTGGATGTTGAAAAACACATGCCTCGCATGATTGCTTTTTGGGAATTTGTGCTGCTCGATAAAGAAGGTTATACCACGAATGTATTTGATAAGCACGTTAACTTACCACTAAAGGAAGAACATTTTGTTTTATGGCTCAACGCCTTCGAAAAAACAGTACACTCGTTATTTGCGGGCGAAAAAGCGGAAATGGCTATACAGCGCGCGCAAACCATAGGTTACTCGTTTCAAAGTAAGCTGAAACAAATGGGGAAATTAGGATAACATTCACCACGGAGTCACAAAGAAACAGAGATGTTTTGAAGAGAAAAAATTTGATTTTTTTCCTTAAATTCGCTTTCTAAAAATTACACCACAGATATATAGCGTTCAGGAAAGAAGTTGGTATGGAAGAATTAGTTCAAAATAAAATTACGGGTGAAATTCTTGATTATCGTATCGAAGTTCATAGAAATCTTGGTCCGGGTCTTTTGGAATCAACTTATGAAATATGTTTATTAAAAGAATTTGAATTAAGAGGTATTAAAGCAGAAGCTCAAATAAAACTGCCAATTTTTTATAAGAATTGCGTCCTAGACCAAAACTATATTATTGATATTTTAGTAGAAGACGAATTTATTCTTGAATTAAAATCCGTTGAAGCTATACTACCAATTTATAAATCATAATTGATCACATATTTGAAATTGACTAAAAAAAGACTCGGGTTTTTAATTAACTTTAATGTCCCATTAATGAAGACCGGGTTTCAAAGAGTAATACAAGGCTATAATTAAATAAAAAAATACTCTGCGGCCTCTGTGCCTCAGTGGTGAGAAAAATGAAAAAGTACCCTACATACAACCACCTTAACTTATCGCAAATAAGTAAAGACATTTTAAATTACTGGAACGAAAAAGATACGTTCAAAAAATCGATCTCAATCCGTGAAGGCAAAACGCCCTGGGTATTTTACGAAGGTCCGCCAAGTGCTAACGGCATGCCCGGCATACACCATGTGATGGCACGTACCATTAAAGATATTTTTTGCAGGTACAAAACATTACAAGGTTACCAGGTAAAACGTAAAGCGGGTTGGGATACTCACGGCTTGCCTATTGAGCTGGGCGTTGAAAAAACATTGGGCATCACTAAAGAAGATATTGGTAACCCTAATAGTAAAAAGTTTATTTCGGTAGAAGATTATAACAAAGCCTGCCGTAAAGAGGTAATGAAATACACAGACAAGTGGGAAGACGTTACTGCCAAAATGGGCTACTGGGTTGACATGAGCGACCCTTACATTACCTACGACAATAAATACATTGAAAGTGTTTGGTGGCTGCTGCAAAATTTATCAAAAAAAAATCTGTTGTATAAAGGCTTTACCATCCAGCCCTACTCGCCCGCAGCAGGAACAGGTTTATCGTCGGCCGAGCTAAACCAACCGGGTTGTTACAGGGATGTAAAGGATAGAACGGCTGTTGCGATGTTTAAAGTTAAAAAGGAGGAATTTTCAAACCTACCTTTTGTTACTGAAGGAGGAGGGAAGTATTTTGAAAATATATTTTTTCTTGCTTGGACAACTACACCTTGGACATTACCATCAAATACTGCATTAGCCGTTGGAAAAAATATCGAATATGTAGCTATACAGACTACACAACCCTCTGACTGTACTTTAATCTTAGCAAAAGAACTTGCTTCAAATTTTTTTACGTTAGTAGAAGGAACTGATGTAACTGTTGTAGGGTTAGAAATAGAAAATGGATTGAAAAAAGCTAAAGCGACAAAACCAATAGGAAATATTTCGAATACATTCAAAGGTTCTGAGTTAGAAGGACTTCGTTACGAACAACTCTTACCCTTTGTACAGCCCGATGGTGATGCGTTTAAAGTAATTATCGGTGATTTTGTAACCACCACCGATGGTACTGGGATTGTACATATTGCACCAAGTTTTGGCGCAGACGATTTCAGGGTAGCTAAACAAAACCATATTGCCTCTTTAACTTTAGTAGATAAGCGCGGGCGTTTTGTACCCGAAATAAAAGACGGTATATTTTTGTACGGTGATGAATATGTAAAAGAAGCCTACTATACCGATGCTGAAAAACAAATAGAATTCGAAAAGCAAAAACACATTTTAGAAGCTTCGGGGAAAATAAAAGAGCTGAAAGCTTATATAAGCGTGGATGAGCGCATTGTTTTAAAATTACAGGAAGAAGGCAAGCTCTTTAAAAAAGAAACCTACGAGCACAGTTACCCGCATTGCTGGAGAACTGATAAACCGGTATTATATTACCCAATGGACAGCTGGTTTGTAAAGGTGGCTGATAATAGGGTAAAGCTGGTTGAACTAAACAAACAAATTAACTGGAAGCCGGAAGCCACCGGCACAGGGCGTTTCGGTAACTGGCTGGAGAATGCCCTAGATTGGAATTTATCACGTTCACGATTTTGGGGAATTCCAATTCCTATTTGGACTAGTGAAGACGGCTCAGAACAAATAGTAATTGGCAGCGCAGAAGAACTAAAAAAAGAAATTGACAACGCCGTTTCTAAAGGCATGATGAACGAAAATCCTTTAGAGAAATTTGTACCCGGAAATTTCAGTAAAGAAAATTATGATACGTTTGATTTACATAAGCCTTATGCGGATTCCATTTATTTAGAAAAGAATGGTAAAAAATTATTCCGTGAACCTGATTTAATGGATGTATGGTTCGATTCCGGCTCTATGCCTTACGCGCAGGTTCACTACCCTTTTGAGAACAAAGAGTTAATTGATCAAAAAAAATATTACCCGGCCGATTTTATTGCGGAAGGAGTAGACCAAACACGCGGATGGTTTTATACTTTACATGTGATAGGTGCGCTTTGCTTCGATTCGGTTGCATATAAAAATGTAGTATCTAACGGCTTAGTGTTGGATAAGAACGGGAATAAAATGAGCAAGCGCTTAGGCAACGCGGTTGATCCGTTTGAAACCATTGAAAAATACGGGGCAGACGCTACACGTTGGTATATGATAGCAAACGCGGCTCCGTGGGATAATTTAAAATTTGATACAGAAGGGATTGGTGAAGTGCAACGTAAATTGTTCGGCACACTTTATAATACTTACGGCTTTTTTGCTTTATATGCTAATGTTGACAGTTTTACTGTTGACAAAGGCAATACCGTAAACGTTAGTAAGCGTTCGGAGTTGGATCGTTGGATCTTATCGAAATTAAATTCGTTAATAAAAGATGTAACGGAACAATACGAGAATTTTGAACCGCACAAAGCAGCACGTTACATTGAAGAATTTGTGGATGAACATTTAAGCAACTGGTACATACGCCTGTCGCGCCGCCGCTTTTGGAAGGGCGAAATGAGTGAAGATAAAAAAGCCGCTTATGAAACCTTGTTCGAATGCTTAAATACTTTATCGCAATTAATGAGCCCTATTGCCCCATTTTTTGCAGACTGGCTATACCAAAATTTAAATGACACAACAGGTGAAGTAGATTCTGTTCACTTAACGAATTTCCCAAAAGTGAATGAAAGCCTTATTGATACAGCACAAGAAAAACGCATGGAAATGGCACAGAAAATTTCTTCCATGATTTTATCGATCCGTAAAAAAGAAAAGCTGATCGTTCGTCAGCCTTTACAAAAAATACGCATTCCGATTTTAGATAACGAATACCGGCAAAATATTGAAGCTGTAAAAGATATTATTTTGGCGGAAGTAAATGTAAAGGAACTTGAATTTGTTACGGAAGAAGAAGCGCACATTGTAAAAAACCTGAAGCTTAATTTTAAAACATTGGGGAAAAAATGCGGCAAACACATGAAAACCGTTCAGGCTTACGCCAACGATCACGGGGCACTTATTATAAACGAAATTGAAAAAACCGGCCTGTTTAAAATAAATGTGGAAGGGGATGAAATAGTTTTGGAATCAGAGGATGTAGAGATCATCCCGGTAGATATACCGGGATGGAAAGTAGCTAACAGCGGGCAAATAACCGTAGCCTTGGACATTACTATCTCTAACAGCTTAAAGGACGAAGGGTTGGCGAGAGAGTTAGTGAACCGGATCCAGAACATGCGCAAAGAAAGCGGACTGGACGTAACAGACAAGATTTTAGTGAAAATTCAACAAAATGATGCCTTGGATACTGCCATTCAAAATAATTTGAGCTATATTTGCGCCGAAACTTTAACAGATGATTTGCAGGTGGTACAACATTTGACCCTCACTACAGCAAATTCGGTTGAAGTAGACGACCTTGTATCTACACTAATTTCAATTGAAAAATTAAATTAATTTTAATTAAAAGTATATGGCAAAGAAAATTGTAAAAAAGCCTGCAAAAAAAGTAAGTAAACCTACTTCGAAAAAAGCAGTCGCAAAGCCCGCTAAAAAAGTAAGCA
Source organism: Bacteroidota bacterium (assembly GCA_025362395.1). GTDB lineage: Bacteria > Bacteroidota > Bacteroidia > B-17B0 > Aurantibacillaceae > UBA4416. Next base: position 27,499 of record JANYGK010000038.1, read on the forward strand.
AGCCTACACCAAAAAAGGCAACTAAACCTGGCCCGAAAAAAGTAGTAAAACCTACTCCTAAAGCGGCAAAAAAAGCAATTAAACCTGCGCCAAAACCGGCAGCTAAAAAAGCTGTTGTTAAAAAACAATCCCCAAAACCTGTGACTAAAGCCTCCGTAAAAAAAGCAGCACCTAAAACTGCTCTAAAAAAAATAGTGCCCGCTCCTAAAAAAGTTGAGAAAAAAATTACTAAACCTTCCCCAAAAGTTGCAGCTAAACCTGTAAAAAAAGTTGAACCTAAAAAACCAACTACAGAACTTGCAAAGGATAAAAAAGCCGGTAAGCCAATTGATGCCATCGCTAAAAAATCAGCTTCGCCTTCTAAAAAAGCTGATAAGCCCGGTAAAAAAGGCAAAAAAGGGGATGATGATGAAGAAGAGGATGTTGAAGCGGAGGAAGAAGATGACTCTGATGTGGATGTAAAAGATGATTACGAAAAACCGGAGGATGATGATGACGCGGTGGTTGATTTAGATGAAACCCCGGTATTGGATTTAGAAGGAGGAGGCATTCCTATTGATGATGATGATGATGATGAAATTCCTGAAAAACGCGGTCGCGGTCGCAGAAAGAAAAATGAAGGACGCTCTACAGGATCTGAATCTTATATCCGTAACAGGCCTTTGCATATTGATATTACTAAGCCATTGATAAAAAAGCCACAGGCTGCGCAACCCAAGCCTTTTCTTAATACAAAAGATGACAGAACACGTTATTCCGACAAAGAATTAACGGAATTTAAAGAGCTGATCATTGATAAATTAAAAGAAGCACAAACGGATTTTGACTTACTGAAGCAAACATTATCTAATGCAGATAATCACGGAACAGATGATACATCACCTTCTTTTAAGTTATTGGAAGACGGATCGGATGTATTATCAAAAGAAGAAACGGCACAATTAGCCATTCGCCAGGAAAAATACATTGTAAATTTAAAAAATGCCTTAATGCGTATTGAAAATAAAACGTATGGTATTTGCCGTGTTACCGGGAAATTAATTCCGAAAGAACGTCTGCGCTCTGTGCCACATGCTACTTTAGGCATTGATGCTAAATTGAACCAATAGTAAAACGTTATATAACCAACTAAAATAAAAGGTTATCTTTGTAAGGAAGATAACCTTTTTGCTATTATAGGCGCTATGCTTAAAAAATATAAACTCCCACTCATTACTGTTTTTGCAGTCCTCTTTATTGACCAATGTATAAAATTATATATTAAAGCGAACTACCCTATAGGTGAAGTTTGCAGACTATTCGGTGATTGGAGCAGACTTACATTTACAGAAAACCCGGGAATGGCTTTTGGATTGGAATTTGGAGGCAGCTACGGAAAAATGGCGCTCAGCTTATTTCGTATATTGGCTGTAATAGCAGGGGCCTTTTATATTAAAAAAATAGTAAATGAAGGCGAGCATAAAGGTTTTATTATTTGTGTTTCCTTAATATTAGCAGGCGCTTTAGGTAATATATTAGACAGTGCTTTCTACGGTTTGATCTTTGATAAAGGATCTATCTTTAACCCTGCAACAGGCGATTGGGAGCCTTATGCAGGAGTTGCACAATTTACCACACACGGTTACACCGGTTTTTTACAGGGACATGTAGTGGATATGTTTTACTTTCCTATTTACCAAGGCCGTTTCCCGGATTGGTTACCGATGTGGGGCGGTGAATATTTCGAATTTTTTAGTGCTATTTTTAATATTGCCGATATGGCTATTTCAATTGGAGTAGGAATCATTTTAATTTCTCAAAAAAGGTTTTTTAAGAATAAATTAAATAACGTGGTTGCAAAGCCTGAAACTGCGCCAAACCAAACGCCAATTTTGTAGCATACTAAAAAGCATTAAACTGCGTTTATTATTCATTGAAAAATAGTTTATATATTCTTTTATTATGTATTGTGTTCAGCAATGCCTATAGCCAGCACAAAGAAGAAAGCGGTGTGCATTTAGCGAAGTTCTATAAAAATAAAATACATTTCGGTTTTTCATTGGCATATAACAAAACTGATTTTAGAATTAACAGCGTTAAAAATTCTGCTTTCCCCGACACAGTTATATCAGGTGTTACGTATGGTATGAAAACCGTTTACACCAAATCCAACCCGGGCTTTGCTTTAGGCATTATTTCCGATGTTAGGCTGCATGACTATTTAAGGGTGCGGTTTACGCCAAACATCAGCTTTGCTTCACGTAATTTAAATTATGCGCTTCAAAACGGGAAGAGGGACAGCACCAAACTTTTTACAAAAACGGTTGAATCTACTTTTCTTATTTTCCCGATCGAGCTTAAGCTTCAATCAAAACGGTTAGATAATTTTGGAGCTTATGTTATTGGGGGCGGTGGCTTTACATTTGACCTCGTTTCAAAAAAGAAAGGCGCAAAAGTAGGCGGTACTAATGAACTCAATGATGCTGTTCAAATACAACGTAATGACTATTTTTACAGTGCGGGCGCAGGCGTCGATTTTTATTTAGAATATTTTAAACTGGGACTTGAGTTGAAAATATTAAAGGGTACCAAAAATTTAATACAGCCGCTTAATAATATTTTTACAAAAAGCATAGAAAAAGTAAATTCTCAAATGGTTATTTTTTCTATCACGTTCGAAGGCTAGCTATATGAGTGAGTTACATACATATTAAATGATGAAGAATAAAAATCTTCCAAATGAAAAAAGAATTAAACCTGGTACTAGCACCACATATTGCTTATGATGAGCAATTACTAAAACAAGAAGTAGCACAACAACTCTCTTTAAATCCTACAGACAGCATTTTTATTAAACTGCTGCGTCGTAGTGTTGACGCCAGATCGCGAAACATTAAGATAAATTTAAAACTGGCTGTTTGGATAAACGAAACATCACAGGACGAAAAAATTGATATTATCTACAGGGATGTTTCGGATGCAAAACATACTATAACCATTATTGGCGCAGGCCCCGCGGGTTTATACGCTGCTTTGCGCTGCCTTGAATTAGGGATAAAACCCGTTATTTTTGAAAGAGGAAAAGACGTGCAGGCAAGAAGACGTGATTTGGCTGCTATAAATAAAGAACACCTTGTTAACCCGGAAAGCAATTATTGTTTTGGTGAAGGCGGTGCAGGGACTTACAGTGACGGCAAACTTTACACGCGATCAAGCAAGAGAGGAGATATAGAACACATCCTTAAAACCTTTGTATACCACGGTGCGGAAGAAGTTATTTTAGTAGACGCTCATCCTCACATTGGCACCAATAAATTACCTAAAATAATTTCCAACATGCGGGAAACTATTTTAAAGTATGGCGGCGAATTTTATTTTGAGTCTAAATTAATTGATATTAAATATACTAACAATCTGGTTACTTCCGTCCTTATTAAAAAACTGATTGCCGATACAATTATTGAGCATGTAACTTCGCATGTTATATTGGCAACGGGGCATTCTGCAAGAGATATTTATGAATTGCTTCATGAAAAAAATATTTTAATTGAAGCTAAACCCTTTGCATTAGGTGTTCGTGTAGAACATCCGCAGGAATATATTGATTCTATTCAGTACAGCTGTAACAGCCACATTGAAGTGCTTGAGAAACGCGACTATTTACCGGCGGCGGCTTATAGCCTGGTTCAACAAATTCAGGGCGCCGGCGTATACTCTTTTTGCATGTGCCCGGGCGGAATTATTGCGCCTTGTGCTACAGCACAGAATGAAATAGTTACTAACGGTTGGAGCCCTTCCAAAAGAAATAATCCTTACGCAAACAGCGGTATTGTGCTTGGGTTAGAATTATTGGATTTTGAACCTTATAAAAAATATGGCGCGCTTGCGGGCCTGCAATTACAAAAAGATATGGAACACCGGGCATGGTTAATGGGAGGTAAAACCCAAGCAGCGCCTGCACAAAATTTACAGGATTTTGTAAATAATAAAGTAAGCTCAAAGCTCATTGATTGCTCTTATGTGCCGGGTGTAACATCGGTGCAAATGAATGATGTATTGGGAAAAAATATTGGCTCTAAATTACAGCTGGGTTTTAAAGCGTTTGGCCATAAAATGCGAGGCTATGTTAGTAATGAAGCCATTATTGTTGGTGTTGAATCACGCACCTCCACACCCGTTCGCATCCCAAGAGATAAAGTAACTTTACAACATGTGCAGTTAAAAAATTTATACCCCTGTGCCGAAGGAGCCGGTTATGCAGGCGGTATTGTAAGCGCTGCCATGGATGGTATAAATTGTATTAATGCCATTTATAATACTTATTAAAATGCTAAGTAAAATTTACTGCAATATTTTTTTAAAAAAAAGTTTATTCTTTTTTTGTTTTAAGAATCAGTCGAAGCGACGAATCTTTTGCTAAATAATTCCATGCCCAGTTAAAGAAGATCAGTAATTTATTTCTGACACTTAAAATAAGCATCAGGTGCAGGAACATCCAAAAAAACCAGGCAATGTAACCATGAAATTTCAGAAAAGAAAGATCAACTACCGCCTTATGTTTCCCTACGGTAGCCATAGAGCCAAGGTCTTTATACTCATATTGAGTTTCCTCTTTACCTTTTAATTTTTTTAATAAATTATGCGCAAGGTTTTTTCCTTGGTTTATGGCAACATTGGCCAATTGCGGATGTCCTGTAGGATATTTAGGGGTTTCCATATAGGCAATATCCCCAATAGCATATATATTTTCTGTTCCAACTACTTTATTATAACGATCTACTTTATAACGGTTCCTGATAATATTTTCAGGGTTTAATCCAATAATTATATTTCCTGTAACGCCGGCTGCCCATATAACATTTTGTGTAGCAATGGTTTCACCTGTATTTAAAACAGCCGTTTTGCCATCGTAGCCCGTAACAAAAGTTTCGGTTTTTACAACTACTTTCAATTCTTCTAAATATTTACGTGAAGCTGATTTTGCTTCTTCACTCATGCTGTTAAGAGTATGTTTACTGCCTTCCAACAAAATAATTTTCAGCTGCGAAAAATCAACATGCGGATAATCTCTCGGTAAAATATTTCTTTTCATTTCCGAAAACGCACCCGCCAGCTCAACGCCTGTAGGACCCGCTCCTACTAACACAATGTTTAAAAGTGATTCTTTTTCTTCAGGCTTCGCGGAGATCAGTTTTTCAAAATTTAATAAGATCTTATTCCGTATTTCAATAGCTTCTTCCGTTGTTTTCATGGAAAGTGCAAACTTTTGAATTTGCTCATTACCGAAAAAATTAGTTTTACAGCCTGTAGCAAGTATTAAGTAATCATAATCAAAGGAACCAATACTTGTTTCTATTTTACTTTCTACAGGGTTAATTTGGATTACCTCAGCCATGCGTATCTCAATATTACCTGATTTCTGAAAGATCTTACGAAACGGAAATGAAATGTTAGAGGGTTCTAGCCTTGCACTTGCCACCTGGTAATATAACGGTTGAAATTGGTGGTGATTTTGCCTATCAATCAACAATACATCAATATCAGATCCGCTAAGCTCTTTAGCAACGTGTAAGCCGGCAAAGCCACCGCCTACTAATACTACTTTTTTCTTTTTTTGTTCCATACAGCACTTTTATATAATCAACCCTATTTTAGTAAATACAAATTATTCAATTTATAGATGCTCAATATTTTGTTCAGCATCCTTAGGTTTAATCTCTTTTATAGCTTTGCGTTGTTTTTTATAAACAAATACTCCTCCCATCAAAAGCGCCGCAAACATAAACAGACCAAGCATTCCCCACACTAAACCGCTCGATGATTTTACGATCACTAAAAATACAATTGCTACAAGCAAAACAGTTGCCAACTCGTTAAATAAACGCAATTTAAAAGAGGATAATTTATATAAGCCTGCTGTTTGCTGCTTGTAAATAACGTGGCATTGCAAATGGTATAATATTAAAACTCCCACAAAGATCAGCTTTAACCACATCCACGGCTGATGCAGCAATACAGGGTTTTCTACCAGCATCCATGTTCCGAATATAATAGTGCCGATCGCGGAAGGCCAGGTGATAATGAACCATAATTTTTTTTGCATTACCAAAAGTTGTTGTGTCAAAATACTTTTAGCGGGCTCTTCTTTTCCGTAAGCTTCGGCTGTATAAATGAACAGCCTTACTATATAAAATAAGCCGGCAAACCAACATACAACAAATATAACATGCAATGCTTTTATATAATTATACTCCATTTTATATTGCTTTAAAATTTATCCGGTTATTTGCCGTAAAGGTAGTATTTTTGAACTACAAAATTAAACCTATGAACGCTTTAAAATCTAAAACCGCTGCACATTCTCTTACTACAAACACAGAAGTTGTAATGCCAAATGATACCAATCATATAGGGAATTTATTTGGCGGAAAATTATTGCAATGGATGGATATTACCGCAGCTATCGCGGCAGGCAGACATTGTAACCGCGTGGTGGTAACTGCTACTATTAACCACGTATCATTTGATAATCCTATTAAACAAAACAGTGTTGTTACACTTGAAGCAAAAGTGTCGAGGGCTTTTACCAGCAGTATGGAAGTGTTTATTGATGTGTTTGTGGAGGACAGAATTACAGGCGAAAAAACAAAATGTAACGAAGCTATTTTCACATTTGTGGCTATCGACCAACATGGGTCGCCACTACCCGTTCCACCGGTAATCCCTGAAACTGATGAAGAGAAAAAACGGTATGAAGGCGCTTTACGAAGAAGACAATTATCGCTTATTTTAGGAGGAAGAATGAAGCCTGATGATGCAACAGAATTAAAGGCTTTATTTGTTGCGGATTAATTTATTTTACTAACGTCCATATCATTCATACATTTAAAATGACCTTTCGGGCATTTCCCGTAACCAAGCTTAGAGCAAGGTCTGCAGGATAAGCCGTTTACTTCGAGTACCTTTGAATTTTCACCCGGCATATAAGGCCCCATTCCGAATTGGGGAATTGTATTACCCCAAACGGAAATAATATTTTTTTTGTAAGCCGCTGCAATATGCATTAAGCCTGTATCGGACGTAATGATTTTTTGAGATTGATAAATAATTGAAGCGGATTGATTTAAATTTAAATCCCCGCACAGATCCATTACTTTCTCTTTAAAGGCCATAGCCACCCGCTGCGCTATTTCCTTATCTTCTGTACCCCCTAACAACACCAAGGGTCTTGTGTTAAATTTACAGATCTCCACTAATTTATTTAGGGGAATGCGTTTTGTATAATATGAACCTCCAACAACCAACACATCGTAACCCGCATGAAACAAAGGAGACAATAGCTGTTTAATATTTACGATGTCTTTTTCAGCAATAAAATAATCCAATCCTTTACCATCGTTCTTAACACCAATGGATTCAACAGTTTCGAAATACCTGTCGACAATGTGTTTATTGGGAAGTTTGTTTATTTTAAAATTAACGATCAGGAATTTTTCCCAATTTAATTTATCAAAGGAAAACGATGCTTTGCCTAAAGCTCTTTTCAATTTAAGCGTTCTTAAATTATGATGCAGATCGATGATGTAATCGTAATTTTCTTTTTTGAGTAAAGGAATAATTTCCGATACATCTTCGTTAATAGTATACAACTTATCGATATAAGGATTTGGATCGATAACGTTTGCGAATTTTTTTTTTGTTAAATAATGTACTTCAGCGTTTTTTAATTGTTGCTTTATGCAACGCACTACAGGTGTAGTAAGTACAATATCGCCAATAGAACTAAACCTTACTATTAAAATTTTCACGCCCCGGGATCTACTATTTTAAAAATTAGAAATTACCATACTCATTTATAAAATAAAAAATACGGCTAATTGTTTCATATTAGTAAATTTGCATAAAAATACTGTTTTTTCAAATGTTTATTGATACCCATACCCATCTTTATTCTGAAGAGTTTAACGACGATAGAACATACCTGATCGATGCTGCTATTGCGAAAGGCGTTACTAAATTTTATTTGCCGAATGTAGACAGTGAAAGCATAACGGGCATGTTGAAATTAGAACAACATTACCCTGAAAACTGTTTCCCTATGATGGGCTTACACCCCTGTTCTGTTAAAGAAAATTATATGCAAGAACTCGCCACTGTTAAAAAATGGCTTGATAAACGGCCATTTTCAGCTATCGGGGAAATAGGGATCGATCTGTATTGGGATAAAACTTTTATAAAAGAACAGGAACTCGTTTTTAAACAACAAATAGATTGGGCGTTGGAATTTAATTATACTATTGTGATCCATTGTAGAAATGCCTTTGATGAAATTTACGCCATATTAAAATCGTATCTGAAATTACCAAAAGGAATTTTTCATTGCTTTAGCGGAAACATTGAACAGGCCCGGCAAGTTTTAGCATTACATAACTTTAAGCTTGGCATTGGCGGAGTAGTAACTTTTAAAAATTCAGGTTTAGATAAAGTAGTTGAGCAAATAGAGTTACACCATTTAGTTTTAGAAACAGATGCCCCTTACCTTGCCCCGGTTCCTTTTCGGGGTAAACGCAACGAAAGCGGATATATTCCCTTAATTGCGGAAAAAATAGCAACACTTAAAGGCATAACAATTGAAGAGGTAGCATTAGCTACTACAAAAAATGCTTTAGAGATCTTTGAAAGCTAACCCATTTATAGCTTCACCAATAACCAAAACTTTAGTATATGCTAATGTGTTTGTTTCTATTTGCGCGGCGGCACAGGTGCTGGTAACTTACATGCTGTTTGGCATACCGGTTACATTTAATAATAATGCCTTTATACTGTTCGTTTTTTTATCCACTTACTTACAATACAATTTACAGCGCGGGTACTTTATTCAAAAATTAAATTTGTATACCGAAAGTGCTGAGTGGATCAAACGCAACCAAAAAAAAATATTCTATAGTGTTGCTATCAGTTTGGTTGCTTTATTGTTTTTATGCAATAATTTAAGCTATACTTCTATTGTTATTATGGTAGGGGCAGAACTTATTTCTACGGCTTATTATGCCCCACCCGTTAATTTAAGAAAACACGGATACATAAAGCCTCTAATTATTTCAAGCATTTGGGTTGTGAGCTGTTCGGCAGTTCCCTTACTTGAAAACCAACTCTTAAACACCAACAGTGTTTGGTTTTTGGCATCGCAATTTTGTTTTATTTCTGTGCTGAGTATTTTATTTGATGTAAAAGATACTACCGACGATTATTTAAATGGGATCTCAACATACTCAAATACGATAGGCGATACGGGCACAAAAATGTTATGTGTATGTTTGGTGATAGCAACCTTTGTGTGTTTCTTTTTTTTCAAACATCAAAAACCTTCGCTTATGGCAGAGGCCGTTTTATTATTTGTAACACTCCTCACCGTTTTTATTACAGACGAAAAAAAACACCGGTTCTATTTTTACCTTTGGGTAGACGGGCTATTGTTTCTGCAAGCTGTTCTTATCTACCTGTTTTTGTTATAGGTATTTTTTGCCTGTGAGGTAATTAGTTACATAATCATTAACGCCTTCTTCCAGACTTGTAAACGGGGTTAAATAGCCCTGTTCAGCAAGCTTATCCATATTAGCTTCCGTGTAATATTGGTATTTATCTCTTATATCGGCGGGTGTATCAATAAATTCAATATCAGGCTCTTTACCTAATGCTTTAAACGTAGCGTTGGCAAGGTCTAAAAACGTTCTCGCTTTTCCGCTTCCTAAATTATAGATGCCATTTTTTATTAAGGAGTCGTAGGCAAAATACAAAACATCCACCACATCTTTCACGTATACAAAATCACGCAGTTGCTCCCCATCCTTATAATCCGGTTTATGAGAGCGAAATAATCTTACGTTCCCTTTTTCAATAATCCGGTTAAAAGAATGGAATATAACGCTTGCCATCCTGCCTTTATGAAATTCGTTAGGGCCGTAAACATTAAAAAATTTAAACCCTACCCATTTTGGCGGCGTTTGAGTTTGAGTCAAAGCCCATTTATCAAATTCGTTTTTGCTGTCGCCGTATGGGTTTAAGGGCTTCAATAAATTAATCTTAGATTCATCATCATTATACCCATGCTCTCCTAACCCATAAGTAGCGGCAGATGACGCATATACCATGGGAATAAAATGCCTTGTGCAAATATCCCAAATAACCTTAGTATAATTTAAGTTAAGCTCGTTAAATAACTCCACATTAAATTCGGTTGTATCTGTTCGGGCGCCAAGGTGGTAAATAAAATTAACCGATTTAGCATTCTGTTCAAACCATTCTAAAAAACCGGCACGTTCAATTGTTTGTAAATATTGCTTTTCTAAATAATTCGCTTTTTTGGATTCATGCGAAAAATCATCTACCAGAATTAAATTGGTATGTCCTTCAGTATTTAATTTAGTAATTAAACAACTTCCTATAAAGCCTGCGGCACCTGTAACTACAATCATTTTACTTATTTAATGACGGTTAATTTTTTAGAAAAAGAATGCTCATTAAATGAAACAACAATATGATAATTTCCTTCCGAAAAACCGGAACAATTTATTTGCCTGTTTGAATTGCCTTTAACTGCATTTTCACAATGGGTGTACACTAATTCTCCAAGCGTATTGTATACATCTATTTTCACAGGCCCGTCATAACCTTTTGTATAGCTTACATAACAATAACTTGTTGCAGGGTTGGGGTATACATTTAAGGAAACATCTTCCTGAGAGGCCTCCTTAATGCCAACAGGCATTTCCGGGTTAGAGGTTAATTTTACTTCTTTTGCATTTAAGATCACGCTCGATGAAAATCCTTTTTCAACAAGCACGCCTACTAAATAAACATTGTCGGGATTATATCTGAATTCACCTGCAAACGTAAAGGGTAAGGTGTATGTATAAGCTTTGCTATAAGTTTGGCCGCGTGTGCCGCCGTTAACCGGGATAATTCCGGCAGCTCCGTAAGGCCCGTCCACAAACTCATCTACTACATAATTGTGACTGTATTGGTTTGGCCCTAAAATGTAATTGGTACCGTTTAAATAATTCCCGACCTGGTAAAAAGGAGATGCCTGAATATTATATAAGCTGCTGTATTGATTCCAACCATTATCGCCGGCATCATTTATAGGGCCGTAAACATTATTTTCTTTTACATATAAATTAAGGCGGTAATCCCCTTTTACATCCCCTGCAAAATCAGCAGAAACAGTGGCGGAAAGCTGCCTTGCGGCAACATTATAACTTACGTTAGTAACTCTTACCGAAGCAGGCACATTCATGTTTTGGCGTTGGGTAACAGCACTGATCCAGTCGTTGCTGCCTATTGCCACTTTGCCTCCATAACTATAGCGGTCTATAGCGGCTGTAGGAAAAGAATTTGTAATACTATTGGTTAAGTTTGTTCCTGATGTATTGGATAAATTATCGTTTATATGAACGGAGGTAACAATAACATTAGTATCTATAGCTGTAAGATACGTTAAGCGTGTATAAGCATCAGGATCAAGGCCGCATTTTACGTTTGTAAATTCTTCTATCAGTACTTTTTTTGCGGGAATTCCCGTTGATAAAGTTAAGCTCCCTGTTACCGTATCATTTAGCGAAAACTGATCCGGCTGTCCGTTAATAGAGCTTACCCATATTTTAACCGTGCTGTAAGCCGGAATACCCGCGCTGAAAAGCGTAGAAAAAACAATTTGTCCTACACCCAGGTAATTTAAGGGGGTTGAAAGGTTTTGAGTTTCGGAAATTACCGCGCCGTTATCGACTTTGTAATTTGCAATCATACTTGTAACAGGCACCGAACCATTATTTTTAAATGATGCCATTATGTTTGTATTAGAGTTAATGGTTGAGTATTTATAAGTATCGTAAGAGGATGCCGCTACATCATAACCATTTGCAACATTTTTTACAATAATATCATCCAGCCATAACTGGTATTTATCTGAAGAAGTATTTCTGAAAGCAATTCTTATATTTTGGCCTGCATAAGCTGCAAGCGAAACACCGTGAGTTACCCACCCGCTTGCTTCCGCAGCTATAACAAAGACGCGGTTATTAATTACAAAATCTCCGGTAACGGGAGGTGCGGATGTGTTTGTTGTAACAGACACTTCATACCCGTCGGGGTTAGATATATCCGGAGCATAAGCCTCCCACGTTAAAACGCTATTAGCAGTAATGTTATTTATAGTAGGAGTAATTAACCATGCATCGGCTGTGCCTATTGGGCTTAACCACGATGTAGAAACGGCAAAGGTATCAGCAACATTTGCCGGCCTGTAAGCAAGCCACGCTTTTTGTTTTTGTCCTACCGCCCTAAAAGGATAATTTCCTGTTAGCGTATCGGCTTTTAAATTACCATTATTAATAGGCACCATAGCTGCGGGCACATCGGCATAATAATAAGTTTGTACCGTGGAGGCGGCAGTATACGTCACGGTATTTAAGCTTAACGAATTAAACCGTTCGCTATACAGTACCTGCGAAAAAGAATGCATACTTAAATGTAAAACAACTAATAGAACTATTTTTTTTATCATGTACATAAACCGGTAAAGGCAGTAAGTATGCCAACCTTCCACAAAAATAATATTTTAAATTTAATACCGTATTTAACTCGGGTTAAATTGGGGATGATTCTGCCATTTTAAGTTAAAATAATGTTAGGTGCATCGGTTATAACCGACTTTGTGACTTTGAGTTTGATGCTATAGTATTTTATTTAAAAGTAAAAAGGCAGGTGAAATTTCACCTGCCTTTTACAAAACTACTATATAAACTGTTACTTAACTACTGATAGTTTTTTAGTAACCGATCCCGTTTTGGTTGCAATAACAACATTGTAAATACCTGAAGCAAAGTTTTTAGTATCTAAAGTTAATACATTAGAACCTAATTGCATAGAAACTGCTTTTTGATAAACTACTTGGCCAATATTATTTAAAATACTTACAGTAACATCTGATTGGTCAACTAGGTTAATGTTAAGAGATGTTGCATTATCTGTTGGATTAGGATACAGTTCAACTGACGTTAAATTTTTGTCAGCTTCTTGTATTCCAACAGGTGCAGCTGTTAAAGTTGTAGTATTTGCATTATAAATAATCTCGTTATTAGCATCTATTAAAAGTGCGTGAACCCTCATATTACCCGCTGTATATGCTGCAGGAACGGTGTAACTGAATACCGATGAAGTATACGTTTGGCCTGCTGTTAAAGTGCTTGGCAGACTGCTTACTTGTCCTGTAAAACCACCTAATATAACACGAGCCACAAAATCATAAACCATACTTGTTGCAGGAACAATAGCAGGCTCTGTTTGGAAGTTATGACCGGCGCCAACTAATGGTAAGTTGTTTGATGTAGAACTATAATAGTTATGTTGTCCATACCCTGAAGCAGTACCTGTAACATGGTTTTCTGTAAACACAACAGCTATACGGTAATCGTTAGTAGCATTATTATTTGTAAAACTTGAAGAAACGTGTGTGTTCACCACTACATTAGCAACTCTTGTAGTTGCATTATAAGTTGGAGTAAGCGTAATATCAGCTAAACTAAAATCATTGATGTGTGCCGCATAGGTTGTAAACATATCACCCGGGTCACCAATATCAACAGATCTGTCGCATAACACAGTTGGGTATCCTGAAATTAAAGTCCCCACACCGTTATCATAAATAGTATTGGTCATTGGATCGCTGCTGCTATTGTGAATTGCAATTAATGAAGTTGTATTTGGGTTCATTCTATTCATAGAGTCCATATAAACTGCACCTCTTACACACCATCCGCACCATGTTCCCGTACCTTCTTCAAATACAACTCTATGATTTGGAAGAAATGAATATCCTTTAATAGACGTTCTTAATGTATCATTTGTATGAGTAGCATCACTTACTAAATCTACCCAAACTTTTATTTTTGATTCGGCAGCTGATGTAATGGTATATGGAGTAGCGATACTAAAACTAGCTGTTTGACCGTAACTTAAATTAAGGCCTGTAATATTACTGTTTGCATTTACAGTTCCGTCTGTATATTTTGCAGTAAAGGCAGTAATGGTAGTGTAACCGTTATTGGTAACAACACCCGAAATTATTTTTGTTGACCCGCTGGCGCCCCAAACACCCTGTCCAATAGGAGCAATAGAGGTTAATTTAATGTCGTTTGCAGCCGGCACCATCACAGAAACGTTATCTAACCACAACAAATCCATATCAATGGAATTATTAATAAACGCTATACGAACTGTTTGGCCCGCATAAGAGTTTAAGTTAATGCTTCTTGAGTTCCAGGTAGAACTTTCGGCAGCAATCGTTAAAAGAGTTGTTGTGAAACTTGCAACAGTTGTTCCTGTAGTAGAAATTTTAACTAAATACCCATCCTGAAAACTTGCGTCAGGTGCATTTGCATCCCATGTAAGTACTCCATTTGCAGGAACTGTAAATGATGGTGTAATTAACCAATCATTAGACGTAGCTGCAGGTGTATAGTATGATGTACTTGCAGCCACTTTGCCGTGAGCGGCGGTTGCAGGATCAGTTGACGCTGATACATCTTTGGTTACCCATGCATTTACTCCAAATGAGTATGATGCAATGGCAGTTGAAGTGGTTGCGCCGTCTAAGTTATTTTGCAACCAACTTGCCGGTAAAGCCGGCGGAGTAGGTGAACTAAAGTTTTCAGTAAAGGTTTGTGCCTGAACTAAACTTGCCGTTAATATTGATAATGCCAGTAATTGTTTTTTCATGGTTATTTATATTTATTTAGGTTATTAGATTATTTAGAAATTGTTAATTTTTTGGTAATGCGTTGGTTGCCTTGGTTAATAGTTATAAAGTACAATCCTGTAGGTAAATTTTCAGAATCTAATGAAATCACATTTTTACCTGCTTCCAGATCGGTTAATTTAGTTGATATAACTGACCCTAAAGAATTAATAACAATAACATCCACTCCTGAATAGTTTTTGTTTACAGACACAGAAATAAAACTTTTAGAAGAACTTGGGTTAGGGTATACTTCCGAAACAGAAGCGAATACAGAAGCTATATTTTTTACGGATACTGTACCATTGTATTTTATTGTAAAATTTAATTCATCCGTTGTATTTGACGCATTATATACTTTATAGCTGATTTGTGATACCCCAACTACACTTGCCTCATCCAAATCGGCTGCTAGTATTGAAGTAGCGTTTGGCGCTAAAACAACAGTTGCGGAAAATGTGCTGGGAGGATAACATGTAGTACCTGTACAAAACGTGCTTGATGCCATATCAGAACTTGAAACCGTATTAATAACATCATTAAACTTTTTAACCACGACAGTCTGAGTTGAATTGCTGATATTTTTAATTTCAAAGTTATGGGCAGTTTGCGTGCCTGCCGTTGTTGTTCTGTTTACAATAGTATTATTAGTAACAACAACATTTGAATTATATTGATCTTTTATTTCAATGCCTTGTGCTTTTACCGCTGCATAAAGTGAAAATAACGCAAATGATAAGAAGTAGATTTTTTTCATATTAAATGGATATTATTTAATTATTAAGTTATCCTTATACAATATTAACAAAACACGCTTCTAAAACCTAATTATATTTGGAATTAATATAGTATTCCTAAAACAATTTAACATCTAATTTTTTTAGGCTCTTTACTTTCTATAAAAATTCATTTCATCTATATACTGCCATACAGCAAGGGGTACAAAAAACGACACATCTTTTTTAAGCTTTAACGCGTTCCTGATAAATGTAGAGGAGATCTCCATTAAAGGAGCCTCAGTCATCACCACATTAGGATGATCAAGCAATTCAGATTTTTCGCAATTGGGACGTGGATACACAAATAATTGATGGTGCTTTAAAATATGCTCAAAATTTTTCCATTTTGTAAATGATGCCAAATTATCTTCTCCTATAATTAAAGAAAATGTATGCGCCGGGTACTTCTCTGTTAAGTGTGCCAATGTATTAACTGTGTAAGACGGCTGAGAAAGGTTAAATTCAATATTACTGCTTTTCATTTTAGGGGTATTACCTATAGCCGCATTAACCATGTGCAGGCGCTGATTTTGATCAAGCAAAGACACTTTTTCTTTTAAAGGGTTATGCGGAGACACCACAAACCATACCTGATCGAGCTCCGTAAAAGAAGCCATATAGTTAGCCAGTGCCATGTGGCCTATATGAACCGGGTTAAAAGAACCAAAAAACAAACCGATATGCATATAACAAATTTATCATTTTCCGGTAAATAAACTTTTATTAAGAACGATAAATAACTTAACCCCGCTTAAAATTTAAAGGTTCGCTCTCCGAAAAAACCTTTAAATTAGCACGTGTTTTTTAAAGATATTATAGGCCAAGAGGAGGTAAAAGAAAAGCTTTTACACATGCTTAAAGATAGCCGCGTGCCGCATGCTCTATTATTTTCAGGGCCCGAAGGAAGCGGTAATTTACCCGCGGCCTTTGCCTTTATACAATATATATTTTGTACCAATAAACAGGAAACCGATTCCTGCGGGGTATGCCCTTCCTGTTTAAAAACATCCAAGTTGGTTCATCCCGATCTGCATTTGGTGTTTCCTATTTCAAAAAGTAAACATGTAAAAACCAGTAATGATCTTGTAAAAGAATTCAGGGAAACATTTTTGGAAACACCTTACATGTCTCTCAATGACTGGTTCAGCAGCTTAAGCTCTGAAAATAAACAACCGATCATCCCGGCTGATGAAGCCAATGATATTCTCAAAAAGCTTTCCTACACCAGCTACGAAGGCGGCTATAAAGTAATGGTAATATGGCAGCCGGAAAAAATGAATACCGAATCTGCTAACAAGCTGCTTAAAATACTGGAAGAGCCTCCTGAAAAGACATTGTTTGTAATGGTATGCAACAGCCCCGAACAATTATTGGCTACAATTATATCGAGAGTACAGCAAATTAATTTTTATAAGCTTGCGCCCGAAGAAATTAGCGCGGGTTTAGTAAAGCAGTTTCAATGTGACCCTACAGCTGCTAAACAAGCGGCCATGCTCAGTGATGGCAGTTACAGGGAAGCGCAACTGTTGTTGCAGCATGCTGATGGAGGAACCACTTACCTGCAAAACTTTAGAACGTTTATGCTTATTGCTTTAAAGTTTGATGCGCCTAAAGCCGTTAATTGGGTAGATGAAAACGCACGGACAGGCAGAGAAAAACAAAAACAATTTTTGCAATACGGGCTCGAAATTTTCAGGGATTGTTTAATGATAAATTTCGGTAGTCCTGATTTGGTAAGGCATTCGGGTGACGAAAAAGAATTTATTTCTAAGTTCTCCCGTTTCATCCATCAACGCAATTATGAAAAACTTTTAGAAGAATTTAATTCAGCGTTTTATTACATTGAACGAAATGCCAATCCTAAAATATTATTTATGGATCTCATCATGAAAACAAATGAGCTGCTAAACTTACCTGCTTAGCCTATCCTAAAGGTTCCCCTTTGACCAACTCCGGTTCTGCAAATTCTTTTTCTGCTTTTGATATAACTATTGTAGCTACTCCGTTGCCAATAATATTAGTAATGGCCCTTGCTTCACTCATAAATTTATCTACTCCCAATAAAAAAGCCAAGCCTTCTACCGGTATTTTATGTAAAGCGGTGAGCGTAGAAGCCAATACTATAAAACCGCTGCCGGTAACCCCTGCAGCACCTTTAGAGGTGATCATTAAAATGCCGATAATGCTTAACAGTTCCATAAATGACAAATCAACATTATATAACTGCGCAATAAAAATAACGGACATGGATAAATAAATAGAAGTGCCGTCTAAATTAAAAGAGTAACCGGTAGGTACTACCAAACCCACAACCGATTTACTGCAACCCATTTTCTCAAGCTTCTTCATTAAGGACGGCATAGCAGGTTCGGAAGAAGAAGTTCCTAATACAATCAGTAATTCTTCTTTAATAGATTTTAAAAAATTCCAAATGCTTAGTTTATAATACCGCATTATAGAGCCCAGGATCACAAACACAAACAAGGCCATGGTTAAATAAACGCATAGCATTAATTTTCCTAAAGGCAACAGGGTTTGCAATCCGAATTTACCAACCGCAAAGGCCATTCCGCCAAAAGCTCCCAAGGGTGCGAGATACATAACGTAGCGCAATGCTAAAAAAACATAGTGCGAAATTTTTTCTAAAGGTTTAATGAATGCGTATTTATTCTTTAAATTACTTAAAATAATTCCCGTTATAATTCCGGCAACTAATACCTGAAGCGTAAAATTTGACAGAAAAAAATTGATCCAGCTGAAATTTTCGTTAGCATGTTGTGTATATTGTGAAGCATCTTTTACCGTAAGTCCTGCCATATCAATGCTGCCGGGCTGAACGATATATGCTGTTAATACGCCGATGCTTAAAGCAAGTGTGGAAACAATTTCAAAATACAGTAGTGCCTTTACGCCTACTCTGCCTACTTTTTTTAAACTATCAATACCTACAATGCCCAATACAATGGTTAAAAAAATAATAGGGCCTATAAACAATTTAATGATATTAATGAAGGTCTTACCTATAATTTCCATTTTTACGCCTATGGCAGGGTAAAAATGCCCGAGTAATACGCCTGCAATAATGGCCGCCAATACTTGAACGGCAAGATTTGAAACTATTTTTTTTAAACTCAAAGCTTTTGCTAATTAAACAATATTAAGGTATTTTTAATATGTTTCAAAGTAACACCTAATTCCTTAATTTTATTACCTCATGACTTATCCTTACCAACTTACATCTCTTGAAGCTTATAATGCCGCTTATAAAGAAAGCGTAGAAGAGCCTGAAAACTTTTGGGCTACGATTGCCGAAAATTTTACATGGCATAAAAAATGGGATAAAGTATTGGAGTGGGATTTTAAAACAGCCGATACAAAATGGTTTATCGGAGGTAAATTAAATATTACAGAAAACTGCATAGACAGGCACTTAGAGAAGAACAGTAATACGCCCGCCATTATATGGGAAACCAATGATCCTAAAGAAAAGAACCTTACCTTAACTTATAAAGAGCTTCATCTAAGAGTTTGCCAAATGGCACACGTTTTAAAAAATAACGGTGTAAAGAAAGGTGACCGCGTATGCTTATACATGGGCATGACACCGGAGTTGGCTATTGCTACATTAGCATGCGCACGCATCGGTGCCATTCACTCTGTTATTTTCGGAGGCTTTTCCGCTCAGGCTATAGCAGACCGGTTACAGGATGCTAAGGCAGAATATATTATTACAAGTGATGGTGCATACCGTGCCGCTAAAGACATTCTTTTAAAAGCAGTAGTGGACGAAGCGTTAGTAAGCTGCCCATTCGTAAAAAAAGTAATAGTTACCAAGCGTACTCATGTTGCTGTTACCATGCAACACGACAGAGATGTATGGTTGGAAGATGAATTGAAAAAAGTAAAAGAATCCGGGTTAACCGATTACAAAGCGGAAGTAATGGACGCGGAAGATCCTTTATTTATTTTATATACATCGGGCTCCACAGGTAAGCCTAAAGGTGTTGTGCATACTATTGGCGGCTACATGGTTTGGGCCAACTATACATTCGTTAATGTGTTTCAATACAAGCCCGGACAAATACATTTTTGTACGGCCGATATAGGATGGATCACCGGGCACAGCTATATTGTGTACGGGCCTTTAAGCGCGGGAGCTACATCACTTTTATTTGAAGGAGTGCCTACATGGCCTGATGCCGGTAGGTTTTGGGAGATTATCGACAAACATAAAGTTGATATTTTATATACAGCACCTACTGCCATCCGGAGTTTAATGGGCTTTGGATTAGATCCTGTAAAAGATAAAAAACTAAGCTCTTTAAAAGTATTGGGATCTGTTGGAGAGCCTATTAATGAAGAAGCCTGGCATTGGTATCATACCAACATAGGTAAGGAAAAATGCCCTGTAGTGGATACCTGGTGGCAGACAGAAACCGGTGGAATTATGATCTCCAATCTTGCAGGAATTACCCCGGAAAAACCGTCTTATGCTACATTACCTTTGCCGGGAGTGCAACCTTGCTTAGTAGACGAGGCAGGTATGGTGATTGAAGGAAATGATGTAAGCGGTAATTTATGTATTAAGTTCCCTTGGCCGGGTATTATCCGTACTACTTACGGAGATCATGAGCGTTGCAAGCAAACATATTTTACGGCTTATCAAAACATGTATTTTACGGGAGACGGTTGTCTGCGTGACAAAGAAGGGAATTATAAAATTACGGGCCGTGTAGATGATGTATTGAATGTAAGCGGGCACCGCATAGGTACCGCGGAAGTAGAAAATGCCATTAACATGCATGATGCCATTATTGAGAGCGCTGTAGTCGGCTATCCGCATGATATTAAAGGACAAGGCATTTATGCTTATGTAATCTGTGATGCCGGTAAAACAGGCGATGATAAAACTAAACAGGAAATTATTGCCATGGTGACTAAAATGATAGGTCCAATTGCAAAACCTGATAAAATACAGTTTGTACCGGGCTTACCTAAAACACGATCCGGTAAAATTATGCGCCGTATTTTAAGAAAAATTGCTGAAGGGGATACAGGAAATTTAGGTGATACCAGTACATTGTTGGATCCTGCGTTGGTGGACGTGATTGTAAAAGAGAAAGTTTAAACAATGCATTTTGAAGATTGGTATAACAGTTACTTAGAATTACTCAAAGAATCTGAGTGGCGAGAAAAACGTTTGAAAATATTAGAACGTGATTTTTTTAAGTGCGTAGATTGTGGCTGCGCATAGATATATCTCATCACATACATCACGAATACTATTTAAAACATAGTTCCCCGTGGCAAGTTCCAGATTCTTGTTTGGTTACGCTATGTAAAAATTGTCATGATAAAAGGCATCTTGAAGAAGGAATTCCTTGGTACGACATTGTAAATGGCAATCTCGTAGTAATTTCAGGATGTGATAGATGTGGAGGCTCTGGTAATATCAAAGATTATAAACACATTCAAGGCGGGATTTGCTTTAAATGTAACGGGAATTGGTATACAAATAAGGAAATTTTTAAAATCATACATGAAAGAATAAAGAAAAAATAATCTTTACAAAGTTAAGATTATAAAACAAGTTCAGGTGACTCTATGGAATGGCTATTTAATTTCTTCCAAACTTTTCATTACTTTTTCTTTAAGCTCTTCTTTAAATAAAATTAATTTATCATAAATAGCTTTGTCTTGACAGCCTAATATTTGTGCTGCTAAAATGCCCGCGTTTTGCGCTGCATTAACAGCCACTGTAGCAACCGGTACGCCATTTGGCATTTGTACAATGGATAATAAAGAGTCCCAGCCGTCGATAGAATTACTTGATTTTACGGGAACGCCAATAACAGGTAAAGCGGTTAAAGAAGCAACCATACCCGGTAAATGTGCTGCGCCGCCTGCTCCTGCAATAATTACTTTTAGTCCGTTAGCATATGCGTTTTTAGCATATTCAAACATGCGTTCCGGTGTGCGGTGCGCCGAAACAATGGTTACTTCGTGAGGAATATTTAATTTTTTTAAAAATTCAGCGGCTTCATTCATAATCTTAAGATCACTGCTGCTGCCCATTATAATGCCTACCATATCAATTAGTAAATTAAAGAGTTATTAATTAGTGAATCCTATGAAATAATTTTTACAATATCTTTTACGGTGATTGCTTTTTTCTTTGCAAGGTTCAAATCATCATCTATCACTGTAATATGGCCCATTTTACGAAATGGCTTCGTTGTTGTTTTTCCGTATAAATGAACATACACGCCTTTATATTTTAGAGCATCGCTGAGACCTTCATACTTTGCCGGGCCTTCATGATTTTTTTCTCCCAGTAAATTTATCATCACCGCCGGTTTAATAATAGACGTATCGCCCAACGGTAAATTTAAAATAGCGCGTAAATGTTGTTCAAACTGCGAAGTAATATTCGCTTCAATAGTTTGATGCCCGCTATTATGAGGGCGTGGGGCTACTTCATTCACTAAAACTTTACCGTCTTTTGTTACAAATAATTCAACAGCAAGGATGCCTACAATATTTAATTTTTCTGCAATTTTTACGGCAATGTCTATCGCTTGTTTATCAATAGATTTTTTAATATCGGCGGGTGAAAATAAGAATTCCACTAAGTTAGCTTCGGGATTAAATTCACATTCAACAGCCGGGAAACATTTTACTTCACCACTTTCATTACGGGCTACGATAACGGAGATCTCTTTTTCAAAATCAACCAATCTTTCCAATACACTCGGTGCTTCAAAGGCCCGTTCAATTTTATTGGGATGCCCAAGTTTCACAACACCTTTACCGTCGTAGCCTCCGGTACGAAGCTTTTGGAAGAACGGAAAAAAATCGCGGTATTTCTCAATCTGCTCTTTGTTTTCTACTAAAAAAAAATCAGGGCTCGGGATATCATTACGTTGATAAAACATTTTTTGTAACCCTTTATCCTTTATTATTTCAATAACTTCCGGTTGAGGAAATACTTTTTTGCCTTCTTTTTGTAAAGCCTTTAAAGCTTCCACATTTACGTTTTCAATTTCAATGGTAATAATATCCTTATCCTTCCCGAATTTATAAACTGTATCGTAATCGGTTAGGCTGCCTTTTGTAAACTCATTGGCTATGGCTTTGCAAGGAGCATTGGCATCAGGGTCGAGGCAACAAATGTACAGGTTGTAATTAATAGCACTTTGTATCATCATGCGGCCCAACTGCCCGCCGCCAAGTACGCCAATTTTTAGTTTATCGGGTTGAAAATAAGTCACGGGCAAAGTTACTATTTATTTGGATTTTTAGAATTGCACTATTAGAAATACTATTAAATAAAAAAACCGCTTTAAAAGCGGTTCTTCTAATTATTTTGCTGCTTTTTTAGCGGCTGCTTTTTTCGGAGCTGCTTTCTTTTCAGTTGCTGCGCCTTCTGTTGCTTTTGCCGGTGCAGTTGTTGATTTTGCTTTGTTACGCGGACGAAGATTTCCAAATGAACCTACTTGAATTTTACCGCGTCTTGATTTTTGGTCACCTTTTCCCATAATACTGTATTTTAAATTATTTTATCAAAAGTAACTTATTTTATCAAATCTTCAAATAAAAAAATCAGAATCGTTTATTGGCATTAAAGGGCTTAACAGGCTTTGCGATAGTAGTTAATATGGATGTCATTTTTTTTGGATCAGCTAATAACTTCTTTGCTTCAGCCACATCCATATCATATTTTAAAGCAGTTTCAATTCTTCCTTTCTGAAATTCAAAACGCGACGTAATCTCTTCTTCAATAAATTCCTTGATCTCCGCTTTAAATCGCATCAAATCATCTTTTTTATTCGCGTTCATTTTATTAAGCAGCGCTTCGTATTCCGGTTTAATACTTTCATAATATTTTTCCTTGGTCGCGTCTTCTTTTAATTCTTCCAAAGCAAAATCACTTTGTGTTACATACTTGTAATCTTTATCTTTCATATAGCTTACAAATTCAGTATAATCAGCATCGGGTAAATTAAAGCTAGCTGCTTTTGCCAGTAATTGCGGGTGTTTTAGAAGGTATGTATTTACATAATTAAAAATATGGTTCTTATTTAAAAGTGCCACTAATACATTACTGTATTTTACATCTTCCGTTTTTTGATCGGGTAAAATTCCCGCTCCGTCATAAACAATACGTCCGTTCTTGGTTTTAAAAGCCGTTATCAAAGAGTCAGGTACATGTTCCACTCTTCCTTCCTCGTCTTTATGCGTATAATCTAAAGCCTGTATGCAACGGCCGCTCGGTATATAATATTTTGCCACCGTTACCTTTAATTTAGTGTTATAGGTTAAATCACGGGTTTGCTGCACTAATCCTTTACCGTACGAACGTTGCCCTATAATTACGGCCCTGTCCAAATCCTGCAAAGCACCTGATACAATTTCAGAGGCGGAGGCTGAATTATTATCAACCAAAACCACTAAAGGCATTTGAGTATCTACCGCATTATTCACCGATAAGTATTGCTTATCCCAATCCTTTACTTTGCCCTTAGTAAACACTACTTCATTTCCTTTATTTACAAAAATGTTAACAATGTTTACGGCCTCCTGCAATAAGCCTCCCGGGTTCCCCCTCAGGTCGAAAATAAGTGATTTACAGTTTTTTTCTTTTAATTTTAAAAATGCTTCCTTCACTTCATTCGAACAATTGTCTGTAAAACTTGTGAGTTTAATATAACCTATTTCACCGCTTAACATGCCTGCGTATGGCACTGCTTTTATTTTTATCTCTTCTCTCATTAAGCTTACATCAACAGCAGCGGGTTGGCCAAGGTGAATCACTTTTAATTTAATGGGCGTTCCGGCCTGGCCTTTTAACATCGTGGTTATTTCTTCTGTTTTTTTCTTGCTTACATCAACACCATTTACCTCTATAATCTCATCTCCCGCGCGCAGCCCTGCTTTATATGCCGAAAAGTTTTCATAAGGCTCTGTAATGGTGATTTTATTATTTACATCCTGTATCAAAGCGCCTATGCCTCCGTACTCGCCTGTGGTCATATACCTATAATCTTCAATATCGTTTTCGGTATAATAATTTGTATAAGGATCTAAAGAAGCCAGCATGGCCTCAATGCCGGTTTTCATTAATTGCCCCGGTTTTGTTTCATCCACATAAGCAATATTGAGCTCGCGGTATAAGGTATTAAAAATGTCAAGGTTTTTAGATACCTCAAAATAATCCTGCGAGAAACTGAACGTAAACGCGGCCCCAACGCATAAACACAGTATAATAATATATTTTTTCATGAATTAATTTTAAAACAAGATTAAAAATACATCAAAAAACCGAGGTAATAATTACCGTTTATGTTTTTTTATAAAATAAAACCGGTTGTTTGGTTGAGTAGACATATTCACTAAGTGAGTAAGCGGTTTCAATCAATTGGCATTATATTTTAGGAACGTTATTTGTAACTTTGAGGAGCATCCCTGAGTTAATAAGAAACCCATTAAAATTAATTTGAAAATGGCAACGCAACAACAACTCACTATACCTATGTTTCCCCTTAATATGGTATTACTACCGGGCGAAACTAAAACACTTCACATTTATGAGGAGCGCTATAAACAATTGGTATCCGACTGTCTTTTAAATGAAGCGCATTTCGGCATCCCTTTTGTTCACCAAAAATCTGTAGGTGATTACGGCATCGAAGTAAAGATCAATCATATTATTAAAACATTTGACAACGGTGAAATGGATATTATGATAGAGGGCGTAAAAGTATTTAAGCTTGTAGAGTTTTCTTCGGTATTAAGCCCTAAGCTTTATGGAGCAGGTATTATTAATCATGAACAGGATTTTAACGCTAAAGCTTCTTCTTACCTTCAACAGCTAACAAAGGATTACATGTGGGTGTCACAGCACAATGCCTTACAGGAAGAGGCTTTTGATAATGCTAACGTTTACAGCATTGCCCGTTTGCTTGATATTTCATCCTTAGAGAAATATGATCTCATTAAAGCGGATACACTGACGAAGAAAGAAAATTTACTGAAGGCAAAAATTAAATTATTTATTCATTTAATTAAAACAGAACACGACCTACAGGCCAAATTTATTTTAAACTAACCCAGTACATATAACTATTTAATGCTTAACTAAGCTTAGCCGCACAAAAAAACCTCCTTCAGAAAATGAAGGAGGTTTTTTGATTTATTATGCCTAATAATTATTTTTTAGCAGGAGCTGCATTGGTTTCCGCTGCTACCGCGCGGGTTGTTTGTACTGCAACTACCGACACATTTTTAGCGTTTAATAAGGTAACGCCTTTAATATCGATATCGCCAATAGAAATGCTGTCGCCAATGTTTAATTTATCAATGTTTAAATCAATACTGTCCGGTAATTCGTTTGCTAACCCGCGAGCTTTTAACTTGCGTAATTTCAATACTAATTTACCGCCTTTTTTAACACCTTCAGACTGTCCGTTTAATACAACCGGGATGCTTATGGTTACAGGCTTTCCGTCCATAACTTCTAAAAAATCCGCGTGAATTAATTTGTCGTTTATTTTGTGGTATTGCGCTTCCTGTAAAACAGTTTTGTAAACTTTACCGTCTAGGTTAATTTCAACGATGTGTGCATTTGGAGTAAAGATTACCGGTTTAAAAGCGCGGATATCTGCTTCAAAATGGATTTGTTCTTTTCCGCCGTAAATTACACACGGCACATTTCCTTTTTCCCTGATTTCTTTAGCGTTTACTTTTCCTACGTTCGCACGCAACGAACCGCTCAATGTTACTGATTTCATTTGTTTGTTTTTGTGATGATTTCAAAATGCCCGCTCATTTTAATTTCATCGGTTAGTTTATTTATTTGGTGCGGGTTATACTACATAATAAAATTACTGCTGATGGATTCATAGTTTTGTACACTATGAATTACTTTAGCAAATAATTCGGCAACGCTGATCACTTTTATTTTTTTACTTTCCTGTTTTAAAGGAATGGTATCTGTTACAATAAGCTCTGTTAATTTTGAGTTTTCAATATTTTCGTAAGCCTTTCCTGATAAAACAGGATGTGTACATACAGCCCTAACGCTTAATGCACCGCGCTCCATCATCATGTCAGCCGCTTTGCATAACGTTCCGCCGGTATCAACAAGATCGTCTACCAATACAATATTCCTTCCTTCAATGTCGCCGATAGCAGTCATGTGATCTACCACATTTGCTTTGGTGCGTTGTTTATAGCAAATAACTATTTCAGCTTTTAAGTGCTTGGCGTAAGCGTTGGCGCGTTTGCTGCCTCCCATATCGGGCGCGGCAATCGTTAAATTAGGAATGTTAAGCCCTTGTATATAAGGTAGGAAAATGGAGGAAGCGTATAAATGATCGACCGGTATATCAAAAAATCCTTGTATCTGATCGGCATGCAAATCCATGGTCATAACACGTGTAGCACCGGCAACTGCCAGCATATCTGCTACAAGCTTTGCTCCAATGGCAACACGGGGTTGGTCTTTTCTATCTTGGCGAGCATAGCCGAAATAAGGCAATACGGCAATAATGTGTTTTGCAGAAGCTCTTTTTGCGGCATCCAGCATCAACAACACTTCCATTAAATTATCGGTAGGCGGCATGGTTGACTGGATCACAAAAACGCTTTGCCCGCGAATGCTTTCATCATAAGAAACTTGTATTTCCCCATCACTGAAACGGTAATGAGAAATTTTCCCTAAATCTTTGCCGTACGATTTAGCAATTTGCTCTGAAAGTGTTTTTGTAACACTACCTGAAAATAATTGAACTTCTGTTTCCATTTTTTTGTTAGGGAGGCAAATTTACCATTTTTAGCGGGCTTATACAATAATATTTGCTCCTTTTTTTGATTAACGGAAAAACTCATTACATTTGCAACCCTTATTATTCGGAAACGGATTGTGAGAAACGTCTCAAATGCCCAGCTGGCGGAATGGTAGACGCGCTGGTCTCAAACACCTGTGGGAAACCGTGCCGGTTCGAGTCCGGCGCTGGGTACTTAACCGGAAAACCCCTGATAAATAAGGCTTTATCAGGGGTTTTTGGTTCGATGATTTAACTTCAAAATATAAAACTATTTATTTTCAATTAGTTACTTGTTCGAGTCTTGAAGCCGAGTAATATAAATCAATGTGGAATTTTATCTAAAAGAAAGATAAAAAACCAACTCACGTATAAATATCACCAACTCAAGTAATAGTTTTCACGTGATGCCTAGAATATTAAGAAATAATATTCCTTCGATAACTTGCGGGAGTTTCACCTACTTTTGATTTAAAAAGTCTATTAAATGCTGCTTCAGATTGATAACCAACTTTACCGGCTACCTCAATGATATTTTCTTTGCTTTCTAATAAAATTTCTTTCGATTTTAAAATTCGCCAGTTAGTCAAATAGCTTAATGGAGTTTCACCTACTAATCTTTTAAATTCTTTGCAATACAGAGAACGGGACATTCCGGCAGTAGAAGCTAATTGATTTAATGTCCAGTTTTTTTCAGGAGAGGTATGCATAAATTTTAAAGAACTACTAATCCTATTATCTTTTAATGCAAGAAGAAATCCTTTTTTTATATCCGTTTGTTCCAGATAGGCGCGAATGATCAATATAAACACTACTTCTGCCAAACGACTAAGTATTATCTTACTGCCTATCATCTCACATCCTACCTCTTCATTCATAAACAATGCTGCGCGTTGCAACCAAACACTGACTTCTGTATTAGTATTTTTTATTTGTATAACCTTCGGTAAAGATTTAATGAATGGATGTTGCACATTCGAAGCAAATTCAAAATGCCCTCCTATCAATAAAGTTTCTTTTTCTTTCCCTTGAAATAAGGGCTTCCCGCTCAAAAGGGCTTTGGTATAGTGTGCCGCTGACACACAAGTAGTATCCGGCTTACCTGAAATACAGTGAGTAGAGCCATGAGGTATAAAAACAAAATCACCTTCATTCATTTTTATAACCGCTTTACCGGGAACTCGCAAATAACAACTGCCCTTTAAAAGCTGCCAAAACTGCGAATTCGAATCTTGTGCTGCCTCTACACCCCAGGATGAAGTGCATCTCACTTTTTGGTAAACAACTGCTTTTAGTTTAACACTATTTAAAATATCACTTAATGCATCCATAGCTATAAAAAAATACGATTGAGCAAATATAATGTACTTATTGACACTAAAAGTGTTTTTATAGTACATAGTTTTGCAAGCAAGAATTAAAACTAAAAATATGACAACACTAGAAGTAGCCAACCAATATTACGAGTTGGTAAAACAAAACAAACAAGAACAAATCATTAATGAACTTTATTCACAAGACATAGTAAATAGAGAGCCTGAACATGTCGTTGCAATGGGTTTTCCTATTATTACTAAAGGATTAGATGCTGTGAAAGCGAAAAGTAAAGCGCGAAAGGAAATGATAGAGCAAGTCCATAGCGGTTATTGCAGTGAGCCGGTAGTATGTGGCAATTTTTTCAGTGTGGTACTCCGTAGAGAATTGACGATGAAAGGGAAACCTCGCATGAGTTTGGAAGAAATTGCTGTCTTCGAAGTAAAAGGAGGTAAGATAGTTTCAGAGCAATTCTTTTATTAATAGGCAAGACAAGTAAAAAATAATCATATTAAAATCATCACAACTAAAAACATAAAACATGAAAGTAGTATCATTAAGAATTATCACCGCTGACATTAAGCGTTTAGTTCAGTTTTTTGAAAAAGCAACAGGTTTAACTGCAAAGTGGTCAACAGACGACTTCGCAGAAATAGTTACAAGTTCTTTTACCTTAGCAATTGGAAGCACTAGAACATTAGCTTTTTTTGGGGAAGGAGTTGCTCAAGCAGCCGCTAACAAAAGTGTAATCATAGAATTTCTTGTTGAGAATGTAGATAAGGATTACGAGAAGATCAAAGATTTAACCCATGACATTGTTCAGAAACCCACAACGATGCCATGGGGAAATCGCTCGTTACTATTTCGCGACCCGGATGGCAATCTAATTAATTTCTTCACACCGGTAAGTCCTGAAGCTATTAAGAAATTTGCTTAGTTTCTTAGCCGGACATTATTTCAAGGAAGATTTCTTTGGTTTCCTGTCAATATAGGAATGAAATTACTTACCTGTAATTTTCTTTTTATGCTTGATACCCCAATCACCTAATGTGTCTAAGACATCCTTTAGTGTTTTTGTGTATTCCGTTTTAATGTACTCAACAACAACAGGCATTCTATCTGAATGGACGACCCTTTGTATCAATCCGTTCTCTTCTAAATCTTTGAGTTCATTTGAAAGCACTCTTGCTGAAATGCCTTTAATGGTGCGTTGCAATTCATTAAAACGGTTGTGACCGGTCACTACAGCAATAACTATTTTCAATTTCCATTTGCCGCCTATTACATACATGGCGTCCTCAACCGACAGTAATCTCTTTATACACTCTGGCTCAGAATAAGCCCATTTTTGTTCTTTATTTCCCATTATTTCATCTACTAACCAAAAGGTTACTACTAACCTTTTATTTACTACTAACTTTTGAATAGTAAATGTACATAAGTTTGTTGCATCTAAAAAATATATATTATGAAAAAAATATTGCGCCTTATTTCAAGTCCTCGTAAAGAGGCATCTCTTAGTATAAAGTTAGGAAATGCTATAATAGAAAAAATAAAAGTAAAATATCCCGGTAGCATTATTAAGCAAAGGGATTTGACAAAAAATCCTTTTCCGCATATAGATGAAGTTCTCATCAATGCGTTTTTCACACCGGCGGAAAAACTTTCAAAAGAACAATCGGAGGCAATTAAACTATCGGACGAAGCCATTACCGAATTGCAAGAAGC
>JANYGK010000064.1 GCA_025362395.1 Bacteroidota bacterium
AGCGGTGATTTTTATTGGGCCGCGCCGGTTGATGGCGGCTTTATGTACATTACGGCAGACTGTACAGGACATGGCGTTCCCGGCGCCTTTATGAGCCTGCTCAATATTAGTTTATTGAGCCGTGTTATTAATGAGAACAAAGTAACAAGGCCTGACCTGATTTTAAATACACTGAGAACGGAAATTGACAAAGCCTTAAATTCGGAAGACGGCATAGAAGAAAGTAAGGACGGGATGGATGCCGTATTATGTAAATTGGACCTCACTAATATGCAGCTTGAATATGCAGCGGCAAATAATTCTTTTTATATCATTCGCGATAATGCGCTTATAATTTGCAGGGCCGATAAAATGCCGGTTGGTAAAGGACACGACGATAGTATTTCTTTTACTTACAACCGGGTTGCTTTACAAAAAGGCGATCTTATATATACCTTAACTGATGGTTACGCAGATCAATTCGGCGGAATAAAAGGAAAAAAATTCAGATACAAACAGCTTGAGGAAATGCTGTTATCCGTGCATCATTTGCCGATGAAAGAGCAGTTAAAATTGCTAAACAAAACGTTTATTGACTGGAGAGGGCGATTAGAGCAGGTAGACGACGTATTAATAATTGGCATTAGGGTTTAAATTTCAGGCCTTAGACAGTTTTTAAGCTCAAAAAAACGCTGTATTTGCTCATAAAAAAGTATCTTTGCCGCCGTGTTATTTCAGTTTTACATACTCTTCCTTACATTCGGTATTATCGACGCCATAGATATTTTTTTGGTGGCTGTAATGCTTTACCAATTATATAAAATGGTAAGAGGAACTGCTGCCGTAAATATTTTTATCGGCCTGGCTTCCATTTATATTTTTTGGATCATTGTAAGGGCATTCGAGTTTGATATGCTTAGTTCAATACTGGGTAAGTTTATTAATGTTGGTGTAATTGCCATTATGGTAGTGTTTCAACAGGAAATAAGAAAATTTTTATTGTACATCGGCTCTAATGATTTTCTTAAAAATAATAACTGGAAAAATGTATTCAGCTTTGCAAAGCGGGTAAGCTCCGGGTCGGACTTTGCTTTGGACGTAGATGCTATTGTGAACGCCTGTTTTAATATGAGCGAAACAAAAACAGGAGCGCTCATTATTATTTCCCGCAAATCTGATCTTAAATTTTATGTAAACACCGGCGAGCCGGTTGATTCGGCTTTGACAGATAAAATGTTGGAAAATATTTTTTATAAAAACAGCCCTATGCACGATGGCGCCGTTATTATAAAAGATAACCGCATTATTGCAGCGCGTTGCGTGTTACCGGTAACCGAAAAAGAAAATTTTCCTTCACATTTCGGAATGCGCCACCGTGCAGCCGTTGGCATTACAGAAACAACCGATGCAATGGCTATAACCGTTTCAGAGCAAACAGGAACGGTATCCCTAACCGAAAAAGGCGAAATTAATTCTAACCTAAATAAAGATAAGTTGAGATACCTGATAGAAAGAAACACGAAAAGCTAGGAAATGTATAAGATAAAAAAGATGAAAGACAAGATTAAGGATTTGTTGAGCTTGCTCTTTCATATTTAAACTATTAACAATTATAAAAATAAACACACACTCTCTTCGGCCTTTGCAATAAAACTCTCTGTGCCTCTGTGGTGAAATAAAAATAAACAATAACCCCAGAACTCTATGTTTCTATGTGGTTAAAAATAAACAAAAAACACTAAATGAACCTTCTTTCAGTAAATCAATTAAGCAAAAGTTTTGGAGATAAAGTCCTTTTTCAAAATATTAATTTCGGAATTAACTATGGCGATAAAGTAGCGCTTATCGCAAAGAACGGTTCCGGCAAATCCACGCTGTTTAAAATTTTACAGGGTATCGAAATTCCCGATAGCGGTGATATTGCTTTCCGCAAGGAATTACGTATTTCTTTTTTAAGCCAAGAGCCTGAGTTAAATGAGGATCATACCATCGAACAAGCTATTTATTCGGGCGACAGTGAAATGGTAAAAACAGCTATTGATTATACGCATTTAGTAGAATCGCACTACGCCAATCCTACAGACAAAACGGAAAATCAGCTCGATGTTTTAACCAATAAGATGAACGACCTTGAAGCATGGAATGTAGAAACACAAATTATGCTGGTATGCGCTAACTTAGGGTTAAATGACTTAACGCAAAAAGTAAGCACGTTAAGCGGCGGACAAAAAAAACGGTTGGCTTTGGCACAGGTTATTTTAAATGAGCCTGATCTTTTAATCATGGATGAGCCGACTAACCATTTGGATGTTACCGTTATTGAATGGCTCGAAGAATATTTACGCAGTTATAAAAAAAGTATTTTATTAGTAACGCATGACCGTTATTTTTTAGATGAAGTATGTGACAGGATCATTGAAATTGACGACCATGCCTTATTTGAATACAGGGGCAAATTTGATTATTATATGGAGAAGAAGGCGGAACGGATGATGATGCAGGCTTCAGAACTGGATAAGGCAAAAAATTTATATAAGCGTGAGTTGGAATGGGTACGTAAACAACCCCGTGCACGTACCACTAAATCAAAATCGCGGGTAGATGCATTTTATGATGTAGAGGCAAAGGCAAGAAAAAAGAGCGTTGAGAAAAAAATTGAATTAAGCGTAAAAGTTGAACGCATTGGCAGTAAAATTATTGAAGTACATAATTTAAAAAAAGCATTCGGTGATAAAAAAATATTAGAGCCATTTACCTATACCTTTATTAAAGGAGAAAAAATAGGTATTGTAGGCCCTAACGGAATTGGTAAAAGCACATTTATAAATATGCTTCAGGGTATTGAACCGCCCGATACCGGAACTGTAACAGTAGGCGATACCATTGTATTCGGATACTATTCTCAAAAAGGAATTCAGGTAGCGGACGATAAACGTGTTATTGAAGTGGTGAAAGACATTGCAGAATTTATTCCTTTAGCAAACGGAACCTCTTTAAGCGCATCGGCTTTATTGACCCGTTTTAATTTTGCGCCCGAAGTTCAGTATGGCCATGTCAGCAAATTAAGCGGGGGAGAAAAACGCCGCTTGTATCTACTGACGGTATTGGTCAAAAATCCTAATTTTTTAATTCTTGATGAGCCTACAAACGATTTGGATATTATTACATTACAAACACTTGAAGAATTTTTATTGGATTTTCAGGGTTGTGTATTAATTGTATCGCATGACCGTTATTTCCTCGATAGATTGGTAGACCACGTGTTTGCCTTTGAAGGAGAAGGAGTAGTAAAAGATTTTCCCGGTAACTATAGTGAATACCGCCAATGGAAATACGATACCGAAGATGAGGCGGAAGAATTAGCGAAAGAACAAAAAGCATTAGAAGGAAAAGAGCAGAAGGCCGTTGCACCGGAGCTTATTAAACAATCGGTGGAAACGCTTACCGCTGAGAAAAAAAAATTATCTTTTAAAGAACAAAAGGAATTGGAAACTTTGGAGAATGACTTAGCGCAACTTGAAAAACGTAAAACTGAAATAGAAGGTTTATTGGCCGGTGCATTAACAGATACAATCGAAATTCAAAACATATCCTCAGAGTTTAATAACGTGTCTGCTTCTATTGATGAGAAAACAATGCGTTGGCTTGAATTACAGGATTAATATTTGGTATATATCATAAACATCTTCAGAATTTTCACTAAAGATATTCATGTTACAAAAAGAAGTAATGAATAAAATATTAGTTTCCTGTTTGATTAGGCCCTGCAGTATCACCCATTGCCGGTTTTTTACTCATAGAGTCGTCTTTTTGAAGAAAAGCAGGCCTTCGGGCTCTGTCGGCTTCATTGCTGCTGCATGAGGCAAGGCCTAAGCTCAATATAAAAGACGCTGCAAGAATGGTCATTTTTAGTTTCATAATAATAGTTTTAATAGTAAGTTTTTATAGTTGATTCAAGTCGTATGCCGGTATGCATGGGTATTTGCTAAAAGCATTACGTTTAGCATGGCATGAATTTTTATACTATATTGTAATAAGTTGTTTAAATTAACCTTAATATCATGTCAAAATTTTCAGAAATAATAAATGCGGATAAACCTGTATTAGTGGATTTTTTTGCGGAATGGTGCGGTCCATGCAAAACAATGGCCCCTATTTTACACGATGTTAAAAGCAAGGTCGGTGATAAGATAAGCATTATTAAAATTGATATTGATAAAAACCCTCAGGCTGCAAATGCATATAAGATCAGCGGAGTACCGACACTTATTTTATTTAAACAAGGGAAAATAGTGTGGAAACAATCGGGCGTTGTGCCGGCACATGAGCTTACTAAAATTATAGATCAATACGGTTGATCACATTAGATTAGTTGTAAAAAAATAATACGTTTTCAGGTAAATATATGTTAGATTGATTATGCAATTAAATAATTCATATATATCTTTAATATCAAATGAAACTTATTACCAATACACTTATTCCCGGCAGTAAAGACAAGCCAATTTTGCTGGATGTTTTTTATAAAGAAACACACGCACCAAAGCCTGTTGTTATTTTTGTTCATGGCTTTAAGGGTTTTAAAGACTGGGGACATTTTAATTTAATGGCTAAAACGTTTGCAGAGAGCGGGTTTGTATTTATAAAATTTAATTTTTCGTATAACGGTACTACTCCCGAGCATCCTGAGGAATTTGTAGACCTTGATGCTTTTGGTAATAATAATTATACCATTGAGCTCGATGACCTTGAAAAAGTAATGGATTGGGCTTTGAGTGATTCTTCTATAAGTAAAGAAATAAATAAAGAAGAAGTGTATTTAATAGGACACAGTAGGGGTGGAGGAATCAGTGTGTTAAAAGCCGGAGAAGATACGCGCGTTAAAAAAATAGTAACATGGGCTTCGGTAAGTGATTTTGTTAACCGTAATAAAAAACGAACCGTTGAAACCTGGCACGAAATGGGAGTAGTGTTTACCCTAAACGAACGCACCAAACAACAAATGCCTTTGTATTTACAGTTTTATGAAAGCCTGCAGGCTAACAGGGAACGCTTAAATATTTTGAGAGCAGCGAGGCATATTACCGTTCCTTTTTTAATAGTTCACGGCACGAATGATGAAGCTGTTGATTTAAAAGACGCGGAAGAATTACATAAAGCCTGCAAACAATCCGAATTACTGATAGTAGGGGATACAGGTCATACGTTTGATGTGAAACATCCGTTTGAGGGTTTGATTTTTCCGGAAAATGCTGCCTTTGTTATTTCAAAAACAATAGAGTTCTTAAAGGAGTAAAATTGAATCATTAGCAAAACGTTTGTCTCTTCGAGTTATTTTTGCCTGCCTTTTGCAAAAATAGTATCGAGAAGTTAAATGATTTTAAAGTTATAAATTGAATGATCTCGGGTTCACGTTTCTATTTTATCTCCCAAAAAGTGTATCTTTATAAGTAGAAAACCCCTACACATGGAAATAACCCTATTATTTATCATCATCTTATTACTGGTGGTCTTTCATTCCATTAAAAATTCAAAGATCAGGCATATACAGGATAAGCTCACGAAGATCGAAGACTATCTCAAAAAAGTTCAGTTGTATCAGTCGCAAAAAGCAGAAGAACATAAAAGCCCCTTGGTTGCTACCTCTGTACCTGTAAAGCCGGTGGCCGATAAAATAGTTCCTCCTCAAATTGTAACTCCTGTAATTCCCCCGGTTATACATAACATTCCTCCTGTAGTTGAGCCTGAACCTGTAATACCGCCGGTTGTTATTATAGATGAAACATCTATAAATGAACCTAAGCCGGAACTAGTTTCAGAGAGCGGTTTAATTGCCGAATCATTAAGGAAACCTATACAGCCACGTGAGCCTCATATAAGTATGTACGATAAATTCAGGAAAAATAACCCGGATCTCGAAAAATTTATCGGTGAAAACATATTAAGTAAAGTGGCCATTACTATTTTAGTGATCGGTATTGCTTTTTTTGTTAAATATGCTATTGATAAAGAATGGATTAATGAAATAGCACGTGTAGGCATCGGTATTTTGTGCGGGGGCATTGTACTGGGCTTTGCCCATCGCCTGCGTAAAAACTTTAAAGCATTCAGCTCTGTATTAGTAGCGGGCGGTATTGCTATCTTTTATTTTACTATTGGCATTGCCTTTCATCAGTATCATTTATTCGGGCAAACCCCGGCCTTTGTTTTAATGATGGTCATTACAAGCTTCAGTGTTTTTATTTCAGTAATGTATGACAGGCAGGAGCTGGCCGTATTGTCGCTTATAGGCGGGTTTGCTGCACCGTTTATGGTTAGCACGGGCCAAGGAAATTATCAGGTACTTTTCATCTATGTTCTTATTTTAGATATGGGTATGTTAGTGTTAGCCTATTTAAGAAAATGGAATTTATTAAATATTCTTGCGTATGCCTTTACCATGATTCTTTATTTTGGATGGCTGCAAAGTAAGGTCATAGGCCAAACGAATGCTCCTTATAAAGGTGCTATGATCTTTGCTTCTATTTTTTATGTAGTGTTTATAGTAATGAGCTTAATTAACAATATAAAAGAAAAACGAAAATTCGGAGCCCTTGATTTGTCAATTTTAATAAGCAATACCTTTTTATTTTATGGCGCGGGCATGCAGATTTTAAACAACTACCACCACGAATTACAGGGCTTATTCAGCTTAATGATGGCAGCCTTTAATTTAGGTTGCTCATGGCTGCTGTATAAAAAATTTAAGGCTGATCAAAAACTGGTATACCTTATGATAGGATTAACGCTGACATTTGTAACGCTCGTAGCGCCTGTTCAGCTTCATGGCAATTACATTACTATCTTCTGGGCACTGGAAAGCGTTTTACTGATGTGGTTAGCGCAGCGGTCAAACATTGTAATGTATCGTTTCGCGTCTATGCTTATAGCCCTGCTTATGAGTTTTAGTTTATTTATAGATTGGGCTCAGGTTTATACAATATACCGCGAGTTGCCTGCTGCTGTTATTTTAAATAAAGGGTTTATTACAGGCATGGTTTGCGCATTGGCACTCCTCGGCACTTCCTTATTACTCAAAAAAGAAAAAGAGAAGGTAACGTGGGCGGGTATTGTATTTAATCCTATGGCTTACGGTAAATTTTTAATAGGGGCTTTCTTTGTATTCCTTTATTTTACGGGTTTATTTGAATTGATCTATCAACTTGAAAGAGTAGTTTACTATGGAGTATCTGTAAGCATTGTAATAGGTGCGTACCACTTCCTGTATTTTGTATTACTTAATGCAGTCGCAGCTAAACGCACCGAAAAAAATATTCAGTCAACACTGTATGTTTTTAATTTTATTAACGCCGTGCTATATGTCATAATATTTGCAGTGTTGCCTTACGTCGATTTTAAAGAAAATATAATGTTTCCGGAAAGAGGCTACATAGGCTTTATTGCGCACTATGTGTCTTTGATCTGCTTTGTAATGTTCTTGTTTTTTATGAAGCGGATACTATCCCTTCCTGCTTTTTCTGAACAAAATGTTAGAACGCGCACGCTTAATACAGTGCTTGTGTCGGTAGGTATTGTATATGTGTGCAGCCTTGAGCTCATCCTGCATGTATCACAACTGGTTGTGGTGCCCGTTAAAACATCTTCAGATGATGACCTGTGGGCTAAAACAACGGAGCTGTTTACAACAGAATCACATATTATAAAAATAGGTTTCCCGATTCTTTGGGGCTTGTTGGCATTTGCCTTTTTGTTTATAGGAATGAAAAAGCAAAACAAAACATTACGTATCGTATCCTTAATTCTTATCGGAGCAATTTTGCTTAAATTATTTACGTTTGATATTAAAGATGCTTCAGAAGCAGGGAAGATTATTGCTTTTATTATATTGGGCGTTGTATTGCTTATTATCTCATTTATGTATCAAAAAATAAAAAAATTAATCATTGATGATAAAAATGAAAACGTAGTTGATTTACCCATAGATAATCAAAATGATAAACCAACACATTAAATTTAAACCCTCCGCGTTTTCCGGTAAATCTGCGGGACAAAATTTTATAGAAGTATGAAACCTCTTTTTTTAGTAATTGTTTTTTTGAGTTTGTACTCCGCACCTGCCTATTCGCAGGCATTTACCCATGAAACATCTATTGATGGAGTTACTAAAGATTCTCTTTATAAAATCCCGCTCAATCCGCAGTACAAGCAATATATGAAAGAAGATTTTCATGATATGCGTATTTACGATAATAAGCAACATGAAGTACCTTACGTAGTATTAAGCGAGCCGCAGCTAAAATCAAAATCTGATTTTGTGGAATATGAAATTGTTTCTCAAAGTCATTTCAACAGCTATTCCGAAATTGTCATTCATAATCCTAATAAAGATAAGATCAGTAACATTGCCTTTAACATCAATAATTCCGATGCTTATAAATATTGCTCCATTGAAGGCAGTAATGACATGAAGCAATGGTACAGCGTAAGCGAGCTTCAGGAATTAAGCGTATTGTATAACGACGTGTATACCAATCAATATAAATGCATTTACTTTCCGTTAAACGATTACGCTTATTTCAGGTTATCGGTAGACGATTGGTATTCGCACCCTTTAAAAATTAACTCGGCAGGTTACTTTAAAAACTCTGTCATTGCAGGGAAATTAAATGACGTGTTGTTCTCTAAAACTATTAAGGAAGATGTGAAAAACAAGAAAACAAACATCCGTTTGTTATTTACCAATAATCAGCAGATAGATCGTTTAGACCTTAAGATTAAAGCACCCCGTTTATATAAACGGAATGCCGTTATTTACATTAATAAAAAACAAAAGGTAAAAAATAGAACGGAAACGTATCGTGAAACTATTTTTGAATTTGAGTTAAACTCTCATAGAGCCTTGTATTTTGACCTACCGAATTTTAATGAGCAGGAATTATTCATTGAAATAGATAATAAGGATAATCCTCCTTTAGAAATTGGATCCATTAATTGCAAACAGCTGGCAAGCTACCTGGTGGCCGATTTTAAAGGGAATATTCGATATACTTTAAAATGCGGGGCCGATTCTTTAAAGCTGCCTGAATATGACCTCGTTAATTTTGTGTCTCAAATTCCGCAGCTCTTACCCGAAGCAACATTAGGTGTCGTAAAAAACACACCTACACCCGAAAAACAACCGTTGAATATAAAAGAAAAATCTTTTTTTGAAACACCCCAATTTTTATGGTTGTGTTTAGGAATAGGATGTATTATTATCTTTTTCTTTTCACGCAGCTTATTAAAAGAAGTAGGCAAAAAAGAGGAATAGGTTATAGATAGAATACATTCATCAATTGTGATTTAGTTGAAAGTTGGGACTGTGCGACTACATACTCATTACTTTGCTTTTTTACTTGTATCAGCAGCCGGCTGTATCTTTACCTCATCCATAGCCTGGTCAATAGCTCTGCCTATCGAATCTGAAATACGGTTTGCATTTTCATGCATCTTTACCCTGTCTTCGGCCGCGGGCTTACACTTTGTAAAACAAACAACACATAAAGAAAAAAATAAAAGAAAAGAAGCTTTTTTCATAGATTTAAATATTGATTAGGGCAAACGAAGATAGTAAATTTTTGTAAATAGCTTAATTGAAATAATCAACTGCAATTTTATATAAATGATAAAAGCCTACGTGTATTAATACACGTAGGCTTTCCTAACTAACTAAACACAAATTTTAGTGCTTTGCAGGCTCAGTAGCTGTAGTAGCTGTTTCAGTTGTAGCAGGAGCCATAGCTGAAGAATCAGTTGTAGCAGCAGCTTCGTTCATTGCACCTTCTAAGCTGGCAGATAATGCAGCAGAGATAGAATCAGCAGTACGTTTTGCTTGTTCTTCCATTTTAGCTTTTTCTTCAGCAG
Source organism: Bacteroidota bacterium (assembly GCA_025362395.1). GTDB lineage: Bacteria > Bacteroidota > Bacteroidia > B-17B0 > Aurantibacillaceae > UBA4416. Next base: position 9,883 of record JANYGK010000064.1, read on the forward strand.
AAGGACCACAAGAAACGAAAGTTGTAGCTAAAATAGCTACTGCGATAATTGAAAATAATTTTGTCATTTTAATTTTTTTTAAGTTGTTAAGTTTGTTATTTGGTCATTTATACCAAACCCTTAAATAAGTAACCCGAAAAAAATAATTATTTCTTTAAAAACATTTAAAACACTGAAAATCAAATATTTAAATTTTCAGTTACCTTGTATTTGAGTGAATTAAAAGACAGTAATCATAAACGCCATCCTAAACTTGTTTCAGGTCTCACATAATTGTTTGTTTTATAAATAATGAAATAAGGCCGGAGATAACAATAAGCCCCGTTATAACAATTGATTTACTTAGCAATAAACTCCGTCACCACTTTTTCAGCTTTGGTAAACGCTTCTTCCAATATTTCGTTTAAAATAAAGGTATCAAACAGATCTGCTGTGCGTAATTCTTTTTCCGCTTTTTCTACGCGCCTGGTAATGCTCTCAGCACTGTCTGTACTGCGCGTATTTAAGCGTTCTTCAAGAATTTTAATGCTTGGCGGCATTACAAAAATGGCTAAGGCTTTTTCACCGAACTGATTTTTTAAATTCAATCCGCCTTCCACATCTATATCAAAAATAACATGTTTGCCTTTTTCCCAAATCCGGTCTACCTCACTTTTTAAAGTGCCGTAATGGATACCTGAATATACTTCTTCCCATTCTAAAAATTCTTTGTTATCAATTTTCTCCTTAAACTCATCTACCGTAAGGTAATGGTAATCTTTCCCGTTTTCTTCTACACCACGTTTAGGGCGGCTTGTAGCAGAAATAGAAAATTCGAGCTTATCAGGAAAGGTCTTTAATAAATGGCGGACAATGGTTGTTTTACCGGAACCGGAAGGCGCAGAAAATATAATAAGTTTGCCGTTTGACATAGGTAAAAGTAATCATTTTATGTAAAGGAGAAAATAATTACTTGTCCTTATAAATGATCAGGTTAATGATACCTTTATTAGGCGTGCTGTTATCCGTTAATGAAATAACAAACGGTTTACGCTGCCCTTCAAAACAATTATACACTACGTAGCCCTTGTCTTCAGTAGGATTTGGCAGTTTTTTTTCGTAATATGTTTTTAAATCCGTAAATAACTTTGAGCTCAAATCAAGGTCATTGCAATTAATTTGTACAGCTACTTCATCAAGGCTGTCTTTTTCTAAATTATACGTTACCGAATAATTAGTCACACTGTCAATAGCGTATTCAAAATACAAATAATCCTTATCAACTTCCGCCGGCGGTTTGGTTTCTGTTTTTGTAATAATGCCTGCCTTACTGTTCAGGTCAACTCCTCTAATAACGCCTTCCTTGGAGCGAATAATTTCGTCGAGCAGCTCATTGTATTCAGGAAAAATACGTGGCTTTTTTTGTTCAGTTACTTTAGGCGTTTCTTTACAGGAAACACTTATTAAAGTCAGCAACACTATCACACAACTTAATAGTTTACGCATAGTCGTTTTAATTTATTTCTTCAGTAGCTACCGTGTTATTTTCGGGCCGCATGGTTGGGAACAATAATACATCTTGTATAGAAGGTTGGTTTGTCATTAACATACATAACCTGTCAATGCCAATACCAATGCCGGCTGTAGGTGGCATGCCATATTCTAAAGCGCGTAAAAAATCGTAATCAATAAACATAGCCTCATCGTCGCCGCGTTCCATTAATTTTATCTGCTCTTCAAAACGTTCACGTTGGTCAATAGGATCGTTTAATTCGGAATAAGCATTTGCAATTTCTTTCCCGTTTATCATTAATTCAAAACGCTCCACCAAACCTTCCTCTGTTCTGTGCTTCTTAGTAAGCGGGCTCATCTCCACAGGGTAGTCCGTAATAAAAGTTGGTTGAATATATTTACCTTCACAGGTTTCGCCGAAAATAGTATCAATCAGTTTGGCTTTACCCATGGTTTCATCTATTTCTAAATGCAACGTTTTACATACTTCTCTTAAGCCGGCTTCCTCCATTTTGCTGACATCCATACCGGTGTGCTCTTTAATAGAATCAAAAATAGAGATGCGTTTAAACGGCGCCGCAAAACTAAGCGTATTTTCTCCAACAACAACGTCAGTTGTGCCATGCAGATCATTTGCAATTTTTTCCAGTAATTTTTCTGTAGTGTTCATCATCCAGAAATAATCTTTGTAAGCCACATAAAATTCAAGAATGGTAAATTCCGGGTTATGCGTCCTGTCCATCCCTTCATTACGGAAATTACGGCTGAATTCATATACCCAGTCGAAACCGCCTACAATAAGGCGTTTCAAGTACAATTCATTTGCAATACGTAAGTACAACGGAATATCTAATGCATTATGATGCGTCATGAACGGACGAGCCGTTGCGCCACCCGGGATAGATTGCAATACAGGCGTATCCACTTCTAAAGCACCACTGTCATTTAAAAAGGCACGAATGGTATTAATAATAGTAGTACGTTGCTCAAATGTTTTTTTAACTTTCGGATTAATGATAAGGTCTACATAACGTTGGCGGTAACGAAACTCAGGGTCCGTTACTTCATCAAAGGCATTTCCGTCGGCATCTGTTTTAACAATCGGTAAAGGTTTTAAGGCTTTACTTAATAATTTAAAAGAAGTAGCGTGTATAGAAAGCTCGCCTACCTTAGTAGTAAATACGTAGCCTTCAATTCCAACAATATCGCCAATGTCGATCAGTTTTTTCCATACAACATCATACAACGTTTTGTCATCTTCCTGCGGACAAATATCATCGCGGCGTATGTAAATTTGCATACGCGATGTGCTGTCCTGCAGTACGGCAAATGCTGCTTTTCCCATATCGCGAATGCCCATAATACGGCCGGCAAAGCGAATGTCTTTATAGTTTAACTTATCACGCTCGTAATTATCCTTTATATCTTGTGCAGTAACATTTACTTTAAATTCTTCGGCAGGATAGGGGTCAATGCCCAGTTTTTTCAACTCGGCTAATTTGGTTCTTCTTAATTCTTCTTGTTCACTTAATTCTTGCAACATGGTAATTTTCAATTTTGGTCGAAGATAGTTAAATACTAAGCCTGTTTACTGAGCAAGTATATCTAAGTATTCACAATTTATTAAATAATAGGAATCGTATTTCAGCTGTTATGTATCAAAAACTGTTATTTAATTGAAATCGTATATAACCTGATTAAAAAAATGCCCTTATTTAATTATTCCACTGATTATCAGATGATTAAAAATATTAACAATTATTTCGTTTAATAATAAAAGTAAATACTTAAACAATATGTAAATTTGTTTAAAGATTATATAAATACACTAAACAGTTTTTTAATATGACAGCCATAGAGTTTAATACACGCATTTTAGGGGAGAAACAATCTTTGAAAAACTTTGCTTTAAGCCTTACTCATAATAACGATGATGCCTTGGACTTGCTTCAGGATACATACGTAAAAGCAATCACATATCGCGAAAAGTTTGAGGACAGCACCAATTTAAAGGCATGGTTATTTACAATCATGAAAAATACCTTCATTAACTCGTACAGGCGAGCGGTAAAAACCAAACAAATTATCCAGACAAATGCGGATGTGGCCATGGCCAGGGCCTTTAAAAATAATTATCAGGACATTACCGAATCACGTTTGGCCAGTAAAGATATTTTAAATAAAATTGAGAATTTAGAAGATCAATACAAGATCCCCTTTACCCGGTATTACACCGGGTTTAAGTATGAGGAAATTGCGCAGGAAATGAAATTACCTTTGGGGACTATTAAAAGCAGGATATTTATTGCCCGCAAGCAATTAATGGATGCGATTAATAAATCAATGAATTAGTTTTTATTTTTATGTTTATTCAGGGAGGGCTTCTATATGTTAGAAGTCCTTTTTGGTTTTAAGAAAAAAATCTTAGCCGTTTTTGCATTTACAATACATAATTAACCCTATTTTTGAACGTGAAACTTATTTTAAAAAAAAGAATTGTTCTCCTGTTGCAAGTAATCTTGTTGCTGGTTTCTTTTAAAGCTAATGCGCAGGATGATGATACTGATGATCAGGATAGTTTAAAGAAAAACACTATTCATAAAGGATTTCATGCCGGGCTCTTTATAGGGGCTTACTGGGCTAACAGCAGTACAGCCTATTTGTATGATGGTTATGGCTTTGATATAAACGGCCAACGAAACGATTTTAATAACAGTGTACTGTATAACCAAATTGTAAATGTTTATGGCAACGCTAATAATGATCTGATAGCCCAGCTATTAAATGTAAACCATACCGATTGGCACTTTACGCAGCAAAATATGCCTATTAATTTAAAATATACTACTACGTATATAGTTGGCTTTAACACGCGTTACCAACTTAATAAAAAAGAAAATATTACGTTAAATGTCAATGGGAGCAAGCTGTCCGTTAACGGTAAATTTAATATCTCGTCAACGCCCACAACCATTGGGTTTCAAACACCGGGAGGAGGCGTAAAGCAAAATCAATTTACGATTGTAGGGGCTGAGCAACGCTTAATGTTCCAGTTTGGGTATCAGAGGATTATAGGCAAAAGCGATAAAATAAATTTTTTGTTGGAAGGTGGTATCAATGTTATTCTCTCTAAAGCACAAAAAAACCAGGCGCTTTTAAACAGTGATGTTAACCCTCAGTATAATATTTATATAGATCTGATGAATATTTACAATCAGCCGCCTTACAGGTATTACAGTGCAAAGTACTTAATTGGCGCGGGTGTGGGGGCGTTTGCCGGGATAGGCATCAGTTTAAATGTTAATCCGAAATATACGGTACAGTTATTATATAGTCCTTCGTACGACAGGATAAGCTTAGGATATAACGCTAAATTTAAATTGCAGAACGGATGCGGACTAAGGATTTATTATAATTTCAGCAAGCTATAGCCATTTTTTACGCTTAAAGTAAATCATGAGGCCTATAATAACCGCGAGCATTACACCACAGGTTATAAAATATCCGTTTTTAGTATGCAACTCGGGCATATTATCGAAATTCATACCATATACTCCCGCGATAAATGTAACCGGTATAAAAATAGAAGACATGATGGTTAAAACTTTCATAACCTCATTCATGCGGTTGGCATTGGTACTTAGGTAAATATCCATAATGCCTGATAAGAGGTCCCTGTAGGTTTCTACAGTGTCAATAATCCTTGCAACATGGTCGCTTAAGTCACGCAGATAAATATCGCTTGTAGGGTTTATTAAAGTTGTTTCCGAACGGATCATATTATTAATCATATCCCGCATAGGCCAAACTTGTTTTCGCAAATAAATCATTTCGCGTTTTAAATGATAGAGTTGCATCAACGATTTTTTATCTGACGCCGTTATAATTTCTTCTTCTATTTCTTCTACTTTATCACCTATTTTTTCAATGACCGTAAAATATAAGTCAACAACAGCATCCATTAAAGCGTAGGCTAAATAGTCGGCGCCAAGCTTTCTTACCCTCCCTTTACTGGCTCGCAACCGATTGCGGATAATATCAAAAGCATCGCCTCCCTGGGGTTCTTGGAAAGAAATAACCGTATTTTCCAATAAAATAATAGCAAGCTGTTCTGATTCTACCTGGTTTGTATAACCGATCATTTTCATAATAGCGACAACGTATGTATCGTACTCTTCAAATTTTGGGCGCTGATCTACATGAACAATATCTTCCATTGTTAAGGGATGAATGTTGTAGATCTTGCCTATTTTTTCTACAAGGTCAGGCTTATGCAGCCCTTCCACATTAATCCATTTAACCATGTTTGGTTTAACATGCGAAATGCATTCGGAAAGATCGTAGAACTCTTCTTCAAAAAATTCTGTTTCGTTATACTCGATCAGCGTTATCTTAATTCTGTCACTGCGCTCTTCCCCATTATAAAATAATGTTCCGGGGGGGGCGCCTACATTTTGAGTTTTCGCATTCATGTAAATAATTAATTACGGTTAGATAAATATACTTATTCCGGATCGTTTTTCATTACCATTTGAACAGTATACCGGCTGCGTTGTTCAAGCAAAATAATTTTATTTTTTGTTAAAGCATCAATGGTGTCCTGTGTGTAATAACGAACCGTCATTAGCTCAACACCGGAATTATAAAGTACTTTAAAAAATTCCTTCAGCTTTTCCACAAGGGCTTTTATTTTTATTTCATCATGATCGCAGCATACCGAAAAACTGATGGCAGAAAGTTGCATGAGGTTTATTTTAACGCCGTGCTTCGAAAATAATTCAAAAATATCGCTGAGGTTATCTTCCGCAATAAACGAAAAATCTTTTGGTTGAATAGACAATAATACCTGGTTCACTTTAAAAATATAGGAAGGGATATTTAATCTTTTCTCTCCGTCTTTAATCACAGTACCTTCTTCTTTAGGATTTAAAAAAGATTTTACATACAGCGGAATCTGCTTATTTTGCAAAGGCTTAATGGTTTTGGGATGTATAACGGTTGCGCCGTAATAGGTTAACTCAATAGCATCGTGATACGACAGCTCATCAATTTTTTTGGTGCGGTTAAACCATTTGGGATCGGCGTTTAATACACCGGGTACGTCTTTCCAGATGGTTACGTTTTTTGCATTAAGGCAGTACGCTAAAATAGAAGCCGTATAATCAGAACCTTCTCTTCCCAGCGTAGTTGTAAAGTTTTCGGAAGTGCCGCCTATAAAACCTTGTGTAACAAAAACAGGATTTGTATTTAATTTTGGTATTAATAATTTGTTTACCAATGCTTCCGTCAACTCAAAATCAACTTTTCCTTCACGGTATGTATTGTCGGTTTGAATAATACCTCTTATATCAACCCAGGTATTTTTAAGCCCCGCCTCATTTAAATAGGCGGATACAATTTTGGTAGAAATAATTTCGCCCATGCTTACAATTTGATCGTACTCAAAATCGTAGCTATGCGTGGGCTCGTCTTCAATGGCCCAGTGCAGCTCAACAAAGGTGTTTTCAAGCTCCGTATATATAGGGTGATTAGGGTTAGAAAAAAGCTCTTTACAAATTTTAAAATGAAACTGTTTTATTTCCTCTAGGATCTCTTCCGGATTTCCGCTTTTATAAAAAAAAGTATTTACGAGATTCTCAAGGGAATTAGTTGTTTTACCCATCGCTGAAATAACAATGCCTAACGACTGACCGGGAAACTGTTTTAATACTTTTGCTACATTCTTTACGGCTTCTGCGTCTTTTACCGAAGCACCTCCAAACTTAAATACCTGCATAATTTACTCTTTGGGTAAAGATAAGCATGCCGGGAAAATAATAAAGCGTTAAAAATGTTTTTTATAAACTTCTGTTACTTTTTAATGCCGCGTAGTTATACTCATTACTCACTAAATTAATCACCTATAAAAAACCACTACTTATGAGTTCAGGAAAAGAAACACCACGACAAAAAATGATCGGCATGATGTACCTTGTACTTACGGCCCTCCTTGCTCTTAACGTATCGAAAGAGATTTTGAAAGGTTTTGTAACGGTTGATGAAAGCATTGAAAAATCGAAGCTCATCTTAAATGAAAATAACCTTCGTGTGCAAAAAGCTTTTGAAGACTATGTAAAAGACGGGAACTATGAAGCAAAACCTTACCTGCTTAAAGCTATTGAAGCGCAAAGTACTATCCGTTTGGCAGATGCTTACATTGACAGCATAAAGCTGATGGTAGTTCAAAAAACAGAAGGGGCCGGTAAAAGAGACACCTCTCAATTACGGTTTATGGATAAGCTGGATGATTACGATACACCTACTCATTTAATGATCGGTTCAGATGAAGCATCTCCCATTACTACTAAATATTCTGCAAACGCCTTGCGGGGACAGTTAGAAAAGCTACATGCCGGCTTAACGACTATGCTGGACAATATGCAAAAAAACAAAGAAACAAAGTTAGATGCGGCAGACCTCAATGCCTTAAAACAAAAATTAAATAGTATTAAGCCGGTTGACAGGAACATCAGTAACGACGGTATAAAATTAAACTGGGAACTCGAAAATTTTTATAATATGCCCATGGCTGCCGTCATCACTAATTTAAATAAGATACAGGCGGATATGAAAAATGTAGAATCAGAATTTTTGCATGTGTTTGCTTCTGCCTCAAGCAAGTTTGTTTTTAAAATTGATAAGCTGGAAGCTAAAGTGATCGCGCCAACCGCTTACGTATTAGTAGGTCAGCCCTTTAAAGCAGACATTGTTTTAGGCGCATCGAGCAGTGAGTTAACCGCTGATAGGATGAAAGTATTAGTGGGCGCTACTTACGATACTTTAACTAAACAACTAACGGTTCCGGGCTCTTCACTTTCCATTGCCGACGGTATGGGCAAACATGAAAACGTAACAAGCGCCACCGGGCAAAAAAGTTTAAAAGGCGTAGTGATATATAAAAACCCGAGAGGTACTGATGAATATTATCCTTTTGATTATTCGTACATGGTAGCGCCTCCTTTTACAGCTGTATCCGCAGATAATATGAATATATTCTATGAAGGCGTCGATAATCCGGTAAGTGTTTCGGCGGCAGGCTTTGCGCCGTCTGATTTACGCGTAACGGCAGAGGGTTGCGGTGCAAATGTAAAAACTGCGGCGGGCGGTGCTTATACACTCACCGTGAAAGGTACGGGAACCTGCGTTGTAACGGTTGCCGCTAAAGTAAATGGAGTGTATCAACAGCAGGGAGCAAAAAAAATATTTAGAGTAAAACCTATTCCACCGGCTGTTTTAAAAGTAGGGGGAAGGTTGGCCACCACTAACCTTGAGTTTACAAGAAATGAGATCAGCCGGATGGGAGGATTGGGAGCGGAGTCACCCGGATTTATGTTTCCTGTAAATTTTATTGTAAAAGAGTTTAGTTTATTCTTGCTCAAAAATGGAAAGCAGGAAACAATTGTTTGTCACAGCAATAGTTTCACAAAAGAAGCAAGAGATGCTTTATTATCTTTAAAGGCGGGTGATCGGATATTTATTGAAAACATCAAGGTCCAAAAACCGGGGCCATCTATAACTTCCTTGCCATCTGTACAGATCAAAGTTAAATCGTAAAAATAACAAAAGTCTTTCTACAATAGAAAGCCTTTTGTTATTTAAAAAATCATATTAAGCTTTTTCTAATTCTTTACCGGCTTTATTTGCATTTAGTATAGCCACCTGTTGCGCTACGTTTTGTGCCATTTCCCTGAACGATAAGGCTTGCGGTGTAGTTTCCTGTAAAATTGCGGGGCGGCCTATATCGCCTGCTTCTCGGATACTTTGTACTAAAGGAATTTCTCCCAATAAAGGTAATCGCATTTCTGCCGCTAAATTTTTAGCCCCGTCTTTCCCGAAAATATAATACCTGTTTTCCGGTAATTCTTCCGGTGTAAACCACGACATGTTTTCTACGATCCCAATAATAGGAACGTTAATGGTCGGTAAATTAAATAAGGCAATTCCTTTACGCGCATCCGCTAAAGCAACTGCCTGGGGCGTACACACAATCACGGCACCCGTTAATGGAATTTGACTGCACAACGAAATTTGTATGTCACCGGTACCGGGAGGAAGATCAACGATTAAATAATCGAGCTCGCCCCAATTGGTATCCATAAATAATTGCGTTAATGCTTTAGAGGCCATAGGTCCGCGAAGCGCTATTACCTGGTCGGGGCCTGCTAAGAAACCAACAGAGTTTAATTTAACGCCGTAACTTTCAACAGGGCCCATTTTTGGTTTGCCCTCGTATTCCGATTTTCCGGGCATTTCATTTTGCACATCAAACATAATAGGTTGCGACGGCCCATAAATATCGGCATCTACTAAGCCAACTTTAGCGCCTTGTTGCACTAAGGCAATAGCAAGGTTAGAAGCAATAGTAGATTTCCCTACACCGCCTTTACCGGAAGCAACTGCTATAATATTTTTTACTTTCGACAAGGTGGTATTGTCTGTAGAACGCGTAGATGTAACGGTTGCCGTCATGTTCACATTTACGATGGCTTCTTTATCCACATAATGTTTAATGGCATTGATACAGGCATTATGGATCATGTCTTTCATAGGGCATGCCGGTGTAGTAAGTACTACCGTAAACGCAACATTTTTTCCGTCTACCTTCACATCCTTTATCATGCCAAGGGTTACCAGGTCTTTTTTAAGATCCGGATCATCCACATATTTAAGCGCGTCTATAACACGTTCAACTGTTATTTCCATAATTTTTATTTTTGTAACCGGTGATGCCGGTAGTATTAATAACCTTGATATTAAATTTGTTTAGCGATATTTAAAAGGTCGACTTCTTCAAAATCTCTTCCCATAATCTGCAAGCCAATTGGTAAACCGTTACTGTGCAAACCGTTAGGGACTGATATGGCAGGGCAACCTACAATATTTGCCTGTACGGTAAATATATCTTCTAAATACATTTTTATAGGGTCGGCGCTGTTCTTACCAAATTCGAAAGCTGTGCCGGGTGTAGAAGGTGTTACAATAAAATCATATTGTGATAAAATGTCGCGTGTTTTTTTGCGGATCTTATTTCTTACTTTTTGTGCCTTACCATAATACGCATCATAGTAACCGGCGCTTAATACAAAGGTACCGAGCATGATGCGGCGTTTTACTTCTTTACCGAACCCTTCACTGCGTGTTTTTTTGTAAGTGCTTTCAAGGTCAGTGGCATTAGGGCTTCTGTAACCAAAATGTACACCGTCATACCGCGATAAATTTGAAGAAGCCTCCGCGGTAGTTAATACATAATAGGTTGGCACTAAAAAATCGAGGTAAGGAAAATCAACACCCGTAACCGCGTGGCCGTTTTTTGTAAGTTTATCTAACGCTTCCAACGTTTTGGCTTTAACCTCAGGGTCTAAACCGTTAGCTTCAACACATTCTTTTAAGTAAGCTATTTTATACAATTTTTTTTCGGGTAAGGTATCCACATATTTTCCCACTTCTTTACGGGAAGCCGTCGTATCATACTCGTCAGCGCCTGCCATTATCTCTAATAATAAAGCGGCATCGTCTACTGTTTTTGTAATAGGCCCTATTTGATCGAATGAAGAAGCATACGCAATTAACCCCCAACGTGAAATTCTTCCGTAGGTTGGCTTTAAGCCTACGGTTCCCGTAAAGGATGCCGGCTGACGAATAGAACCGCCTGTATCTGACCCTAAGGCAACATGGCATAAATTAGCAGCTACAGCAACAGCAGATCCTCCGGAGGAACCACCCGGAACTGTGTTTTCGTTTAAAGGATTTAATACTTTACCGTAAGCTGAATTTTCGTTACTGCTGCCCATTGCAAATTCATCGCAATTTAAGCGACCGATAATGATCGCGTCTTCCGCTAACAAACGCTCTACAACGGTTGAAGAATAAAGGGATTCAAAGCCTTCCAGTATTTTTGAAGAAGCGGAAACCTTATGTCCCTTGTAACAAATGTTATCTTTTAAGCCAATAATAACACCTGCTAATTTGCCTGCTGTTTTAGATCCAATTTTTTCATCAACCAGCTTAGCTTGTGTCATAGCAGATTCGTTAAACACTTCTAAAAAAGCGTTTAAATGTTTCTTAGTTTCAATGGCTGTAATAGCTTCTTCCACCAGTTGCCGGCAGGAAACGTTTTTCGTAAGCAGATCAGCCTGCAGCTGATGTATGGTTGTAAATGTGTACACAGAATTAATGTATTAAATAATAAAAGCGTCAATCGAAAGAAAGACGCTTTAAATTCAGTAAAAAAAATAAATTATTTATTTTCTCCTTCGGTCGTATTTTCTCCCTTAGAAGCTTCTTTAAAGTCTTTAACGCCACGTCCCAGTCCTTTCATTAATTCAGGAATTTTTTTACCTCCGAATAATAACAGGACGATAACTAAAATAATAATAATTTCAGGAGCTCCCAGTCCGCCTAATATACCTAAGATTAATGCTTGTGTCATGATTGTAAATTTAGGCTACAAATATACGGTATTATTAGTTTTTAACCAAATTCGGTAAAATGCGCTATTTTTGAATAAAAAACCGTGAAAATGATTAAAAAAATTGAACATATAGGCATAGCCGTTAAAAATTTAAACCATTCGAACGACCTGTTTAAGAAGCTGTTTGGTAAGGAGCATTATAAAGTGGAACCTGTGGAAAGCGAAGGCGTCAGTACTTCTTTTTTTATGTTAGGAGAAACCAAAATCGAATTGCTGGAAGCTACAAACGAGAGTAGCGCTATTGCTAAATTTATTGAAAAAAAGGGAGAAGGGATTCATCATATTGCTTATGAGGTAGACGATATTTATAAAGAGATGGAACGCTTAAGGTCGGAAGGATTTGAGATCTTAAATAAAGAGCCGAAAAACGGGGCAGATAATAAACTGATCTTTTTTTTACATCCTAAAACAACCAACGGTGTTTTGGTAGAGCTTTGCCAGGAGCGTAATGAAGAGGTTTTATAGTATTATTAAACCACATAAGTATATAGGAAACATAGATGTAAGAGTATATCGTAAAATTACTTTTACATACAAGGTACATTTAATGTTTTGTTTACTTAATAATTGTCTATGCGGAAAAATTACGCCTAATGCTTATGTGCCCGAAAGTCGCAGGCTTTACGTTCCGTAGATAAATACTCTGCTTCGTTTTCTAGAAAGTTATGGCAATATTTATTTCCTTTTGAGCCTCCCTGGATCACAAAATAATTGAGTGTAAATAATTCATAGTTCAGGTCACCGTAAATCCATGGACTTAATTTCGCATACCATGTTGCTTTCTCCTTCCATTTTGCAGTAAGCGGTTTAAAAAAATAATTAATGCCGGCAAATTCCCGGAACTGAAAGGTGTGAACCATTTCGTGTGCATAGGTATCAAAGAATAAGCTGTTACCGCGTAACGTATCATCCATCAATATTCCATTGGTAACAGTTGATGCCACTAAGGTTGGAGCATATTTAATTTCTTTTGTCCTGAAAACGGGTGTCCCTGAAGCCAAACTTGTTTTGACATCAAATTTACCCTGAGTAGCCAACAAAACGGTAGCTGCAAAAGTGGATGCCATTACTCTCGGTTTAAATTTACGTTTCTTTGCGTCTAACTCTAACCTTAAAAACCCAATATCGTAATGCCATACTTCCCAAAAATTCCGGTTGGCGGAAGCGTTCTCCACAATGGAATTTCCGGCATCAAAAACAAACCTTGAAAGGTAGCTGTATTCTAATTGCTGCCTTATCGAAATTAATGAATTAATGCGCTTGCCGCTATACATGAGCATGCCACCACCTGCTCCAACCACAAAGCCTTTGACGAATGCCTTATACCATTTTTGACCTTTGTGTTTATTGATGATAGAACCAACGCCCCCGGAAACGGCGCCAATTAACCCATTGTATAACATAGATTGTACTTTATAGTCTTGTGCTAATACAGCCTGTTTAGTAAAACAGGAGAACACTATAATGAATATTATTTTTTTAAAAAAAGACGAGGCCTGTAAAAATTGCATAACCACTATTTGCTATGAACAATCAAATTATAAGCCGGTAAATATTAATTAAAGGTGTACTATAAAAGTATAGCGTTAAGCCTGATACGTCTCTCATACGTTGGTATTAGGAGTTGGCATTCGTCCTTGACTTTTTTGTTTCTTTTTTCGTCAAGGAAAAAAGAATTAGTAATATGTAAATTGAAAAACCCGTTTCAATTTCAAATTAGTATTCTAAAACAAAATCATGTTATTAAAGATGTTTTTCGAGTGTCTTTCATAAAAAGATAAACGATCAAAGAAACAAAAATACAACAGGTCACATACACGTAAAAGTACGGTTCGTGCCCGGCATTCTTAAACCATAAGGCCACGTATTCTGCCGTACCGCCAAAAATGGCAACGGTAATAGAGTACGGGAAACCAACGCCTAAGGCACGGATCTCTGTAGGAAACAATTCCGCTTTTACAACAGCGTTAATGGAGGTGTAGCCGCTTACAATAATAAGTGCTGCCATAATAAGCCCGAATGCTGCAAACGGACTTGTAGTATGACTTAACGCATACAGTAAAGGAATAGTGGCTATAGTGCCGCATACGCCAAAGCCTATTAATAAGGGGCGCCGGCCAATCTTATCGGAAAGTAAACCAAACAAAGGCTGTAACAATGCAAAAATAAGTAAAGTGGAACAGGTAACGGCCGTTGAAACCTGCTTGGAAAGATGAACTGTGTTTACTAAAAACTTTTGCATGTAAGTACTAAAAGTATAAAACGCAATGGTTCCGCCCAGTGTTAAACCAACCACAATAGCAATAGCCTTCGGGTGTTTTAAAAGTTCTTTAAGTGTTCCGTTTTTATCGGTATTGTGGCTTGAAGCCTGTTCTTTAAAGGCGGTTGATTCGTCCATTTGACTTCTTAAATAAAGCGCTGTCAATGATAAACCGGCACCGATGATAAACGGTACACGCCAACCCCAACTATGCATTTGCCCTTCAGTTAATAATAAGGTTTGCATGATTAACTGAATACTTAAAGCAATTAATTGTCCGCCGATTAACGTTACGTATTGGAAGCTTGAATAAAATCCTCTTCTGTTTTCGGCAGCCATTTCGCTGAGGTAAGTAGCGGAGGTTCCGTATTCGCCGCCAACACTTAAGCCTTGTAACAAACGTGCCGCTAATAACAGAATAGGGGCAAGCACCCCGATGTTTTGATAGGAAGGCGTTACGGCAATCAGTAAAGAACCGAAGGACATTAATAAAACTGACAACGTCATGGAATATTTTCTGCCTTTTTTATCCGCTAATATCCCGAAGACCCAACCGCCTACAGGACGCATTAAAAAGCCAACCGCAAAAATACCGGCGGTGTTTAAGAGCTGCGCGGTTGCATTACTTTGCGGAAAAAACACCGGCGCAAAATATAAAGAGAAAGCCGAGTAGGCATACCAGTCGTACCACTCCACCAAGTTGCCGACAGAACCGCTGACGATGGCACGTAAGCGGGCAGCTTGTGTTAATTCCCGGGTGGTTATTTTATCGTTCATCATTTAGTGAGAACAATTTAGTGAATTTATAGCAATTACATTAAACATATATATATATATATATGGAAAAAAATGGTAAGTAGTTTAGATTTATATTTTTCTTTTTGCTTGAACAAAAAGAAATAAAAATTCAAGGACGAACGCCAACAGCAAGTGACCCCGCGCTTGCTTCCGCAGACTTGCAGTTCGCTCCGTTCGTCCAAAACCAACCGCACAATTACTAACGTATGAAAGACGTAAATGGAGGTTTAATTTTACTATGAGTTATTAAAGTTCACTCTATTGTGTTATTCTGAGCAGAGTCGAAAAGCAAAAAGAAACAGCGAATGCAGAATGAGGGATCACTTTGCGTTTGTTGTTATAGTCTGTCATTGCTTATAAATGCGCCTCGTCATTGTGTCTCGTCATTGCGAACGGAGTGAAGCAATCTCACTCATAGTTATTCTTTTTTATCTTGTTTCTATCTTTTTGCTCGAACAAAAAGAAACAAAAATTCAATCTAATTCTCCAACTTCAAGCGGCGGCGCTATTTCAGCCCCTGCTTGCAGTTCACACCGAATTGGAAAAACAGCCGCACTATTACCAACGTATAAGAAATGTAACCGGCTTCATTAAGCTAATATTTTTGCCGTCTTAACAAAGAGGAATCTTACCGGTAGTTAAGGAATTTAATTTTACGTTTTGTAAAAAGCCAAATAAATTTACCGGATTGTATCGTTAGGTAACATGTCAAAATTCTTAACGCCGTTTACCACTTCTATTTTTAATATTTTTAAATTGTCGTCAGAATAATAATAAACCTGTTTACTTTTCGGTGAGGTCATTTTTAACGCGTGTTTTCCTGTCTGCGTTAATACGCCTAGTTTTCCATAGCTTTCAGTGTACACTTCATCTCCCGCAACCGGGATCTCAAAATATAATTTTCCGGCCGACCATTTAATAGGCTTGGTTAAGGTGGTGTCTTTATAAGTGTATTTGTATGTGTTACAGTCTATATCATAATGATTTTTTTTCCAAACGGTTCTTGAAATATACGGCGTGCCGTTAAGCGTGCTGGTTACGGTTGCTTTTAAAAGCACCCCGTCGTTATATAATGACTCTGTTTTAATATCGGCTTTTAATGACATAATAAACGAAAAATTAACGGTGCTGCGTGTCACGTAATAGTCAAAGCTTTTGTTTTTAAGATGATAGGCTTCAAGCATGCCAATTTTTATGCCTGCCACTTTTAACGTAAAGGAGCGGTTTTGCGCGCTAACAGGGCGTAAAGCAAAAATGGTTAAATATAAAATTATAATTATTCTTTGGGGCATTATGTGCAGTAAATAAATATGAATTTAATACTATTTATTTAGATACGAACACGGGGGAAAGATAGATTAATTTAAGTTGGATTGTTATTTAATAATTTTCCAACGTTTTAAGCTCCATGCTTCGATATTATTAGTTCCGAGAACCGTTTCTGTTTTTATTAAACCCATATTTTGTGTGAAATATAAATAGGTGTCATTTGTAAATTCTTTATTCCGCTGATCCGCTGCCGTAATCTTCACTTTATCGACAGTATTAAAAGTATTAGCGTTGATGGTAACAGACGGTAACTTCGAGTCTATTTTCATCCCATAAAAACCTGCGCCAACGTTACTGTTTACCATAAATATCGGTTCCCCTTCTTCGGCATATTCCCCGCCGCCATTTTTAAAGATAGCGTTACTTGTCAGGTAATTGTTATAAATAGAATTTGTCAAAAAACTTTTTAAGTTTAGTTTATAATATTCATAGTGATTATTGTTTTGCGGCCCGCCGTGAGGGTTGGGAAACCCATTGTAAAAACCACTTTCAGAACTCATTGCCGCTACACTGTCAAGCATACCGGTAGAATCGTTTTCATACACCCAATAACTTCCCGGTTTAAATAAATACGGTTTTATGTCATCAGATAAATAATGATAGTCGGGAGTTTCTGTTTTGATAGGTACAGGTTTAGAAGTATTTTTTTTACAGGAGTTAAACAAGAGAAAAAAAAGAAAAGTAATTGCAACTATTAAAGGTATTTTTTTCATTTTGCCGAATTTTTTTCGTTTTTATTTATCACAAATTGGAATCGGGTAAATATATCTAAAGATAATTAGAATGATCATAAATACAAGACTAATGTGTTTTGGAATAATCATTTATCCGGGATCATATCAAAGTTTTTGATGTTGTTGATCACTTCTATTTTCAAAAGTTCATTATAAGTGCTATTATAGTGGTAGATCTGCTTGCTCTCAGGGGTTGTCATCTTTAAACCGTTTTTTTTGACCTCATCCAAGGTTCCGAGTTTGCCATAGCTTTCGGTGTATACTTCAACACCCGCTGCCGGAATTTCAAAGTATAATTTTCCGGCGCTCCATCTTATAGGCTTAGTAAGTGTTGTATCCGAATAAGTATAGTTTCGCGCGTGGCAATCTATAATGTATCGGTCTTTTACCCAAAGTGTTTTAGAACTATATGGTTTACCGTTTATAATACTGTTTACGGTTGCTTTAATCAAAATACCGTTCTGATAGATGGATTCTGTTTTTACATCTACTTTTAAGGTTATAAACTCAATGGTGCTATGGCTTGCATAAATATCTATTTTATTTTTTGCCACATGGCAGGCTTCCAGTTTGCCCACCTTTACACCTAATGTTTTAAGCGTAAATGTTTTTGTTTGCGCAAATCCTTTACTATAAAATAGTATCAAAACCGATAAGTATACAGCCCTATAAAACGTCATTCTAAAATCAGGTTTAGCAATATAATATTATAACGTAATATGATGCCGGATTATTATGGGTATTACTGTAATAAAAAAGGAGGACCTTATGATCCCCCCTTCTTTAAAACACCGGCTGCCTCTTTAATTTACCGCAAAGCTCACGGGAGTTTCGGCATGTTCGCCGTCATCATCAATAAAAATAACCCTGAACCAATACAATGCCTGTGTTAAGCCGGCAATGACGGTTTTACTTTTTGAGGTCGTATTTGCTTCGATCCAGGTATTTGTGTTTGGATCGAGGCAGTACTGCCATTTGTACATTGTTTTTTTGCGGGCCTTTACATTCAGGCTTACAGTACCGTGGTTGGCTCCCTGCATAATTTTAAACTCGGCTTTGGTTCTGATGCTTGTCTTTTTCAGCTCCATACCTGCCAGGTGAACTATGGCCGGGTCGCCCTTTGCGGCATCCTGCACATTAGCCGCGTGCAGGTACATGGCATCCACCAACACGCTTTCCTTATCGCGTACTACGGCAGTAGCGTTTTTTCCTTTGTCAGCGGCCAGTAACAGGGCCGCGTCTACATCGTCGGCGGCGGCCGTCATTTTTGCCGCTGAGCTTACGCAGCTTGCTAACACTGCAGGGTTATCATTTGTTTTAGTCACGTAAAAACGTGCCTGTTGTACTGTGTCAGTCACCGATTTGCCGGAGAGATTGAGCACTACTTTGAAATTTTTCATCATAAAAAATTTAGAGAATTATGTTGAAGTGTCTTTTGTATATTCTCTAAAGTAGCTGCAGGAGCTTTAGATTTTATTATAAGTAAGCGGTTCAACATTTAAGCACCTTATAATAACCTTTCATTTATTTCCGGATAAGAAACAGGGTAATTTTTTTGAATAGGCTTTGTTTTTAGGAGAGGGATAAATTTACATGTATAACGAAGCAGCGTTTTAAAAGTTACAAATAGGGTATATGACTTGGTAACCGGTAGGTTTTAGCGCATAACCGGTACCATTTTTCGTAAACCAAATTTACCGGTCCTTACACCGAAGCGTTTAATTTGAAACCGGGATCAATTTTTGACACCAAACAGTTTTATTTGGGGCCAAAGGTGCGTGTTTTCAAATCAAAGAATTTTGTTTGGAACCAAAAGTGTGAACTCCCGAACCAAAGAATTTTATTTCGAACCACAAATATGAATTCCTGAAACACAAAAGTTTATCAGAAGCAAAATAATTTTATTTGTAACCAAGGTATGAGCTCACGAACCAAAGGATTTTATTTCAAACCAAGTAATTTTACTTCGAACGAAAGAATTTTATTTCGAACGAAAGAATTTTATCTCAAACCGAATATTTTTATTTGAAACGAAAGAATTAGTTTCGGAATCAAAGAATTTTATGGAGAATCAAGGGTATGAGTTGCTTGGCCTAAGAATGTTATTTTGGAACGAAAGAAATTTATCTCAAACCAAATAATTTTATTTGAAACCAAAGAATTAGTTTCGGAATCAAAGAATTTTATAGAGAATTAAGGGTATGAGTTGCTTGGCTTAAGAATGTTATTTTGGAACGAAAGAAATTTATCTCAAACCAAAGAATTATTTACCGGGGGTACACCATTTTATTTGGAGCAAGGCGTTAAGCTTTCGCACCAAAGGAATTTATGTGGGACAGAAAGTGTGTGCTTTCAATGAACTAATTTTATTTGTAATATGTGTTATGCGCTCTTCTGTGTAAAGGGAATGACATCGCTTTTTTTATAACTCTCCGGATATGGGGTATAAAATTCTTTTCAGAAATAAATTCTTTGCTTAGGAATTTAAGCCATTTACAAACTTCCTTGCGTTCTTTATCACCATTATTTGAAAAAATCAGTATCATCGATATATTTTTTTAGCTGCGTGTATGTACAAAATGATATTAAATTACCTTCAGGATCGAATAAAATACCGTTTGGATAACCACTTAATATTAATTTCAAATTCAATTTTTCATTACTCCATCCCGTCAAATGTGTTATGCCATATTCTTTAATTAAGGGATATAGGTCATCCTTAGTTCCATAATTATCTAATAAACTTATAATAGTTATCTTATCGCTAAGCACATTACTAATGCTGTCAAGTATTGGTATTCCTTTAATGCATGGCCGGCAAAATTCACTCCATATATCAATAAAAACATATTTGCCCTTATTTAGATAGTTTTTTATATTATCTTTTGAATTATTCAAAGTTTCAAAAGTCATTAACGAATCATATTTATAGAAAAAGTCAATACTTCTATAAGTAGAATGAATGTTTTTTAAAGTTGTATAGTAGATTTTATGTTTTGGAAAATCTATATCATCAACGTTAATTGATATACTGTCGTTATAAAATATTGGAATATCTTTATTATACAAGCGGGTAGTTCTATTCTGTCCTCCGATCTTGAAATAGTTAGTACCACTTACAGATGTAAAAATAAAATCTTTATTGTAATCAATGTCGCCATCGTTGTCAATATCATATAAACCAATTAACATTTTTTTATTATTAATTAAGATCTCACCATATTTTATATTGGTGAATCTAAAATTTAGCCAATTAGCTTTGTTCGCCTCCTGATACTTGGTTTGATTGTCACCAAACGTACCTCTATTATATACATCTAACTTTGTAAGTATAATTCCTATTTTTCTGTTTTCCATTTTTGAAGGAAATTCTAAATACAAATTTTTATTTGAAATTTCCTGACTTTTCGAAAAGGAAAAGTCGTTTTTTTTCATGCTTGTATAAATGAAGTATTTTCCTTTTAGTTTGCTTAAGAGAATATACAAACTACCGTTTACAAATTCAGAAGCTAATGTCGTATTACAAATTTTTGAATAATATAAACTATCATATTTAATGTCACTTGGTAATTTTAAATCTGATCCTTTTATGGTATATGTTTTAATGGCATAATATTCTTCCTTGTAGAATTTATTGAAATCTAAATCTCCATAATTATCTATATTTATAACATGTTGTGATAACAACACTACACAGTGTAATGTGAATAATAATACTAAGTTTTCCTTTAGTTTCATGACGAATTTAGTTGATTTTTTGACTTATTATTAACCAATGAAATGTCCAACAATCTTTCTCTAATGTTTTCAGTTTGTCCGACGTAATATTTATTAACTTCTTTGGAATATATAATATAAATGTAGAACATACATTAAACTAAAAAAGTCCTCTTCACTGCCGGCGAAGCATCCCGAACGGATTCGGGACTAAATGCGCTAATTTGTGTTTTTATTTAGAATTAACCATTGAATATATTTTCTGCTTTTCTTTTTTTTAATTTCGTTTTCTCTCCGAATGGCTTCATTTCGTGTTTCAAATGATTCTGAATATGCTAATTTCCAGTCATGCACGAAGGATGTGTATTTTGAGATTCCTGTTTGATGTGATTCTAACCTGTTTTCTATATTATCGGTTTGGCCGACATAATATTTATCTGCGGTTTTTGAATATAAAATATATATATAAAACATGTTTAACAAAAAAGGTCCCGAATAATTTCGGAACCTTTGTGGAGAATATCGGATTCGAACCGATCACCTCTTCACTGCCAGCGAAGCGCTCTAGCCAAATGAGCTAATCCCCCAATTCGTATTATTTCAACTTCACTGTTGCGATGCGTTCCGTAAGCTTACGGAACCAAATGAGCTAATCCCCTTTTTTTATTTATAAGTGATGAATTATAGTGTTTAAGTGCGTGAAATTATTTTAAAAATTTCATAACTCAAAATTTATAATTCATAACTAAATTAAAGTTTGGCTTTAATCTCAACCATATCGTAGCCTTCAATAATGTCCTCTACTTTAATGTCGTTAAAGTTATCAATGTTTAATCCGCATTCGTAGTTAGCCGTTACTTCTTTCACATCGTCTTTAAAGCGTTTTAACGAACCTAAAGAACCGGTGTGAATTACAATACCATCGCGGATCACACGTATTTTTGTGTTACGCATTACTTTGCCGTCAAGCACATAACATCCTGCAATGGTTCCAACTTTGGTAATGTTAAATACTTCGCGTACAACAATGTTACACACAATTTTCTCTTCAAATTCAGGAGCCAACATGCCTTCCATGGCCGCTTTAATTTCGTTAATGGCATCGTAAATAATAGAATATAAACGGATGTCAATTTCTTCCTGCTCTGCGAGTTTACGGGCAGTAGCTGAAGGCCGAACCTGGAAACCAACGATAATGGCGTTAGAGGCGCTCGCTAACATCACGTCGCTTTCACTGATGGCACCAACCGATTTTAAAATAATGTTGATCTGTATTTTTTCAGTCGATAATTTTAATAACGAATCAGATAAGGCTTCAATGGAACCATCCACGTCACCTTTTACAATCACGTTTAATTCTTTAAAGTCACCTATCGCTAAACGCCTTCCAATCTCATCTAACGTAATGTGTTTTTGAGTACGGATACCTTGTTCGCGCTGTAACTGTAAACGTTTGTTTGCCAGTTCACGTGCTTCACGCTCATCGCTCATCACGTTAAACTTGTCACCCGCTGTAGGTGCACCGTTCAAGCCTAATAACTGAACAGGGATTGACGGGCCTGCTTCTTTAATATTTACTCCGTGCTCGTTGGTCATGGCTTTTACTCTGCCACTGTAGCAACCCGCTACAACAATATCACCTACACGCATCGTTCCTTTTTGTACAATAACATCCACTACGTGCCCGCGGCCTTTATCTAATTTAGCTTCTACAACCGATCCCGCAGCTCTTCCTTTAGGATTCGCTTTTAATTCCAGAATCTCTGCTTCCAGTACAACTTTTTCTAATAACAGGTCAATGTTTTTACCCAGTTTAGCCGATATTTCCTGGGCCTGAACTTTACCGCCCCATTCTTCTACCAAAATGTTCATGGCAGATAATGCTTCGCGGATCTTATCGGGATTGGCACCCGGCTTATCAATTTTATTAATGGCAATAATCATTGGTACACCTGCCGCTTGAGCATGGTTAATAGCCTCTTTTGTTTGAGGCATTACGCTATCGTCAGCCGCAACCACAATAATAGCAATATCCGTTACTTTAGCGCCACGGGCACGCATAGCGGTAAACGCCTCATGACCGGGAGTATCTAAGAACGTAATGGATTTACCACTGTCCATTTTTACATTGTAACTGCCAATATGCTGAGTGATACCACCTGCTTCACCGGCTAATACATTTGATTTACGGATGTAATCCAGTAAAGATGTTTTACCGTGATCCACGTGGCCCATAATAGTAACAATTGGCGGACGCTCAATCATATCCGCTGGATCTTCTGCTTCCTGTTCTTCAATGGCTTCCTGAACTTCAACACTTACAAACTCTGTTTTAAATCCAAACTCTTCCGCTACAATCGCTAACGTTTCCGCATCTAAACGTTGGTTAATAGATACGAATAAGCCTAAGCTCATACAGGTAGAAATAATTTGTGTTACGGAAACATTCATCATTTGCGCTAACTGGTTAGCTGACACGAACTCCGTTACCTGTAATGTTTTTTTCTCCAGGTCGCTTTGCTCTTGTTGCTCAGCCATTTTATCCCTGTTATCATCACGTTTATCTCTGCGATATTTTGATGCTTTTGATTTAGAGCCTTTGTTGCTTAATCGGGCAAGTGTTTCTTTAATTTGTGCCTGTATCTCTTCATCCGTTAATGCCGGGCGAGCTTCCCTTGTAGCAGGTAATTTTTTAGCGCGCGGGTCGCCGTATTTTTCTTTGGCCCTGTCTTTGGCTATTTGCGCCTGTTCAGTACCAACTTTTTTAATTTCTTCAGGCGTCATACCGCCTTTGCGGATCCGCTTGCGTTTTTTCTTATCAGCTAACGATCCGGGACCTGTAGCCGTAGTTGTTTTTTTAGGATCTTTTGCAACAGGCAATTCAATTTTGCCCATAATTTTTGGGCCTTCCAGTTTTTGGTAAACGGTTTCATGAAATACTTCCTTATGCTCCTCTTCAGCATCAGGCGCGTTTTTAACAACAGGCTCAACAACTTCAGCAACTTTAATTTCTTCAACAACTTCTTCCGTTTTCTTTTTTCCTTTAACCGGGGTTGCTTCCTCTTTCCTCTCGTCTTCTTTTTCCTTTTTGGTTTTTTTGTCCGGTTTTGTTTTTTGATTCAGTGTGCTTAGGTCTACTTTACCCAACACTTTCGGGCCTGTAATGCCCGGCGTCGTTTCCAAAGTTTCCTCGGTTTCAGCTACGGGTTGTTTAACCTCTGCTTCAATTTTAGCTTCGGCCTCCGCTTTTTCCGCGGCTTCTATTTTCGCTTTTTCTTCCGCGTGCTTTTTTTCTTCCGCAGCCTTTACTGTCGCGGCTTCCTTCGCTTTAAGTTCTTCTTTTTCTTTTGCAATCTTAGGATCTTCCAGTACAATTGTTTCACGTTTTAGTTTATTAAGACTAAGCCCAACGTGCTGTGCTTCTTCTTTGGCAGATTTATCTCCTGAAAATTCTTTTGATAATAAAGAATAGTCGTCATCGCCTATTTTGGCGTTGGGATTATTTTCTACCGGGCGACCTTTAGAAGCAAGGAATTCCGCAATTTTACCTAACGATAAATTGAATTCCTTTGCTACTTTACTTAATCGCATTGTTTTTACGTCTGACATATTATTTCCTCTTCTTTTTAGTTCAAATGTGCTTTTTATTTTTTAAAAAGAAAGCTAACTTTTTTATGCTTAACCATTTGTTAATCTTCAAATTCTGACTGAAGCACTTGTTTCACGTCTTCAATCACATCTTCCGTTAAACCTGTTCTGCGAACCAATTCAGCCATATCCAATTCTAATACTGATTTAGCCGTATCGCAACCAATAGCTTGTAATGCATTAATAACCGATTCTTCAATTTCATCAGAAAATTCAATTAAATCAACATCTTCAATATCAACTGCCGCTTCATCGTTATCACGGAACACATCAATTTCATATCCCGTCAATTTACCTGCCAGCTTAATATTAAAACCACCTTTACCGATGGCTAAAGAAATTTGATCAGGTTTTAAAAACACTTCAGCGCGTTTGGTATCTTCATTTAACTTAACCGACGTTACTTTAGCGGGGCTTAGCGCGCGTTGTATTAATAACTGTGGGTTAGATGTGTAGTTGATCACATCAATATTTTCATTTTTTAATTCACGAACAATACCGTGTATCCGTGAGCCCTTCATGCCAACACAAGCACCCACGGGATCAATACGGTCATCGTAAGATTCTACGGCAACTTTAGCCCTTTCACCCGGTTCGCGAACAATTTTTTTAATGGTAATTAATCCATCAAACACTTCAGGAACTTCCATCTCAAATAAACGCTCTAAGAAAGACGGGGCCGTACGTGACATGATAATGGAAGGGGTTCCGTTTTTTAATTCTACTTTATGAACAACCGCTTTTACAGAATCTCCTTTTTTGAAAAAGTCAGAAGGGATTTGTTCTGTTTTTGGTAACAATAATTCGTTTCCTTCGTCATCCAAAAGCATAATTTCTTTTTTCCAAACCTGGTAAACCTCAGCGTTAATAATGTCTCCAACGCGTTCTTTGTATTTATTGTAAATGCCGCTTTTTTCCAGTTCAAGAATTTTTTGAACTAAATTCTGGCGAACCGATAATACATTACGGCGGCCAATCTCATCCAATTTTACAAGTTCTGTAACTTCTTCACCGATCTCAAAATCAGGCTCAATTTTATGAGCGTCCGTTAAGCTGATGTGTTTATTAGGATCGTAATCAAAAGAATCTTCCGCAAATTCATTGTCAACGATCGTTCTGTTCTTATAGATCTCTATATCTCCTTTATCAGGGTTTACGATAATATCAAAGTTTTTATCGGAACCATATTTTTTAATTAACATGGTACGGAATACATCTTCGATGATGCTCATTAACGTTGCTCTATCAATGTTCTTGTCTTCTTTAAATAACGAGAATGATTCAATTAAATTTACACTTTCCATTGTTTTGTTTTTTAAAATGGTAATACGGATTTGGTTTCTTTTGTTTGATTATATGTTAAAGTTATATTTTCTACTACAGTCTGGTTGCCTTTACCAACGGCCTTTTTCTCTCTCCTGGTTTCTTCAAGCACAAACCCCTCATCATTGGCGCTTATTAAAACGCCTTCATGCTTTGCGCCTTCCTTGGTTGTAACGGTTACTTTAGTGTTCAGGTATTTTTTATACTGTTCCTTTACTTTAAAGCTTTCTGTTGCCCCCGGTGATGACACCTGTAATTCAAAATCATCTTTTTCCCGGTCAAGGCTTCCTTCAATAAAACGGCTCAGCCCCACACAATCCGCAATTACAATATGCTGCGGCGCATCCACATAAATTTCAATTTTATTGCCTGCGAGTACTTTTACGTCTACAATAAATTTATCTGTCCCTTCAAACCGGGTTTTTATCAAATCAATTATGGTTTGTTTTTTTATCATTTCACTAAAATAAAAAAGGGACTAACCCGTCCCTGCTTTTTCTATCTCCCTTATTTTCGGGTACAAATATAGACAAATCTTTTTTATCTGCAAAATTTTAATTGCCAAATATTTAGGGATCATTTTCGTAATTTAGCTCGTGCACGCCCCACCAAATTAGTTAATGTTTAACCGTTTTTTATTTATTGTACTCCTATTTCAGATAAATTAAGAAACAAAATTTTTTATGTTATGAAATCTACAACGAACACCTTAAACCGCGGCGGCCTGTTTGTATTCATTTTCTTAATGCTTCAGTCTTTTTGGCTGTGTGCACAGGAATCACAAAGCTTATCTAAAAAATTACACATTTCGGGCGATGAAATGAACAGTCTTTATATTATTGGCGGGGTATTGATATTTGGCATCGCCAGTTATATTATTTATTCCATTATTGATAAAAATAAAAAAGTAGATAAACCCAGAAACAATAAGCCTGCCACTTCTCACAGGAATCACCACCATCACAGGGTTGTAAAAAAATCAGCCTAACGCCGTAATTTCATGGTGTTGTTGGGCGAAATGCGTCCTTTAATTAGTTAAAAAAAACCTTTATTTGATTAATTGTTTGATAAACAGTTAATTACTAAAGCCTTTTTTTTTTTGATATTTGTTTCATAGCATTATCTTTGTCGCAAATTATAAAACTAAAACACAATGTCAGACATTTCATCAAAAGTAAAATCTATCATCGTAGATAAATTAGGTGTAGAAGAAAAAGAAGTAACACCAACCGCAAGTTTCACTAACGACTTAGGTGCAGATTCTTTGGATACAGTAGAATTGATCATGGAATTCGAAAAAGAATTTAACATCGCTATTCCGGACGATCAGGCAGAAAAAATTGCTACTGTTGGAGATGCTATCTCTTACATTGAAGCAAACGCAAAAAACTAAGAACTTTACTTAATAAATACTTTTTCTTATGCAATTTAAGCGCGTAGTAGTTACGGGACTTGGTGCTATTACACCTTTGGGCAATAATGTGAATGATTATTGGACAAATTTAATCAATGGCGTGAGTGGCGCCGCACCTATTACGCGTTTTGATGCTTCCAAATTCAAAACACGTTTTGCCTGTGAAGTAAAAGGGTTTAAGCTGGAAGATTATTTTGATCGGAAAGAAGCTCAGCGTTTAGATGCCTTTTCTCACTACGGAATTGCCGCGTCTGTACAGGCGGTAAAAGACTCGGGTTTAGATGCGGAAGGCATTGATAAAAATGAGATCGGGGTTATCTGGGGATCAGGAATTGGTGGCTTAGATACTTTCCAGGCTGAAACTTTCAATTTCGCTAAAGGCGACGGAACACCTCGTTTCAATCCTTTCTTTATTCCTAAAATGATCGCCGATATTTGTTCGGGGCATATTTCTATCCGCTTCGGATTCAGAGGACCTAACTTTACAACCGTTTCCGCATGCGCTTCCTCTACATCCGCTTTAATTGATGCTTTTACTTACATTCGTTTAGGACGTGCCAACGCCATTGTAACCGGTGGTTCGGAAGCGGCTATTAACGAAAGCGGTATCGGCGGCTTTAATGCCTGCCAGGCAATGAGCATGCGTAACAACAGTCCTGAAACGGCTTCCCGCCCCTACGATAAAGACCGCGATGGTTTTGTATTGGGAGAAGGCGGAGCGGCGTTAATTTTAGAGGATTTAGACCATGCTTTAGCACGCGGCGCGAAAATTTATGCCGAAGTAATAGGCGGCGGTATGAGCGGAGATGCCTACCACATTACAGCTCCGCATCCTGACGGATTAGGGGCTACTTTAGTAATGCAACGCGCCTTAAAAGACGCAAACATTTTACCGAGCCAGGTAGATTATATTAATACACACGGTACCAGTACACCGCTTGGTGACGGCGCCGAATTAAAGGCCATTACAAACGTATTCGGCGACCAGGCTTATGCAATGAATATTAGCTCTACAAAATCAATGACAGGCCACTTATTAGGCGCTGCCGGCGCTGTAGAAGCAATAGCCACTGTTTTAGCTATACAAAACAATATTGTTCCCCCAACAATAAATCATACTACACCGGATCCGGATATTGATCCTAAATTAAATTTAACGCTGAACAAGGCACAGGAACGCATAGTGAATGTTGCTATCAGTAACACATTTGGTTTTGGCGGACATAACGCGGCAGTAGTTATGAAAAAATATACTGCTTAATTTATTCCATTGATAAAGCTTTTATCTGTTTTAAAAAATTTATCTAAAGACGATAAAGAATTTAAACAAAGGCTTAAGAATATTTTAGGGTTTTATCCCGATAATCTTGCGTTATACAAACAAGCATTCCGTCACAGCTCCATTGGTACTATTGATGAGCATTTGCAAAGCAACGAGCGGTTAGAATTTTTAGGCGACGCTATTTTAGGAGCTGTGGTAAGCGAATATTTATTTAAGCTGTACCCTAAAAAAGATGAAGGTTTTCTCACACAGATAAGAAGTAGAATTGTGAACGGCCAACATTTATATACGCTGTCAAAAAAATTCGGATTCGATACATTGCTTCATTCCAACTTAACAAAAAAAGAAAAAATAGGGTCATCTGCTTACGGCGATGTATTTGAAGCCTTTATTGGCGCGGTGTTTATGGACAAAGGGTTTGAGGTCACAAAAAAATTTGTTTTGAACCGCATTATAAAAATGCATTTAGATATGAGTGAGCTGTTACAAAATGATACCGATTATAAATCGCAGTTACAGATATTGATGCAGCGCAAAAAAAAGAAATTTGAGTATATTACCTTAAAGGAAGAACGCATCGGCAAAGAAAAATTATATACCATTCAGTTATCTGTTGATGGAGTACCGCAGGCTGAATTTGAACATAAATCGAAAAAAGTTGCCGAGCAAAAAGTAGCTCAAATTGCCTTGGAAACAATGAAATAATTTTTAGCCTAAGTTTACATTCAACACTTACCTAATTCAGAATGACCTCTACAAGATTAAGAAGAATAATTTTGTTTGGGCGCTCCATAGGAGCAACTCTGTTTATAAGCGGCATTAAAAATTAATTAATCAGCGCCGTAGTGGCAACCTGTCATCGAATCTAAATAATCCTACATTATTCTACAACAATATTAATTCTTCTGTTTTTTATCATTTTTAATATGTAAAAGAGTATGCCCTATATGTGGTTAAAGCTAAAACAAACTCAACTGTACATCTCCTGCCTTGTAATTAAAAGCATCACAATTTAATTCTTTTCTTGAGCCTGCTTCCGGCATAAATTTAGTTTTAGACAGTTTAAACAATTGCATAATGGATTCCGCCATTTTTCCTTCGCCGCGCATTCTGGTTCCCGGTCTGCTGTCGTTTACTTTACCGCCGTGGCATTCGCTGATTTGGTTCCATACTTTTTCTGCACGGTCAGGGAAATTTTTCTCAAGCCAGTCTTTAAATAATTGTGCTACCGTACCGTTTAATCTCACAATGGTTATACCAGCTGTTGTGGCCCCCGCATTGGCAGCTTGTTCAATTACAGATGGAATTTCATGATTGTTAATGCCGGGTATAATAGGCGCTACCATAACCCCACAGGGAATATTGTGTTTTGATAAAGCTTCTAAAACAGCCATTCGGTTTTTATAAGTAGCAGTTCGCGGTTCTAAAAGTTGGCGCACTTTCTCATCCGTTCCTGTAATGGATACCATAACATGCACTAAATTTTGTTCGGCTAATTCTGTCAGCACATCAAGATCGCGTGTAATTAAAGCATTTTTTGTAATCACAGAAACCGGGTGTTTGTATTTTAAGCAGGTTTGCAATACTTTTCGTGTGAGTTCAAATTCGCGTTCAATAGGCTGGTAACAATCCGTATTACCGGAAAGCATAATGGGTTTAGGTTTCCAGTTTTTTTGACTGAATTGTTTTTCCAATAATTCAATGGCATTTTTTTTAACGATAATTTTTCTTTCGAAATCAAGCCCCGCGCTGTAGCCCCAAAATTCGTGAGAGTTACGGGCGTAACAATAAATGCAGCCATGCTCACAGCCTTGGTACGGGTTTAAAGAATAAGCTGCGCCTATATCCGTACTTTCTACCTTATTAATAATGGTTTTGGGATAGGTAAAAATAATATCCGTTTTTTCTTTTTGTAAGAACGGTTCATCCAAAGCTTCAATATGCTCTTGTACATAATGACTTTGTTGAAACCGGGTGTTCGGATTAATTTGCGCGCCCCTGCCTTTAAAGTAGTCTGTGCCTGTATTTTCCATGGTACCGTTTTAGTCCCACTAAAGATAAAGTTAAATCATAGCAATATCTTGCTACAAATTGTAGCATTTTAAGATTTGGATTTAAAATCGACCGGCCCTTATA
The DNA here is from genome assembly GCA_025362395.1 of Bacteroidota bacterium. Taxonomy (GTDB): domain Bacteria; phylum Bacteroidota; class Bacteroidia; order B-17B0; family Aurantibacillaceae; genus UBA4416. Next base: position 40,525 of record JANYGK010000064.1, read on the forward strand.
TTTTTTAAATGTTTAAAAAAATGAAAGACCCGGTATGTTAAAAACAATACTTTTTCCGGATGATTTTTGTAGAAATGAAAATAACGGAGAGAAATTAGATGATCGGTTTCACTTTTTAATATTAAAGGTTTAGATTAGATTAATATAATTATAACCATGAATAAACTTTACATTACCCTTATCGCTTCCGGTTTTTCTTTTTTCTTTTTTGCACAGCAAACTGTAGTTAAGATAGAGGGAGCAAAAATAAACGCCCTGTCTAACAGAACCAACCTGCCATTGAATGTGAGCATGGAGGATTCCAGACACCTTACGGAAGCGCAATTCCCGGCTTGGTTGGTATCGGAGTTAGTGAAAGATCAACTAGTTTCTTTTAAAGAACTAAAAACAGAATCTGATAAATTAGGATTTAAGCACACACGCTACGAAGAATACTATAAAGGGTATAAAGTAGACGGCTCTTTAGTGATTAGTCACAGTAAAAATAATGAGATCAGCTCTTTTAACGGAGATTGGTATATAGTAAAACCGGCTAACGGCATTTCATTAACTGCGCCACAGGCTTTAACATTTGCTTTACAAAAAGTAAAGGCTAAAAAATATAAGTGGGAAAATAAAGCGGAAGAAGAACACATGAAAGCGGCTACTAATAACCCGGCATTTACTTACAAGCCGGTAGGTGAATTAGTTATTTTACCGATTATCAATGCAAAACTGCAAACAGTGACATTTCAATACGCATATAAATTTAATATTTATGCGGAACTTCCGTTGTACCGTGCCAATGTATATGTAGATGCTTCTACAGGTCTTATCATTAAAGAACAAAACCTGATATGTACCATTGATGCGCCGGGAACAGCCAATACAAAATACAGCGGTACTAAATCCATTACCACCGACAGCTATGCGGGCAGTTACCGTTTGCGTGAATCAGGAAGAGGGTCAGGGATTGAAACGTATAATTTAAGTAACTCTACTAATTACGTTAATGCAGATTTTACCAATATAACAAATACATGGACAATTACTACTGCTAACCAAGCTGCTACCGACGCGCATTTTGGAGCAGAGGCTACCTACGATTTTTATATGCAAACCTTTAACCGAAACAGTGTGGATGATAACGGGTTTAAGTTATTAAGTTATGTACATTATGATACCAATTACGCAAATGCCTTTTGGGACGGGCAACGTATGACTTACGGAGACGGCAACGCATCGCAGGGTTTTTCAATCATGACGGCTTTAGATGTATGCGGACATGAGATTACTCACGGTGTGGTTCAAAATACGGCAAACCTTAACGGCGGTGAAGCAGACGCGTTAAACGAAGCCTTTGCGGATATTTTCGGGACCTCGGTTGAATGGTTTGCAAGGCCTGCACAACACGATTGGTTAATGGGGAAGGATATTTCCACAACAGGTACAGCCATTCGTGATATGTCGAACCCTAAAAATATTCAACAGCCCGATACTTACCATGGAACATACTGGGATAATATGGATGAACCGCATACAAACGACGGGCCCTGTATTTACTGGTTTTATTTATTATCAGTTGGTGGAAGCGGAACAAATGATAACAGCAACGCTTACAACATTACAGGTATTACTATGGCTAAGGCTGAAGCTATTGCTTACAGAGCTTTAAGTACTTATATGACACCAAGCACAAACTATGCGGATGTGCGTAACTATACCATACAAGCCGCTAAGGATTTGTACGGCGCCTGCTCTAACGAAGTTGTTCAAACAACTAATGCATGGTATGCCGTTGGTGTTGGCAGCCAGGTTGTAGCAGGCGTTATTGGGGCTAATTTTACTGCCGACCGGGTTAATATTTGTATGTTGCCGGCTGCGGTTAACTTCAGCAATACAACCTCTTCAGGCCAAACGTATACATGGGCTTTTGGTGACGGTGCAGTAAGTACTTCTACTAATCCTGCTCATACATATACCGCTAACGGAACCTATTCCGTAAAAATAGTAGCTACAGGATGTGCCGCAGGCTCAAAAGATTCGGTTATTAAATCATCTTACATTACTATTAATTCCCCTTCACCTGCTATTGTAGGTAGCGGTGTAACGGTTTGCGCCAATACGTCGGCCTCACTAACTGCTTCGGGTAACGGGGTTGTTATGTGGTACACTAATGCGTCGGGCGCAGGGCCGGCTTTAGGTACAGGGAACACATTCAGTACACCCGCGCTTACGGCTAATACCACTTTCTATGCGGTTAATACATTTACTCAAAGTCCTGTGTTTGGAGGCCCTGCAACAAATACCGTGTTTGGCGGAGGATCAAATTTTAACGGAAGCACTACCAGGTATTTAATTTTTGATGTGGCACAAGCCTGTACTTTAAAAACCGTAAAGGTAGTTGCTAACTCTGCGGGTAACAGGATTATTGAATTGCGTAATTCAGTGGGTACCATATTACAAACCATCACGGTTAATATTGCGGCGGGTACACAAACCGTGGCTTTAAATTTTAACTTAAGCCCGGGCACTAATTACCAATTGGGAACAGGCGGAACGTTAGTGGATCTGTACCGTAACAATACCGGGTCAGGCTATCCGTATAACATTGGAGGCCTGGTAAATATTACTGCGGCAGATGCGGGCAGCAGCTTCTATTATTATTTCTATAACTGGCAGCTTCAAAAAGCCGATTGCCAATCTCCGGGAGTAGCTATTACTGCATCGGTTAATATTTGTACAGGTTTAAATGAAGCTACGGCTGAAAGCAGCATTCAGCTGTATCCTAACCCGGCCAGCGATCGTTTAACGGTTGCATTAACGGAAGACCTTGCTAAAACAGTTTCAAGTATTGAGTTGTATGATGCCTTAGGTAAAAATGTAAAAATGATTTCTGTAACATCCGGCCAAACTCAGGTGGATGTATCTGATTTGGCAAGAGGTGTGTATACCTGCCGTTTCATTAACCGATCAAACCAAACTATAGTCAAACGTTTTGTAAAAGAGTAATAATCTAATTTAGATCCACTTAAATATTTTTTTAAGGGTCTTTAATTTATCCTTGTAAGGGGCATACCTCAGAGGAACGTCTAACCACGTTCCTCTTTTGGTAATTGCTTTTTTGTGGGAGAATGTATCAAAGCTGCTTTGCCCGTGATAGGCACCCATTCCGCTGTGCCCCACACCACCGAAAGGTAAATTACGGTTAGCTATATGAATAACCGTATCGTTTATGCAACCGCCGCCAAAAGAAAAATTTTCCAAAATAAAATCTGAAAAACGATCACTTTTAGTAAATACATATAGCGACAAGGGTTTTTCGTAACTGTTTATGATCGTATGTATTTCCTGTTCGTTTTGATAAGAAATGATAGGAAGTATCGGCCCGAAGATCTCATTTTGCATGAGCTCACTTTTAAGATCAGGCTCATCAATAAGGGTAGGCGCTATATACAGATTGTCTTTATGATGTATGCCACCAAAAATTACTTTTCCGGGTTCTATGTAATTTACCAACCGTTCCCAGTTTTTTGCATTAATAATTCTTGCAAAATCGGGAGATGTTGAAATATCAGTTCCGTAAGCTTTTGTAATTTCTGCTTTAAGCTGTTCTATTAAAAGTTGTTTTGCACTTGCATGCACTAAAATATAATCAGGTGCAATGCAGGTTTGCCCGGCATTAATAAACTTACCCCATACAATGCGTTTGGCTGCTAAAGCCATATCAGCGCTTTGTTCAACAATACAAGGGCTTTTACCGCCAAGCTCTAATGTTACGGGCGTTAAGTATTCTGCTGCTGCTTTAGCTACTGTTTTTCCTACAGGCACGCTGCCGGTAAAAAATATATAATCCCACCGGCTGCTTAATAATTCTGTCGATTTTTCTACACCGCCTTCTTCTACAGTAACATGGTTTTTACTAAATGATTCAGTTATTATTTTAGAAAGAGTAGCTGAGGTATGCGGCGTTAATTCCGAAGGCTTTAATACCACGGTGTTTCCCGCAGATACCGCAGCTACCAAAGGGCAGATAGCTAGTTGAAACGGATAATTCCACGGCGCAATAATTAATACCTTACCATAGGGTTCGCTGTAAATATAATCGCTCGACGGAAAATTTAATAAAGCCGCCCGTACTTTTTTTGGTTTTGTAAGCGAATGTATTTTAGAGATTGTTTCTTTCAGATCACTTATCACATAAGCTGTTTCTGTAATAACAGATTCAAAACCGGGCTTTTTAAAATCATCGTATAAAGCTTTAACGATTTCTTCTTCATATTTTATAATAGTATGTAATAATTTTTCCAACGCTTTTTTACGCTGCCCTATAGTATGTGCAAAATCTATCATTGCTTTAGTTTCTTGGTATATACAAATATAGGTGCCATTACGGCACATTATTCTACATCATTTAAAGCTTAACTTAAATTATAGAAGTATTTCTACAATAACCGTATTAAAATGCATTTAAAGCATGGCATGTTATTATAAATGATAAAATAACGAATGATATCTTATTTTGTATTCATAACCTGCAAAACGAAAGAGCTTCTCTTCTGATTTACTGATACTAGGTCGAAGTAAAGTTAAGTCATTCACAAAAATAAAGGCTCCGTTAAGGAGCCTTTTTTTATGAGTTATTATTACTGTTAATTAGAGGCAAGTTGAATTTCTTTACTTACTTTTTTTAAAGCTGTAAATGTTTCTTGTTGTCTATTTAAGGCAATTTCCTCTTTCTCCTCTGCATTGCTCATTTCTCCAAGCTTTGCTGTTTCCGTAAATTGTGCGTTTGCTTCCTCTCTCATTTCTTTTGCCAAACGAAACATATAGTCTGCCTCTCCGGTTATTTGTTGGGCTTGTTGAGTTAGCGCTTCGTTATCAATAGCTTTTATAAGGGTTTCAATAAGGTCTTTATTGGCGTAAAAAGTTTCGGATGTTGTTTTATACGTGGTCAGGGAAATATCTATTTGTTTGCTAACATATTGTTTTTCCATAACAGCAGCTTCACTGAGCAAAGCTGTTTTTTCGTTTTCTTTGGCAGTAACGGCAGCTTCTCTTAATTCTATCATTGTTTTTTTAAGATCGGCAGTTTGGCTTAAAAGCTCGATTAATTCGGCGTTGATTGTATAAGCCATATATGTAATTGTAGTTTTTTTGTGGGTAATGATGGAAGCATTCCTGAATTCAATAGTGTTTTCAGGTAATAACAAAGGTATGTTGCGATTTAATAACGTCACGGCTTCCTGTTGTTTAGTTAACGCCAAGAACTCTTTTTCTTCCGCGTTGCTCATTTCGGCTAAGCGTGCTTCGGGTGTGAATTGCGCATTTGCTTCTTCTCGCATCTCTTTTGCCATTTTCAAGGCATCTTCAGCTTCGGTAGTTAATGCTTCTGTTTTTTGAATAACGATTGGTTTATATTCAGGGTTTTTCAATAAATCCTTTATAGTAGTTTTGTTCAATTCAAATTTCTCGTAGGTCAGCTTCGCTTTTAGTTGAGAAATTTCAATTTGTTTGAAAATAAATTTTTGTTGAATTGAGGTTACTTCTGCTTTTAATTTTTGTTCCGCGTTTTTCAAATCATCCGCTTCTTTAAGAATGTTTTCCATAGTTTGATCAGTCATTGAAGAGGCGGTTGTTTTTAAGTCCTCCGCTGCTGAAGATCTTGCGCCGGCAATATCAATTCTGATTTTAAGAGTTTGGTTGTCTTGTGTTTGGCCGTTTACCATTACCTGAATGGTAAGAGCCAACAATGTTAGAGTGTAGGCAGTTGTTTTCATAGGAAGTGAGGTTTAATGAGTGTATGTTTTTCATTTCAATTTTTTTAAATGTTTAGTAATGCTGAGGTACTTTTAAGTTCTGTCTTTACCAGCCCCGGCTTAATTGGCAAGGGTTCCGGGTGAGGTTTGTTTTAGTTTCTTTTTTGTACGTTAATAATTTTATAAAGTTCGCTTTATATAGGAGGATCTTATTAACCTTAATTTGTGAATATTATGCACGCATAGTATTAGCAAGGGTCTTATGAATTTAATATCCGGAAAACTATTTTTTTATTTTTTAAATATCTGCCGGCATTAAAATAGATTAATACTTTATGAACCGTAAAATATATGATTATGGAAAATGATACACTCCAGGGAAAAGAAGAAATGGATACATTAGTTGAATGTATGAATGTATTAAGAGAAAGAGGATATTCTCACAGCTTTACGGCTACTAAAGAAGATACTATTTTAGATGATCTTAAACATGAATATAAGCCTGAAGAGGTAAAAATCAGTTCTTTTTACCGTTTTGAAGGAGAATCTGATCCGGGTGACAGTTCTATTTTATATGCCATAGAAACTAATACCGGTGAAAAAGGTGTGATCGTAAATTCTTACGGGCCGACATCAGACACTAAGGTGACAAAATTTATAGAAAAAGTAGAAGATATTCACAAAAAAGAACATTCTTAAGTTGAAAGTGTTAATTAATTGGTGGAATTTTTTCTACGGAAAATTTTCTAGTTTTTAGTAGCACTTTTTTAGTTTTATTTAAAACTATAAATCATGATTTCAGTAAATTATAATCAAAATGAACCATATATACTCATGGCAGATGACGATGAGGATGATACTTTGTTTATGATCGCGGCCTTTAAAGCTGTTGGATTAATAGGAGCAACTAAACGGGTTAATAATGGTGTTGAATTAATTGTTTTGCTTAAAGACATTATAAGCCATAATTTAATTTTGCCTGCTTTAATTATTTTGGATCTTAATATGCCCCAAAAAAACGGGAAAGATGTACTTAAAATAATTAAAAGTAATAACGGCCTTAAGCAAATTCCTATTATTATTTACAGCACCAGCGATACTAAATCAGATATTTTGGAAAGCTATAAGCTTGGCTGCAACGGCTACATTGTAAAGCCAAGTAATTACAGTGAAATTGAAGTAATAGCAGGAAAAATTAAAAAGTTTTTTATTGATACTACAAGTAATACTGCTGAAAATCTTTCAGAGAAAACATTTACCTTAGATTTATAGGGTTTCAGCAAATACGATTTCCGCTTTTGTGGTTCCATTATATCGGATAATTAAATTATCTTTTTGGCGATCGATCAACCCTTTTTTCTCAAAAGCCCCATAATTAAAATTAAGAGGCAATATGATATACCTGTATTTATGATGATTTAAACGCAATTTTTTAATCAGGTTACTTTTTTCAGATTGCGCCACTTCATCTAAGAACAGTGTTTTTGGTTTCACTTTAAAATGCAGGTAATAATCAATTGCTATTAATTCTTTTAACACAGCGTCGTCGCCGTAATGCTCATTGGTATAATTGGTAATAATCTCAAAAATATCGTTTAATGAGTATTTATGATACTCTTTTACGGTGCCAAAATAAATTCCGAGCCCTAATAAAAAATCGAATATGTTATAATTCGCAGTAACATATTTTAATGAATTAATACATTTTTTTCCGTTCCAATATATTTCAAGCGCGTGCTCCAATTGTACGATTTGTGCGAGCTGATTTTTAGTCAGGTAATTACTTTCAATGATCTGGTAAGGAGGAAGCGGGTCATAAACAAAGCCGTGCCGGTCAATTTTATTGCGCATAGGCGTGCCTTTTAAAAATTTTAAGAAGCCTAATTGCATTTCAGGAGCAAATAATTTAAATACTTCTTCAATGCTGTACTTAATATCCTCCCAATGATCAAGGGCTAAGCCAACGATCAAGTCGAGGTGCATTTCCACTTTATAATCGAGCTGCTGAATAATGCCTTTTGTTTTGTCGAAATTTTGTTTCCTGTTTACCTCTAAATTTGCTTTTTGATTTACGGTTTGTATTCCTATCTCGAAGCGGAACAAGCCTTTGGGAACGTTATCATGAATAAACTGAATAATATCGGGGTGTAAAATATCAGCTGTAATTTCAAACTGGAACACATTTTCGGGATGGTGGTGTTCAAGAATGAATTTAAAAATATCGATCGTAAAATCTTTTTTAATATTAAAAGTTCTATCAAGGAATTTTATCACACGCCCGTGCTGCATCATATACAGCAAAGTTGCCTTTATAGAATCGTTTGGCAGGTAGCGTACTTTATTGTCAAGGCTTGCCAGGCAAAACTCGCATTTGTAAGGGCAGCCGCGCGATGTTTCAATGTATAATACTTTATCTGCCAGTTTTGCCGGGTCATCAAAACGATAGGGCATGCTGTCTTGAAAATTTTTGAGATCAAACATGGGCGCATGTTTGTTTTGTTTGATACCCGTTTCTGTTTTATAAATTAAATTAGAAACTTTCGCTTCATCCGGATAAAATTCAAGAAACTCTTTAAAAGGAGTTTCGCCTTCTCCTTCAATAATATAATCAATATAAGGTAATGCAATCACAGGTTCCCATTCATAGCTTACTTCAGGGCCCCCAAGCATTATTTTTGTTAAAGGATTAATTGCTTTAATCCGTTGAGCCACATCCAGGGTTTGTGTAATATTCCAAATATAGCAGCTGAAAGCAACCACATCATATTCCGCGCATTGACGGGCTACATCATCTTTATCTTCTTTTATAACAAACTCTTTCCAATGCAGGCCCTCATAATTGCAATTCAATTCATACAAAAGGCGAATGGCTAAATTGGTATGAATATATTTGGCGTTAAGGGTTGTGAGAAGGACTTTCATTGTTTCGTAAAAATACAATTTTCATGTAATTAAGCCTAATGTAAAATTATGACTAAACTACTTCTTAATATAAAATTTTAGTAAGCCGGTTTCATTGGCATCAATAAATTGAAAGGACGAAGGGATTTTATTTTTAAATGTATAATACGTTACGAGCCGCGTGCCTTTTTGGCATTCATTTAATTTCATTTTTAAATCGAGGTGATACTGTGTATGTTCAGTTAACGATACTTTTGAAGTTTCATCCAGTACACATGTAGAATCAAGGTATTCATGAAAAGAGTTGAAAAAATAGATGCCGTTGAATGTTTTAAAATCTAAAGCCGTAAAATCATTATTAATAAAATGTACATTTTTTAATTTATAATTTCTTTTAATTTTATTGGCGAGATTGGTCAACGCTTTGCGTTTTTCAACACCATAAAACTGTGCATCGGAAACCGAAGAACCGATGCAACAAAACTTTCCGATCCCTGATCCTATATCAAGTATTTTATCTGTATGCTTATCGGCCAGTAGCCTTGCGGCTTTAACGGCAATATTTACAGGTGTAAAATGACGCGCTGAATGTTCGCGGTGTAATTTGGGATAGATTTCATCAAACACAGTGTCGGACGGATATTTTTTTTGTTTTAAAAGTTTAAAAACCATTTTATAAAATTAGGAATATTAAAGGAGCTAATAAAATACCGGGTATTATTACAGGTATTTTGAATACTTTAGCCAAATGAAAAACAGATCAGAATTATTAAAAAAAATAAGACCCACTATAGAAATTGATAATGCAAAGGCAACTGAGTCGGAAGTGTTTCAGGGCGCTACATTAAGGCCTGTTTTAAAGCTTCAGAATGACCTCATTATTTCATTATTCAATAATTATTTATCTGAACATAAGTTTGAAGTTAAAAATATGACAGACTCTAAAAAAATAGAGCATATAAATCATACCCTTAAAAATAATTTGCAACTCAAACAGCTCCTATCAGGCTCTGTTATTGGTCAGTTTACGGATGAGGAATTAGCGTTTTATTATTTAGATAAAAAAGAAATATCAAAACGTATTGTTATGTTGCTGATAGAGCGCATTTGCAGCCAACTGGAAAGCATTGTTTTCTAACAATAAATTGTATACAGTTCTATCAATAGTTAAAGTAAAAGTTTAAATAAATTAAAATTATGGAAACAAAAGACAGTAACGGCTCTCTGTTAGCAGATGGCGACACGGTAACACTTATAAAAGATCTGAAAGTAAAAAGCTCATCCTTAGTTTTAAAAAGAGGAACCGTTGTAAAGAAAATAAAATTAACGGATGATACAGCGGAGGTGGATTGCCGTATTAACGGGAGCAGTATTGTACTGAAAACTGAATTTTTAAAGAAGATGTAATTTGTAATTTTAATTTAGAAAAGTGTAAGCATAAAAAAAGGAACAGAGATATCTGTTCCTTTTTTATGATTCGGTTTTTATTTATTGTTTGGTCATAATTTCCGTAAAACCTCCACCTCCACCGGTAGTAGTTTCAGTATAATTAAGTGTGATTGAATTTGAACCTTTACTTCCAGTGCCGGAGAACGTTCTATTGGCCGGTGGATTACCTACCTGTATAGCTGTTTGGCTTGGCATTGTAACGTTTGAGCCTACAATGTCAGCGTAAACACTTGAATTACCTACATAATCACCAAACTTACCAAAAATAATGCGGTTATTTTGAGTGCTTGAAGCAGTAATTGTTTGGGTATAGCTATAAGTGCCGGCACCTCCACTCGTTTGTGTACCCGCAACATTATAAGAGCCGTTTATTCCGTCAGCATCGTTTACAACAGTTACTCTTCTTACGGCGCTTCCAGAATTACCGGCTGCATCAGTTGCAGTATAAGTTAAGTCATAAACTCCTTTTAAGTTTGTGTTCACGTTGCCCGAAACTGCCGGTGATAATTTACCGTCTTTATTATCATTAGCCGTAGCACCCGGATCATTAAATGTGCCTTGTAAAGATACTGTCATGTCGCTACCTGTTAATGTCACTACAGGATTAGTTACGTCATCCTTTTTACAAGATGTAATTAGTAAAGAGCCTGCAATAAATAAGCTGAATAAAATAGAATTGTGTTTTTTCATAGGTTTTATATTTAAATTGTTAATTATCCACGGCCCTGGCCGGGTTTTACTTCATTATTTTTTTTGTCATTATCATTTTTCATCTTCTCATTTTCTTTCTTAATCCTATCATTTTCTTTTTTCTGTCTTTCAAGCTCTTTTTTGTTTGCGTCCGCAGTTTTTCCTAAATTATCTTTAGCGGCGTCTACTTGCTTTTCCATTTGGTCGTTTGCCATTTTGGTAGCCTCCGTTAATGAGTCTTGCACAGCTTTTAACCTGTCATCTAAACGGCTTTTGGTTTCTTTTTCAACATAATCGATCGAGTCTTTCATATGTTGTTCTTTTTTTGCTGTTTCATCAGCGCTTGGTCCACATGAAGCCATGATAGCTGTAACGGCCAAAATTGGTAAAATTGTTTTTTTCATATTTATATGTTTTGTTCAGCACTATTTCAAAGCAAGTGCCGGCAAATACATGAATATATAAGTAACTATTTTAATTAAAAAATGAGAAATGCGGGCAAAAATTCCACATATTTTCCCCATAATTAGGAAGGTTCTGTATTTTACAGAATTAAATTACAGAAGGGATTTTTTGGAGTGTTTCCAATAAAAACCCCCAGTATTTAAGTACAGAGCTTATCCGGACTTTTTCATCGGGCGAGTGTGCTCCTGTAATGGTTGGGCCGAAGGAGATCATTTGAATTGCAGGATAGTTGGTGCCTAAAATGCCACATTCTAACCCGGCATGGCAAGCACTTACTTTTGCCGGTTCTTTGTAACGCTCTATATATAATTCGCTCATGAGTTTAACAATGGCGGAAGAAGGGTTAGGTGCCCAGCCCGGGTAAGCACCGGCGGTTGTCACCATTGCGCCCGTTAATTCAAATGTGGCAGTAATAGCATCTTTCAGGTCTGTTTTTTCAGAATCAACAGAGCTTCGTGTTAAGCATTGTATTTGGTAAGAACCATTTTTTATAATAACCCTTGCCATATTATTTGATGTTTGCACCAAATCTTGTATATCGGGGCTCATTCGGTAAATGCCGTTAGGGCAGGCATACATTGCCCTAAGTAATTTATTTTGAAAATCTTTATTTAAAATACTTTCCGGCTTGCCGGCAGTTTCAATAGTTACTGATAAGTTTGGATCCGTAGTTTGGTATTCTAATTTAATAACAGCCTCAAATGATTTTATTTTTTCTTGTATAGCATGTTCTTTATCCGTTGCTATAACTATTTCAGAAACAGATTCTCGCGGTATGGCATTTCTTAAACTGCCTCCGTCAATACTTGAAATTTCAACGGCGAATTCTTTATGTAAGGTCATAAGTAAGCGGTTCATCAGCTTATTGGCATTTCCTCTGCCTTTGTGTATGTCCATCCCCGAATGCCCGCCTGTTAAGCCTTTTATGGTTATTTTAAGAGCGGAAGTATTTTCGGGAGCTTCTTGAGTATAGGTTCCAACCGCTGTTACATCCACGCCGCCGGCACACCCAATGGTTAATTCATGGTCATCTTCGGTATCTAGATTCAAAAGGATCTTAGCATCCAATAAACCGCCTTTAAGCTCTATTGCGCCTGTCATACCGGTTTCTTCATCAATAGTAAACAGTGCTTCCAATGCAGGATGAGGAATATCTGTTGATTGGAGCAAAGCCATAATGGAGGCAACCCCTATACCGTTATCCGCGCCAAGGGTTGTGCCATTGGCTTTTACCCAATCACCGTCAATAAGCATTTCTATACCTTGTGTATTAAAATCAAATGGAGTGGAAGCATTTTTTTGATGCACCATATCTAAATGGCTTTGTAAGGCAACAGTTACTTTATCTTCCATGCCTTTGGTAGCGGGTTTCTTAATGATCACATTTCCGGCGTGGTCAACTAGGGTCGGCAGGTTTAATTTTTCGCCGAACGCTTTAATGAATTGAATTACTTTTTCTTCTTTTTTAGAAGGGCGCGGTACCGCATTCAGGTCGGCAAAATTATTCCATATAGCATTGGGTTCCAATTTACGTATGGCGTCGTTCATTTTTAAAGGTGTTAAAATAAGTTATAAATATAAAGTTATTTATTTAATTACGGATGCTGTGAGGCTTTGTTATTCGGCTTCCGGTATTTTTAAGCGCGCATTTGTAAACAAATTTTTAAGTAAACATTACATTAAGCATTTTACCAAAAAATGGTGTTAATTATAAACGGGATTACATTTATTATTCTATTTTTAATAAGTTGTTTTTATAAATAAATCATACAATTTTTACATGAAAACATATATTACAGATTTATTATTAGCTGCCACAGTAAGCGGCATAAGCACAGAGTATTACTACTGCAAGATATTAAGTTTATTTCTTTTTCGGTAATCTATATCCGATTGCTTGTCGCGGTTTAGGGTCTTGTTTTTTCTCTATCAATTCATCTAAATACCTGAATACTATTTCCATGTTCTTATCTTGATTATCGAGCTTCTTTTTTATTTTTTCGACTTCATACCTTAATTCAGAATTAGATAATATTGTTTCTCTTAGTTTAACAAACAATTCGATAACTCTAATACTAACCTGTATTGCCTGCTCGCTTTTGAGCACATTAGCAAGCATCAGAACTCCATGCTCTGTGAATACATAGGGTAATGTACCTCCTAAATGGGATTTCGTGGGTATCGCATTTTGCGATACCAAAATTTCAACCTCAATATCATGAAGTTGAAACATAAAATGTGATGGAAATTTTGTAAAGTTACGCTTAACCTGTTCTCTCAGCCTGATACTTTTAACTCCATACAACCCTGCAAGATCTCTGTCCAGAATTACTTTTTGATTTCGAATCATGTAAATCTTGTTCATTAAGATCTCATCGGGCACTATTATTAAATTTTCTTTCTTTACCATAAATTAAGCTCTCTATAAAATATAAATCAAAATAAAGGATTTTAAGAATAGGTATTGCTATGGATTGTAGCATTTTATTTAATGGCCATGGCTGCAGCAATATAAATGTATTGGAGTGGGGACATCCTTATTATTTATATCCAATCTTTGTTCTTGACTCAGGATTTTCTTTCTTCTCCATTAATTCATCCAGGTAACGAAATACTATTTCCATGTTCTTATCTTGATTATCGAGCTTCTTTTTTATCTTTTCAATGTCTAAGCGGAGCTCGGTAGTATCGGTAAGCATTTGACGAACTTTTGTGAAGATCCTCATAATTTGAATGTTAACTGCAATTGCCCTGTCACTGCTCAAAATACCTGAAAGCATTGCTACGCCTTGTTCAGTGAATACTAACGGCAACTTCCTAATACCTCCCCAACTTGAAGTCGCATTTTGCGACTTCAAGTTGTCAAACTCTAATTGAGTTAATTGAAACATAAAATCATCAGGGAAGCGCTTACTATTCCGTTTAACCTGTTCATTTAATCTTTTGGTATCTACTTGGTACAATTCCGCCAAGTCCCTGTCTAACATTACTTTTTGGTTCCGAATCATGTAGATTTTATTCATTACCATTTCATCAGGTACTACTAATACACTCTCTTTGTTTATCATATTATAAACTCTCTATAAAATATAAGAGTAAAGTAACGCAATATAACAGACGGTGTCTGCTGCGAAGTGTAGCATTACCGGGCAAGGAAAACGGCGAACTTTAACAGAAAGCCCGGGTTCTGCTCTTGCAGCGGCGAGTTTACTTTATAGACTCAATTTTATCGATAACATTATCCGTTTTTTTCTTTTTGGTTAACCTAATACCTGTTCGGATGCTTAAAAAGGCTAAAAAAGCAATCAAGGCTGCCCCAATAAACGTTCCTGTAAGAAAAGACACTTTGTTTATTATTTCTGTTCCTTCATTAACTGTTTTTATAATATTAGGAATAACTGCCAAAAAGCCACAAAAAGCTATAAACCAACCTAAAACGATAAGAAGTATACCGAAGGTTTTACGCATACTATTTTAAATATTTTTGAAACACATTGAGGTAATGGCTGTCAAACCCAACAATCATAATATCGCTGTATGGAATTTCAGTAACGTATTCATCTAATTTACCTGTTCCGTCGAAGTGTAACTGGCTTACGTTCCTTTTACCTGCTTTAGTAATTTCACCGATGTTAAAAGCAAGCTCGTCTCTATACATGCTTTCGATAATACAATAAGTATAGATTTTTTGAATAGATTTAAATATACTTTGGTAACTCTCAAGATTTATTTTTTCGTAAGTATAAATTAACTCTGTCAAACCTTCTGCTTCATATATTTTAGTGCAGGTTTTATCAAATTTATTATACCGGACCTTTTTAAGATTTTCTAATTTAAAAATACGGTAGCCGTCTACAGTAAAGTCTATCACGTTATGGATGTAAATAAAATCCTCATTTATGTCTAAAATATAACCATGTAAAGTATATTCTTCCTTATCCATTTTAAGAAAGAACTTGCATTGTTGTTTCTTTTCCCGGATATCTTTAAGTTTTTTGTGGAGTTTCGTCATAGTGTAAATATAAACTATCTTTTTATTTTAGATGTGATAAATTATGTTTACAGATAAAGAATTCAAGTGTTGTATACAAATTGATTATTAACTCAATAACCGCAGCATTGCAAATGCAGTGGAGCGGGTGCTTACTAAATTATTTTAAAATGCTGGGGATATACAACTAAAAGACCTTATAATACTATAAACAAACTAAAATGATAGGAGTATACCGAAGCTTTGCACATGGTTGTTTTTTTTAATTTATTAAAATTTTTCCAAGTTGAGAATTTTTTTTCCCATCTTCTACATCTAATAGAATATCATTGCCTGCCATCATATTTTGGTTTGAATAAAAATACACTTTACGATCTTTTTCTGTAACAAGAATTTCCTTTTCTACTTTATTGTTTTTAATCTTCATGTCAATTAATGAACTATTTCCTACACCACCTTTAACTACATTTGCAGGATCATATGTTTCCACTGGACCATACTCATTTTTTGAATTGTCTAAATAAATGACATGAAGATCATTACCTTTTAGCCCATAACAAAAATTTCTTTGTTTGTTTGCAAATCCGTAAAGAACACCACTACGCGATCCTGCAACAGTATTAAAACCTGAATAACGAGGTAATAAGTATTGATTTATCAACTTGCCGGATTTATCAAATTGCGTTATAAGTATATCCCTACAAATTGTAGTTACACCTCCACCCGGCATTCCGGGACCACCAATTTGTGGTATTAATATAGTAGAAGTGGGTTCTTTACCAAATAATAATTGCGTGATGCTATAGTAATAATCTGTGCTTTCTAATAAGCCTTCATTTTCAATATATTGATCGGCACTATGAGTTTTTTCAATAAAACCGTAAGGCGATTTCACAGATGATATTTGCTTCGCTATGTTTGGTGTAAAATCATATTCGTTTTTGTTTTCAAAGACCAACTCAGTTATATTGAACTGAACATTAAAGGGTTTAACTTTTTGATTTTCTATATTCGACGCTTTTGCTGCATTTATAGGGTATCTTAAAAAACCTGAAATAAAAATTTTATTTTCTCCGATTTTCATATAATCCAAAGAAAATAATTCATTCACTGTCAGCCCCAAATTTTTGAGTTGAAATGTATTTGCTTTATTATCAAATACTGCAAATCCAAAATCAGTCATTTTTTGTGATGTTTTTTTGGTATAAGAAAAATACAAAATATCTTTAGTTGCGAAACATTTATTAATTACTATTTTTTCGGTTTCAGTTAATAGCTTTATGTCGAATTCCTTATGTTCTGTTTTTCCTGCTATAAGGTCTGTAACTTTGTATACATATATTTTTTTTAGCTTCGGACAATCAATTTCTATAATAATACTTTTTTTATCATCTGAACGGGAATAACTAATGGCTGGTTTGGTATAGTTTATTAGATTCCAATAAAAACCATCTAATTGTATCTCAATGTCTTTAGAGCTAATTAATGATATAAACTTTGGATTAACATCTCCATTTTGATTCATTATTTTTACATTAATTTTCACTGATTTCTCTGACTCATTATATGAATTATAAAATATGATAAGCTGATTATTGTTTTCAAAACAAACCGGGGGTGAGAATAAGGGATGCACAAGAGCTAATTTATCATCTTCACAAATTTTCAGATCTTTCTGATATTCTAAATTCAAAGTTCCTACATTATATTTCTCAATATAATAAACTGATTTTTCGCCTTTATCCTCAATGCCTAGTTCATAGACATATTCACTGTTAGCCGAAATCTTCCGGAAATTAAATGTTTGTATTGCTTTTGGTCTTGCTTTAATATCAGCTATTACTTGAGCTTTTATTGATTGAGAAATTAATAGCAATGTAAAAAATGAAATTATTGCTTTAAAATATTGCATAAGATTATGGGGTATATAATAATAATTTTATAAATATAGTATTTATGAAGAAATAAATCATAAAGTATTTACTTGTGTATAATACCTAATCAATTCACTATTTATAGGTGTAAAAAAAGCCTCTCAAAAATATCTGAAAGGCCTTTTCTTAGGGTTAAACTTTATTTTCTTTAGTGTCGCTTCTCGATACAATTCTCCTTAGGTCGAATTACTCGAAGAGACAATTATGTTAGCTTAGGATCCACAAGCTTCGCAATCTTCCGGGTTATCTAAGCTACAGCTTAATTGAGCTTGTTGCTCATCAAACGTTAGTAACTGTGTTTGTCCGCGTTCTACTAATAAAGCATCTTCGTTACCTAATACCGGTACGGATAATGCAGCCTGATCTACCGTAAATTTAATAGCATCGGCAGCAGCTTTGGTACGTAAATAGTACATGCCTGTTTTTAATCCTTTTTTCCAGGCGTAGAAATGTGCCGAAGATAATTTAGCAAAGTTCGCATCCTGTATAAATAAGTTCAAGGATTGTGACTGGCAAATAAATGCGCCACGGTCAGCAGCCATATCAATAATGGTACGTTGTTTAATTTCCCAAACGGTTTTGTAAATGTCTTTGATGTTTTGTGGAATTTCAGGAATGCTTTGTACGGACCCGTTTGCACCGATAATTTTATTTTTCAACGCATCGTTCCACATACCTAATTTTACTAAGTCGCGTAACAAGTGTTTGTTTACTACCGCAAACTCACCCGATAATACACGGCGGCTGTAAATGTTAGACGTATACGGTTCAAAGCATTCGTTATTTCCTAATATTTGTGAAGTAGAGGCTGTTGGCATTGGCGCTACCAATAAAGAATTACGCACACCGTATTTTGCTACTTCTTCTTTTAAAATATCCCATTCCCAACGCGGGCTTGGTGTTACGTTCCACATATCAAACTGCATAATGCCTTTTGATAACGGGGAACCCGGGTACGATTCGTATGCTCCGTCTTTAATAGCCAAATCTTTAGAAGCTGTCATTGCAGCGTAATAGATCGTTTCAAAAATTTCAGAATTTAATTTTTTCGCTTCTTCGCTTTCAAACGGGTAACGCATTAAAATAAACGCATCCGCCAAACCTTGTACGCCTAAGCCGATAGGGCGGTGACGCATGTTTGAGTTACGCGCTTCCGGAATCGGGTAGTAGTTACGGTCAATTACTTTATTTAAATTTTTAGTGATGATATAGGTTACATCAAATAAACGCTGGTGGTCAAACGTTCCTGTTTTTTCGTCCACAAAACGAGGTAAGGCAATCGATGCTAAATTACACACCGCTACTTCGTCAGGGCTTGTATATTCAACAATTTCCGTACATAAGTTAGAAGATTGAATAGTACCTAAATGGGTTTGGTTTGATTTTAAGTTACAGGCATCTTTAAATAACATGTAAGGGTTGCCGGTTTCAATTTGTGAATCGATAATGGCAGCCCATAATTCACGTGCTTTAACCACTTTACGAAATTTGCCTTCTGCTTCATATTTTGTATATAACGCTTCAAATTCTGCACCGTGGCAAGTATACAGGCCCGGTGATTCGTTAGGGCACATTAAGCTCCAATCGCCTTCTGCTTCCACACGTTTCATAAACAAATCAGGAATCCATAAAGCCGTAAATAAATCACGGGCACGCATTTCTTCTTTCCCGTGGTTTTTACGAATGTCTAAAAACTCATAAATATCCGCATGCCAAGGCTCTAAATAAATAGCAATGGAACCCTTCCGTTTTCCACCGCCTTGGTCAACGTAACGTGCTGTTTCGTTAAACACTTTAAGCATTGGTAAAATACCGTTACTGGTACCGTTGGTTCCTTTAATATAAGAACCGGTTGCACGCACTTTATGTATTGCTAAACCAATACCTCCTGCACTTTGTGAAATGCGGGCACATTGTTTTAACGTATCATAAATCCCGTCAATACTGTCATCTTTAGCTTGTAATAAAAAACAAGAGCTCATTTGCGGCTTTGGCGTACCGGCATTAAACAACGTTGGCGTAGCATGTGTAAACCAACGCTCGCTCATTAAATTATACGTTTCAATGGCAGCGGTAATATCTTCTTTATGGATACCGATAGACACGCGCATTAACATGTGCTGAGGGCGCTCTGTTACTTTACCGTAAGTTCTTAATAAGTAAGAACGCTCTAATGTTTTAAACCCAAAATAATCATACCCAAAATCCCTGTCATATATAATAGATGAATCTAATAACTGTGCATTCTTCGTTACAATTTCAAAAACGTCGTCGGCAATTAACGAAGCCCTTTGATTTGTTTTTGGATCTACATAATTATATAATATCTCAATTGTTTTCGAAAATGATTTAATAGTGTTTTTGTGTAAGTTGCTTACTGCGATGCGCGATGCCAATTGCGCGTAATCAGGGTGCTTGGTCGTTAAAGAGGCTGCCGTTTCAGCAGCTAAATTATCAAGATCAACCGTGCTTACGCCATCGTACACGCCGTCAATTACTTTTTTCGCTACTTGTATCGGGTCCACAAAGCTTGGATCTAAGCCGTAGCTGAGTTTTTGAACGCGCGCTGTGATCTTATCGAATTTCACAGTCTCTTGAGTGCCATCTCTTTTTATTACAAACATTGCCAAGTGGGTTTAAGGGTTTTTATTAGTTTTTGAGTATCGGTTTTGTTACAACAAGTTATAACTATAATTTTCTTTTTTTTATTTGCCGCCCTTTCGTTTTCAACAAAGTAGCGGTTAATTAATTTTTTCTTTTTAAATCAGCCCTTGCAGGGGCATCTTTAAAATTTAACAGTTTCGATACGTATCTTTTAGAGGCTAGCATTCCCGTACAAGATTTACACCTTGTTAAATGATTTTCAGCGAGATACGAATCCGGAATTTTAACCGACGAAAAACTTGGTTCTAAAAGTCTTCGTCTAAGTTAAACACATTATTTTCTTCTTTGTTGTTCATCACACCCGATTTTTGGTATTCAGCAACACGTTTTTCGAAGAAATTAGTTTTGCCCTGCAAGGAAATCATTTCCATAAAATCGAAAGGATTTACTGCATTGTAAAATTTATCACAGCCTAAAGCCAGCAATAAACGATCAGCACAAAATTCAATGTATTGGCACATAAGGTCAGCATTCATTCCTATTAAACGAACAGGAATAGCGTCCGACACAAATTCTTTTTCAATAGTAACGGCATCAGTAATGATTTGCGTTACCCTTTCTTTTGATAATTTTTCTTGGATATGGTCTGCATATAACATACAGGCAAAATCGCAATGCAAGCCTTCATCACGCGAAATTAATTCGTTACTGAAGCTTAAGCCCGGCATTAAGCCGCGTTTTTTTAACCAGAAAATTGAGCAGAACGAGCCTGAAAAGAAAATCCCTTCAACGGCCGCAAATGCGATTAAACGCTCGGCAAATGTACCGTTGTTGATCCATGTTAAGGCCCAGTCTGCTTTTTTACCAACGCAGGGCACTGTTTCTACCGCGTGTAATAATTTATCCTTTTCAACAGGATCTTTGATATAGGTATCTATTAATAGAGAGTAAGTTTCGGAGTGGATATTTTCCATCATTACCTGGAAGCCGTAAAAAAAACGGGCCTCCGGATATTGTACTTCGTTTAAAAAGTTGATCGCTAAATTTTCGTTTACAATCCCATCACTGGCAGCAAAAAATGCTAAAACGTGTTTCACAAAATGACGCTCGTTATCATTCAACTTATTATTCCAATCATTCATATCATTGGATAAGTCAATTTCTTCGGCAGTCCGGAAACTGGCTTCAGATTTTTTATAATATTCCCAAATGTCGTTATGCTTTATCGGGAAAATCACAAAGCGATCTTTGTTTTCTGCTAATATTGGTTCTATCATAGTTATTATATATTTAGATCTCTTACGTTAAAAAAAACTTTGGAGAATTATTTTAGTAATTGGTTTTACAAAGCTGGAAAAAAATGAGTGTTTTCTAACAAAATGAAATTAACATTAGGCTGTTGTTTTCCACAATTAAAAAATGTCATTACAGGTTTGTAAACCTTTAATCTCTTTATTGATAAGGCTTTCAAGACATCATAAAAAAAAATGAAAAATAATTTGTTTTGAGTTTTGATTTCAGTTTCTTTTTATTAAGTAGAAGTAACAAAATTAAAACAAGCGGGTTGTTAATGCTTGATTGACGTAAGATTTACCTTTTTTAAAAACCGGTATAAAGAGATAATACGGTGTGTTTTTAAAATAATGTGGAATACCGGCTTACTTTCATCTTAAAAAGAAATTAATCTTAACTATAAATCAATATGACATCTATCAGAACAATAGTATTGACAGCCGCAATCATAAGTTTATCAGCCTGCAGTAACTCCAAAGCACCCGATATGAAAGAAAGCAGTGGAGGCAGTGCGTTGGAGTTTAACGTGAGTAATGAAACGGCGAACACCGGGGCTTTAAAGAAAGAACCCGGTAAAACCATTGACGAAACCACCGAGCGAAAACTCATTAAAAAAGGAGAGATCAGTTTTGAAACCAAAAGCATTTCCTCTACCAAAGCCTTTATTGAAAAAAGGGTTAATATTTATAAAGGGTATATCTCCAACGAAAAAATAGAAAGCTACAGGACCAATCCTACCGAGGTTTTAACAATCCGTATACCCTGTATTTATTTTGATACGCTTATTAGCAAAATAGGCCGGGAGGTAGGAGAGTTTGATTCCAAGAAAATTGATATTGATGATGTAACTGCCGAATTTGTTGATGTGGAAGCCCGCTTAAAAAATAAAAAACAATTGGAGGAGAAATATCAAGAATTGCTTAAAAAGGCTGCGAGTATGGAAGACATCTTGAAAATTGAAGCGGAAATATCAAGCATCCGTGAGGATATAGAATCTACCGAAGGCCGTTTGCGCTATTTGAGCAGCCAAGTGGGTTACAGTACGTTAATGATAACTTATTATCAAGAGAAACCGGAATCCGGTTTTAATTTCGGCGGTAAAATGGGCGAGGCGCTTTCAAACGGAGGCACCGGTTTTTTATGGTTCCTGATTGTGATGGTTCAACTTTGGCCTTTGTGGATCATCGGCTTAGCGGTATGGTATAGTATTCTTAAAATAGTTAAGCATCAAAAACGAAAGGTTCGGGCTAAAAACCACACTCTATAGAACAATTTCAACTTTAATAGCGAAAAATATCAAAAAAACATTATTTTTGTTAACTCAAATTTTTAAAAGACACACATGATCGATTTAACAGGAATTATTGCTATTAGCGGCCAACCGGGATTATATAAAGTGGTTGCTCAGTCTAAAAATGGAATTATAGTAGAAAGCTTAACAGATAAAAAACGGACGTCTATCAGCTCAACCGCTAAAGTAAGCTCATTGGAAGACATCAGTATGTTTACAACAGGAGAAGACAAACCGGTTTCTGAGATCATGAAATCTATTTTTGATAAAGAAAAAGGCGGCCCTTCTATTGATGCTAAAGCAGACGACAAAGCTGTAGCCGCTTATTTTGAATCAGTTTTACCTGAGTACGATAAAGAAAGAGTTTACACCAGTAACATGCGTAAATTATTTACATGGTACAACGGGCTTCAGAGCACGGGCAACTTAAAAGAAAAAGAAGCTGCGAAAAGTGAAGAAGCCGGTGCCGATAAAAAAGCACCTGCTAAAAAAGCAGCAGCTACTAAAGATATGGCAAAAGCTAAAACAAGCACGGGTGTTAAGAAAACAACCGGTGTAAGAAAAACAGGGACAGCTTAATAATTTTGATTTTATATTTAAAAGCTTGTCGATTCTTCGACAAGCTTTTTTTATTGTTATTTAATCTATGTCAGTTCGATAAGAGGCAGATAAAAATCACTCGAAGAGACACATAATTTAAAACGGATAGTATTAAAATAGGAATACCATAAAAACAATCATCCTCTTTTCCTGTTTTACTTTTAAAATACTAATTTCACATCTAATATTTACCTGATCATACTCTTACTATTATGCAACGTCATTATTTATCTTCCGACTTTAAAATACAAACCTGGGACGACCTTAAGCCCCTTTTAGAAGAATTAAAAAACAGAACGCTGAACTCTGCCGCTGATTTAAAACAATGGATGAAAGACCACAGTGAAGTAGAAGCAGTAATTAGCGAAGACGGTGCCTGGCGCTACATTAAGATGACCTGTGATACACAGGATGAAAAATTACAGAACGGTTTTAATTTTTTTGTCACAGAAATTGAACCTCATATTTCTCCATACGGTAACGATCTTAATAAAAAACTGATCGATTGTAAATATGTAGACGAACTGGAAAAGGATATGTACTTTGTATATGTGCGCGGCGTAAAGAAAAGTATTGAACTGTACCGTGAAGAAAATATCGCCTTAAATACAGAGCTGCGTCAAAAAGAGCAGGAGTTCGGCACTATATCTGCCGCACAAACCATTACACATAGCGGGGAAGAAATGACCATGCAAAAAGCGGCTACTTATTTTAAAAATAATGACCGCGCTTTGCGTGAAAAAATATATTATCAAATTCAGGATAGAAAAGGTGTGGATGAAACAAAGCTTAACGACTTATATACTGAATTAATTATGCTGCGCAACAAAGTAGCTGTGAATACAGGCTTTAGTAACTACAGGGATTATAAGCATGAAGAGTTGGGCAGATTTGATTATAAAGTAAAAGACTGTTATGATTTTCAGGATGCCATTCAAAAACACATTGTACCCTTAGTAAGCGAAAATGAAAAAGCGCGTAAAAGGGTATTAAACCTTGATGTTTACAGGCCATGGGATAAAGAAGTAGATGTGGACGGTAAGACACCGTTAAAACCTTTTACAACAGGCGCCGACCTTACCGCAAAAACGATTGAATGCTTTAATGAGGTTGATCCTTATTTTGCAGAGTGCATCAGCACCATGCGTGATATGAAGCGTCTCGACCTCGAATCGCGCATTGGCAAAGCACCCGGAGGGTATAATTATCCTTTAATGGAAACCGATGTGCCGTTTATTTTTATGAATGCCGTTGGTTTGCACCGCGATATGGTAACCATGGTGCATGAAGGCGGACATGCAGTACATGCTTTTTTAGCAGCTAATTTAGAGCTGACAGAATTTAAAAGTACGCCAAGTGAAGTGGCCGAGCTGGCCAGTATGAGTATGGAGCTGATCAGCATGGAACACTGGCATTCGTTTTTTGAAAATAAAGAGGATTTAAAACGTGCTAAAAAAGAACAACTGGACAGTGTATTAAAAGGCTTGCCATGGATCGCGTCTATCGATAAATTTCAGCATTGGATCTATACACATCCTAAACATACAGTACCGGAACGTTATGATGCGTGGATGGCTATCAGTAAAGATTTTGGAACAGGGGTAGTGGATTATACAGGTTTAGAAAATAATGTAAAACGCTCATGGCAAAGTCAGTTGCATTTATATGAAGTTCCCTTTTATTACATCGAGTATGGTATGGCGCAGCTTGGGGCTATTGCTATGTGGCGTAACTACAAACAAAATCCAAAACAGGCTTTACAAAATTATAAGAAAGCATTGGCGCTTGGTTATACAAAAACTATTCCTGAATTATATAAAGCCGCCGGTATTAAATTCGATTTTTCGCCAGATTACGTTAAGGAATTAGCTGATTTTGTGAAAGCGGAATATGAGGCATTATAGAGTTTGTTATTACGAGGAGGCATGTCGAAGCAATCTCCTATTCAGTTATTTTTAAATTTCTATAATATAATGACAATAGGCGGAGTCGTTTATATTTTGATAAATCATGGCCACAGTACTTTATATACCAGTTTTGCTTCTAATATTGTTAAAAGACTATATGAGCATAGAAATGGTGCTTACAAAAAAGCTTTACGATTAAATATGCGCTTAATAAATTAGTTTACTACGAAGTTTTTTTAAGAGTAGAAGATGCCTGCGCGAGAGAAAAGCAAATTAATGGAGGTAGAGATTAAAAAAAGAAAATCTTATTATTCTATTAATTCTAATTGGAATGATTTGTCAAAAGAAGTGGGAATTGACTAAATTTTGTTTGAGATTGCTTCGTTGCCTCGCAATGACAGTGATTAAAAATCATCCTCTTCTTCTTTCTTTTTAGGCTGTAGGCCATTGTTCGTCTTTTTTGGTTTTTCTTCGCCGAATTGGATTTTAAAATTCTGATTAGCTTTTTCTTGTTCCTTTATTTTTATAGAATCCTTTTTAAACAAACCGAACTCTTCTTTTAAAATGTGTTTAATGTTTTGCTTTTCCTGCTTAATATCTTCTTTAATTTTTTCTTTAGCACCTTTGCGATCATACTTAATCGTAGGATTATCAATAGGGCCGGTCATTTTAATGAACACGCTTCTCCTGTTTTCCGGATCGTTTTCTACCAACGATAATTCGTCCTCTAAATTTGTGTTGGCTTTGTGTTTTTTAGAAAGTAATTCGCTTAATAATAATTGAATATGGTAATCCACTATATTATCAAAGCTGTGTGTGCCCCATAACTCAAGGTTTATTGCGTTTGATTTAATAGAGGTTTTAGGAATAGTAATTACTTGACCTTTAATGTCGATATTACTTTGTAAGGAAGAAAACTTAATGTGTTTCAATTCATTAACATCAATGTATTTTGCCAGGCTTTCCAATGGTTTAAAGCCTATTAATTCTCCGCGTTCAATTAATAAATTGCTTGTGGCGTTAATACTGTTTAAGTTTACATGCAATGTTTCGTTCCATGTTGCGGTAAAGCTAACATGTGCCGTCACGAAGCCTTTCAGGTGTTTATCCTGCAACGTGTTTTGTCCGAAATTATTCAATTCACTGAATAGTTTTTGAATATTTAATTTTTCCAGATCACAGTCGCCTGATACTTTTAAATGTTTTCCGCTTGCATCTGCAAAAGCATTTAAGCTAATGGTTCCTTCTGTAGCGGATAAGCTCACATTTTTTAAAGCGATCTTTTGGTCTTTTAATAAAATATTTCCTTTTATATCTGCCGCAGTAAATTTGCCGAATACTAATTTTTTAACGGAAACATTCACATTAAAATCTAATTTATTTGATATGGAAAGAGAGGAAGCTCCTGAAGATGATTGTCTCGATGAAAACAATAAATCTTCCAGTTCAATGTTGTCGCTTGTTACGTTGGCATTAATAATTAACGGTGTGTTTGAATCAAATAAATAACCCAGGAAGTTTGGCATTTCACCGTCCAACACCATATCAGAAGTGCCTTTTACTATTTTTAAATCCGATACGCTTAACCGTCTATCGGTCAGCTTTAATTCGCCTTCCGGAATATTTAAATCTTTAGTGGATCGTTTAAATTTTGCTTTTAAATTTTTAAGACTCGCTACACCGACTGCCTTAATATCAGGGCTAAAGGTGTTGTTTTTCAAATCACTGACCAAACCTTGCAGGTTGGCTTTAATGTCAATGCTTCCGCTGATTTCACTGATGGTATCGATCGGATAAAAAGCAATTAACTCTTCCAATTTTGTTTTAGCGGCTACATTTAATTTTAAATAAGGATCATTAAAATTCCTTATTTCAACATCACCGCTAAATGTATTTGCATTTAAATTAGCAGAAATATTTTGCAGCTTCAATACACTTTCTTTTTTGCTCACGTTTATGCTACCCAATAAATTTACATTTGAAAGTGTTGTGTTTTGTGGCTTATAAGTTATGGTCGCTTGTTTGATGCCAAACTCAGAGGTAAGATTAAAAGGCTTCGAATGTTGATAATGAAATTCACCTTTAGCATAAAACGCACCATCACTTTTATAATCATTAATTTGATTTTGAAATTTTTCCGGCAATAAAGAAAGAGTAGAAGAGATGTCTAAATTTTTGCCATTAAAATTTACGTCTAACGATAATAAACTATCTCGTATCACAAAATTACCGGAACTCAAAAGTTGTGTGGAATTAATAGCTGTTTCTGATTTTTTTATAGTGTAAGTGTTTTCATTTACATCCAGTTCCACATCGAACTTTACATTTTTATCGTTGAGGTATTTTGTTTTTTCAACTTGGAACAATGTCACAAAAGCACTGCCGGCAGTGCTTAGAGTATATTGGCCGGAATTGAATTTGCCTTTAAAATTAAGTTGCTTAACCGTAGTTTCGATCTTAATTTTCGCTTTACTGTTTTTGTAATTTAAGACAACGTTCTTCAACGTTATTTTCTCTAAGGCAAAAACCAGGCTGTCACTACTTTTCACGGTGGTATCCTGCTTCCATATACTATAATTGGCAATGCCTTTTTTATCAACTTTCAAATCGGCTCTTCCGTTTTCGAGCTCTATCTTTTTAATATTATAATTTTTCTTGAAAAGATCTTCAACGTTAAATGCTAATGATAATCGTTCTGTAAAGAGTAATGTATCCTTCTCTTTAGCTGGTATGGCTTCCATAATGGTAAGATTCTTAAACTCGAGGGCACAGTCGGGAAAAGATTTTAAAATGGTGAGGTCAATATTTTTCGGGTCAATGCGTACTTCTGCATTAAGGTGTTTATTCAATTCTTTAATAATAATAGCCTTCACATCGTCTTCATACACATATACTAAAGTAATACTAATCGCAATAATGGATATTGTACCGATAACGAGTGTAAAGAGCAGTCGTTTAAAAAAACGCCCGATGCTAAACGTTTTTTTTGGTTCGGGTATAGATATAAGTTCTTCCATTTCTACTTTATAAATGTCCGTTTATTAAAGGCCGGTTTTATGATTAATACCGGTTTATTTAAACAATGCTTTATTCATAAATTACTTTTATAACGCGGTGATTCCGAAATAAGTACATTAATTTTAAAAAATGAGTTTTGATTATTTCAGCTGGATCATTTTACCGGTACTTATTTTTATTTCGAGGCTGGGAGATGTCACCATGGCTACACTCAGGCATATCTTTATTTCAAAAGGATTTAAAAAAATTGTTCCTGTACTGGGTTTCTTCGAAGTATTGATCTGGCTGGTTGCCATGCGCCAGGTATTCAGTCATTTAAATAACGCCGCTTGCTTTATAGCTTGGGCAGCGGGTTTTAGTGCAGGCACGTATTTAGGAATGTTTATTGAAGAACGCTTAGCCATCGGTACACAGATTATTCGCGTTATTACAAACGAAACAATTTTGGAACTGGCTGAGATTCTTAAAAATAACGGGCAGGGAATAACCATCGTAGACGGCCACGGCGCTAAAGGCCCCGTTAAATTAATTTTTATGATTGTGAAACGCGCCAATAAAAAACAGGTATTAGACATTGTTCACCAGTATACCCCAAATGCCTTTTATTCAATTGAAGAAGTCAAAAGCTTTAAACACGGAGTTTTTACGGATACAGGTAAATCAACACCAATAGGAAGATTGTTTTCGGTAAGCTCCCAAAAGTAACGTCATAATTTAATAGGATTGTAACTTAAAACATAAAAGCGCAAGGCTCAATAGACTTATGCTTTTCATACAGTTTAAAAATCCGTACTCAACGATAAATAAGTAATTCCTTTGGCAATTGTTTTTTTATCATCAACACCCCAAGCAAAATCAACCCGTATAAAGTATCCCAACAAACGTGAGCGTAAGCCAAAACCATAGCCCCCAACAATAGGTTCTTTTTGATTATATATAGTAATGGTTACGGGATTACCGGGGTATACATTCTTGTTCAACACATTATCTTCGCTGTATGGATTTGAGCCGTACCAAGCCATACCAACATCACCAAAGGCGATAATTTGAAAGTTTTGAATAAAGTCGGAACGGATAGGTCTGTTCAGTAAATATTTAAATATAGGAAAACGCAATTCACTGTTAAACACTACAAAATTATTTCCGTTTCGTATGTTTTGATTAAAGCCGCGCATATTAGTAGCAAGTGTTTGAAACTGGTACTGATCGGGCTGTACAATATTAATATTTTGATTAAATTTAGGGTTGATCCAGTTATCCACACCACCCATATAATATATTAAGCGGTCGGTGCCAAGGGAAGTTGCCCCCGCTAAGCGGTTTGCCCAAATCAAGTCTCTGTGAATTTTACGGTAATCACGAAAGTCAAATCCCATCGTAATTAAATCATGTCGCTGTTCTTTAATTAAACGCCAGTATTCTGTCCATAATTTAAAGCGGGTTCCGTTATATAAATTAAGTCCGCGCTTACGCGTATTGTCAAATACAAATTCAAGCTTGCCGCCGCCGTAATTATCGTACACATTACTTTTAGCAAGGCTTACGTCGCCAACAGAGGCAAACACGGTTCTGTCATTACGGTAC
This sequence comes from Bacteroidota bacterium, assembly GCA_025362395.1. Lineage (GTDB taxonomy): Bacteria > Bacteroidota > Bacteroidia > B-17B0 > Aurantibacillaceae > UBA4416. Next base: position 69,990 of record JANYGK010000064.1, read on the forward strand.
ATAATAGATGCTTTAAGGGCCGCTACTTCATTAAAAGGAAGTTTCCAACTGTAACGCGCATCATGCGTTTGTATTTTTGTTACTCCCGTTCCTGAATTAACTTTTAAAAACGACTGGCGGTGTAATACCAATTGCTTATCAATTTGTTTTGTCCGGTTTTCAAAGCTTAATAAATATTCATTATCGAGTGACCCTGCTATCCTGAATCCGGCAACAATACGTTTGTCTTCAAACAAGTCGCTTAAGCCGATCTTAAATAATAAATTTAAACCCGGGTTTAAATATACCGGGCTTCCACCGCCTGTAAAACGTTGATAATTCGTTCCTAAATACGAATTATCTAACTGCGTAACTACCTGGTCTGTTCTGAAGCTTGTGTAATAATTTTGCTGAATGGGAAATCTTAACTCATCAGCGCTTGTTCTTTTTACATTTTGAGGGTCAGAGGTCGCTTGTCCGTTGGCTACAGGCGGAGTTCTTACTTCTTTAACAGGCTCTCTTTTAGGATCTTTATTATTTATAGAATAATTGTCAAAATCAATTCCCTCATTCTTTGTGGCGGTATCTGTTTTTTGCGGAGTAACTTCTTCCTGCCTCACAGGGTTCAATATTTTAATATTATCAGGGTCAGACAACATCATGGCAGGCCCTGATTTATAATGCGTGTTGTGTAATTTAACCGGTTGTACGTCGTTATAAGGCGTTAAAGAAGTAACGAGTAATTTTTCTTTTTTGTTATTGGTAATAATTTGAGCAAAAGTGGTAAACTTACTGTTAATGTGTTGCTCCTGTATGTTTTTTTGATAGTTGGTAATTGGCTTTGAATTATAAAAATACCGATAATGCTCCATCGTATCCACAAACGAAATAGAACTGTCTAACACACCAATGTACCTGTTGTAAATTCCGTTGGCATCACTCAAAAACGAAATAACGCCTTTGCCGTATTCCTGCGGTTGTGTTTCATTAGTTTCGGGAGTGTTGGTTACTCTATATAATACGTTTGATTTGGTTACATTGTTATAAAAAAACACGTCATTATTTCTTGAAAATTTTAAATATAATTTGGCGTCTTCGTTTGATTTAATCGTGTCATGCGTTCTGTTCGATTCAAATAATATTCCTTTCGAATTATCAACAAATACAGGATTGTTATCGTCCCACGAATCATTTGTAATTTGCTCTACACCGCCTGTATTAAGCGTAAAAATAAAAATATCAGATTGGCCTTTCCCTTTTTTAACGGCACTCATCACCAACCGTTTTCCATCGTGAGAAAATGAATAGCTGTTTACTTTTTCAAAGCCTGTAATAACACGTTTCACTTTTTCTTTTGTTTCAACATCATAGGTATGGATCTTTAAAATATTCTTTTTTTCATAGATCATTGATACAATGCTGTTGTTGGGATGCCAGCCTAAAAGCGGGTAACTGTTATCTTCTATACGCTCCAGTTTTGGATTTAACCGGAGTAATTTTTTTTTCTTACTCTCACCAAGTGTGTTCAGCCATACTTTATATTGGCCCGATTCGCTTGTAGCGTATACTACTTTTTGGCCGTCGGGACTAACTTTTAACTGGTAATAATGCCTTGTTTTCTTTTGTTTTTTCACAACCGACTCTCCTGCCGGGTCTTTGCGGGTTGTATCCCTGTAATCAAAATAGCGTTTTGCATATACATTTGTAAAATCGCTCGTCATGTTTTGAACCGAAGTGCCTAACACATACAAAAATGCATTGTTTGGGTTTCGTGTTACCTTAGTCATGTATAATAAATTCGGGATCAGTGCTTCGCCATAGGTTTCAGAAATATAATACCACATAGCGTGGCCCGCCATGGTTGCGTCTTTCCCCGTTAACCGGTTAAATTTATAGAATTGATCATTTTTAACGGCGTCCATCACGCGGTTATCAATAGTTGAATTCCAGCCTTCAGAAAGATAAGCGATCAACCCGTTCTTAAACCAATCGGGTAATGTCAGTAAAGTAGAATTCCTTACAACGTCGCGTGTTCGCCCGCCGTACATCATTTGGTCAATCATTAGTTCAGCCAGTGCAGCCCTTATCTGCCTGTCCATGTCGGCATGCGATCCTGTAAAATAAACAAAAATTTTATCTCCTATAATTTTTGTAACACCGCCAATATTTCCGCCGTCTTCATTGGCCAAGCCAATATTACTTTGCTTAAAATCATTTTGATTATTATAAACAATCACATCAATTTTATCGTCCAGTTGAAAATCCAAACGCTTTTCCATAACGGGAAGCTGTCGGTTAACGGATACTGCAGCGTATTTGGCAATTTCCTGTCCGCCCTCGTAAAGGTAAATCCTGAACCGGTCGAAATCAAAATAGGTCCAGTTAAAGGTTTGATATTGAATACGGTTTTTGCCAAACTCTAATTGTGACCCATAATAAAACTGTGCGTGCGTTGTTTTTATGCACACTATTAAAATAAGTAAGTAGAGTAAACGCTTCATTAAATTGATTAATAAGCCTTAAATTTAGCAAAAAATAGTTTATAAATACCATGATCAATGTACACTCTTTTACTTTCGGACCCTTTCAGGAAAACACCTATGTTTTATGGGATAATACCCTTGAATGTATCATTATAGATCCCGGAAATACGAACGCTTTGGAAAACAAAAAATTAAGTGATTTTATCTCGGAAAAAAAATTGAAACCGGTTAGGTTAATATTAACACATGCCCATATTGACCATATTAACGGCAATAAATACATACATGATGCTTACGGGTTACTGCCTGAAGTACATAAAGAAGATGTTTACTTTATTGAAAACCACGCTACAACGGGAGCCATGTATGGTGTGCCTGTAGATCCCAGCCCAATGCCTGAAAAATTTATTGACGAAGGGGATGTGATTTCTTTTGGGGATTCCTCGTTAAATGTGGTGCACACGCCCGGGCATGCTCCGGGGCATGTTACGTTTTATAATAAAGAAGAAGGGTTTATGATCAGCGGCGACGTACTGTTTTACGGAAGTATTGGCCGTACCGACCTGCCGAAAGGAAACCTTGAAACGCTTATGAACTCTATAAAAAATAAATTATTTCCTTTGGGGGATGCTATGAAAGTTTACAGTGGCCATGGGTCTACCACAACCATTGGTGCTGAAAGAGAAAATAATCCGTTCTTAATTTAACAACTCTTTTAACGCTTATATATCTGCTGCTTATTTGAAGACCGGGAGCACATTTTTATTTGTTAATAAAATATAATTTCATGTATTATGGCCAATTTACTTCAATACGAAAGCAGCCCTTATCTTTTACAACATGCCGGGAATCCTGTTAATTGGCATGCCTGGAATGATGAAACCTTAGCTTTAGCAAAAAAAGAAAATAAATTAATATTAGTGAGCATTGGCTACAGTGCTTGCCATTGGTGCCATGTAATGGAACATGAAAGTTTTGAAAACAAAGCCGTGGCAGAAATAATGAATGCTCATTTTATAAATATTAAAGTTGACCGTGAAGAAAGGCCCGACATTGATATGGTTTATATGGGCGCTGTGCAAATAATGACGGGGCAAGGCGGTTGGCCGTTAAATTGCTTTGCATTGCCCGACGGCAGGCCTATATACGGCGGCACTTATTTCCCGAAACAACAATGGATAACTATATTGAAGAACCTTGCAGACCTGTATAAACAAGAGCCCGAAAAAGCAAAGGAGTACGCGGTTAATTTGACAAAAGGCCTCGAACATTTAGAAATGCCTAAGCCCCGTACCGGTAATGAATTTAATATAAACAGTTTAAAAAAATCTGTACAAAAATGGAAGCAGTCATTTGACCATGAGCAGGGCGGGCCAAACAAGGCTCCTAAGTTTCCGTTGCCGAATAACTATTTATTTTTGTTGCATTATAATTATTTTGAACAGGACCAATCTCTTAAAAAGCATTTAGAACTTACGCTTACTAAAATGGCACGCGGCGGTATTTACGACCAGCTTGGCGGTGGCTTTGCACGCTACAGTACCGATATTTACTGGAAAGTACCTCACTTCGAAAAAATGCTGTATGATAACGCACAGCTTATAAGCTTGTATGCCCAAGCGTATAAACTCACTAAAAATGAGCTGTATAAAAAAGTAGTTTACGAAACCATTGCTTTTGTTGAAAGCGAATTAATGAGCCCCGATAAAGGATTTTACTCTGCCTTGGATGCCGATAGCGAAGGCATAGAAGGGAAATATTATGTGTGGAAAAAAGAAGAATTAGAACACTTATTGAAGGGCGACTTTAAACTGTTTGGCGAATATTATTGTGTAAATGAAACCGGATATTGGGAAGATGACAACTATGTGTTAATGCGCGATACAGACGATTCATCCATTGCTTTAAAATACCATATAACCACCGAAGAGCTTCAATTAAAAATAAATTCCTGCAAAGAAACTTTAATGAAGGAACGTTATAAACGCGTAAAGCCGGGTCTGGATAATAAGATCCTGGCAGCGTGGAACGGCTTAATGTGTAAGGCGCTGGCGGAAGCCTATTTAATTTTTGATGAACATAAATTTAAAGACCTAGCCATAGAGAATGCCGTTTATCTGAAAGATAACTATTGTCTTGATTCAGGAAAAGTATTACGTGTCAAAAATAAAAATACACTAATTTCAGGCTTTCTGGATGATTACGCGTTTGTAACCGATGCTTTTTTACTGGTATATATAATTACGGCCGATGAAAATTGGCTGAACAAATGTAAACTCATAACCGATTACGCGATCAACCATTTTTATGTAAAAGAAAACAATACGTTTTTTTATACCGATTCTTCCGAAGAAAAACTGGTAGTGAGAAAAGCAGAGTGGAGCGATAATGTTATTCCTGCTTCAAGCTCGCAAATGGCTGTTAATCTTAGAAAATTGGCTATTTATTATGATGATGAAAATTACCTCGAAATTTCAAAACACCTTTTAAATGCCGTTGTAACTGAAATAGAAAGTTATGGCCCGGGCTATAGCAATTGGGGCTTACTATTATTAGATTATTGTATGCCTCAGACAGAGGTAGTAATTGTTGGTAAAAATGTTAATGAAAAATTAGTTGAGCTCTACAAACAAGCAGCACCAAACGTGATATTTGCTGTAAGTGATAAGTCGGCAGAGTTGCCGTTGGTAAAAAACAGGTACGTACATGAGTCAACCACTATTTATGTATGTAAAAATAAGAGTTGTTTGTTGCCAACCGGGTCTGTTGAGGAAGCACTTACGCAACTTGGGAACCAACACTAAAATACGGATATTAAATAGTAAAGCATTAATAACATTACTAATGTTATGCATGCCGTATTCCTTTTTTTGCCAAGCCCTTATCCCCACTCCTGAATCAGCATTTGAGCCACAGCTTCCTTTTAATACAGAATACATAAAATCTCAAAAAGTCAGATCCATATCGTTTGATATTATTGATAAAAAAGACTTCCAAATAGCGGAAGACAAAGGACTTTTGAACTATTATGAATTTAATTCGCAAGGCTTATTGGCAAGATATTACTATACATCCATTGTTAAAATTATTGAAAAAGAATACAGGCATGACGCGGTGTATCATAAAAGAAGAAAAGTAAGCAATGCTTATACGTACACAAAAAACGAATATGTGTACGATACCGTATCAACCACTTATTTTTATGATAACCTTGACCTGTTAAAATTAAAAAGATATAATGACGGCGCGTATTATGAAAGTAAATATTATACCTATTCGCCCACAAATAAAATAATTACTGAAAAGCGTTGCAAGGAAACAAACGCAGCAGATAACAGGTCGGAATTTAAATTAGGTACACAAACTATTATGAGTGAAGAGAGCTTTGAATATGCCGTTACAGGAAAGCATCAATATAAGAAAATCTGTAAAAATGATGAGGGCAGGGTATACAAAGAAATCATTTGTAATTACAATGATGACCGGCAATTATTAAGTTTAAATGAGCAGTATACAGCTACATGGATCACTCAAACCAGTGATTTCGTATATAATGCAAAAGGGCAATTAACTTCAGCGACCTATAAAAGTAACAGTAACGGAGAGCTTGAACAACGCAGAACGTATGAATATGATGCGAAGGATTGTTTACTGACAGAAAAACAATTTAAAAACGGGACATTATTAAAAGAGATCAGCTATATAACCGACGGTTCAAAAAATCTGAATTCTTATGTCATCCGCGACCCTAACGGGAAAAGTATGCGAATTGTAAAACTGGCATACCGGTATTACTGATTCAACTAGGAATTAGAAGCCTGAGTTTTAAAAAATTCATATACTAAACCCGCTTTTGAATTTCCTACAATGGCTGCTAATTCAGCAAGTGTGGCCTCTTTAATATTTTTTACGGATTTTAATTCGGTCAATAATTTTTGAGCGGTTTTTTCACTGATGCCTTTTATTTCAGACAATTCGGTTTTAAAGGTTTCACGGCTGCGTTTGTTGCGATGGTGTGTAATTCCGAACCGGTGTGCTTCATCACGAATGTGCTGAATAATTTTTAATGTTTCAGAACGTTTGTCTAAATATAAGGGAATAGAATCGCCCGGAAAATAAATTTCTTCCAAACGTTTGGCAATGCCTATCACCGTAACTTTTCCCATCAGGTCAAGCTTCCGTAAACTCATTACTGCCGCGCCTAATTGTCCTTTTCCTCCATCAATAACAATAAGCTGCGGCATTGGTAAACCTTCTTCAATTACTCTTTTATAACGGCGCCAAATTACTTCCTCCATAGTCGCAAAATCATCCGGGCCAACAACAGTTTTTACATTGTAATGGCGGTATTCTTTTTTAGCCGGTTTACCGTCAATAAAAACCGGCATGGCGCTTACGGCGTATTCACCCTGTATATTTGAATTATCAAAACCTTCAATACGGCGCGGTTCTTCTTTCATTCTTAAGTCCTTCATCATTTGCTGCATAATACGGTCTGTATGCCTGTCAGGATCAATAATCGCCAATTGTTTTTCGCGTTCTTTCTTATAAGCTTCCGCGTTTCTAAAGCACAGGTCCATTAAATGTTTTTTATCACCGATCTTAGGCACTACGTATTTTGCGTTTCCAAACGTAAGTTCAGGTTCAAAAGGAACAAATATTTCACGGCTTAAAGAGCTGTAGCGTAACCTAATTTCATTAATGGCAAACACCAGCATTTCCTCATCGCTTTCTTCCAGTTTCTTTTTAAGTTCTACTATCTGCGACTGAACAATGGTACCGTTCATAACTTTAAAATAATTTATGTACGCTGTTTTCTCATCGCTTAAAATAGCAAACACATCTGTATCCGTAATAGAAGGATGTACAATCGTTGATTTGCTTTGGTATTTTTCAAGCAATTCAATTTTCTTTTTTAGACCTGCGGCATATTCAAATTCAAATTTTTCGGCATGCTCATGCATTAGTCTTTTCATATCTTTTACGGCAAATTGAATATCGCCTTTAATAATATCTCGTATATGGTTTACATCTTCGTCATACTCCTCTTTGCTTTGTAAGCTTATGCATGGTGCTTTACAGCGGCCTATCTGGTATTCGAGACAGGCTTTAAATTTTTTATTTGTAATATTTTCTTCACTCAAATCAAGGATGCACGAGCGGGTTGGATATAATTGTTTGATCAGGTCCAGCAGAATATGCATAGTGGTTACGGAAGGATACGGGCCGAAATATTCCATATCATTCTTTTTCATTTGCCGTGTATAGTATACTCTCGGAAAACGCTCTTTCTTTATAACGATCCAGGGATAGGTTTTATCATCTCTCAGATCAACATTATACTTAGGGTGCAGGCTTTTAATTAAATTATTTTCCAATATCAAAGCATCCATTTCAGTATCTACCTTAATGGTTTTAATATCGGTAATCTTTTTCACCATTAATCGTAAACGGTGTGTGTCGTGCTCCTTAGCAAAATAAGAGCTCACCCGTTTCTTCAAATTTTTAGCCTTGCCTACATATAACAAATTATTATCTTTATCATAATAACGATACACTCCCGGGGTTTCCGGAATGGTTTTTAAGATGCTTTGTATATGTTCAGAGAAATTTTCGATCACGGCGTAAAGTTAAACTTAATCACATAATTTTTTTAGTAATTTATCCTATCTATCAACATAAAACTATATTAATTGCCGCCTTAGACTGGGGCCTTGGACATGCTACAAGGTGTGTTCCCCTTATAAAAAAACTCATGATAAATAATGTTGTGGTATTGGGTGTAACCAAATCAACACGAATAATTTTTGACGTTGAATTTCCGCAATTGAGTAAAGTGGAAATAGAACCGTATAATATTATATACAGTAATTTTATTACTGTACCGGTTAAATTAATGTTGGATGCCCCAAGAATTTTAAAAGTAATTAAGCAAGAACATCAGCAACTGCAGCAAATTGTGAAAGATTATAGCATTAATGTGGTTATCAGCGATAACCGTTTCGGGCTGCATCATAAAACTATTGAAACTGTTTATATGACTCATCAACTTAATATAAAAGCAGGCATTTGGTCGTTTTTGGCAAACAGAATTCATCGTTATTATATACAAAAATTTACTAAAATTTGGATCCCTGATTTTGAGAATGATCTTGAGTCGTTGGCAGGTGATTTGTCAAAAAAAGGCGCATTAAAAAATTGCTCTTACCTTGGGCCTTTAAGCAGGCTAAATCCCGATACGGCAAAATCCGAATCCTATGATTACCTGTTATTGCTTTCCGGTGTTGAGCCGCAGCGAAGTGTGTTGGAAAAATTATTGTGTGAAAAATTTAATCATTCAACAAAAAAAATAGTTTTGGTAAGAGGAACTACCACGCCCCTTAAAATTTCTTTACCACCAAACATAAAAGTTATTGATCTTGCGGATGCCGGGCAACTAGCTAAATTTATTAAAAGTGCTGATACTATAATTTGCAGAAGCGGTTACAGTACATTAATGGATTTGTATACTTTAAATAAGAAAAAAATGGTTCTTATTCCAACTCCCGGCCAGGCTGAACAGGAATATTTAGCGGGCTATTGGCAAAAAAAATATAGCGCGGAAGTTGTTTTACAAAGCAAGCTTCATACATGGAAACCTTAGTAATCAATTCACAACCGGGCTTTAATAACTCTGCCTTTTTGTTACCCTTTAAGTTTTATTTCAAACTACATTAGATCGTGTCTATTTTTAAGAAAATTGCTTTTTATATTTTCCTTGTCCTGTCAGTAGGTGCGGGAATATGGGCTTATTTTAATCTTAAAGAAAGCAAAGCACCCAAAACAGAGCTCATTGAACACATCCCTACTAATGCCATATGTGTTATTCAAACAGAAGACGTCCATGATCTGATACTTCAGCTTACCAGGCAAAATTTAATATGGACTTCCCTGTTAACAGAAGAAACATTCGGTAATGCTCAAAAAGGAATCCGGTATTTAGACTCTTTAACACGAACGTCTTCCTGTATTTCAGAAACGTTGAATAATAATGCTGTATACTGGAGCTTTGTAAAGGAAGGCACAAAGCAGGAACATTTAATTCAGTTTAAATTAAAGGAGCAAAAAGATGGAGCAAGGATCGACCGTTTTTTTAATTCAATTTTCATAAAAAACACTTCTGTTTCTTCTTTTACGGCCTATGATGTAGCTATTAATCAAACAAAATGGCTGGCAACCTGTATTAACGGAATCGTTTATTTCTGTTCAGACCTTTCGCTTCTGCAAAAAAGCATTGAGCTTGTAAAGAAAGAATCGTTAGCCGATAATAAAAACTATAGGGAACTCTTAAAATTAAACGGCCGACAAAAAACACATGTCTATTTTAATCATTCTCTTTCAAGTTTATTTAACAGGGATCTGTTTAACCGGCAATCCCTTTTTAATTTTGAGATTCAATTAAATGAGTTGACCTTTACCGGTTACACAAAAGCTGATACTAACTCTTTCTTTAGCAGTGTTTCTAAGCAACAGGAAACAGAATTTCATGAATTTGAAAAATTACCCGATCATGCGGCTTCTATCACAGGTGTTTCAATTAGCAATGCGACTTTATTTTATAATGAAAATCAGCAATTTTTACCGAACGCTCTGATACAAAAAAATGAATTAACATGGAGCGCAATTAACGATAGCGCGCTATATGATATACGAGCAGAGAACTATGAAAACATAGACGGAGAGTTAATTTCAGCGAACTATTGGTTTGAAAACTATGCCGGCCAAATTACCGCTATAAAAATTAAAGATGAAGAAAAAGCAAAACAGCTTTTAAAGTTTATGAGCGATAGTATTATTCCTGTAGAAAAATTTAAAGTTTATAAATTAAGTCCTGCGGCTGTCAATCTCTTTTCCTTTTATGGAGCATCATCTGAAATGCAATATGGCTGTGTGCTCTCAGGTAATATCATTTTGATGCAGGATAAAATAATGCTCAACTATTATATAGAAAGTATTAAAAATAGTAACGTCCTGGCAAAAAATCCGGAGTTTATGAATTACGCAAACGATAATTTATTTCAATCCTGTAACTATATTTATTATGAAAATTGCAACCTCATAAAGTCAAGTACCTTTCCAAGACTTATTAATTCGACTGAATTAAATGCAGGCGATGCATTATCGCAGGTGTCACTTAGCATTAAAGCGTATAAACAGGGGTTGCAGCTGCGCCTGCATGCCACACATAAGCAGGAACAGAGAGCCCGGGAAACCGGTAAAGATATTTTATGGTCATTTACCGCCGATTCAACCGTGTCGGGTAATGTTTATAGTTTTACAAATCACCTTACACAAGAAAACGAATTGTGTTTTCAGGACGATAATAATACGCTTTACTTAATTAATTCTACCGGTACAGCGCTTTGGAAAAAAGAAATTAATGAACAGATACAATCAATTGTTTATACGGTCGACCTATTTAAAAATGGTAAATTTCAACTCTTGTTCAATACGGAAAATTACCTGCATTTAATCGACAGGAATGGAAATTACATTCAAGGATACCCGATTAAGCTGCCTCAAAAAGTAACTTCTCCGGTAACATTATTGGATTATGATAACACAAAAGATTACCGTATTCTTTTAGCCTGTGCCGATAAAAGGATCTATAATTTTTCACTTTATGGCATAAAAACAGAGGGTTTTATTCCGGTTAAAACAGATAATGAAGTAACGTTGCCTGTATATTATACCAAAGTAGGGGCAAGCGATTATTTAATAACCGTTGATGCAGCCGGTAAAATTTACGCGTTTAGCAGGAAAGGGATTGGAAGAATTGATTTTAAAAATAAAACCATCGAAGGCTTATCACACTTATATGTTTCTCCCGGAAATAATTTAGACAACACAAAATTAATTTACATAGACGATAAAAATAATTTATTAAATAAGATTTCCTTATCAGATAAAAAAGAGGCCATTAAGCTTGGTGATGAATTAACAGGCTTTGGCACAAGCTTCGAGCTGTTAAATGATGATAAACAAATGGATGTGATCTTGTTTGGAGACGGTGCTGTATATGCTTATGATTTGTTTTCAGGAAAACTTTTAGAAACATTTAATGACCATGCAGTATACAAAAATGCCGGCTTAGCGTATACGGAAAACAGCCAATTAATAATTGCTTTTGATAAAGCCGGAGAAAAACTGGATGTAATGGATATGACAGGAAAACCCATTTACAGTATCCCTAATGTAACCCATGCGCCTTTAATAACTGAATTATATAAAGACGGCAAAAAATATTTAATTACTGTAAGTCATAATAAAATTAATTGTATGCGTTTAAATTAAAACAGCATATATTTAATATTCAAACTTACCGAATTCTGATTCAATTGTTACCTTTTTGCCATTATACGCTTCAACCCTGCCAATGAGTTGCGCATCAATATTAAAAGATTTTGAAATATCAATCACCTTCTGAGCATGCTCTTCCGGTAAATAAATTTCGAGTCGGTGCCCCATATTAAATACCTTGTACATTTCTTTGTAATCGGTATTACTTTGTTCGTGTATTAATTTAAACAAAGGGGGTAAAGGGAATAAATTATCTTTGATAATATGAACCCCATCAACAAAATGTAATACCTTGGTTTGCCCACCACCACTGCAATGCACAATGCCATTAATATTTGCGGATAAATTTTCAAGTATTTTTTTTACAACCGGCGCGTAAGTTCTTGTCGGGGAAAGAACTAGTTTACCGGCATCTATTTTTTCATGAATTGTTTTCCCGGAAACATCACTATAGCTAACCTCTATTTTGTCGGTTAAATTTAGTTTGCCCGAATATGTAACCTCATTAGGTAAAGCACCGTCATACGATTCAGGGTATTTCTCGGCAACAGCTTTACTAAACACATCATGCCTTGCACTGGTTAAACCATTGCTTCCCATACCGCCATTGTATTTGGTTTCGTAAGTTGCTTTGCCCGATGAGGCTAAGCCCACTATAACGTTCCCCGCCTGTATGTTGTGGTTCGAAATAACATCCGCTTTTTTCATTCGGCAAACAACGGTACTGTCTACAATTAACGTGCGCACCAAGTCGCCTACATCAGCAGTTTCACCGCCTGTAGAGCGAATATCAATGCCATTATCTCTTAAGTTTTGCAGTACTTCTTCCGTTCCGTTAATAATGGCGGAAATAACTTCACCCGTAATTAATCCTTTATTACGGCCTATGGTAGACGACAATAAAATATTATTGGTAGCTCCTACACAAATCAGGTCATCCATGTTCATGATAACCGCGTCTTGTGCAATGCCTTTCCAAACGCTTAAGTCGCCTGTTTCTTTCCAATAAATATAGGCTAAGGATGATTTTGTGCCGGCCCCGTCGGCATGCATAATAATACAATGCTCATCACTACCGGTTAAATGATCGGGAACAATTTTACAAAATGCCTGCGGAAATAATCCTTTATCAATGTTGGAAATAGCGTTATGCACATCTTCCTTTGAGGCGGATACGCCGCGTAAATTATATTTAGTATCAGACATTCTTATTTATGTTAAACCACATAGACATATTTGTTTACATAGTTTTAATTTTTTAAATTTTAGATTTCTATAAAATCTATGATTCTATGTGTTAAATAAACTAAAACACTTCTTTAGCCACACGCTTTGTACTGTCCGATGTTCCCATCGTGTAATAATGTAAACATGGTACATTTGCTTTCTTCAATTCTTTACTTTGTTCAATACACCATTTAATGCCAACTTCCCTTACTGCTTTATCATCTTTGCATTTTTCAAGTTCTACAAATAAATCCTGAGGAAGGTCAATATGAAATACTTTAGGTAATGCAATTAATTGAGAACGGGACGATAAAATTTTCAAACCCGGAATGATTGGCACATTGATATCATTTTTACGGCACAGATCTACAAATTCGAAGTATTTTGTATTGTCAAAAAACATTTGAGTGACAATATAATCAGCACCTGCGTTCACCTTTTCTTTCAGCCATTTCATATCACTGTATAAATTCGGCGCTTCAAAATGTTTTTCAGGGTAACCGGCAATGCCCATACAAAAGTTAGTCGGGGAAGCATCTTTCATTTCATCATCCAGGTAAACACCCGAGTTCATGTCTTTAATTTGCTTTACCAGATCAATAGCGTAATCGTGCCCCCCCGGTTCAGGTACAAAGCTCGATTCTGTTTTAATGCTGTCGCCCCGCAAAACCAATACATTGTCAACACCTAAAAATTGAAGATCGATCAATGCGTTTTCCGTTTCTTCGCGCGTAAAGCCTCCGCAAATAATATGCGGTATTGCTTCCACATCGTACTTATTCATAATTGCCGCGCAAATACCTACAGTGCCCGGCCGCTTACGTATGCTTACCTTTTCAAGATAACCTCCCTCACGCTTTTTGTAAATATATTCCTCGCGATGGTAGGTAACATCAACAAAAGCGGGTTTAAATTCCATTAAAGGATCAATTCCGTCAAAAATAGATTGAATGCTTTTTCCTTTAAGAGGAGGTAAAATTTCAATGGAAAAAAGGGTGTCTTTCGCAGATTTAAGATATTCGGTAATTTTCATATAAATATAATAGGCCACAAATGTAATTAATTAATTAGTAATTAAATACAGGTAAGCAAGCTCTTAATAAATGAAATAGTAAGGGATTATTAATTTTTACCGCAATAGGGAGTTGGCTTAAAACCTATAACCTATAGACATTCCGAGCTTAAAACTGTTAATAGGGAAGACGGATGTATTTGAATAATTATGGCCATAATTATTAGTAGTTTTAGGGTCGTTTGTTATATAAGTGTCGGAATGATAACCTATTCCTGCCAGGAAAAGTAAATTTAAATTTTTATGCACCCTTATCAGCAGCCCGTTATCGATCATAATAGTATAACGGTTCATAATAAAATTATAGGGCACCGCCGGCCCTTGGTAGTTACCGTTATAGTTGTTATAACCTGCATCATATGAGCCTGTAAATTGTGCAATACCTGCATACGGTCCTACAAAATAGGTCACAGCTCTTTTTCCGCTGGTCTGTACATGTAAGCCTATCCCGCTTTCAATGGTTTTTCTTTTAAACGTAAAATTACTCACGTAATAATTACCATTGTTAATTCCAAATATGTTACTGCCTACCTGGTTAAAATAGGGGTTAGCAACTCCAACGGAAACCGGTACATACACATGAAATAATCCATGGGCAAATTCTCTTAAATAGCTTATACCGATAGATCCGTTAAGAGGTTCAAGCATGTTAAAAGAAACAAGGTTTTTAGTAGAAGTCAGCTCATTATACCTTACAGTTCTTATAGAATCCATATTACGGTATTGAGCTTCCCTTCTTAAAGTTATGTTTTCCCGGTAAATAATAACAGGCTGTTGTGCTTGGGGTGTGGGAGTGCTGAATGCCTCATGGGTTCCGTTTTGATAAATGATGAGGGCAACGTCGCTTTTTGAAATAATAATTGTGGGCCCGTCCTGATAAGTAAATAACTTATATTTAATTTCATTAGGGCTAATCTCCAATACTTTAACGTCAATTTTAGTATTGTCTTTTTTAAACAGCTGATCCTGCGAATAACCTGTAAAAGCCGTAAAAATCAATAAAAATAAAGATATAAATTTCATAAATGGAGGTTTAAATTTCTACTTAAATGTACTGAAAATTATTAGAACAAATTGTTTGCCCAACAACTTTATATTTATAAATTTGACTAACTTTTTTAAAAAATCTTAACAACCCCATAATATATGAGCAAAATTAAAGTAGCTAACCCTGTAGTAGAATTAGACGGTGATGAAATGACCCGTATTATCTGGAAATTCATTAAAGATAAATTAATCGTTCCTTATTTAGAGGTCGATATTAAATATTATGACTTAGGAATGGAACACCGTGATGCCACTAACGATCAGGTAACCATTGATTCGGCGGAAGCTATTAAAAAATATGGTGTTGGCATTAAATGTGCCACCATTACTCCTGATGAAGCGCGCGTAAAAGAATTCAACTTAAAACAAATGTGGAAATCGCCTAACGGTACTATCCGTAACATTCTTGACGGTACCGTGTTTCGTGAGCCTATTGTTTGTAAAAACGTACCGCGTTTGGTTACAAACTGGACAGCGCCCATTATTGTTGGCCGTCATGCATTTGGCGATCAATATAAAGCAACTGATTTTGTTGTTCCGGGGAAAGGAAAATTAACGATGAAATTTGAAGGAGAAGACGGAAAAGTAATTGAACACGAGATCTATAAATTTACAGGCCCCGGCGTAGCAATGGGAATGTATAATGTAGAAGAATCGATCAGGGGCTTTGCGCACTCTTGCTTTAATGTGGCTTTAAATAAAAAATGGCCTTTATATTTATCTACTAAAAACACCATCTTAAAAAAATACGACGGTCGTTTTAAAGATATTTTTGAAGAAATTTACCAATCAGATTATAAAACAAAATATGAAGCAGCCGGCATTGTTTACGAACACCGCTTAATTGATGATATGGTTGCGTCCGCTTTAAAATGGAACGGAAACTTTGTATGGGCTTGTAAAAATTACGACGGTGATGTTCAATCTGACTCGGTGGCACAAGGCTTCGGATCATTAGGATTAATGACATCGGTGTTAATTACCCCGGACGGTAAAATTATGGAAGCTGAAGCGGCACATGGTACTGTAACACGCCATTTTCGTGATCATCAGGCAGGTAAGCCGACTTCCACAAACCCTATTGCCAGTATTTTTGCCTGGACAAGGGGATTGGAATTCCGCGGTAAATTAGATAATAACCAAGAGCTGATTAATTTTTGCCACGCTTTAGAAACAGTGTGTGTTGAAACAGTTGAAAGCGGTAAAATGACGAAAGATTTAGCGGTTTGTACACATGGCAACAACGTGAAACACGGCGACCATTATTTATATACCGAAGAATTTTTAGATGCTATTGATGCTAATTTAAAAAAGAAATTAGCAAAATAAATTTTGTATCTTTAAACTTCAATTCCAACAATATAATTTGAAGGAAGTTTAAAATATAAAATAACATGAATCAGGAATTATTTGACAGAGTGGAGAGCGCGTTAAAAACCATTAGGCCTTATTTGGAAGCCGATGGAGGAGATGTTGAATTGCTTGAAATAACAGATGAACATACGGCTATGCTTGAGTTAAAAGGAGCTTGCAGCACTTGCAGTATGAGCCATATGACCATGAAAGCAGGTATTGAAGAAACAATCATGCGCGCAGTTCCTGAAATAAAATCTGTACACGCTGTAAGAATGTAATTTTTGAACATATTTAAAAAAGTCCTATTCAATGTTGAGTAGGACTTTTTGTTTTAATAAACCCGGGGAAAATTTATGTATAACGTTGAAATAGCAAATAACTCCGAAGAGATTAATAAAATTATTGAATTGCGTTATGAGATTTTACGTAAGCCATGGAATAAGCCGAAAGAAACAGCAACAGACGAACTGGAAGCCGAATCCATTAATGCGTTTATAAAACATAAAGGAGAAGTAATTGCCTGCGGACGTTTACAAAATAACAATAATAATATAGCGCAAATACGCTACATGGCTGTAAATACTGATTTTCAAGGCAAAGGACTCGGGAAATTAATTTTAAAAAAGTTGGAAGAGAAAGCACGTTTTTTAAACATTGCTACTATTGAACTACAGGCCAGGGAAAATGCGCTTGAATTTTATAAAGCAAACGGTTATACTATTAAAGCAGCATCCTTTAAACTCTGGGATATTATTCAGCACTATTTAATGACCAAATCAATTTAATAACCACTTAATTAAAAGCAAAATAAACTTATATTTATTCCGGTGGAAAACAAAAAACTGAATATTTTATTTTTGTGTTCGTGGTATCCTAATCCCGATGAAAAAAGCAACGGGATCTTTATTAAACGCCACGCTCAGGCTCTGTCACTGAAACATAATGTAACAGTTTTGTTTGTTAAATCTGTAAGTAACATACGTGAAGTTGTAAGTATAACAAACGAGGTGCAAAATTTTAAAGAATATTTATATTTCTATCCTAAAATTAATTCCACCTTACCACTCATCAGTTCAATTCAAAAGTTTCTGAAATTTAAAAAAGAATATCGGTCAGCTATTAATAAAATACCCAATGCAGACTTTGATGTTATTCATCTGAACACTATTTTCCCGGCAGCTATACCTGCTTTATACGCTTTAAAAAAATATCCTGAAGCTAAATTGTTTATTACCGAACACTGGAGTGGTTATTATTCTGAAGACGGTAATTACAAAGGAAATGTAATGATTTATTACACCAAAAAAATAGTAGCTAAGGCTAAAGCCGTATTTGTGATCTCCGAAAAGTTAAGGCAGTCCATGTTAAAACATGGTTTAAAAAATAGTTACCGGTTAATTAATAATGTAGTAGATACAGATGTATTTAAACCTCTATATAATCAGTCTGCGGATAATTCTGTTTTAAAAATACTGCATGTTTCCTCATTAGTGGAACGTGAAAAAAACATATCAGGAATAATTTCTATAGCACGCAAACTTAAGGAGAATAATAAAAAATTTCACCTCACTGTTATGGGAGAAAATAATTTAGAAATTAAAGATCATCTGAAATTAACAGAACAATACAATTTAACGGACGAAATTTCGTTCACGGGATATAAACAGGCCGAAGAAATAGCAATCAGTATGAATAATGCGAATGTGTTTTTATTATTCAGTTATTTTGAAGGAATGCCGGTAGTTGTTCTCGAATCAATAGCTTGCGGCTTACCGGTTATAAGCACGGATGTTGGAGAAGTGAAAAACATGATACAGCCCGGAATGGGAATTGTTTTAAATACGAATTCAATACAAGAGTGCGTAGAGGCTTTACTAAACTATAAAAGAGAAAACTTTTCAGGGAAAGATCAAATGCATCAAAGTATAAAGCAAAATTATTCTTCGGAGGAAGTATGCGATCAGGTGACTCAATTATACAACTTATACACGTAAATGCTTAAAAAAATAATAGCTACTTTATTTACCCGGGGATTTGTAGCCCTGGTTAACCTGGCTATTCTACTGGTCTCTTCAAAGCAACTTGGAGGTGATATTCGCGGGCAGGTAAGTTTATTAATCCTTAATATTGCCATAATACAGGTTATCAACGAAATTTATACGGGCTATGCCTTAGTTTATTTTATTCCTAAATACGCCCTCAAAAACATATACAGTAACGGCATTATATGGTCTGTTCTATGCATACTTTTAACAACCATCACATTGATCGGGTTAAATGTATATTTTAATATTTCCATTAACCGCTATTGGATCCATATTGCAGTGTTAGCGTTTATTATTATCATTCATTCCTTTAACGGTGTGGTTATTTTAGCAAAAGAAAAAATCAGGATCTACAACTTTCTTAATTTCTTTCAGCCTTCGTTGCTCCTGATAGTGCTGGCTTTTCAGATTTTTGTTTTCAACTTAAAAACGATTGACAGTTATATTATCGCCTTATATGTATCTTTTCTTAGTTCATTAGTTATATCAAGCATTCAAGTATTTGCTGTTTTTAAAAACACTAAAGAATCCTTACCGGAATGCAGCCCGAAAATAATTTTCAAAAAAGGCTTTTTTAATCAGTTGGCTAACCTGTCGCACATGTTGAGCAACCGATACAACTTTTACCTGTTAAGTAATAATGTTTTAGTGGGAATTTATTCGAGCTCCACTTCACTTATCGAATCTATTTTAATCATTAGTAACAGCGCCGCTACTATTATCCTAACCTATATTGCCAATAAAAATGATGAAACAAATAGTGTAAAAATTACATTTTTACTTTCTAAAATATGTTTTCTTTTAAGTCTTGTCTGTGTATTAGTTCTATTATTTATCCCTTCCGGTTTTTTTACATTTTTATTGGGGAAAGATTTTACTGAAACCAAGCAAGTAATGCTGTGCTTATCCCCGGGCATTTTATGTATTAGTTTCTCCACAGTAATCAGTCACTATTTTTCAGGTTCGGGAAGGCAGCGTTTAATAGCTGCAGCAAATTTCTCAGGCTTATTCACTACCGTTATCACAGGCTATTTCCTGGTAAGTAAATTTCAATTGTACGGCGCTTGTTATGCCACCGGCTTATCTTATTTTGTAGCCTCCGTAATTATGGTAGTTGTATTTATGAGAGAGCATAAGTTATCTTTATGGTCCCTTTTCAAACTCAAAAATGAGTTTAAGCTATTAAAAAGCATCAATTAAAAAACAGTATTTGCCGTACAACAAATTGAATTAATGTAATAGCGCTGGTCATAATAAAGGCCCACATCACATACTTGCCGCCGTTTTCACGTTTCAAAAATAACTGAATCATTAATAAGACGATGGTTACCAGGAAAGGAATAAGCGCAGCGTGATAAGCGATAGATTCAGATAAATCTCCTTTTAAAAGGCTGAGTAAAGCCCTCTGCATGCCACATCCGGGGCATTCAATTCCAAAATGAGATTTGAAAAAACAAGCAAATAAATGGTGTTCGAGCCAATGTATCATTTTCAAAAATAAAAAATGCCTTTGAGTTTTTCAAAGGCACTTTAAGTATAAATTTAATTGTTTAGTGACGTCCAAACATATCCCAAGGCATGGCGGCAAATGCAGCGCCTAAAATAACAATGTATATAATGATGAATACGATATATAAAGAAGATAAAATAAGACCGATGACCCCGCAAATTTTACCTGCTTTTAAATTATTAAAAGAAGATAAAGTATAAGCACCCGGATTAGCTTGGTATAGCGCATTTCCTTTAGATGCTAAAACAACCGCAATAATCCCTAATGTAATACCTATTATTCCGTAGCAGAAACATAATACAATTGATAAGATCCCTAACACTAAAACTGCTGCAGAATTAGGAACAGGTGTTTGCCCAAACTGGTTATTAAATTGTTGATTTACGTTTTGCCCATACTGCGGCGGTTGATTCGATAAGTTATTTTCTTCCATAATTATTTTTAGCTAAGATATAAAAATTTCCTTTATACCCCATGCGTAAAAAAAAGTTTCATTTAGTAATGAACTGCGCGGTTAATAAAATAAGGTGAAATAAACTAACTTTTTTTAAACCCTTTCGTAGAATAGTGTCAAAGGCCCCCGCTTATTAATAAGGGAATAAGTTCTGAATTAAAAATTTAATACATAACTAAAGAAACAAATACCATTCCAAAAGTAAATAATCATACACTAATCAATAAAAAGTAAAGCATGAAATCATTTTTAAACTTTTCAAAACCTATCCGCCATGAAAACAATTTATCTAACCACAGGTATGCTCACTGCCTTGGCATGTGTAGTGGCACATGCTCAAACCCCCAATCAATCCTCTACGATTGATAGCTTAGCAAATTTTAATCAACAGGAATGTACTGATTTCTTTTCTGCACATCACACAAACCCCAATGAGCTCCCCGAATTTATAGGCGCAAGTCAGCGGAATTACATTCATAAAACCTTTTTCACTCCTTCCGCGCGCCCTTCAGCTCCAACCCCGGTTCCACAACAAGCCTGCACAAATATTGATTTTGAATCCGGTAATTTAAACGGTTGGAATACTTCCACAGGTTTTAATCCCGGGTTTAATGCTGCCGGCTGCTGTTTAAACGCGGGCGGGGCACAAGCAATTACAACAGGCGGTAACGATCCTTGCGGAGGTTTCCCTATGGTGGCTGCGGGCGGCAATTTCTCTGTAAGGTTGGGCGATAATAATACAGGCGGCATAGCAGACAGGTTGGAGCAAACCTTCAATGTAACATCCACCAATGCTAATTTTACCTATAGATATGCCGTTGTATTTGAAGATCCCGGCCACGCGTTAGCTGATCAGCCAAAGTTTCAAATTGAAATGCTCGATTCGAACGGAGTTCAGATTCCCTGTACTTTTTATGATGTTGCAGCCGGGCAAAATATACCGGGCTTTATAAACTCAGCTACATGTAATGGTGTGGTTTATAAACCATGGACAAATGTGAGCGTAGATCTTATGAATTATATCGGCCAAAATGTAACCATACGTTTTACAACATACGATTGTGCATTGGGCGGACATTATGCTTATGCTTATATTGATGGCAGCTGCAGTAATTTTAATATTACACAAAACGCTATTTTATGCCAGGGCTCAACAATTCAGTTAACCCCGCCCACAGGCTTTGCATCTTATAACTGGCAATTACCTGATAACTCCGTACAAAGCACGCAAGTGCTTACAACAGGGTTACCCGGAGTATATACTTTAAATCTTATAACATTTACGGGCTGTCCGGGTCCCGCATTAACCTACACCTTAACCGATTTCCCTAAACCAAACGCAGCCTTTGTTCCTAATCAATTATCAGCTTGCAGTCATTCGTTGACTTTTACAAACAATAGCACGGTAAACAGTGGTAATATTGTTTCTAATGCTTGGAACCTGGGCGACGGTAATACGGCAACCACATTTAATGCTTCACATACTTATGCCAATACAGGTTTGTATAACGTGCAATTAATTTGTACAACTAATATGGGGTGTAAAGATACGGCACTTGTTCCGGTTGTTATAAGTCCTTTACCTAATGTGGCTTTTACAAACAATACCGTATGTTTAAATACCGCCACTTCTTTTACAAACACATCAACTGTAAGCTCGGGTAATATTGTAACAACCAATTGGTTATTCGGTAACGGAAATCAATCCTCACTTGTGCAGCCGGCACATCAATATTTAACTGCCGGTACTTACACAGTTACGCTTAGTGTTACCACTAATAATAATTGTACTAATTCAGTTACCCAACCTGTTACTGTTAATCCTTTGCCCAATGCGGGATTTACCGCTAATAATGTATGCGAGGGCTTAACTACTAATTATGCAAATACAAGCTCAATCAGCAGCGGAAGCATTTCAAACTATATCTGGGATTTTAATTCTGACGGTACGCCGGATAATACAACACAGAATCCTAATAATTTATTTGCTGCACCCGGTATATATATTACACGGTTACAATTAGTTTCAAATAATAATTGTTTGGCAAGTTATTCTTTAACCGTAAATGTATATCCTAAACCGGTTATGCAATTTACGGCAAATGCGGTGTGCAGTGGTATTGTCTCAACATTTACAAATCAATGTGCCATTTCTACAGGACAAATTTCTTCATACAACTGGAATTTTGGTGACGCGGGCACAGCAACGGCAATTAATGCCCAGCATAATTACATTGGTTATGGAACCTATAATGTGACCTTAACCGCAACCAGTAATAATAATTGTACAAACACTATTTCTCACTCGGTTGTTGTATATCCAAAACCTAACGTCAGCTTCCTTTCTACTATTGCATGTTTAAACCAGGCAACACAATTTAATAACCAAAGCAGTATTATTTCAGGAAACATTACGGCTTATCAATGGGATTTTGATAATAATGGAACAATAGATAATACATCGTCAAATCCAAATTACACTTATCCTGCTGCCGGCAATGCACAAAGCAGATTGGTAGCGGTTTCTAATAACAATTGCTCAAACCAAATAATTAATACTGTTATCGTGCATTTTAATCCTACGGCAAATTTTTATGTACCGTCAACCTGCATGCCTCAAACTACTAATTTTACTAACGCATCGGTAAGTAATGACGGGAACATTACTTCATACAGTTGGGATTTTAACGGCGATAATTTACCGGATAACCTTCAGCCAAATCCATCATATAATTTTGCACAGGCAGGTAATTATGGCGTTAAATTAGAGATTCAAACACAATACGGCTGCACAAATACAATTATAAAATCAGCTTACGTTAATGCTACACCAACTGCTTTATTCAGTGCGCAAAACAATATGGGTTGCCCAAGTTTATGCGTGAGCTTTATAAATAACAGTACAATTGGGAATGGGGCTATAAGCACTTACCAATGGATTTTTGGAGATAATACAACTCCTAGTTATTTACAAAACCCTACACACTGTTATGGAAGCGGAAATTACGGCATTACTTTAAAAGCTGTATCAGACAGCGGTTGCGTAGGTACATCCAACATCCCTAATTTTGTAAAAGTATACCCAACCCCAATAGCGGGCTTTAACATTTCGCCTTCCGAAGTAGATATCACAACGCCTTTAATAGAAGTGGAAGACCAATCAACCGGTGCAACCGCGGTAATTTATTTCTTTAACGACGGCACCACAAAAAACACGGCAAATTTCAGCCACTTGTTTAATACCGATGTTGCTAAAACGGTTGCTATTTTGCAGATTGTTACAAATTCGCACTTTTGTAAAGATTCACTTGTTAAAGAAGTAACCATTAAACCGGCTTACGTGATTTATGTTCCAAATGCATTTACACCCAATGGCGACGGAGTAAATGAAGGATTTAAAGCTTTGGGGGTTGGTATTGAAACATTTAAAATGCAAATATTTGACAGGTGGGGGAAAATGATTTTTGAGAGTGACGATATAAATAACGCTTGGGACGGCTCAGTGGGAAAAGGCGATGCGGCTGAAGCTAAGCAGGATATGTATGTTTGGAAAGTAAAAGTAAAAGATGTAAACCATAACGACCATGATTTAATAGGGCATGTAACATTACTTAAATAATGTCAAAAAGACATGGAAAACTATTTGGTTTAAACTTTGTTTATACATTTGACAGACCTAATTTTAAATAAAATTAATAAACCTTAAAAAATAAATATTATGGCATTAGAAATAACAGACGCTAATTTTGAAGAGTTAGTATTAAAATCAGATAAGCCTGTATTGGTAGACTTTTGGGCAGAATGGTGCGGACCCTGCCGCATGGTTGGGCCGGTAGTAGAAGAGCTCTCAAAAGAATATGACGGTAAAGCGGTGGTAGGAAAAGTGAATGTTGATAATAACTCAGGTATTTCCGCAAAATACGGCATCAGAAATATACCGACCTTATTGATATTTAAAAATGGAGAAATAGTTGAAAAACATGTTGGGGTTGCAGCCAAAAATGTGTTAGCCGGTAAATTAGATTCTCATTTATAATTATTAATTTTATAAAAAGCCCTTCAATACTTATTATTGAAGGGCTTTTTAATTCCCACCGGTTATTAATTTCTACATTTATAAATAAATAAATATTCAATATAAATCGTATTTACTCGTTTATAATGCGGATTCACCGTTTAATAACGTTCGTTTAACAGTTTTTTCATATTGTGGCATTAGGTTTGTCTTTATAGTTATAATAAAAACGACGATACTTATGAATACGACACAGGCAATGATCATTTTAAATAATGGAATTAGAAAATACGGTACTATTATTAATGGCGAATATGAAGGGAGAATTAAATTTATACCCGCAACAGAAATTGTTTTAATGGATGAAAATCAATTGACCAATTTAATAGAACATATTCCGATAACAAGTATTTTTTCGATTGATACATTTTTAAAATAAAACAAGAATAAGAAATGAAAAAACCCTTTGCTGACGGCAGAGGGTTTTTTATTTAAAAATTCCTTCTATTTGCGCTATATGATGCATACCGTGCCACGCATATAATTGAGTAGCTTCCGATAATGTATATGTTTTATTGTATTCAGGATGAATATATGTGCGTTTAAAATCAGCTTCGCTCATTACTTTAAGCAATTCTGAAAAGCGTTGTTGTATACCTTCAAATAAAAACAAAGAACTTTCAACAGCCAATTTGTAATCAGGAAGTTCTGCCCATAAATTTTGATTATAAGGTTTGATGGTAGGGTTTTCTTCCGTTAAAGCAAGTTTAAAGCGCATCAGCATGTTCATGTGTGAATCTGCCACATGATGTACAATTTGCCGGATGCTCCAGCCGCCATCCCTGTAGCTTAGTTCAAGGTCTTCATCGGAAATCTGTTCCAGTCTTTTTCTTAAGCTTACAGGGGCCGCTTCTATCATCATAATAGAACGGTATAATACTTCCTTTGTAAACTCAACCCGGTTTACTTTACCAATAGGGTATACTTTTGGATCTAACTCTTCACTCATCATTACCCGGAATTTAAAAAGATTAAAGTATTAAGATGAAAGATCTCATCACTTAATACTTTAATCTTAATGCTTTTTTATACTATTAAAAATTAAATATTCAACGCCCTGTTTCCTGTCGCATTTAATGCCGCTTCTTTTAAAGCTTCCGTAAATGTAGGGTGAGCATGGCTTATTCGGCCTATGTCTTCAGCGCTTGCCCTGTATTCCATTGCTACAACGGCTTCACCGATCACGTCGGCAACACGCGGCCCTATCATGTGTACGCCAAGCACTTCATCCGTTGTTTCATCCGATAATACCTTTATAAAACCGTCTGTATCCATACTTGCCTGCGCTCTTCCGCTTGCTTTAAAAGGAAATGAACCTGATTTATATTTAATACCTTTTTCTTTCAGTTGTTCTTCCGTTAAGCCTACAGCGGCTACTTCGGGCCATGTATATACAACACCCGGTATTAAATTATAATTTACATGAGGTTTTTGTCCGGCAATAGATTCTGCTACAAACACACCTTCCTCTTCCGCTTTATGGGCTAACATAGCGCCTACAATTACGTCACCGATCGCATAAATATTATCAGCGCTTGTTTTTAAGTGAGCATCAACCGCTATGCGGCCGCGTTCATCTAGCTTAACGCCTGCTTTTTCAGCATTTAAGCCTTCTGTATAAGGTTTACGCCCAACAGACATTAATACATAATCTCCTTTTAATTCTACTTTTTCTCCTTTATCATTATCGGCAGTAACAGTAGCTTCTTTTTCTTTTACGGTAACACTTGCCACTTTATGCTTCATGTAAAAATCAATGCTTAAATTTTTCTTCAACACACGTTGCAGTTCTTTTCCTAGGCCGGCATCCATGCTGTAAATTAAGCGGTCCATAAATTCAACTACCGATACTTTTGCGCCTAAACGTGCGTAAACACTCCCTAATTCAAGGCCTATTACGCCGCCGCCTATAATAATTAAATGTTTAGGAATTTCCGTTAACTCTAACGCTTCTGTTGATGTGATCACGCGTTTTTTATCTATTTCTATCCCCGGTAAAGAGGAAGGTTTAGAGCCTGTAGCAATAATCGTTTTAACGGATTCTATTTGTTCTTTTTTACCTTCTGCATTTGTAATATTAATTACGGTGTTCGATTCAAAGCTTCCGACACCTGTAAACACAGTAATCTTATTTTTTTTCATTAAAAAAGCAACTCCTGCGTTATTTGTTTTTATAACACCGCGCTTACGTTCTATCATTTGTTTAAAATTTACTTTCGGTGATTTAACGTCGATGCCGTGTTGCTCAAAATTATGCACGGCATTATGGAAATGTTCCGATGAATCCAGTAATGCTTTTGATGGAATGCACCCTACATTTAAACAGGTTCCGCCCAATACAGGGTACTTTTCAATAATAGCGGTTTTCATACCTAATTGCGCGCAACGTATTGCTGCAATATATCCTCCGGGACCTGAACCGATAACGGTTACATCAAATTTTTCCATATAAGTGGGCTTGTTTATTTTTATAATTGACAGCACGAAGTTACTACTTTTTAAGACTTTTTAAAACGTAATATCTGACTCCATACAAATAATAAGAGTGCCGTAAGAGAGGCTGAATAAGAGATAAGATCCCCGAAACGTACAAAAAATGTAGTAATGGTATTAGGCGTCATATTTTTTGAGATCAGGGCTTCTTTCCAGTACGGGGTAGCTTGTTCAATTTCGCCGAGCGGTGTTATAAAGCAGGAGATGCCAGTGTTGGCACATCGTGCAATTTCTTTACGGGTTTCAATAGCACGCAGCTTCGCATAAGCTAAGTGCTGCTTATGGCCCGGAGTATTCTGCCACCAGCCGTCGTTGGTAATAATAAAAATAAGATTAGCGCCGTTTCTTACATATTGCGCTACAAAATCGGGGTATACACTTTCATAACAAATCACCGGTGCAATACCAACGGCTTTATTATGACTGAAAAATACGGTTCTGTCATTTTGAGTTCCCAAACTCCCCATGGTTCCGCCCAAATCAATGGCTAAGCCTTCAAAGGGTTTAAATAAAGCGGGAAACGGCATTTTTTCTACGCCCGGTACCAATTTAGATTTATGATAAAAAGCAATGGATTCATTAGTAAGCTGCATACCTGTATTGTAGGATTCAAAATAATCGTTGGCATCACTAAATTTACGGGCAGTTGAGGAATGCCGTTCTGTGGGCTTAAAAACATGTAACGTATTGGCGCCGCTTATAATGGTTAAATGAGGATATTTACCAAGAATCGTGTCTTTTAAAAAACGAAGAGATAAAGATTCAGATTCTTTTCCCTCAAATATATTCTCTGTTAAAAAGGTTTCAGGCAATACTAAAAAATCAACGGTCGAGTCTAACGTACCTTTAATTTGTTGCATTAATTTTTGAAGCTGGACTTCAGGTTCCGTATAAAATTTGTCATTATAAGGATCCACGTTAGGCTGTATTACCAAGGTTTTGTAGCTTTCCTTTTTATCACTTAAAGAAAACGAAAAGAAAATAGTGTATGATAATAAAACAGGAATAATAATGACCCCTACCGGTTTTGCAAATTGTTTTAAAGTATAATCAGTAGTTTTAAGGAGCTTAAATAATAAAATATTTACTGCCAGTATCCATAGGCTTCCTCCCGATGTTCCCGTAAATTCATACCACTGTACCCAGTTATGAGTATTGGCAAATACGTTGCCTAATGTAAGCCATGTCCATGTTAGGTCCCATAATGTATGCCCGTATTCAAAACCCAGCCATAAAGGAATTAAAAGCCATACAGCCCATGATTTATTTAAACGGCGCTTTAAATTGTGCCATATCATAAACACAACACACATCAACAGTGCATTGCATATAATGGCCATACAGGCGCCTTCCAATGAAGCGTAATAGATCCACCAGGTCACGCAAATGTTCCATATAAAAAAACTGAGATAGCTTAATCCTGTAAGCGATACTCTTTTACGGCCTGATGTGGGAGAGCTCGAAATTTTATCTTCAATAACCAATAATGGAATCCAAGCGAAGAATATTAAGAACGTGAATGGTTGAAACCATGAAATACTTAATAGCAGCCCACTGATTATGGCCAATAAATAATTTGGAAGTCTTTGTAACACGGCTTAAATATAAGTAAAACTTACGTTCATTATTCTTTATGAGCAGGCGTTTTTATGATGACTAGATTTAAACCGCTAAAAGATGTTACAATATTTTGCAAAATATCCCTCACACTCATAAAATTGTATCTTTGCCAAAATTAAACTGACATTGAAATTTTCACTTTTACATAAAGATCCTCAATCAAAAGCCAGGGCAGGTATTATTGAAACTGATCACGGCCAAATACAAACACCTATTTTTATGCCTGTAGGCACTGCCGCTACGGTTAAAGCGGTACATCAACGAGAGCTTAAAGAAGATATCAAAGCACAGATTATTTTAGGAAATACCTATCATTTATATTTGCGCCCGGGGTTAGAAGTATTGGAGAACGCGGGCGGCTTACATAAATTTAACGGCTGGGACAGGCCGCTGTTAACAGACAGCGGGGGATACCAAGTTTTTTCACTGGCCAATTCACGTAAACTTGCCGAAGAAGGTGCAACCTTTAAATCACACATCGACGGCAGCAAGCATTTATTTACACCGGAAGGAGTAATGGATATTGAGCGCACCATCGGGGCTGATATTATGATGGCCTTTGATGAATGTACTCCTTACCCTTGCGATTATAAATATGCCAAAAACTCATTAGGCTTAACGCATCGTTGGTTAGACAGATGTATACAACGCTTTTCGGAAACAGAGCCTAAATACGGCTATTCACAAGCTTTATTTCCTATTGTGCAGGGGTCGGTGTATAAAGATCTGAGAATTGAATCGGCTGAATTTATCGCCTCAAAAGGTTCGGAAGGTAACGCTATTGGCGGCTTATCGGTTGGTGAGCCGGCGGAAGATATGTATGCTATGACAGAAGTGGTATGCGATATTTTACCGGCCGATAAACCGCGTTATTTAATGGGCGTAGGTACGCCGGTAAATATTTTAGAAAGCATAGCCTTAGGCGTTGATATGTTTGATTGTGTAATGCCAACCCGTAACGCCCGCCATGGTTTACTATTTACACAGAACGGCATCATTAATATTAAAAATGAAAAATGGAAAAAGGATTTTTCTGTTTTGGATGAAAACGGGACAAGCTATGTCGATCATCAATACAGTAAAGCGTATTTAAGACATTTATTGGTTTGCGGTGAATTTTTAGCAGCACAAATTGCCAGTATTCATAATTTAGCTTTTTATTTATGGTTGGTTACAGAAGCAAGGAACAGGATTATGGACGGTACATTTTATGATTGGAAAAACAAAATGGTAAAACAATTAGCACAACGCCTTTAATAAAAATAATCCCTTTGCGAATAGCTTTGCGGTTAATACACACATAAATGCTTAAAATACTGGACAGATATATATTGAAACGTTTTATAGGAACGTTTTTCTTTTCCATAGCGTTAATGCTGAGCATATTTATTGTGTTTGATATTTCCGAAAAATTGCAGGATTTTGTAGCCGGTAAAGTGCCGATAAAAGAAATTATATTCGAACATTATCTCAACTTCATTCCTTATTACGGAAACTTATTCAGTCCTTTATTTACATTTATTGCGGTAATTTTATTTACTTCTAAAATGGCGTATAAAACAGAATTCGTTGCTATTTTATCAAGCGGAACAAGCTTCCGGCGAATTTTAAGGCCTTATATGATTGGTGCCGCGCTTATTACAGGGATGTCTTTAGTATTAAATCATTTTATCATTCCTAAATCAAATAAAATACGGATTGGCTTCGAGGATAAGTATATCAACGATGGTTATAATACTGAAGAAACAAGTATCTATAAACAAATAGCCCCGGGCACCATTCTTTATTTGTCCGATTATAACAATCATACAAATACATCAAGCCAGATATCTATTGAAAAAATTGTAAATAACAGGCAGGTATCTATGCTTAAGGCTGAAAATATGAAGTGGGACAGCCTTTCAGGCACATGGAGTTTAACAAACGTATTTGAAAGAAAGATAGTTTACAGCACCGTTAAAGATTCGGCTAATCCAAAGAAATCAAAAATTACTTTTAAAGAAACACATAAATTTTATCCTTCAAAAAAAATAAAAATAGATTTTGCTCCTAAAGATATGGCTCGTTTTGAGAGTAAAATTGAAGTGCTGCCTTATTTTGAACTAAGGGATTATATCCTTAAAGAAAAACAAAAAGGATCGAGCCGGATAGAATTTTTTGAAGTAGAAATGTACAAGCGAACCGCTTTTCCGTTTGCAACATTTATTCTTACTATTATTGGCGTATCAATTTCATCTCGTAAAATCCGCGGTGGAGTTGGCTTGCACATAGCCTTGGGCCTGGTGTTGAGCTGTATTTATATTTTATTTATGCATGTGTCTACAACGTTTGCTACGTCAGGCCAGGGCCTCAGGCCTCTTCTTGCAGTTTGGATACCTAATATTGTGTTTTCTTTTGTTGCTTTTTTTCTTTATAAAAGAGCTCAACAATAATAAAATGAAATAAATTTTTGATAATAAATATTAGTTATGATGATCGCTTCACTTAAACATTATTTCAAACTTCATCCATTACGTTCCATTATTTTTTTAGGGCTTATTTTCAGATTGCTCGCCACTATTTTCTCTAAAGGTTTCGGTTTTTTCGATGATCATTTTTTGGTTCTCGAAGCCGCACAGTCATGGGTAGACGGTACAGATTATAATAACTGGTTACCTTCTGCAGACGATCCCGGGAGAGAGCCGCAAGGCCATTCTTTTTTTTATGTGGGAGTGCATTATTTGATCCTTAAATTTTTCACAACCTGTGGCTTAACCGATCCGCAGGGTAAATTATATTTTATTCGTTTATTCCATGCCTTATGGTCTTTACTCACCGTTTATTATGGGTTTAAAATTGCGTATAAAAGAGCTAATCTCCGGGTAGCAACATGGGTAGGCTTAGCACTTTCATTGTATTGGTTTTTTCCTTTTTTAAGTGTTCGTAATTTAGTGGAAATTGCCTGCATTCCACCTATGGTTATAGCTACATGGCTTGTTTATAAAGATGATTGTAAATTTTCGGGTAAAACGGCTTTTATAATAGGGTCTCTGCTTGCCTTGGCTTTTTCATTACGGTTTCAGTCCATTATTTTTACGGCAGGCTTTGGCTTGTCGCTTTTAATTCTTAGAGTTTCGTTCAAAAACATAATAGGAGTTATTTTAGGGTTTATAGTAGTGGCCGGCATTACTCAAGGATTGTTGGATATATACGTTTGGAGAAAACCGTTTGTTGAATTTATAGCTTACGTGCAATACAACATCGATAATGCTACGGTGTATGGTGTAAATATTTGGCACATGTATATTTCTTTGATATTGGGGCTTTTAATCCCGCCTGTGAGTATTTTAATGTTTGCAGGTTACTTTAAAAATTGGAAAAGAGAACCGCTTTTATTTTGGCCGGCTTTTTTATTCTTTGCCTTTCATACTTATTTTCCAAATAAGCAAGAACGTTTTATTTTACCCGTTATTCCCTTTATCATTATTTTAGGAATTATAGGAGCCTTTCAAATTATGGAGAGCAAAGGGTGGGAAACAAAAAAATGGTTTAGGAATACAGTTGCAGTATGTATTATTTTAAATTTATTTCTTTTGCCGATCCTTACAGTTTCTTACTCTAAGCGCAACAGGGTAGAGGCTATGTGCTATATTGCTAAACAAAAAGACTGCGTTCGTTTGATCATAGAAGACTCTAACCGCTGGGACGATTTCACTATGCCCCCTCAGTATTATCTTGCGAACTGGAGTTCTACAATAGGTGTTACAGGCATTTATACACCTGACAGTGTATTAGCTTTTTATAAAAAGACTTCGGTTTCCGAAAGACCTAATTATGTTGTATTTATGCAGGCTGAACATATTTCTGAAAGAGTAGATGCTATGCGAAAGCGTTTTCCTACACTGCATTATGAAACTACAATAGAGCCAAGCTTTATAGATAAAACGATGTTTTTCCTGAACCCGGTAAACGATAATCAAACGACATACATTTATAAAATCAGGTAATTCGTCAAATTTTTTTAAAAAAGATAAATTTTTTTCTTGGTGAATGAGAAAAAGTTATTACATTTGCAGCCCGTTATTTGAGGTTGTAAAGAGAGAGAGCTGGAGTAGGAGGTTGAATTTATTTTTAAAGTTATTAAAATAAATTTGGATATTAAGTTGCATAGGCTTCAGCTTTTTGCCAATGCGTCGGCTC
>JANYGK010000025.1 GCA_025362395.1 Bacteroidota bacterium
AAAGGAAGCATCGCTTTAAAAAAGCAAGTAGATGAAGGGAAGGCCGCCATCGCTTTTGGCTTGTTTCCCGTAACTATGGAGCATTTAAAATGGATAGCTGACACTAATAATATTATGCCGCCAAAATCAACCTGGGTTGAGCCTAAAATGCGCAGCGGCTTATTGATTTATAGCCTTGAAGAATAATAGTAAGTGATGAATAACCCGGATATTGAAATTGTAGAAATTGTACAAAAGGATGTTCCCTTATTGCGAACGATTAGCATAACTACTTTCAAACAAACGTTCGATCTGCAAAATTCTGAAAGTAATATGGATCTCTATCTTTCCAATAATTTAAATACCGAACAACTATTGGAAGAATTAAATACACCCTCTTCTAAATTTTATTTCGCTTATTCTAAAAAAGAATTAGCAGGCTATTTAAAAATAAATTTTCCGGCTAAAACCACCGTATCAAAATACCTTAATTTGCTTGAAGTAGAGCGTATTTACATTCTGCAAGACTTTCAGAGGCAATCTATCGGCAACTATTTATTAGATTTTAGTATACAAACAGTTCAAAAAAATAAATTAAAAGGTATATGGCTTGGTGTTTGGGAACATAATTCAAAAGCAATTTCATTTTATAAAAAAATTGGATTTGTTCAAACAGGCTCTCATATTTTTAAATTGGGCGATGATGAACAAACTGATATTATTATGGAATTAACTGTATAATAACATGCCTGTTAAAGAAAACATACTTTATTTTAAATCTGTGCTACCCGCCGGTGTTACATTAATTGCTGTTTCTAAAACAAAGCCAAACATGCTGTTATTAGAGGCTTACAACGCAGGACAAAAAGATTTCGGTGAAAATTATGTTCAGGAATTAGTTGATAAACACGAGCAGTTACCCAAAGATATTCACTGGCATTTTATAGGACACTTACAAAGTAATAAAGTTAAATACATAGCGCCTTTTGTTTATTTAATTCATGGTGTAGACAGTATAAATTTATTGAAAGAAATAAATAAACAAGGACAAAAAAATAACCGTATTATTAAGTGTCTTTTACAATTGCATATTGGAGAAGAAGAAACAAAATTCGGACTCAGCATACAAGAAGCGCAGGTATTTCTTGAATCAGGCGAAGACAAAACACTTTCTCACATTGCTGTTAAAGGCTTTATGGCTATGGCTTCTAATACAGCTGATGAAGATAAGATAAGAGCTGAATTTAAATCTGTAAAACAACTGCAATCTAAATTTCCGGACCTTAACATCTTAAGCTTCGGCATGAGCAGTGATTATAAATTAGCCATAGAAGAAGGCAGCACCATGGTACGCATTGGCAGTAGCATTTTTGGCGAGCGGAATTATAATACATAGCTCCATAAAAAAAGCCTCTGTATTTACTACAAAGGCTTTCAGTTCAAATTCTTCTTTATTGCTTCTTTAATTTTTCATCCATCTCTTTGCCCTTCGCTTCATTACCTGTTAAAAGATATAATTTTCTTAAAGCAACCATACTTGATTTGTCATCAGCCCTTATTGATAAAGCCTGTTCTAAATAAGGAATTGCTTTTTTATAATACTCCATACTTTTAGCTTCAATATCTTTTTGAGTTTTTGCCAATTGCGAAATGGTTACTTTTTCCATTGCTTTGTTATAGAGCGTTCCACCGTAGTTATTATACAACGCCCCTAAATTATATAAAGCATTAAAATAACTGTCCTGGTTTGAAGGTTTAAGATCAATAGCCTTTTGATAATGTTCGGCAGCTTTCATAACTGTTTCATCATAACCGGCGGGTTTAGTGGTATCCTTTCCTGTAGCTCCTTTAGGGTTAGCTAAATTATCATACACATTTCCTAAAACCAATTCCAACTGCGCATTATTAGGGTCTTTAGCTACCGCTGCCTGTAAGTTCTCCAACGCTTTTTGCTGATCTCCTTTTTGTAAAAAGATCTCCGTTTCACGGTTCATTAGATACACATCATTAGGAAATGCTTTCCTTCCCAAATTTAAATATTGCAAAGCGCCTTCCTGATCTTTTGATGTTAATTTTGCATCATAAATAGTTTGATAATTATAAGGCGTAGCAATATTAAGGTCGATCATTTTTTTATTGTACTCGATCATTTTGGAAGTGTTTTTTGCTTTTTGAGCAGAGATGCAGGCATTGTAATACCCTGATGTATCAATCTTTTCGGCAAGTAATAAATTTAACGCAGCTGATTTATAAAAGAAATCGGCTGCTTGATCAAATTGTTTTATTTTATACTTTCCTACTGCAATGTTCGATGATTCAAGCTTTAATTGCATAGCCACATTGCTTAATTTTAAATCATCATCGCTCGCGCTTGCTCCACTGCCTCCCTTAATAATTTCTAAAATGGTTTGAAAATATTTAGGGTCAATTACCTTAATAGCCTCTAATGAATTGCTTGCCGCTTCAAATTCTTTTGTGGGCGCATTACCATAGGCAGCCTCTGCCCTGGCGTTTTTATCATTAATAGTTCCTTCCAGTTTTTTTGTTTCCTGCTTTAAATTATACTGATACACATAATACATGATCCTTGCTTTGTAAGCATGTGTTTTAGCCAGATTTTTAGTGGTTTCGTCAGCTAATGCCAAGTCAATATTACGATTGGCTTTCATTAAATAACTTGTATCAGGCTTATCATTTAGAGTTGACTCGTAATCGCTTAAAGACCTCCAGGCACTTTGCACTTTTCCTTTTTGAGCAAAAACGGTAGCACTTAAAAATAAGCAAGCGCTTAAAAATAGGGATTTGTTTATCATAGTTAATGAATTAGAACGTTTTAAAATGAGCTAAACTATTTGTATTTATCGGCTTTTTCAGCTTCACCAAGTCTTAAAAACAATTTTCTTAATTGCTGTTTAGTAGCTTTATCCGGGCTTACTTCGTATGACTTTTCGAAATAAGAAACCGCTTTACGAAAGTATTCATTGGCTTTTGTTTCATATTCTTTTGCTTTAGCCGTTTCTTTTGGAGGCAATGCACCTAATTTATCATTCCATTCATTACCTGTATTAAAATACATTACTCCAAGGTTATAATTAGCCACCTCATAATCAGGCTTAATCTCCAATGCCTTTAAATACTCAGCTTCAGCCTTATCGTTCTCACTTGTTTTTTGATATAGGTTAGCAAGAATGGCGTGTAACACTTCGTTATCGGGTGCTAAATTAATAGCATCATTTAATTTTGTTTTTAATTCGTTTGTCTTGTTTCTCGCTAAATAAATATTGATCTCCTGGTTAACCAACTCCATGTTATCTTCAAACATAGCTTTACCTTTTGTAATATAACTCAGTGCTTTAGTTGTATCCCTGTCAATTAAAGACAGCTTAACCATGTCGGTATAAATTTTAGGCTCTTTGTATTGCATGTCAATTAATTTGTTGGCATACTCCAAAGTTTTTTCTTTATTGGCTGCGGACTTGTACATATCAAATTTATAGTATACCAGTTTTTCTTTAGTAATGTTATTACG
Organism: Bacteroidota bacterium; assembly: GCA_025362395.1. Lineage (GTDB taxonomy): Bacteria > Bacteroidota > Bacteroidia > B-17B0 > Aurantibacillaceae > UBA4416. The sequence goes on from JANYGK010000025.1 coordinate 3,509, forward strand.
TTTCATCCCCTGATCAAAATCATAAGGCAAAGCAGCTTCAATCAAATCATAGCATTTAAGCGCTTTATCATATTCTTTATTTATCTTATAATAATTAGCCTTATTGCTTACGGCTGCGGAGGCCTGAACTATTAAGCCTTTCACTTCATCTTTATAAATATTATCCTTATCATTCTTTAAACAATTAATATAACTCTGCAATGCTTTTTCTTCAGATTCGGCATCTAACCTCTTTACAATTTTAGAAGTATCAAAATAAATGGACTGGTAAATTTTACCTCTGTACATCCATAATTTAGAACTGGTTTTAGTGCTTTCATTTTCAGAGGCCGCATCTGCCGATGCCTTAGCTTTATCATACTCTTTATTTCTTAAGTAATTGGCAGCATTTTGTACCTGGTTACTTTGTGCAACCGCTAAAGTTACAGACGAAATAAATAGTGCCGTTAAAATTTTTTTAATGCTCATGATGGTATTATTAATTTGTTAAATGTAACTATTTTATTAAAAAAAAGCACTAAGCCGGTTAGACTTAGTGCTTAATATTTGTATTAATTATTCATGTTAAAGTAAAGACGTAATTAGCCCAATTTTACATAAATTAATCAACAGATATTTTCTTTAATTTAACTTTATTTAAAACCTCTTTATTAGCTCCTTCTTTAGACGCTTTTTCCAATTGTGCTTCGATCATGGCTTTATCACCGACAACCACGGTTGTTAATTTATTTACATCAAAGTATTTTTTAATCTGCGCGTTAACATCTTCTTTGGTCATGCTTTTTAAGATGTCATTTTGCTTTACCGTATAATCTTTATCTAAATTATAACGTACAATGTTAGATAAGAAGGCCGCTTTTTGATAAGGGGATTCATATTTTAAAGCTTCTTCATTCAATAAAGAGTTTTTAGTAAACTGTAACTCTGTATCCGTAATACCGGTAGCCTCATACTTTTTAAATTCTTTTATAATCTCGGCTAAGGATAATGCCGTTGCAGGGCGTTTTACGGAAGTATTGATCTCGAATGTACCGTTATATTTTCCACCGCTAAAACGTGAATTAATACCGTAAGTATAACCTTTTTCCTCTCGTAAATTTAAGTTAATACGGCTGTTGAAGTTGCCGCCGAATACGAAATTAGCGATACGGTTTTTATAATAATCACCGGTAGCGTCATACTTTAAAGAAGGATAACCCATTTGAATAACAGAAGACGGTGCACCGAATTTGTTATAAATAAAGAATTGTGGTTCTGTAGAAGCAACAGGTTCTGTAATCGGTTGGATAGTAACCGGTTTTGACTGCCATTTATTTAAGAAATCAAGTTTTGCAATAACATCTTTTTCTTCAACATCACCTACAACTATTACGTTTGCTACGGATGGCGAATAAAATTTAGTGTAATACTCTTTTACATCCGCTAACTGAATATTTTCAACTGATTTTTGAGAAGGCTCAATTCCAAGAATGGTATTACCGTAAACAGCAAAGCTAAATGCTTTACCTGCCATTGAATTGGCGCTTGTTTCAGAATTTTTAATACTTTCTTTATACTGTTTTTTTGCCAATTTAAATTCGTCTTCTTTAAAGCCTGGGTTAAACAATTTTTCTTCCAGTATTTTTAAAGTCGCATCTAAATTCTTTTTCAATGTTTGTATACGAATGCTTGTAGCTGTTTTTGATGCGCTAAAACCGATAGAGCTTCCTAGTTTTTCTAACTCAGCGCTGACCTGCTCAGTAGTAAAGTTTTTAGTGCTCTCATTTAATAAATTAGCGGTTAACTCTGCCACACCTATTTTTTTGAGTTGATCAGCGGTTAATACCAAGCTGCCTCCTTCAATATTTATAACTAATGTAATTTCGGGCGTTTCCGTATTTTTAGTTCCTATAACGGATAAGCCATTTTTAAGTTTGGTGTTAAAGTAATCGGGTATTTTAACGGGTTTAACAGCGCCTGCCACAGGCCTCGCTGCACGGTTAAACTTATCGGTATTAGGAGTGTATGCTAAGCCTGTATATTCAGGATTAGCAGGGAAAGATTGTCCCGCGTAAGGATTAACGCTTTTCACCGAATCTTTTTGATTCATGATCGGGTAAGTATTTAATACGGCTGCACCGGCACCTTTAATGTATTTATTAAATACGCGTGTAATGTCTTCTTTAGTTACCCTGTTATAGCGATCAATCTCGTCAGAAATAGTTGAGGATTTTCCAAGCAAACGTTCCCATTCTGAAATAGCAGTGCCTTTTCCCTCAACAGTAGCTAAGCTGCCGTATGCGGATGATTCAATCTCAGCTTTTGCACGGGTTAATGCTTCGTCTGTAATACCGGATGTGCCAAACTCATCAATAGTAGCTTTTACTTTTGCATCAATATCGGTAAATAATTTTTCCAAGTTAAAATCTTCCGGCGGGTAAGCAAATACCTGGATCTGAAATTCACCTGCCAACTCACTTGAAGAATGGCTTACACTTGCATCAACAGCGAATTCAGGCTTTACAAAGTTTTTATAAAAAACCGAGTTATTACCGTTACCCATCATTAACCCTAATAGGTCTAAGGCAGCTTCGTCTCTATGGTACTGAGGCACTGTAGGATACACTCTTAAGTTTAAAGGAAAATAAGTTCTGTCACGGTAAGCCACATATTTATCGGTAGCGATAGTAACGGGTGCAGTTCTTAGTTTTTTAACTTCAGGGCATGGCTTAATGCCACCAAAATATTTATCAATCATGGTTAAGGCGTCAGCGCTGTTAAAATCGCCGGTGATTGTTAAGATGGCATTATTAGGGCCATACCAACGTAAAAAGAAATTTTTAACATCCTGTAAGTTTGCTCTGTTCAAATCATCCACATACCCAATAACAGGCCAACTGTAAGGATGCCCGTCCGGATACAATGCTTTATTGATTTCTTCAACAAAAGCCATTGCATACGGCTGATTTTCGATATTTTGTGACTTTTCATTCTTTACGGCGTCCCGCTGATTTTCGAATTTTTTAGTCGTTAATGAATCCAATAAAAAGCCCATACGGTCGGACTCCAACCATAATGCCATTTCTAAATAATTAGAAGGCAGAGTTTCAAAATAAACTGTTTTATCTCTCTGAGTATAACCGTTCATTGTTCCACCTGCTGTTGATACCATTTTAAAATGCTCTTCATCAGCAACATGCTTGGAACCCTGGAACATCATGTGCTCAAAAAAGTGGGCAAAACCTGACTTACCCGGACTTTCACGGTCAGATCCTACTTTATAGGTAACCATGGTATGTACTACCGGATCAGAGTGATCTTCATGCAATAAAATAGTTAACCCGTTTGGCAACTTCCATCTCTCGTAAGGAATGATTACTTTGTCCGCTTTGGCTTCCACCTTTTCAATTAAGGTTGGTTGAGCTATTACAGTTGTTAAAGCAAATAAGCTTAATGCCCCTGTTATGATTGTTTTTTTGTTCATACTTTATTATTTGGCTCCAAATATAATTGTTATGTGTTAATGTTTGATCCCGTTATTACTTATTATCATCCGTTGGTGTAGTATTTTCATCTTCGGCCGGCTTTTCGTCGGTAGTTCTATCATCACCGCTAACACTATCAGTTACAGGAGTTGAAGTTATCCCGTCCGCAATAGCTTCTTCAATAATATCATCTTCATGGTCTACCTTAGTTACCGCCGCAATACTGTCTGTATCCTGTATATTAATTAAGCGCACGCCTTGTGTAGCACGCCCCATAACACGTAAATCGGCTACATTCATCCGAATGGCAATTCCATTTTTAGTAATAATCATCAGGTCATTAGCGTCGGTAACCGATTTAATGCCGACAAGGTTTCCTGTTTTATCGGTAATATTAATGGTTTTAACTCCTTTACCGCCACGGTTGGTTACACGGTATTCTTCAATATCAGAACGTTTACCATATCCTTTTTCAGAAACTACCAATACATTTGCCTGCATATCATCAATACAGATCATACCGATCACTTCGTTAGTACCGCCTTCCTCATCGTTTAGGTCAATTCCTTTTACACCGCTGGCATTACGTCCCATCGGCCTCACTTTACTTTCGTTAAAACGACATACTTTACCAAGCTTGGTAGCGATCATAATTTCGTTTTTACCGTTGGTTAAAGCTGCCTCCAATAATACATCGCCTTCACGAATGGTGATAGCGTTAATACCGTTGGCGCGCGGGCGTGAATAAGCTTCAACGGATGTTTTTTTAATAATACCGTCCTTAGTACATAATATTATGAAGTTGTTTTGAATATACTCTTCATCATTTAAGTTCTTGATATTAATAAATGCTTTTATTTTATCGTCAGGCGCAATATTTATTAAATTTTGGATAGCGCGTCCTTTAGTGTTTTTAGCGCCTTCAGGAACCTCGTATGCTCTTATCCAATAACACTGGCCTTTTTCGCTGAATAATAAAATATAATTATGCGTGGAGGCAATGAACATGTGTTCTACAAAATCCTCATCGCGCGTGGCTGTGCCTTTGCTTCCTCGTCCACCGCGGTTTTGCGCACGGTATTCGGCTAAGTTAGTACGCTTCATATATCCCATGTGAGATATGGTGATCACTACGCTTTCATCAGCAATCATATCTTCCACACGGAAATCATCTCCGGCATATACTATATCCGTTCGGCGTTCGTCACCGTATTTTTCTTTGATTTCCGCTAACTCATCTCTTATGATTTGGAAACGCAATGGCTCATTTCCTAAAATATCTTTTAAGTGGTCAATTGTTTTCATTAACTGATCATATTCTGCATTTAATTTATCAACCTCAAGTCCGGTCAATGTTCTTAAACGCATATCTAAAATGGCGCGGGCTTGTATTTCCGATAAAGAAAAACGTACCATTAATTCATCGCGTGCTATATCGGGCGAAGCGCTTTCACGAATTACTTTAATAACTTCTTCAATATTTTTTTGAGCAATTAATAAGCCTTCTAAAATATGAGCGCGTTTTTCGGCTTGTGCCAAATCAAATTTAGTACGGCGAACCACCACATCGTGCCTGTGCTCCACAAAATAATGAATCATATCTTTCAGATTCAACATTTCAGGACGGCCTTTTACCAACACTACATTATTAACCGAGAAAGAGGTTTGCAGCGCCGAATATTTGTATAAATTATTTAAAACTACATTCGAAATAGCATCAGAACGTAATTCGTAAACAATACGCATTCCTTCACGGTTACTCTCATCACGAATTTCGGTAATGCCTTCAATTTTCTTTTCGTTACATAATTCCCACTGACGTTTTATCATGTCAGCCTTATTAATTTGATAAGGGATTTCTGTCACAATAATACGTTCACGATTATTAACAGGTTCAATATTTGCTTTGGCACGCATCACAATACGTCCGCGCCCTGTATGGAATGCTTCTTTTACACCTTCGTAGCCGTAAATGGTACCCCCTGTAGGGAAATCAGGCGCTTTTACGTGTTTCATCAACCCGTCAATATCAATAGCATTATCGTCAATGTATGCCAGGATACCGTTAATAATTTCCGTTAAATTATGCGGTGGCATATTAGTAGCCATACCAACGGCAATACCCGATGCACCGTTCATTAATAAATTAGGAATACGGGAAGGCATTACGGTAGGCTCTGTTAAAGAATCGTCAAAATTCGGACGAAAATCCACGGTGTCTTTTTCGATATCCGCAATCATTTCTTCTGTTATTTTACGGAAACGAACCTCTGTATAACGCATGGCAGCAGGCATGTCCCCGTCTACCGATCCAAAATTCCCTTGTCCGTCAACCAACATATAACGTAAGCTCCATTCCTGCGCCATACGTACCATCGTATCATATACAGACGCATCACCGTGCGGGTGATACTTTCCTAAAACTTCCCCAACAATACGGGCAGACTTTTTATAAGGTCGGTTGTGCAACACGCCCAGATCCAACATCCCGTAAAGTACACGACGATGTACAGGTTTTAAACCGTCTCTTACGTCAGGCAAAGCACGTGATACAATAACCGACATCGAATAATCAATGTAAGCCGTTTTCATTTCTTCTTCAATGTTAATAGGGATAATTTTCTCTCCGCTCATATTCTGTTTATTTTTTAAATTCAAATGTTTTTAAACAGTTTTTATACTGTATTGTTATTGTATTAATTGTTTACTAATCAGGTAATAATGTCAGTCGCTTTTTTTGCCGAAAACAAAAGGATATTGCGTTTAAAAAATTCACTAATAGGCTTTGAAAATACCATTTTTATAGGTAATTTAGCTATAGAGTTATCAACAGATTTAGTGTTTAAAAAAAAGCCGTTTAAAACACGAAAACCTGACAGAATCGTTTACTTTTGATTGTGGCATTAAATATGTTTGGAACATAAAAAAGAACTATAATAATTATGGAAGCAAAATTTTCACAACGCGTCAAAGACGTTATAACGTTTAGCCGGGAAGAAGCCTTAAGATTAGGGCATGATTATATTGGGATTGAACATTTAATGCTTGGCATGATTCGCGATGGCGAAGGAGTTGGCATTAAACTATTAAAAAACCTCGGGATCAACATTCAGGATTTCAGAAAGCATATTGAACAAAGCTTACCTATATCGATGAGAAAGGTAAATAACCTTGCTAATATTCCTTTAGTTAAACAAGCGGAAAAAACATTAAAACTAACCTATTTAGAGGCTAAATTATTTAAAGCCCCTCAAATTGGCACAGAGCATTTATTAATGTGTATTTTAAAAGACAACGATAATGTTGTTTCTAAAACATTAACCAAACTTGGTGTTGATTATAACGCCGTTAAAAATGAACTTGAAGGATATATGGAAAACCCCCACAAAATTGAAAACGCTACAACGGGAGACGATGATGATAACGAAGAATCAACATTTGGAGCAAGCGGGAACTCTTCAAAAAAACCGGGAGAATCTAAGTCAAGAACACCTGTTTTAGATAATTTTGGCAGAGACCTTACAAAAATGGCAGAAGACGGAAAACTGGATCCTGTTGTAGGCCGTGAAAAAGAAATTGAACGTGTATCCCAGATCTTATCTCGTCGTAAAAAAAACAACCCTATTTTAATAGGTGAGCCGGGTGTGGGTAAATCTTCTATTGCAGAAGGTTTAGCATTACGTATCATTCAACGTAAAGTAAGCCGTGTATTATTCGGTAAACGCGTTGTAACGTTAGATCTTGCGTCTTTGGTAGCAGGCACAAAATACCGCGGGCAGTTTGAAGAGCGTATGAAAGCCGTTATGAACGAGCTTGAAAAAAACACGGATGTTATTTTATTTATTGATGAGATACATACTATTATTGGCGCAGGTGGCGCAAGCGGAAGCTTGGATGCCAGTAACATGTTTAAACCGGCATTAGCCCGCGGCGAAATACAATGTATCGGCGCTACCACGTTAGACGAGTACCGTCAGCATATTGAAAAAGACGGAGCATTGGAACGCCGTTTCCAAAAAGTAATTATTGAACCGGCTACGCAGGAAGAGTCTTTGCAAATTTTAAATAATATTAAAGGTAAATATGAGGATCACCACAACGTGACCTATACTCCTGAAGCATTGAAAGCCTGCGTTACTTTAACGGCACGTTATATCACTGACAGGCATTTACCGGATAAAGCCATTGATGCTTTAGATGAAGCAGGTTCCCGTGTTCACATTACAAATATCAATGTTCCTGAAAATGTATTGGAGCTTGAGAAAAAAATGGAAGACATTAAAGAGCTTAAAAATCAGGTAGTGCGATCTCAAAAATATGAAGAAGCCGCTAAATTACGCGATACTGAAAAACAGCTTCAAACACAGTTAGAAGTTGCTAAAAAAGCATGGGAAGAAGAAACTAAGCTTAACAGGGTTACAGTTACTGAAGATAACGTAGCAGAAGTTGTAGCGATGATGAGCGGAGTACCTGTACAACGTATCTCTCAAAACGAAGGCGATAAGCTGGTTAAAATGGTAGAAATGCTTCAAGGTAAAGTTATCGGCCAAGATAACGCACTTAAAAAAGTAGTAAAAGCCATTCAACGTAACCGTGCGGGCTTAAAAGATCCTAATAAACCAATTGGTTCATTTATTTTCTTAGGTCCTACAGGAGTTGGTAAAACTCAGTTAGCGAAAATATTAGCAAAACATTTATTTGATAATGATGAAGCGTTAATTCGTATTGATATGAGCGAGTACATGGAGAAATTTGCCGTGACGCGATTAATAGGAGCTCCTCCGGGCTACGTTGGGTATGAAGAAGGCGGACAATTAACTGAAAAAGTGCGCCGTCGTCCCTACTCCGTTATTTTATTGGATGAGATAGAGAAAGCTCACCCGGATGTATTTAACATGTTATTACAAGTGTTGGATGACGGGATTTTAACGGACAGCTTAGGCAGGAAAATAGATTTTAAAAATACGATCATCATTATGACATCTAACATTGGCGCACGCCAGTTAAAAGATTTCGGGCAAGGTGTAGGTTTCGGAACTCAAACCCGCGTTGAAAGTGTTGAAGAAAGCAATAAAGGTGTTGTTGAAAATGCCCTTAAAAAAGCATTTGCTCCTGAATTTTTAAATCGTATTGATGATGTGATTATGTTTAATTCTTTAGATAAAGCAGACATTCATAAAATCATTGATATTGAATTGAACAGCTTATTCGGTCGTGTAAATAACCTTGGCTACACTATTAAAATTACAGACGCTGCCAAAGACTTTATTGTGGAAAAAGGCTATGATATACAGTATGGGGCTCGTCCGTTGAAACGTGCGATCCAAAAATACCTGGAGGATCCGATGGCTGAAGAGATCATTAAAAGTAATTTAGCGGAAGGCGACCAAATAGAAATAGACTTTGATAACGAGAAAAAAGAAATCATCGTAAAAACGGTTAAGCCAAAAACTAAAAAGAAAAAAGAAGACAGTTAATCATTTTCGGATAGCATCGAAAAAATCCCCGTTATGTAATCATAACGGGGATTTTTATTTAAGTTGTCCCTGTATTAAAACGGATAAACATTAGTTACATAACTATCGTTATTTGTAAAGCTCGTAAAACTATTAGCTGATACTTTGTAAATATAGGAAACGGAACTTATAGCTGTTGATACGGTAACCACTACCCGATCGCCATCGCCGGCTACTTTAGCCATAATAGTAGGAAAGCTCCCGGTAATGGTTGTTATGGTTTTAGAAACAGAAGACTTAGCTGTCATATCTATGACCTTCAATTTAAGTGTGCCGCCATCATTATAAGGAATAAACGCTTTCTGTGTATCATATGAAAAACAACCATGCCCTACATCATTTGCCGATAAAGGAAGAAAATTCTCTGTATAATAAATGCCACCGGCTCCGCCATCTCCTGTCCTGTCTACAATATTAACACGGTTGTATCCAAAGTTAGTTTCTTTACTGATCAGGTAAATACCATTGGTTGAAATATCATCAATCATAGAAGGCCACGAAAACAATTGTGTATTTCCTGTAGCGTCTGTATTTATGGAGTATAGTGTATTAGAGGCCCCCTGAACAGTATAATACACTTTATTATTTAAACCTGCTCTTATAGATCCTATATATGCTGTACCTCCAGGAATGGAATACAATAAGCCGTCGCTGCTGCCATTATTATTAGAGATGCGGAGTTCTTTTGTATAAACAGGTGTTGAACCCGAAAAATTGCTCTGACTAATGCCATAAACCAATTTTGTGCCATCCATGGCCGTACTAAAATTCATGATGTAACTACTTGTGTTAATTGTTTTATTAATAATTGTAGTTTCGTTTGTACCTGCTTCAGTAACGGTATTTACTTTAGCAGTATCTATTACGTAAATAGCCAAAGGGCCGGTATTGACTGTTCCTCCGGTGGTTGTTCCCGTTGTTGTAGTTCCTGTTGTTGTTACTGCCGCGGAATCTTCGGGATCAGGAGTTGATTTTTTTTTACAAGAGGTAATTAATACTGTAAGTGTAAGGCTTGTTAGGATGATTTTTTTCATAGTTTATATTTAAGGTTATTTGATTTACTTGAGGTTATAATTTTTTGCATTTGCGATGTAAACATCATTGTTATCTTTACAATACTCTTTTTCCACTTTTTCAGTATCGGCCCCGCTTTAAAATGATCGCCCTAATTTTTATGGCCGGTGATTTTTTCAGCACATACACAGTGTAATTTTTGCTGAAGGAGCTTGTACTTATTACGACTAATCCTAAAACAGGAAGTGTTATTTTTTCATTGATTTTTTAACAAAGATAAATGACGACTCTTTCTTACTGATACCCACCGGTACTGATTTTAGAAGTTTGGTTAATAAAAAAGCACCGGCGATGAACCGGTGCTTTTTAGAATATGATTATATTATATTAGCCCAATAATTCTTTTACGATCTGAGAAACCAGCTTACCATCAGCTCTTCCGGCAATTACTTTATTTGCCGCTCCCATTACCTTACCCATATCGGCTGCGGTAGAAGCCCCTGTTTGCTCAATGGCCTTTTTTACTTCCGTTCTTACTTCCTCTTCCGACATTTGCTTCGGCAAATATTCTTCCATAATGGCCGCTTGTGCAATTTCATCTTCCGCCAAATCAGGCCTGTTTTGCTGAATATAAATATCGGCCGTTTCCTT
>JANYGK010000092.1 GCA_025362395.1 Bacteroidota bacterium
GGTAGCCTGCTGACCGTTACATATATTTGTACTTGAAACAGCCGCGCTTATAGCAGGGGGTTGTATAATGGCAGCAGGTGATGTATTTATGCAACCGTTCACATTAGAAACTGAAAGCAAATAATTGCCCGCCGTTAAACCGCTTGCTACATTACTGTTACCGCCTGTTGGTGACCATGTATAAGAAAAAGGGCCTGTAGTACCTGTTATAACAGCCGCTATACTTCCGTTAGTTCCGCCAAAGCAAGATACATTGGTAGAGGTAACAGCTATAGTAAAATTTCCCGATTGCGTAATGGACGTTGTTGCCGTATAATTGCAACTGTTGGCATCTGTAACGGTAACAGAATAATTACCGCCGCTTAAACCCGGGGCCACATTGCTTGCACCGCCTAAGGGCGACCATGTATATGAAAAGGCGCCTGTTCCGCCGGAAGCAGTTACTGTAGCACTGCCGGGGTTCCCGCAAATTGAATTGCTTACCGTTACTGTGGTAGATATGGCAGGCGGCTGTGTAATAGAAAATGTGACAGTTTTACTACAGGAGTTTTGATCTGTTACGGTAGTAGTGTAATTGCCTGTATTAAGGCCGGACGCTGTTGAAGCACTTCCCCCTGATGGAGACCATGCATAGATTAAAGGGCCTACTCCTCCTGAGGCGGTAACAGTGGCACTTCCGTTTGATAAGCCATTACAAGTAACAGGAGTAAATGTTCCGGATGCCATAATAACCGGGGGTTGTATAATAACAACCGTTTTAGTTCCTATGCAGCCATTTACATCACCGGCAGAAATGGTATAAGTACCGGCAGGTAAATTACTTGCTGTAGAACTGTTGCCTCCTGTTGGCGACCACGTGTATGAATAAGGGGCTGTGGTGCCACTTATAACGGCAGTAGCGCTTCCATTAGTTCCACCAAAGCAGGATACGTTTGTAGAGGTTACTGCAATTGAAAAACTGCCTGACTGAGTTAATGAAACAGTGGCCGTTACAGCACAACTATTAGCATCTGTAACTGTAACAGAATAACTTCCTCCGCTTAACCCGGTTGCTGTATTGCTTGTGCCTCCGGCAGGTGACCATGAATAGGTTAATGCTCCTGTGCCTCCGCTTGCATTAACGGTTGCACTGCCGGGAGCTGCGCAAAGCGGATTGGTAGCAGATAGTGTAGCCGTAATAGCAACAGGCTGGGTGATGGTAAACGTAGTTGTTTTTATACAAGCATGAGCATCAGATACGGTTGTTGTATAAATACCGGGGCTTAAACCCGAGGCAGAAGTTAAATTGCCCCCTGCGGGAGACCATGTGTAACTTAGCGGTGCTACACCGCCGGTAGCGGTTATTGTAGCCGTTCCGTTTGCTGCGCCGGCACATGTAATAGCAGTAGGCGCTACCGATGCCGCAATTAAAGGAGGTTGTGTAATGGTAACGGCAGCCGTTTTTTGACAACCTGTACCGTCTGTTGCAGTAAATGTATAGTTACCGGCCGTTAAATTGGAAGCAGATGCAGCTGAACCACCCGAAGGAGACCATGCGTATGTTACCGGCAAAACCCCGGGGGCAATTGTTGCCGTAGCAGCTCCGTTAGTACCGCCAAAACACAACACGTTTGTAGATGTGATAACCGGTGTACCCATTACACGAACTATTTTGGTAACCGTATCAGGGGGATTACAGGCTCCGCCTTTTGCAATTAAAACAACCGTATAAGTGCCCGGCGCGCTGAAGGTGTGCGAGGCATTTTGTGTGGTAAGCGTATTGCTTGCCGCAGAAGCCGGATCACCAAAGTTCCATAACCAGGCATTAGTTTGAGGACACGGCGCAAAGGTGCTTGTAAAATTCAGGGTATTACCGGGGCCGCAAACAGAAGTGAAATCTGCAACATTAGGCACTCCGTTTGAAATATAAACTGAATCGAACGCAAAGCCGTCAAAATTATTACAGGTAAACCCGGAAGCAAATGTAAATCTAAAAGTAACGTTTGCCTGACCTGCGCAACCTGTTAAGCAATGCGATGCTGTTATCCATTGGCCGGGGCCATTACCGCCCACACAGCTTGTGCCCGGGCTTGAGGGATCCCAACCGGTACCACCGGCCTGTGTGTTTCCGCACCAGCCGTGCTTAGACGTAACAAATCCCGCAGGATTATTTAAATAGGTAATGCTCGGGTAATTATACCAGTTCTTCGTATTGCAATCGTTCGTTTCAGGTATAGGACTTCCCGCAGTACCTCCTACTGTTCCTACGTCGTTCCAAGTAGTTCCGCCGTTTAATGAATATTGTAAATTACCTCCGTCGAAATGATATTCGCAATCGTAAAATAATTTAAATTTAATGTGCGGATATAATAACCCTGTAAAATTAAATACCGGGCTTTTTACATAGGATTGTTCCCAATTATTATAAAATGCACCCGTTAACCCCCCGGCACACCAACACTTATTACCGCTGCCGGCACTTTGTATTACATACGTATGGTTAGGGGTTCCCCATGCCCAGTCAGATGTTGCCGGCAATGAACTTGTAGGAGCGGTTGATGCTGTCCATGAAGGCGCTGTTTCAAAATCTTCTACATAAGGAAAGGTGGAAATCTGTGCTTTGATTGCAACATTAGCAAAGCACATAACACAACATAAAATGATCCGGGAAAATAACCTTAAATATTTTTTTTGCTCTTTAGCCATTTAAATTAAGTTTTTGATCTTAAAATTTAAGTGGTTAAGGTATATACATTAAAAATGCATCCTTTAGGCTGTTCACTTAGTTTATTTATTTGAAGATAAAATTAGTTCATGATTCTGAAGTAATTTTGAATTTCAATGTTAAATAACAATTTGTTAATCTAAATTTAAAACCTGAATCTTAAGGAATTCTAAAGGCAACTTAAAGCGTCATGGTTTTAACAAACTGTAATGACGCTTCCAGTTCTTGGTACATCACCTTATCATCTTTAATAAAAGGAATCAGTTTTTTGAAATTTGTTAACAATCCCTCTATTTTTTTTGAAGATTTTAATGGCCTTCTAAACTCTATGGCCTGTGAGGCATTGAGCAATTCAATAGCCATTAATTTTTCGACATTTTCAATAACTTTATAACATTTGGTCGCCGCGTTTGCTCCCATACTTACATGGTCTTCCTGCCCGTTGCTTGATACAATACTATCAATACTTGCGGGTGTGCATAACTGTTTATTCTGACTTACAATGCTTGCCGCTGTATATTGAGGAATCATAAAACCTGAATTTAAACCGGGCTTGGCTACTAAAAATGCGGGTAAGTTACGGGTTCCTGAAATTAGCTGATACACGCGCCGTTCCGAAATACTTCCTAATTCTGCAATGGCAATGGCTAAAAAGTCTAACGACAATGCCAATGGCTGCCCGTGGAAATTACCGCCGCTGATAATTTCATCTTCTTCCGGAAATACTGTCGGGTTATCGGTTACTGAATTGATCTCTGTTTCAAATACAGAATTTACATAATTGGTAGCGTCTTTAGTAGCGCCATGCACCTGCGGAATGCAACGAAACGAATACGGATCCTGCACCTGTACTTTATGCTGAACTAAAATTTCGCTGCCTGTAAGGTTTTCACGAAATGCTCTTGCTGTCTGCAATTGCCCTTTATGGGGACGAATTAAATGAATGTGATCTTTAAAAGGCTCTATTCTTCCGTCAAACGCATCTAATGAAACAGAGCCGATCAAATCAGCCAATGTATTTAAACGGTCTGCTTTTAATAAACACCACACACCGTAAGCACCCATAAATTGGGTACCGTTTAACAGCGCAAGGCCTTCTTTCGATTTTAAAGTGATGGGCTCAATTCCTACTTCTTTTAATACTTTAGCCGACGGATATTTATTGCCTTGATAGTTCACTTCGCCCATTCCTAAAATAGGCAGGGTTAAATGTGCCAGGGGCGATAAGTCGCCGGAAGCCCCTAACGATCCCTGTTGATAAACAATAGGATAAATTTTATAATTGTAAAGATCGATCAGGCGTTCAACAGTTGCCAACTGTACGGCACTTTTTCCATACGATAAAGACTGGATTTTTAAAAGCAACATGATGCGTACAATTTCCAAAGGCACTTCATCGCCCATACCGCAGGCATGCGACATAACAAGGTTTGTTTGCAATTGCTCGAGTTCATCATCGGGAATAATAACATTGCATAAAGAGCCGAAGCCGGTATTAATTCCATATACAGGCTCTGTTTGAGAAGCCATTTTTTTATCGAGGTATTCGCGGCAGGCAATAATTTGTTTTTTTGCGGAAGCGGATAATTCAAGCACCGCGTTCGATTCAAGAATATGTTGAACGTCTTTTAACGTGATATGTTTTTCAGGGGAGATGGAATACGTATTCATTTTTGTGCTTCTAAATTCTTATCTATTTATTTTTGTTCGCCTGTGGCATTATCTTTCGTAATGTTGTGTAAGTTAAACACAATCGGGTATTTATATTTATAGCGAATTAACTTTCCGTTTTTTTCTCCGGGTATCCATTTGGTTTGTCGCATAATCCGGTAAGCTTCACGAGTACACATCTGGTTAAATTCTTTTTCGGCAACCATATTACTAATGGTTCCGTTAGGTTCAACAATAAAACTCAACACTACCGTGCCCTGTATGTTTTGCCTGACAGCCAGATCAGGATATTCTAAATTCGATAAAATAAACTCTCCCATGGCTTCTTCGCCTTTATAATATTCCGGTGATCTGTCTGCCCTGTCATAAATAACAAAACTCGTGTCAAAATTCGGCCGGTCTTTCGAAATAATAAAGCCTCTTGCTTTGGTAAACTTTTTATATGTATCCGGATTAAACTTAAATACTAAAAATGACGTGGATGCCACTGACACAGCACCAATTTTAGCGGGATTAAATATAAAATAACGCAACAGGCGTTTTGCTTCTTCTTTAAACGCGTCGGCATACTGATTTTTAAATTCAATATCCTTTACTTCTCCTTTAGCCGTTACCGTAAAATAAATGGCAACGTCTTCCGCTTTCTTTTGCTTTAATAACGCATCAGGATACATAACCTGCGATTGAAAGACGAAATCGACATCTTCCTTACCGCCTTTTGCATTTGCGGAAATATCTACCGTTGTTTCTATTTTTTCTTGTGAAACTAAAAAAGAGGATAAAAAGAGAAATACAATACTTAAGTGTTTCATTTTTTTTGTGCTTTTAAAAACCGGTTTTTTCCGCTCATGTCTACTATAAGCTCGGTAAAATTAAATAAATTAACGGTGTTTGCATAGTTTTTTACTTCTAATGCAAAAAGCGGGTTCAGCTCAAAAAAAAGATAGCCGGCGGGCTCTAAATGATCTCTACAAAGATCGATGATCTGTTTATAAAAAATAATGGGATCCGTATCTTCCACAAATAACGCCAGGTGAGGCTCATGCTTTAAAACGCGTGCCTCCATTTGTTTTGATTCGGATAGTGCAATGTAGGGGGGATTACTGATGATAATGGAAAAGGGAACATGATGAGATATAAGATGTGAGATATGAGATGAGGCATCCTTACTAAGAATATCAATACTTTTAAAAGTAACCTCCACATTCTGCTTCACTGCGTTTGTTCGGGCAACTTCTAAAGCCTTTTCCGAAATATCAATTCCAACTACTTCTGCCTGCGGTATGTGTTTTTTTAACGTAATGGGTATGCAGCCGGAACCCGTGCCGATATCTATTATTTTAAGAGCCCGTTGTTTAGTCGTTTTAAGTTCTTTAAGAATCAAATCAACCAGTTCTTCTGTTTCGGGCCTTGGGATTAATACCGCAGGCGTTACATTAAAAAACAGGTCATAAAAAAAAGCTTCCTTTAAAACGTATTGGACCGGGGTTCCTTTTTTTAATTCTTTAGCGGCATCATATATCTTTATAAGGTCAGACTGGTTAAGGTTGCTTTCAAATTTTTGTTTGACCTCTGCTTTAGTAAACTTTAAATAGGTTTCACATACGGTTTCAAAAATGGCATACAGTTCGTCGTCCTCGTAAAGCAATGCTAATTCAGTTTTATAATAGGTATACAGGTGTGATAATTTATTGGATGCTATTTTCATATATAATGAGTTCGGTGCTGCTAATTTTTAAGGCCAAACACCTGTGTACAATAAAATGTATTGGCTTTAGCGTTATAACTAAAGCCAAAGCCTGTGGTATTGTATTCACGCGTAACCATATTTTTATAATGTTCCGGAGAATTTTTCCAACCTAAAAATAAGGCATTGGCAAGCTCAGCTTCATTGGCAACAGTAATCGATTTTCGGGAATAATTTACGTGCATTGGTATATTAATAAAAATCATAATACAATTTTCGCCTACCCTATTATAACTGCCCTTGTAATACATAACTCTTTTGTACGGGTTTGATTTTACGTTTAGTCTTTGCTCATGAGTTAAACTTCCTATACTATCCATATAATGCGCCTGATCATACGATGCCGCATCCAATACAGCATCGTTGGGAATTAAAGGGGTCAGTTTTTGCTGAGTCCTTAAGCCGTTTAGTAATTTATAGTATTCTGTTTGAACAGTATTCCAGTTTAGATTACCCGGCAACTTAGATTTATAAGACGGTTTTATGGATTGAGAAGTACCTGTAAATGAACTAAACACAAACAGTAAGCAAAGAAAATTAAAGGAGTTTTTAAGAAAATAGAATTTAAATTTCATTAGTGAAAATTAATGGTTATTTATCAATAGTTCAAGCATGCAAGAGATTTTTCCTTTTTAAATATTCTTCACAAATCAAATTCAGTCAAACTGTTCAAAAAATAAATACGTTACTTTAACTACAAGCCCATATTCTCTAAGCATTTATCAACAATCTTAAAAGCTTTGTCAATATGATCTTCCCTGATAATTAAAGCGGGACGAAGGCGTATAGATTTTTCTCCGGCACCGATCAATAATAAATTATTTTCCAATGCTTTTTTTATTAACTCATCGCGTTGTTTCGCAGTCGGTAGGTCAAACGCGCATTGCAAGCCTCTGCCTCTTACATTAGTAATTTTTCTTTTTTCTGAAAGACCGGTTAATTGCTTTAAAATATACTCGCCCTGTTTAGCGGCATTTTCAACAAGATTATCTTTTTCAATAATTTGCAGAATCTTTGTAGCCCTTACCATATCTGCTAAATTACCTCCCCAGGTCGAATTTAATCTTCCCGGTGTGGTAAAGCAATTGTCCTCTACTTCATCTATCCGGCTCGTAGCAACAATACCACAGGTTTGCATTTTTTTGCCGAACGAAAATATATCAGGTACTACATTAAAATGTTGGAAGGCCCAAAACTTCCCGGTAAGCCCTACTCCGTTCTGCACTTCATCAAAAATCAATATCATCTCATGTTCGTCTGCTATTTTTCTAAGCATTTGCAAAAACTCACCTCTAAAGTGGTTATCACCTCCTTCACTTTGTATCGGCTCAATAATAATAGCGCAAATATCGTCGGGGTTATCTTTAATAGCTTTATAGATTTGCTCTACTGCTTTTTGTTCTTTTGCTTTTACATCTTTAAGAGAATCTTCATTTAAAGGAAACTCAATTTTTGGATTATCAACTCTGGGCCAGTCAAATTTTGTAAAATAATCGGTTTGCACCGGCTTACTGTTTGTTAACGACATTGTGTAGCCGCTGCGTCCGTGAAACGCCTGCTTAAAGTGAATCACCTGATGCCCTTTTTCTTCTCTTATTCCTTTCTTAAAATTCTTTTTAACTTTCCAATCCATTGCAACCTTTAATGCATTTTCAACAGCCAACGTTCCTCCCGAAATAAAAAATGTATGTTTAAAGCCTTCAGGCATTGCAATGCGTGCAAAGGTTTTTAAAAAGTTAGCATATTGTTCTGTATAAAAATCAGAATTGGTTGGGTTTTCGTTAGCCGCAATCATCAGGTTATACTGAAACGGCTCATCCCGTATCATATCCGGGTGGTTATGGCCTAACGCTTTTGTCGCAAAGAACGAGAACATATCCAGAATTTCGCGATCGTTCAATGAATCATAAATATAACAACCGTGACATTTCCCCAGATCGATCGTGAATTTAAACCCGTCTTCTAAAATATATTTTTTTAAAACCGAGAGGATGTCTTCAGAAGCAGTGTGGTTCGTATGTTTAGTATTCATGAAAATTGTTTAAATATGACTTTATTTTCTTTACGGCTAATTTACGGTATCAGGCTATTTTATCAAATTACAGCAAACTATTATAAGCCGGTTTAACATTTATTGCAATGCTTATAGTTTTATGCCGGCCCATAATAGCAATAAAGGTCTTTCGTTTCAATATCAGCAAACAACGGCTCTATTTGTTCCAAGGCTTTTGGTATTGTCACCCATATTTTTCAAAGCCGTGTAATTTCTTATCGGATGTTCTTAAATATTCCCGGTGTTCTTTTTAAATGCGTAATGCCTTTATGATCGCTTAAATAAGCCGACCCCATGAGATCAAAAAATGCAAAAGGTCACAGCATACGCTTTTCACGAAACGGAAGTAAACGGCCCACCATAAAGTTCACAATATCGGGAGTACGTTCTTCTATAATTAATTTAATGTTTGGCATAAAATTATTGTTTTAACCCGGTAAAGCAACTATGTATTATTTCAATTTCTCCAGCATTTCATTCGTCAGCTCATCCGTAAACATACCGTAACCGCTTACCAAAACACCTTTCACATTGCTTGTCCAGGATGAAATGGCATAGAGAACAGACTGATCGGAAGGATCTTCATTGACATCAAACCGAAACGATTTATCGATTTTAAATTCATTATGTTTTAAGGAATGTTTTCCGTTTTCACATTCAATACAATTTTTTTTAAGATTAAAATCTTCCGTGTATCCTTGTGCTTTTAAAGCATCAATAGCTTCCGATAATGTGTCGTATGATTCCATAATAGTAGTGGTTTAGCAAGGACAAGTTAATGAAATAATTCAAAACGATTATGAGCTTTTCAGAAAAGTAACTTTGAGCCGTTGAGCAAACAATTTGTCGTATGAAATATTTTTATATGAATTGTCTGATGTCATGAAAATATTTTGTCATACGGAATTTTGTCTTCCTTTGTTGCAGTTAACGTTATGGCGGCTAAAAGTGCAGCTTTGAAACCGAAATATTTTCTACACACACAATATTAATTAGTCACCTAAATATTGTACTCTCTTTTGCCTACATGAATATCATGACTTTCCCGATAGGGACAACTTGTAGGTAAAAAACTTATACTTCCGCCCGCATTTTTTTAGGTACTGTTAGTGCAGTTGGCCGCTATACAATATTTACGCTACTCTATTTGAGTCAACCTTGAACTCGGTTTTACTTATTGAACAGTCAAATATTTTCATTGCGGGAAAAGTCTCTATGATTTTTGAAATTAAGTCAAACTTAATTTTTTGATCCATTTTCGCACCTAAATGAATTTCTTTAAGAGCATGGCTTGTTATGTCTAGAGTTTTGTTTACAAAATTTCTATTCATAAATCGATATTCTTTTTCGTATTTCCAAAGGTCAGATTTAGTAGATAATATTTTTGTGAAATATACAGTTGGAATATCAAATAAACCGATTCTAGGAATTTCAGCGTCATAAATCATTTGCTGCAAGGTAAGATGTGGTCCAAAATTTTTGAATATAAATTTTGAATCAAGACCAATACAAAATCCTGTGTGGGAATTTGCGTAATGTGACCACATTAAAATATTTTCAGGTGTTGTAGTTAGACTAACGATACCGATTGTTTCATGTATTTGTTTAGTGATATTTTCTTCGAAACGCTCTTGTTGTCTGTCGTCTTTTATATGTCCCTTCCTTTGCTCTTCGTACGCCAGTTGATGAATTTGTTCTTCTTTCCACTCAAGGTTTTTCCGTTGTATTACACTATAGTATTTTTTGAAAATATTATCTTCAGTTAGTTCTTTTTCGTCGTATTTAAAAGGAAGAGTTGCGTCGAAAGGGTCGTTGAATTGTGCCGCGGACGAAAAGAATAGTTCGTGATTAAATAATAGACGTTTATGAAATTCATTATTGAAGTCGCGGTACTTATAAAGTACTTCAGGCATGTTTTGTAAAGGGTCTATCATTTTTTCTAGGTTTAATCCAGCGGCTTACACATAGATATCGTTTTCGCGGTTTGCTTCGGCCGCATTGGAACACTCGTCTACCGAAATGTTTAAATAAAGATACCATGTTGCTAGGCAATTGCAAAGAAAAAATTAAAAAAGTTTCTACCGCTTTTGCAATTGCTTTGTTGTCTGCAAGGCTGGAGCAAGCGGTGTGTTATATACCGTTTTTTTTAGTTGTTATTTCTAACAAGTTATAAAAGTTTCTTAATATATCTTCGTCCTCGATTTGATTAGTCAATAGAATGGTTTCTATAGCTTTTGAAAAATGTAAGTTGACATTTGGTTTGTTAATCCAGTTAACTAGTTTCTCAGCGATTAATTTGTCGCCAAAAGAATTGGCTAGTTTTAGTTTTTCAATATTAATAAAGCCACTTAAAACAATGTCTCTATAATGCATTACGCTTTCCTTGCTACTGTCTTGTTCCCAAATCTGAAATAATTTATTCAAGTTAAATTGACCTTTCCAAAACATAATAATTATGTCATCTATGAACTCATAATTGGGTAGCGGATATAAAGTCAAACATTTTTTGAAAAATTCTTGTGAGAATTTTTCTAGTAAATTTAATTCTACCGTTGTCCACTCATTTTTATCAAATGGGTCTAAACGCTTTAAAGCGATTGGCGAAGAATGAGTTGGGAATTCAAATTGAGCAATTAGGTCTAAATACCTAGGTAAGAAATGCTTTAATTCGTTTATTGGGGTTAATCCAGTACAAGCGCCGTCATTGTATTCTGCGAGTAGTTCTTTTGAAATATTCTTTAGTGGTAAACTCGCTAAAAGATTTTCGTTTTCTAATGTCATACAGCAGTTAGTGCAAATGTCAAGCGGCCTATTTGCTCTATATTTTGAAAAACTCGAATATATATTTTCAACTGTTTCTATTAACATTATTTTATTTAAAATGGCATATAACAAGCTTATCTCCGCCATCGTATTGCGTTTATCTTACCCTAATCAGGTAGATAACCGCCATAAAGTGGTCGGTTTGTTTTTCTAAATTTAATCAAATTTTTTATAAATAATTATAGGGTGATGTCATGTTGTGTAAACTTTAGTACCCACATGTATATAATTTCTTTGGTTCTACAGCTGCTGCGCCATATTGTCTTTTAAAATGCCGCTTGCTATTGCAAATTACCATTCCCTTTGTAAAGCCGCGTTACACTTTTACGTAAAACGGATCGCAAAAGGCAACTACACATTTGCTTTTGCCGGCGGCGCGGAACTTTAGCGAAAAACAAATTGCAAAAGGTAAACACACATTTACTTTTGCCGGCGGCGCGAAACTTTAGCAAAAAACAATTATTAAAGCTAAACATACATTGCCTTTACCGAGCGGCATAAAACTTTAGTAAAAAACAAATTGCTAAAGGCAACTACACATTTGCTTTTGTCGGCGGCGCGGAACTTTAGCGAAAAACAAATTGCTAAAGGTAAACACACATTTGCTTTTGCAGGCGGCGTGGAGCTTTAGCAAAAAACAAATTGCTAAAGGTAAACACATAGTGCCTTTAGCATGCGGCGCGGAACTATAGCGAAAAACAAATCGCTTTTCCCAACGGCGCAACATTTTTAATTGCAGCCTGAAACTTTTCTGTGCGGCCTGAAACTTTTCTGTACGGCCTGAAACTTTTATTTGCCGCGCTAAACTTTTTATCCGGGCAAATTTTTATTATTATTTCCCGGTTATGGGCAACTACCAACCGGTTGTCAATTACTAAAGTTAAAAATGTTAAACCACGTCCTTTTTTCTTGCCGGTTTCGCTATAAAGCAATAATAGGAGAATTTATAATATGCTAAAAAAGTTTGCCTATTGGTAACAAACGCTTACTCTTTTATGGTACAGCAGGCAGGGAAGACAAAATGAAACATCCGGCCGGTCAATTGCGGAGTCATTTAAAGCGACTGAAAGTAAAAACCCAAACCATTAGCCGGGAGTTTAAAACAGGCCTTTATTATGAATAAAAAATACGTCTGTATGTTTCGCCGGCGATCTCTTCTAAAAAATTTTTACGGATCACACCGGCGAGTTTAAAATAAGGAATACTGTGTAGTTAGACTTAATTAATTGAAATTAATTTATTTTAGCCACTCTTATTAATGAAATTGTTTTTCCTTCTATGGTAAATTTCACAAAATAAATACCTTCATCGTAATTGCTCAAATCAATAGATGTTTTTGAATGTATTAATTCCATTTGGCTCACGCGTTCCCCGACACAATTATAAATTTCTATAAAACATTTTTCTTTAAAATGAGTAACATTTACCGTAAACTTTCCTTCTGTAGGGTTAGGGTATAGAGTGCACTCACCGGCATCTGCTCCTGTTATTATTTCTAAGCCGGTACACACAGAAACAGGTTGAGTAATAGAAATGGCCGTTGAACACGCATTAGAGCCTGTACCGTAAACTGTATATGTTGTTGTAACAAACGGGTTTACTGTAATACCCGCAGTATTGGCCCCTGTGTTCCATGTATAAGTAGAAGCGCCTGTTACCGTTAACGTAGCACTTTGTCCGGCACAAATACTACTTGCACTTGATACGGCCGTAAGCACAGGACTTGGGTTTACTACAACCGAAGTGGTGGTTGTTTTACTACAGCCTCCCGTAGTTCCCGTTACTGAATATTGCGTACTTATTACAGGCGTAACTATTGCAATTGAGCCTGTTGCACCTGTGCTCCAGGTATAAGTTGTGGCACCGCTTGCCGATAACGATGCAGATTGCCCTTGACATATAGTATTAGTTGAAACCATAACCATTGGGCTTGCACTAACTACCACGTTAATGGTTGCCGTTTTGCTGCAACCTCCCGAGGTGCCTGTTACAGTATACTGTGTGGTAACAGACGGGGTAACTGAAATAGACGATGCGGTAGAACTTGTATTCCATAGGTAGGATGAAGCTCCGTTTGCAGAAATAACGGCTGTTTGGCCTGAGCAGAGTGATGTTGGATTAGACAAAATTGTAACCGTAGGAGTTGGATTTACCGTAACCGAGGTTGTAACTGTTTTAATACAACTGCCCACAGCACCTGTTACCGAATATTGTGTGCTTGTTGCAGGTGTAACGGTAATAGCAGATGTATTGGCGCCCGTGCTCCAGGTATATGTACTAGCCCCGCTTACCGATAAAGAGGCAGACTGGCCGGGACAGATAGTATTACTGGAAACAACTAACGGAGGGCCCGCACCAATTACTACTGAAGTGGTAGCGGTATTGGTACAACCTGCCGACGTTCCCGTTACGGTATATTGTGTACTAACTGTAGGGCTTACTGAAATGGAAGTTGTAGTAGCACCCGTATTCCATACGTATGATGAAGCGCCGCTTGCAGAAATAACAGCGGTTTGACCCGAACAAACAGATGTAGGGTTAGAAACAACAGCCACGGTCGGGCTCGGGTTTACGATCACCGAAGTGGTTACCGTTTTGCTGCACCCTCCCGAAGTTCCCGTTATAGTATATTGCGCGGTAACAGCCGGAGTAACTGAAATAGAAGCGGTAGTAGCTCCTGTGTTCCATACATAGGATGAGGCACCGCTTGCAGAAATAGCGGCTGCTTGTCCGCTGCACA
This sequence comes from Bacteroidota bacterium, assembly GCA_025362395.1. Taxonomy (GTDB): domain Bacteria; phylum Bacteroidota; class Bacteroidia; order B-17B0; family Aurantibacillaceae; genus UBA4416. The sequence goes on from JANYGK010000092.1 coordinate 13,739, forward strand.
AAGCTGTTGTATTAGAAGTAATTGTAACAACCGGATTTGGATTTACCGTAACCGAGGTTGTAACCGTTTTAATGCAACTGCCTACAGCGCCTGTTACCGAGTATTGTGTGCTTGTTGCCGGTGTAACAGTGATAGAAGAAGTATTAGCTCCCGTGCTCCAGGTATACGTAGAAGCACCGCTTACCGATAAGGAGGAAGACTGTCCTGGACATATCGTATTACTTGAAACAACTAAAGGAGGTCCGGCCCCTACTACCACTGAAGTGGTAGCCGTATTGGTGCAACCTGCCGACGTTCCCGTTACGGTATATTGTGTAGTAACTGTAGGGCTTACTGAAATAGAAGTTGTAGTAGCACTTGTATTCCATACGTACGATGAAGCGCCGCTCGCAGAAATAACAGCTGTTTGGCCCGAACAAAGAGATGTAGGGTTAGAAACAACAGCCACAGTCGGGCTTGGATTTACGATCACGGAAGTGGTCACCGTTTTGCTGCATCCACTCACAGCGCCTGTTACCGAATATTGTGTGCTTGTTGCAGGTGTAACGGTAATAGTGGATGTATTGGCACCAGTACTCCAGGTATATGTACTAGCACCGCTTACCGATAAGGAGGCAGACTGACCGGGACATATCGTATTGCTTGAAACAACTACGGGAGGGCCCGCTCCAACAACAACAGTAGTGGTGGCTGTTTTGCTGCAACTGCCGGAAGTGCCGGTTACCGTATACTGGGTGGTAACTATAGGGCTTACTGAAACGGTAGAAGTTACCGCACTTGTATTCCATACATAAGATGAAGCACCTGTTGCGGTTAATACAGCTGCCTGACCGCTACAAATGGATGCTGAAGTTACACTGACAGTTGGCGAATTAATAACAGTAATAGTTTGCGTAAAAGGCAAGCCTGTACCTGTTGCATTTGTGGGTAACAAGGTAACATAATAGGTTCCTGCCGTTGTATAGGTTACAGTAGGATTAGAAACTGTTGAAGAGGGTGTTGTTGCGCCAAGCATTGTCCAATTCCAAGCGGTAGGTGTATTACCTGTTAAATCAGTTAAAGAAATGGGTTGCCCCACACAATTATTGGTTGCCGAAACCGAAAAATTAGTTACGGGCGCATTAGCCGTATAAGCATTATTATAGGTATACCAAATAGGAGAAGTCCAGATCTTATCACCGTCCGCTTGTATAATTTCTAAATAGTAATAATACGTTGTACCGTTGGTAATTGTATGTGTGTAATTTAAAGTGTTTGAATTTGAATTAGAAGTTAAAACGGTGGGTAATGAGCTGCTTCCGGGTATACCGTAGTAAACGCTTATCGAACTTGTTGCTTCTCCGTCAGGGTCTGTTACGGTAACATTTAATGTAGGTATTGTAGAATGCGTATAAACGCTCCCCATAGGTTGCGAATTAATATTAAAGTCAATATTCGCATTCCAATCATCCGAGCAATAAAAATTCATTTTTCTAAAAGCATATAAAACATTCGAACGTGTTAATGCGGGTGCCAGCACAACTAACCTGCCGGCCGTTTGCCTGCCGAAAACTGAATTATGGGTATCATGGTCCAAGCCAATCCCTAAATGGTATCCTTTAGAAAGCGCCTCTTGATATTGAGTGAGATGATCACTTGTTGATGGATTGGAATAAGTCGTATTAGTAGAGAATGCAGGGCCGCTTCTGCCGGCCATACCTATTATGGCATTATCTGCCGGGGTACTTACAGCGGTTGTAAATAAATTTGTATAATCTGTTGTGTTAGGATGTGCTAAATAAGCAAATGCACCCGCTTTTGCGTTTATCTTAGTCCATAAGCCTGCATAATTATTTTGAGCAACAAACACATCGTAATCTCCGGCATCCCATCCCATTAAAGAATCATAACCGTATACTATAACATGTCCGCCACCGGAAATAACACCCCATTCCTGTCCGTATAGAGCTACAAATGCACCATCATTATTGGCTGTATTTGCATCGGCTATACCCATGTGGAAATGTGAAGGTGAAGTCATACCCGCGTTTAAATGGTTATGATCCGAGATCCCGTAAAAATCGGTATGCAACGATAGTTTTGCATAATTAAAATCCTGCAAAGGCTTTGTAATTAAAGAAGTAGCGCTGTCTTTATTCCCGTCTGAATAGGAAGACTGGCTATGGATATTACCATAGTAATATTTAAAAGATTGAGCATTACTCTTAAATAAAAATAAGGTTGCCAGGCAAAAGGTAAGTAAAGTTAGTTTCATATTAATTGTTTTTAGTTCGGTGCTTACATATTTTTTCAATGAGTTTATATTCTTCAAAATCGTCAGGATCTTCCAGTTTGTTCCAACTGTTGCAGGCTTGCGTAGTATCCTTTAATTGTAAATAACAAAATCCTATTTTATAAAACGCATCTTCAAAATTTGCGCGGATCAAAAGTGCTTTATTATAATTATGAATGGCCTGCACAAATTCTTTGCAGTCATAATTTATGTTTCCTTTTTCGTAATATGCCAAATAATAAGTACTGTCTATTTTTATCAATGCGTTCAGCTCTTTTACCGCTAAAGTAAATTTCCCCAACTGTTTTTCTGATTGCGCTTTTTTTATATAAACATTAAAATTATGTTTGTTGTATTGCAGCTCCTTATTAAAAAATGAAATTGCTTCAGTATGTTTTTTTAAATTAAAATAGTCCATCGCAATAAAATAATTCAGACTTTCCGCCTTAGAATCTTTTTTTACTTTTAATAAATGTTTCAGGCTCGCTTCATAGTTACCGGTTAAAAAGTCAGTTTTACCTTTAGTGTAATCATCCGAAACCTGCGCGTAGCAAGTTGTAAAACCAATATATATAAAGACAATTATTTTAAAACAGCGATTCAATTACTTAATTTTCAATAAATGTAGTTTGAAATCCTGAAGCAATTCTAAAGGAAATATGGAGAGATTTTGTAGTATTTTAAGTTTAACAATTTAAAGCCTTAAAATTTGTTTTTTACAAAAATTATTCAAAATAATGGCTGAATTAATTTACTACTGACATAAGGTTGTCACTTTCTACTTTTAATATTGTATTATTATAACTAAAAACAGTAATTATGAAAACACTTTTTGACACTGCAACTTCTACCGAGCTCCTTAACAGGATAGAAAAATTACAACCGACTACAAAACGCCAATGGGGAAAAATGAATGTAGATCAAATGCTTTTACATTGCACACAAGGCGTTGAAATGGCAATAGGAATCAGGATCATGGAACGTGTATTTATAGGAAGGATTATTGGGCCGATGCTGAAAAATAAAGTTTTAAAAGAAAATGCGATCGACCGAAACAGTCCTACGGTTAAAGAAATGCTGATCACAAACACGCTTGGTTTCGAAGCTGAAAAAGCAAAATTAATAAAGACCGTTAAAGATTTTACCGCTGCGGGCAAATCAGGAATTATAGAACACAAGCATCCTTTTTTCGGAAAAATGAATAGTGAAGAATGGGGAATAAGTGCAGCGAGTCATTTAGACCATCACCTTAAACAATTTAACGTATAATGCACTCAGAGGCTGATGAGAATGATAAAAATGTTTTGAAAAGAAATTAGAAGACGTATTAAACGAATTAGATTGATAAGTGTAAATAATTTTAATTTTATGAGAAATACATTATTTACATCCTTGTTTTTATTAACTATAAGTGTAAATCTTGCACAACTAAAAATAGTTGGAGTGGTTAAAGACATTAACACAAATGCCGGCATCCCTTATTGCCCGGTTGTGGTTAAAAACAATCAAACGGTAAACACGATTACCAACGAAGATGGTGCATTTATGCTTGAGGTATCTGACTCAGATACACTGCAAATCAAATATATAGGATATAAATCAAAAGTAATTTCCGTATTAAATTTTAGGAAAACTTCAATCCTGTTTTTATTGCCAATAAATCAAATGCTTACTGAAGTTGTTGTTAGGGCAGACAATGATTACCTGTATAAAATGATGGACAATTGCCGAAAGGTATTAATAAAGTCAAAAACAACGGAATCAAAAGTTTATTTTTTCTTTGAGACTTTTAAAAACGGAACCCCGGTAGAATTACTGGAATGTTTTTACAATGGTAAATTTAGTAATTCGGGTATTAAACAATTAGATTTTAAAAACGGACGTGCCGGATTGGTAAAAGTTGATAATGGCTATTTTATAAGTACCAATACGTCTAAAGCGGTAACATTTAGCAATTTAGTTGAACAAAGCAAGTATTTCCCTGCCGGGCCATTTCATTTTAATATAGCCAAATTGAAAAAAAAATACACTTTAAAATTGATGCCTGCCCGTGATGAGGATTCCTCAGTTATTGTATTAAAATTTGAACCAAAGAATTCAGACAATACTCTATTTAGTGGAGAGGTAAGATTTAACAAAAAAACATTTGTTGTTTATCAGATAAAATTATCCGCTATAAATACTTCAATTCATCCATTTGAATCTATCCATGAGAATGGAACAATACGCAACGTAAGCTTTGATGTTACTAAAAACTTTAAAATAGTAAACGATACACTTCTGCCGGAAAGCATCTATTTTAATTATACTTTAAATTATAAAACAGTTAAATCATATGCTATTGCAAGAATGGACACCACCTATACTATCGACTCTAAGGGAGTAATGTTTTTTTATGATTACCATAATCCATTTTTTAAACCTTATTATAATTATGATGATAATTTAAATGATTACCGGAAAATCATATCCTTAAACTATAATAAAGAGTTTTGGCAACTGAACAAAGGGCTGGTTTATTCAAAAAAGGCGCAGGCCGGCATTACTTTTTTTAAAAATAACGGAATTTTTTTAAACTTCAAGAGTAATCTGAATGACACAGTTTCTTATTTTGACGATACGGACGTAACATGGAGTGGGGAAAAACGCCTGTCCCTAAAAAAAAACAAACTTCAAAGAGATACTACTACAAAATATAGTTATGGCAGTCAGCCTTTTTTATCATCGCTTTACACTATTGAAGCACAAATTTTTTTGGATGTCAATAAAAAAGGGGATTCATTGGTGCATTTCAGTGTTACTGTTTTCGATGTGTTTCAAACATTTTATAATTTGCCTGAAGAGAAGCAGACGAACTGTTTTATAAATATCTATTTTGATCTATGCGAAATAGAAAGGAGAAAAATGGAACATACGCTTAGCGGTAAACATTACGCCTTTGCACAAATCGATTCTATTTATAAAGCGTCAGTTCAAAACCTGGCCAAAATCAAAAATGTGTATATGAAAGAAGTGTTTTTAGGTAGAAATAAGGATCAGCTTAAGAAGTGGAATGATGTGGTGTACAAAGAATTAAACATTGATAATTTTATGTTCTTTAAACCATATAATTAAGTGGAGGCGCCCCATTTTCTTTCTTTAAAATGTTTTCGGTTTGACAAAAGAGTTTTAAATTCTTAATCCTGTCCAAAGCCGCTCATCTGCGGACACCCACAAATATGGGCAGGGTGACAGTCAACGAGACACTAACAGCAGCTAAGCGAAAGGCGCGCGGGAACGGTTTACCGCTAAGCCAATTTAATGTCTGCTGCGCAGACAGTTACTTTCGTTTGGCTTTGCTAAGAAACATTTGTACATTTAATAACTATTTCGGCGGGTAGAAAAAGGATGTTTCATACATGCTGCTCCTAGCCGCAAAACGTACCGGCGGTCATTGTAAAAAGACACCAAAATGTCAATACTAAAAAATATGGAAATATATAAAATAGCAATTTGGGCAATTTTACTTTTAGGAATCGGACATGCAGCATTCACTTTTAAAAAATATAAATCAATACAAGATGACGCGCTTTGGTTTTTTTCAACCACATTAGGTTTAATATTTAATGGCTTTTTGAATTATATAAACTTAATTGTTTCAAATAATTTAATCTCAACTTTGACAATAGCGGCAAATATTATTCAATTTATTTTCTGTTTGGTCCTTGCCTATTATATTCGTAAACCAACAATATATATTGCCTTAATCATATCAATAGCGATATTGATTTTAGCAGTAACCCATTAACGATATAACAATCGAAAACCAACTGACAATAATAAGTTCATTTCATAACTACCAAAAAGTTGTAAAGAATTGGTTTATGAAAAATGTGCTTTGTATTTACCCACTTTAATAATTTGTAATGACATTTACTTTATAAGCAATATTCAATTAAAAATTACATCCCTACCTGCCTTAATAATGGTTGTGAATCATTATAAGAAAGTTATATCCGGGCAATATTTACTGTTCGCAAACGCATGCGTATATGTTTTAAATTTTATTATTATATATACCGATGTATAAGCCTCCTTCGCTGAAAGAAAAGAAGGGCATTAAATACGGAAAAGTAAGAAATTCAGGTGTCGGCGTTAAGTCAGGCATTCAAATATTTGTCTATCTCATAATGACGTAGTATCTTGGCGCTTCAAATTAAATAATACAGTATGGCTACTACATCCGATATTTCAAGAGGTTCTTTTTTAAGATATAATAACGAGTTAGTTCAGGTATTGGATTACGACCATATTACGCCCGGTAAAGGCAACGCCATCTACTCAGTTAAATGCCGCAACGTTGAAACCGGAAAACAAAGCGAAATCCGGTTTCGGTCAGGTGAAAAAATAGATATGATACGCGTAGAAGAAATTGAAATGCAGTATTTATTTATGGAAGATGAGTTTTTAGTATGTATGAACCAAGAAACGTATGATCAATTACATATCCCTAAAATTTTATTTGCTGACAGTATTCAATTCTTACAGGAAGGGATGATCCTTAAAATTCGTTTTGATGAAAATGATAAGCCTTTGAACGGCTTATTGCCACAGTATGTCGAGCTTGAAGTAACATACACGGAAGAAGGCGTTAAAGGCAAATCTTTAAAAATTGCTGAAATGACCGGAGGGGTAAAAATAAACGTTCCCATATTTATAGTGATCGGCGATAAGCTTAAAATTAATACTGAAACAGGCGAGTATGTTGAACGCGTGAAATAATCTCTTGCACTTTATTAAGCACCATCCTGAACTCGTTCAAGGGCTCACTATTTTTTAATTAACCGAGTGTAGGTTTCTGATTCCTATAGTCAGTTAACGCTTCTTGAGTATGCTCGAAGTGTACGATATTTACATCAAAATTCAAATCATCTTATAATCCTCCTAATCTAGAGTGTCATATCCTCTTCTCAATCAAACAAATTTAACTGTCCTTCATTTTTAGGTTGCTTAGCTTTGCTAAATACGGTGCGCCCACCGTACTTATACGAGTCCCTTCGCTCCTGCTCCATCACTTTATAAAAATTGGCATTGGGCATAAAGTTTTTTTCTATAGAATACATACTATTAAGAAATATAATAATAAACCGTTATAGAATATAGTAGTACACTATCCTATAACGTTTCTCACACATGAGTAATCATAACCATGTAATAAAATAGCCGGTGAGATAGAACAATGAGTCGTGTTAAAAAGCCACATACTTCGGGAATCCGCCACATGTAGAAAACGAGTTTATTACCGTGGCAAGTTATCACTTAAACAACTACCTTTAATTAACCAATTAAAAAACTACACTATGAGTATCCCTGAAAATGAACATCATAAAAAAGAAAAAGTTACTGTACCTGTTGAAAGAGATGTATTGGGACTTGAAAAACCAACCGGCAACGGAGCAGGTTCAAGCGTTAATCCTAAACTGATTTTTATAGGTTTAGCAGCCATTATTTTAGCCATTATTGTTTTTTGGTTAGTTACCAATCATTAAAAAAACCTGTAAAAAAAATCCATTTGATGTGCCGTTTTCAATACCCGGGGCAACTGTGGTTACAGAAGAGTTCTGCAACATACATTTACTATAAAATTTTATTTTTAATTACTTGTCTTAATATAAACCTTACCCTATACGAGATAGCGTAATTAGTAATGCATTTAAAAAAGAGTTGCCAATATAAAAGCACAAAAAATTCCGCTCAATTCCTGTTGATGAACCGTTTCGGGTTATGCTCATTAAAAATCAAAGCACATCTTATTAAAGCGAAATTAAGGTAGAAACATCTTGTTTTCTATTATTTATGCATAAAAAATAAATCATAGTCACCATCGGTTTATATTAAAAAAAGTAATATTTTAGTATATCATTTAGTATTAAATTAATTTATGGACCCAACAGTACGTATAGGAATAGCAGAAGATCATGTATTATTCAGACAAGGAATGGTGTCTTTATTAAAAGAAGAAGGAGGGTTTGATGTATTATTTGAAGCAGGGAATGGGGAAGAACTATTACGACATTTAGAAAACAACCAACCTGATATTGTATTACTTGATATTAATATGCCCGTAATGGAAGGCAGACAAGCGCTTACCCGCATTCGTGAGCTGTATCCCAATTTAAAGGTAATTATGCTGAGCATGTATTACAACAGCAGCTATATTGCAGAATACCTTACTAAGGGGGCACGCGCTTTTCTACCTAAAAATTGTGATATTGAAAAAGTGATTGAAGCTATAAATACCGTGCATACAAAAGACTATTATTTTGATGATGATATGTCTGTATCCTTAATGGATGAATTGGCGTATGTAGAACAACAGGATGAATCTAACAACAGGTTACATTTAACCGAACGCGAAACAGAAGTACTTAATTTACTTTGTCTTGAAAAATCGAACAGGGAAATTGCTGAGATGCTTAATATAAGTGTGCGTACCGTAGAAGGCCACCGCATGGGCATTATGACTAAAACGGATACAAAAAATGTACTGAGCCTTGTTATGTTTGCGTTAAAAAATAAAATTATTTCACTTCCCCGGTAATTACTTTTCCTTAAATAATTACATTAAACATGTTTTTTAATAGTCATTTTCCGCTTTTAATATATACCGTTTAATGCTTTAAGCACGTAAAACTACGTGAACAGCCCTGCGTAAATTACGTATATAAATCACGTAGTTTTACGTATTTATATTGATGAGAGAATACTTTAATATTGCAATAGATACCTATCGTAAATAAAGTAATGCCCATCCTAAAAAAAATAATAATCCTTCATTGTACATTTGGATTTAAAATGTCTGTTTTATTTTCGCAATGTACTGCAGTAGGGCAATTCACTCCTATAGGTATTACAAACAGTACTTTAAGCGGAACAGTCGGTTGGGTAGGAAATGGAAACGGTTCTATATCCGACAATGTGTATGTTTCCTCAGGAGTTGCATTAGCGGGGCTGTTCAGCAGTGCGCAAAGTAATTGCATGATGACCCGGGGCTATAGCTTTTCCATTCCTCTTGCAGCAAGTATATGCGGTATAGAAGTAGAGTTTGAAAGAAACGCATCCGGTTTACTACTTGGTTCATCCGTAAAAGATAATATCATCTACCTTTTGAATGCAGGTGCAATAACAGGATCCAATATGGCTTCCGGTTCTGCGTGGCCTTCTTCCGACGGCACGGCAACTTATGGAGGAAGCGGTAATTTATGGGGCGCGGCATGGACTCCGACTGACATTAACAACGCAAACTTCGGAGTAGCCCTCTCAACAACCATGAGTTCCGGACTAGCCTCTTTGTATTTGTCCGCTAATGTTGACCTTGTTACAATTACTGTTTATTATAAGCTGCCTTCTTTACCTATTGAAATGGTTTCTTTTACAGGGAGCATAGTAGACAACAAAGTTAAACTGGAATGGAAAACAGAATCGGAAAGAAACAATAATTATTTTACGGTTGAAAAAATGAATGGGACCTATGATTGGAATTTGATTGCGCAACTGAAAGGAGCAGGCAATTCAACAAACATATTAAACTACAGCACATACGACGAAGCACCGGATGAAATAAATTACTACCGCGTAAAACAAGTCGATTATAATAACTCATTTACTTACTCCCCTATTATTTCAGTTGATTACAACCCTAAAAAAACACATACGCTTAAGCTGTATCCTATTCCCGCATCATCCTATTTAACGATAGATATACCCGATAACGTAGAGAAAATAGAAATTATTTCAGATAACGGAGTACGTTCGGAAACTGATATTATAAAGGCAGATGATCAGTACCGTATTAATGTAAGCTCATTGGCTCCAGGTATATACATCGTAAAAGTATATATCACAGATACTGTTATCACTAAAAAATTCGTAAAGGAATAATATCTATAATTTGATAGCATTAAATAATTGACTACAATTATTCTAACTCTCAATTTATCTTCTTACTCTCTTTTCCTTGACGAAAAAAAAATCAAAAAAGTCAAGGACAAACACCAACTCCAAGCGGCCCCGATTCTGCCCCGACAAGCTTGTAGTTCGCACCGTTCGTCCAAAAGCCACCGCACTATTAGTAAAGTATGAGAGACGTATTTATCCTACATATTGTACTATTATTAAGAATTACTGTTTTCTTCCGCAGATAATAATCCTTTGCCGTATTTTTTAATTCTTTCGGCATAACGCAGTTTTACTTTTTCACCGATGGGCATTGCTTTACCTTCCGCGTCTATTTTCACAAACTTTACGTGAGTGCTTGTCACCGTTTCCTGTTCACCGTTATGCACATTATGCTTCCTTACTTCCATATAAAGCTGTAAGGAAGACGTACCGAAGGTAATCACTCTTCCGTAAATCTTTATTATGTCTCCTACTCTAACCGGTTTCTTAAATATAAACTCATCAAACTTTATAGTAATTACATGAGGTGTATCACATATTTGCGAAGCATACGAAGCGGCCGAGTCATCTACTAAAGACATTAAGCGCCCGCCAAACATATTATCATTGACACCAATATCAAATTTCTTGCAAATGTAAGTCGTTACTAATTCCATGGTACTTAGAGTTTTCAGCTGCAAACATACCAATTAATAAGATGTAAATTATAACCGGATCGTTAAAATATGGGATTAGAATTATATTAATTCTGCAGCTTCACTAACTTTCCGTTCCATACGTTTCCTTCACCCACACTTACATTAATGATGTATACTCCGGGTTCAAAATTAACGGAAGGAACTTCTATGTAGGACGGACATTCGCCCGCATAATATTTTGAATACGCTATTTGTCCGAGCGAATTATAGACTTCCAGTTTTGCATCAAATACTTTTTCTCCCGATAAAGCAATGCCGGCATTTTGTCCGGATACAGGATTTGGATAAACCATGGCACTGATACTGTTTATATTTTTTGGTGAGATTGCGGTTGCAACGGTTGTAGTTGCAGGGACTGCCTTCAATAGGACTGCGCTGGTTGATAACGCCGGCAAACTTATCGTAAATGTATTTGCCGTTATATTTACCGTATGATTGCTTAAAGCATTAGTAGCATGCGATACAAAGGTTTCTGAAGAAGGCAGGCTGCTTAATTGTTTAACATTATATGTTCCCGGTGTCATGGTAAAATTACTGATCGTCATGCTCACCGTTTTTGCAGCCGTTAAATGCCGGTTCACTAAAATTACGGTCATAGAATCGTTTGTTGTATTGATGGAAGAGTAACCCGACACATTTAATTCTTCACTTGATATTGATTGCACACGCGTTATTTTCGCGTAACGGCTAAACAGGTGCATGGTTTCCCACATGCCCGTATTCCAATACCAAGGAGAAAAATACTCTACCTTATTATCGGCAAACGTTCCTAATACAGAAGCATAACTTACAGAAGTCACGTTAGCGTTATTATGCGTTGCGCCATATTCAGACACTCCTAAAGTGACACCATGGTTAGGGCCCATGTATTGCGTTAACCAACGGTTACACCGTTCAAACACATATTCTTTAGTAATGGTATTATCCCAACCGGAAGCCGCCGTTGTTTTAACACCGTTTGCACCGGGGTAATTATACGTGGTATCAAAATAGATTCTATGCAGCTGTACAATGTCAGAACTGTTGGTTTCATTAGGATAGCTATGAATATCAATCACATCTAACAGTCGAACACCTGTAGCAGTTTGTTCTTCCGAAATACGTTTAATAAAAAATTCGAGCCAAGTATAACTTTGCGAATTTGCAGCTACAATTTTAGCATTGTTCCAGGCATACCATTGCCACTCAGAAGCAGGAACAGGACCTGTTAACTTTATATTAGGATATTTTAAACGTGCTTTTTTTGCTACTGAAAAATACAATTGCATAAACGCTTCGGCGGTAGGCTGCGTCAATATAATATCATCATGTGTGCTGTTCCAGATATCCGGCTCATTATCCATACTCCAGTACTTTATTTTAGAATTATTCAATCCTAATCCTCCCGAACCAAACCAATGATCCAGAATTTTTACGGTTGAATCAGCAGGCCAGTTCTCTAAATATAAATTAGGGTTTCCGTTTGTGCTTGCCGCGCTTCCTCCCGAACTGTTGGGAACACCGCCGCCTGCAAGGTTTTGAGCGGTACCGCTCCACCAGGCAGAATTATTATAAGCCCAATCGTTAAAATTATTGGAAGTATTGGATGCGGCCTTTCCTATTAATTGAAAGCCCCACATACCTTGTGCATTCGGTAAGCTGTCTCCTAATTTTTTTGCGGCATAATCCCAATCGGTATGATATATATTATTATACCAATCGGGGTGACAGGTTAGTTTTAAACGCCAATTGTATTTACTGCAATTATTTCCTCCGTTCTCTCGTGCAAAACGTAAGCCCGCATCACGCATCATATTCCATTCCGCGGAAGTAGTAGGTGATGAGGCATCATCTGATACATTATTATTTTTACCGTATATGTAAGGAGAAATGGATTTTCTGCCGGCGTTGGCATCAACAGTAACTGCTACGGTTTGCGCTGTAGTTATTTGGCATACAAATAGGATACCTAGTGGGAAGCATATTTTTTTCATGGCCTTGTGTATTTATATCTAATTTAATACATACAAAGTAAAAAACAAAAAGGCTTTCTTTTTTTTATCCCGAAAAATTATAGTATAGATGTACTTTAATCAATTGTTCCTGCGGCAATCGTATTGTTAGTATTTTCATTAATTAAAATAAAGGAGCCGGTACTTCTGTTGTCTGAATAGCTGTCAAAGCTAACCGGATCAGCTGTCTTAATAACTACTTTACAAATATCGTTCAGCTTCATAACACCGTCGCTTTCTAATTGAGTAAAGGAATGAATGTCAATTTTACCTGTTACTTCTTTTACAACTGCTTTGGTACGAAAACTATTTTGTTGCAATACTACTTTTTGCCCGGGAATGAAAGCGGCATTATCCATCCAGCAAATAGTAGCACTCAGTTCTTTTTCAGTACGCGGTAAATGTTCCACCGGTACAATAGCGGTTCCGCGGCTTACATCCACATCATCTTTTAAATGCATTACCACAGGTGTATTTGTTTCCGCAAATTCTACTTCTTGTTGATTCACTTCTATTTTAGCGATCGTTGTTTCGATCCCTGACGGTAGCACGGCAACACGTTGTCCCTTTTTATAAGTGCCGGTTAGTACACTGCCTGCAAAGCCACGGTAATCGTGCAGCTCATCGGTTTGCGGACGAATTACATATTGCACCCGGAAACGTGATGCCTCCGTTTGTTTGGTTTCGCTGATCTCCACCGTTTCTAAAAATTCCAATAAAGGTTTGCCTTTGTACCATGATAATTTTTCGGACCTGGTTACCACGTTATCACCCGACAAAGCACTCGCGGGAATAAACGTAATGTCTTTTAAATGTAAAGGCTTTGCAAATGCAAGGTAATCGGCTTCAATCTTTTTGTAAGTCTCTTCCGAATAATGGACCAGGTCCATTTTATTAATACATACTAATACATGCGGAATGCCGAGAATGGCAGAAATAATGGAATGGCGTTTAGTTTGGTCCGTGATCCCGTTCCGCGCATCAACCAATATAATAGCAAGGTTTGCATTAGAGGCTCCCGTAAACATATTACGCGTATACTGAATATGGCCCGGGGTATCGGCAATAATAAATTTACGTTTATCGGTACTGAAATATTTATAGGCCACATCAATGGTAATGCCCTGCTCCCTCTCCGCACGTAAACCATCGGTTAATAAAGCCAG
>JANYGK010000026.1 GCA_025362395.1 Bacteroidota bacterium
GATGTTCGCAGGCAAGTGAGAAGCTTATTGGGTTCGTTTTTATTTCAAGGTGACGATATTGATAAAAAAGTAAAAGTGTTAAGTGGGGGAGAACGCGGGCGTTTAGCGCTTTGTAAATTATTATTAGAGCCTTATAATTTATTGTTGCTCGATGAGCCTACAAATCACTTGGATATTAAATCGAAGGAAGTGTTGAAGCAATCGTTGATCGATTATGAAGGAACATTGGTTATGGTAAGTCATGACAGGGATTTTATGACAGGTATGTGCGACCGTTTATTTGAATTCAGGGACGGCCATGTAAAAGAATATTTATGCGACATTAAAGAGTTTATGGAAATTCGTAAAGTGGAACGTTTAAATCAACTTGATCTTGATAAATCGGGTGTTAAAGCGGTTCCTGTGGTCGAGAAAAAAGCTGCTGTTCAGGCGCCGGTTACTAATGATGCGGAAAATAAAAAAATTCAATCTCAAATTAAAAAAGTAGAAGAGCAAATTGAACGTTTGGAATCAGAAATAAAAATGTTGGATACAAAATTAGCTGATCCCGTTGCTTATGAAGCATTAACAAAAGACCCAAACTTTTTTAACGACTATAATAAGATCAAAAAAGAACTCGAAACAGAGATGGGCAAGTGGGAAAAGTTAAGTTCCGGACTTGTTTAGCGTTTAAATAATTAAAAGTATCCATGATATAAGGCGTTAATTTTACATTGTTTTATATTTATATTTTGAGTTTAGTAACAATTATGGCCAAGCAACTAAACACTATATTCATAAAATGTAATGCGGCGGAATCAATTTTTGATATATATTTTAAGTTTGTCCTATAGTTTTATTGAAACATGTTATCAGTTCCTGATTTTTTAATTGTTGAAGATGAGCTTTTAATAGCTGAGATGATGTCTGAAATATTAATAAAAGCGGGCCATACTAACATTCGCACGGTTGATTCGGTTGAAGACGCTATTAAGGAAATAAAAAAGTGCAGGCCAACTATTATTCTTACGGATATAGCGTTAGGTAAAGAAAAAACCGGCATTGACTTAGGACAATTGTTGCATGATACATATCATATTCCGTTTATTTATGTTTCTTCGCATGCGAGCCCCGAAATAGTAGGAAAGGCAAAACATACACGCCCCAATGCCTATATTGTGAAGCCGTTTAAAAATGAAGACCTTCTGGTTGCCATTGAATTAGCGCTTTTTAACACAACAGATCAAAAACAGGAACAAGGCGAAGAAATTGTTATAAAAGAAGGAAGAGCAATGATCCGTTTGAATTGTAATGTGATAAAATGGTTGGAAACAGAAGGTAATTATATTACCATTAATTTACAGGATAATAAAAGAAGAGTGGTGCGAATCCCTTTGTCAGAATTACAGGAACAATTACCCGGTAACCAATTTATCCGCATTCATAAATCCTATATTATTAACAGGAAGCATGTGAGTGAATTTAAAACAGGCCATATTGTAATTGATAAAAAAGAATTGCCCATCGGAAGGGCTTATCGACAATCCGTTATAGATTTTTTTAAATAAGATTCGATTATTTACTTACCCATTATTTTCAATACGGTCCATTCGTTTTCTGAATGTTGTAATATTTAAATTAGGAGTATCAGATTCCACTAATCCATCTTTTAAACGAACAATGCGGTGTGCATGAAGTGCAATTTCTTCTTCGTGTGTTACTAAAATAATTGTATTTCCTTTGCTGTGTATTTCCTCAAACAATCCCATGATCTCTACAGATGTTTTACTGTCTAAATTACCCGTTGGCTCATCCGCTAAAATAATAGCCGGGTTATTTACCAAGGCCCTTGCTATTGCTACTCGCTGACGTTGCCCACCCGATAATTCGTTTGGCTTATGTGACATACGGTTTGCGAGGCCAACCTGGTCGAGCACTTTTTTTGCCATTTCTTCACGCTTGTTTTTTTCAATGCCCGAATATACTAACGGGAGCATAACGTTTTCTAAAGTAGTAGAGCGGGGCAGTAAATTAAATGTTTGAAACACAAATCCAATCTGCTTGTTCCTTACTTCAGCTAATTTATTATCGCTCATTTGAGCAACCGACAGATCGTTTAAAATATATTCTCCTGAAGAAGGAGAATCCAAACATCCAAGCATATTCATTAAAGTTGATTTCCCGCTCCCACTGGGGCCCATAAGCGCTACATATTCATTTTTAAAGATGTTAAGTGTAACTCCGCTTAGTGCATGAATCTCTTCGCTGCCAATCTTATATTCCTTTTTTATTGCTTTTAACTCAATAATAGCTTTCATAGAATAAAGATAAACTAATGTTTAGTTAAAGCGATAGCCAATTTTGAAATAATTACCTGTAAACGATAGGGTTGCTTTTTTCAGAAAGGGATCCAAATTCTTTTTACGGTTCCTGTTGTTCAATAATGTCATAAATGTATCAAATACCAATAAGCCGGCTCCCTGCATAATTACAGAATTACCGAAGCCGTTAAATTGTTGCCGGTGTTTTATATCTGATTGATTATAGCTGTACTCTTTTAAACATACACCCCCTGTAACATATACAATATCCAACATGGCATTGGCTAAAAATATTTTTTCCATGTTGGTTTGCGTTTTTTGCATTTCATATATGGAGTTGCTCGGCTTTTGTTTTGCCAACGCGCCCGGCAAGGCAATCGCTAAATTAATTAACCCCCACGCTTCATTCATTATATAGAACTGTTTTTCCTCGTAACTTTTTGTCAGGCCATAACCAATAGCGCTTCCCGCAATGTTTGCTCCTGCCCATGAACTCAATACAATCATCGCTTTTTTATTAAGCTTATAACGCTTAGCATCAAAATTTTTTATTAAAGTGTCGCTTTGAGACAGGACACAAAAACTACAGAAGCAAAGTAAACTACAGATAATAGATTTCATAAAAATAATTTATAAAACAAACATACAAAAAAGGTACCTGTTAAGATACCTTTTATGTATGAGTTTAATATTACTCTTTTATGATCTTACAGGAGCTGCGATACTTATTTTGAGAAATTGTAAAGAGGTACATTCCGGAATCAAGGTCATGTATGTTAAGTTCTTTATTCATATTAAGTCTGTCCGGAATAGCCGTGCTACTGTAAATTAATTTTCCGGTAAGGTCAAACAGTTCAAAATTAATCGGATCGTTAGTCACAGCGTTATAAGATACCATTAAGTTTCCACGGGTAGGGTTGGGATATATACTGAAGTAATCATCGGTTTTTATTACCTGTACCCCTGCACATACAGAAACACTTTGAGTAATGGCAGCTGTATTATAACACCCGTTAGCATCTATTCCGGTTACACTATAAACTGTATTGTTTGCAGGAGTTATAATATAAGTGGCATTTGTTGCACCCGCTGTCCAGGTATAACTTAACGCGCCTGTTGCCGTTAGCGTAGCCGATGAGCCGGCACATACTAAAGGTGATGAAGACACGGCCGTTACCGTTGGCTTTGGATTTACCGTAATACTTGTTGTAATTGTTTTGCTGCACCCGATACTATTAGTGGCTGTTACACTGTAGTTTTGTGAAGAGGCCGGCGTAAAAGGTGTGCCGTTCGTTATTCCGCCGGTCCAGTTATATGTATTTGCACCCGTAGCGGTGAGCGTTGCTTGGTTTCCGGCACAAACAGAACTTGTACCGGTAATGCTTATATTAATAACAGCTGTTGATACACTTTGTGTAATAACTGTGGTATTAAAACATCCGGAGGAATTACTTCCTGTAACCGTATAAATTGTTGTAACGGCGGGAGTAACTACATTACTTGATGATACAGGCCCCGGGTTCCATGTATAGGTTAGGGCACCCGAAGCAACTAATGTTGCTGAGGAAACGCCACTGCATAAAACGGAAGTGGAAGACACTGCCGTTACCGTGGGATTCGAATTTACAGTAATGCCTGCGGTAACTGTTTTACTGCACCCCATACTGTTAGTGGCTGTTACGCTGTAATTTTGTGTAGAGGCGGGAGTAAAGGCCGTGCCGTTCGTTATTCCGCCTGTCCAGGTGTAGGTATTAGCTCCACTTGCCGTTAATGTTGCTTGGCTTCCGCTGCAAATCGCGGCGCCCGCCCCGGCAATGGATATAGTTAAAGGAGATGCAATTGTTCCTGTAATTTTTCTTCCTACCCTTAATGATGAGGGAGATTGTAAAGAATCCATAAAGCGGATACCTTCACTGCAATTATCTTTCAAGAGGTTTGCTAAAAAAGGTTCCAGGTAAGTCATGTAACGGTTAAAGGCTAAGATGTTTGAAATTGTATTACTACAGCCGCTTGTGCCTTGTCCGAAGGTGCAGTTAAAATTTGTACCGTTTCCAAAATCGCAATGTGTCATATCTTTAATAATGGCATGAAATTTTTTAGTGGATGCTAAAGCAGTATAATGACTGTTTTGAACCGTTGTATCTGCTACACAATCTCTTTGGCCGGATAGTAAAAGGGTTGGAACGGTAACTAATGATGCGGAAGAAATAGAAGAAGGGTTTGTTGTGGCTGCCGCGCAGTTAAACAAACAAGTAATAGTTGTATTATTGGCCGCTGCAAGATAGGAGCATCCCGCGCCCATACTATGCCCGCCTAAAGCAACTTTAGAATTAACTTTATTATTAAAGGTTGTTGTGCCTGCTACCGTTGACGTATTTAATGCTTGTAGCAATGATCCCAATAATCTTAAATCAGATCCAAAATCTGCATGTGTGGGAGATAAGCTTCCTTCTGTCCTCGGCAAAGCTACAATATATCCCAAAGATGCTAAGCGGTTATACATATTATCATAACTGCTCCAATCCATTGAAAATCCATGTCCTATTATTACAATAGGAAATGTTCCTGTAGCAACTGCAACATTATTTCCCGATGTAACAGCAGGGTAATAAACCTCTGTTCCAATATCTCGCCCCGGTCCGGGCATTTGTATGCCGCCGCTAATACTGTAGCCTCCTGTTCTTGAAGCATCTTTAAAGTTAAGGCTCATGTGCCCAACCTGGTACTGTGCCGAAATGTTTAATACAGTAAACGCCAGAAATAAAAAGAATACATGTTTCATAAGTGTAGTTTTTGTTTTAACCAAAACTAAACATAACGCTCGACGCTTTTAAAGCTCTAATTTTTTAAAAATCAGATACCATAAAAAAAGCGACTATCATTGATTGACAGCCGCTTCTTTATAAATTATATTTTAAATTAGTCAGTAATAATTACTAAGTATTTAGAAGTAGACCAAAAATCGGCAGAATTTAAAATATCAATTCTTTCAACCGGTTTTTCACCAACAATTTTGTATGAGTTGCTTGGGTGAGAAGTTAAAATTTTAATTTTTTTAGCACCAATGTTAATAGAGTTTGTGGTAGAGATATCAACTTTAGTAAAGTATTCTTTATTAAAATCATCTTTTACTTTAGTAGATTTTCCTAAACCAATAAAACCGCCTTCTTTAGTAATTACATTTTTTTCTTTCAATTCTTTTGAAGTACCCATTGCGTAATAAGCAGTGTTTAACTGGCCTGTTTTAGAAGAACTTTCAGCTTCAACAGTTTCTAAGTTCATTTGAATATTGCTTAACTCAATGTTTTTTGCTTCTAACTGAGATTTAAGATCCGCGATCTCACCGTCTTTAGCATCGATCTGAGATTGTAAGTTAGCGATCATTTGATCTAAACCTGCAATTTTAGAATTAGAATCTTTTAATTTTTTAGTTAAAGAACCGATCCTGTTCTTGTTTTTCGCTAACAGATCATAAATAGATTGAATATCTTCTTTAATTTGCTCTTCCTTACTCTTTACATCACCGCTTGAAGCATTTTTAGAAACGATTTTTTCTTTTTCTTTAATTGCATTTAAATTATCCTGAATTTCATTAAAAGAAGTTACAAATTCTTGTAAAGCAACTTCTTTTTCTGATAATTGTCCGTTTAATTCACCATTTACGCTTGATAAACTGTCAGCCAAAGGATTTTTTTCTTTTTCGTCGTTTTTACAAGAGGTAGTGAACAAACTAGATGCAGAAAAAATGACTGCTACTAATATCAATTTAAGGTTTTTCATAAGTTTGGTTTTTTAGTTTAGATTTTGTTTGCGAATTTATAGATTATTACCTTTTTGATGTTGATGTAACCCATAATTTCACATTTTTTGGTTATTTTTATAAAGTTATAGGTTATATCAAGGAAAATATACTAATTTATGTGCCATCTATGAACTTTATCGCTTATAATTAAAATAAATTAACAAGTAAGGGTCGGTTTTTTAAATACTTACTATGTAGAAAGATCAGTGCTAAACAGTAGTATAATTTAACTTATAGAAAAGTTTTATGCAACTTGTAGAATATATTCAGCAATATAATGCCTGTTTCCCCATAAATTCGTATTATTTTAATTTATATTACTGCATCAATAAATTTAAATGAATAATTCGGGTAAGCGCATACTTTCTTTTTTACTACTTGCTTTTTTGAGCTTTCATTTTTTATGTCTCATTAATTATGCTTCTCCCCTAAAAAGCAGTAGCCGCTGTTTAAATGCAATAACTGCCATGTATGGTTATCCCTACTTCCATCAGCAATGGACCGTATTTGTCCCGACGCCTGTAAAAAAATTTGACTTAATGATAAGAAACGGATCAGGAAATAAATGGCAACATTGGACTAGTATTGTTAACCATTTATTAAAACGAAGAAAGTACAATTTAACTTTGGGGCGAGAAACAGAAATATTACTGATTACTAATTCTATTAACTATGTATCGCATGACCTTGGTGAAATTAATATAGTGTTTAAAGAAAAACCTGATTTACAAAGTTTTAAAGTATTAGAGCATGCTGCAAAATTTTATTTCAGAAATTTCAGATGTTGGAAAGCCGGAAAAGAGTATGAATTGTTATTAATAACACATTCTCCGGGTAAAAGAACGGCATGTTATTTTAAAAATCTTTCCTTATTATAGATTCCGTTATTACATATTTTTTTAAAGTTAAAAGGCAGTCCCGTGAGATTACCTGGTTTAGAACTGCTTTATATTTGTTTCTTATTTATAAAGTCTTTATTTATTTCCATCATTTTAAGCCCCTATTTTCCGCTAAAAAAATGATCTACACGCACACGGTATTTGTTGGTGGCATAAAAGACTATGCATTCCTTCTGAATAATTATTATTCAAAAAACTTAAGTATTATTTTTATTTTATTGCTCCTGATTTTATCACTGATAGGCTTATTAAAAAAATCGAACTACCTTACAAATGCTTTACTGTGGTTAGTAATGTTAAACATGAATAGTTTTTTATATTCAACACTTACAGCCGGCGATTATTTATTGAACCAGTTAGTGTTTTTCAATATTTTTTTTTCGGCTCAACCGTCGGCCAAACCATTTTTAAATGACACAAAAACTGCCTTTCATAATATGGCATTGGCAGGAATAAAAATTCAAATTTGTTTTGTGTATTTTATAACCGCTTGGTTTAAATTAACAGATCCTTTGTGGCTCAACGGTACTGCTGTTTCACATATTTTTCAAATTCCGGAATACTCAAGTCCCTTATTACTATCTTTACCTTTTTGGTTTTGCCTGATCCTTAATTATGCTACTATTGTTTACCAGTTATTATTTCCGGTGCTCATTTGGTTCAGGCGGTTTAAGATCTGGTTTTTCGCGTTCGGTATCTTTCAGCATTTACTTATTGCTTTAGCCATGGGCTTATTCAGCTTCGGTATGATTATGATCATGTGTTATATCTTATTTTTGAAGTATGATGATACAGAGATGTCCCACGGATCTCGGTGATATTAGCAGATTTAGTTTAGGGTAACCGGTTGCTTTACGATAATTGTATCATTTTTCATCTATGAAGATCTGCGAAATCTGCGGGACAATTTTCTACTTACACAATAAATAATAACTTTGCGGCATGTTTACAACAGACCAACTAAAGGACCTTCACGAACGACATACCGCTCTGAAGGGATTTCTTTGACTACGATAAGAAAAGCCACGAGTTAAGGGAGCTCGAAGAAAAAATCCTTGACCCTGATTTCTGGACCGATTCTAAAAAAGCAGAAGCCGTATTAAAAGAAGTGAAGCAGCGTAAAGCATGGGTATCATCCTATGATAAGCTTACAGCAGCTCTCGACGATTTGGATACGATGTATGAATTTTTTAAAAGCGGCGATGCTACTGAAGCTGATGCGGAAGAACAGTACCAAGCAGTTATGAAAATACTGGACGAGGTTGAGTTTAAAAATATGCTCAATGCGCCGGATGATATTTTAAGCTGCGTGCTGCAAATAAACGCCGGAGCAGGCGGCACGGAAAGCTGTGATTGGGCAGAAATGCTGATGCGGATGTATAGCATGTGGGCAGAAAAAAGCGGTTATAAATTAACGGAACTCGATTTAAATGCAGGCGATGTAGCAGGTATTAAATCAGTATCAATACAAATTGACGGAGATTACGCCTACGGTAATTTAAAAGGAGAAAATGGTGTGCATCGCTTAGTGCGTATTAGCCCGTTCGACTCTAACGCTAAGCGGCATACCTCTTTTGCATCCGTTTATATTTACCCTGTAGTGGATGATACCATTGAAATAAACATTCACCCTAACGATATTGAAATGAGCACTTCCCGAAGCGGTGGTGCCGGCGGGCAAAACGTTAATAAGGTAGAATCGAAAGTGCAATTAACGCATAAGCCTTCGGGCATTGTAGTAGTTTGCCAGGTAGAACGGTCACAATTAGGTAACCGGGAAAAAGCCATGCAAATGTTGCGATCACAATTATATGAATTGGAAATGCGTAAACGAAATGAAGCGCGCGATTTAGTGGAAGACGGAAAAATGAAAATAGAGTGGGGTTCTCAAATTCGCAGTTACGTATTACATCCTTATAAAATGGTGAACGATCACCGAACCGAATTGAAAATTACAGATGCGGAAAGTGTTTTAGACGGTAACATTGATGAGCTTTTAAAAACGTATTTAATGAGCAGGGGCAAGATAAAGTAATATTATCACATAAAATATATAAAGGCCGATGTGGTTAAAAAAATACACCAATGAATAAAGTACAGATATTATATAATCCACGTTGCAGTAAATGCAGGGAAGCTCTAACCTTATTGCAAGGAGAAAGCTGTGAGATAGAGATCGTAGAGTATTTAAAGAAAACAATCACTAAAAAAGAACTGAAGAATATTTTGGCAAAGTTGGGTTTAAAGGCTTTTGATATAGTACGTAAAAAAGAAGAATTGTATGTTAAGAAATTTAAAAACAAAATCTTTACCAACGACGAATGGATACAACTGCTGATAGAAAATCCTGTGCTGATTGAAAGGCCGATTGTTATTGACGGTTACAAAGCAATTATAGGTCGCCCGCCTGAATTGGTGGTTGATCTTCTGCAACGTAAGAGTTAATAGCATCCTTAACCATATAGGCACATAGGAACAGAGGTTTTGTTAAAAATTATTTTAAACATAATTTGCTTTTCTTTTGATAGCTTTTTTTCTATATTCTTCTATGTTTCTATGTAGTCAATACTCAAATTATCATCATCAAAATCTTTTCCATTTACATTGATGCTTTCTTTAAATATGAGCTCAACGCCTTCTGTTCCTATCCGTTTTCTAAACTCAACCAATTCTGTTGGCACACAAGGAGTATTTGCACTAAAAAACTGTTCCCCGCTAAAGTATTGGTAATAACTGTTTTCAGACCACTGTTCTACAACTGATTCATCACTTAAATTACGCAATTGTTTTAAAATCA
>JANYGK010000075.1 GCA_025362395.1 Bacteroidota bacterium
GGTGAGTTTTGTAAGGGGTCTGCTTTAAATATTTTATAGACAAACAGGCATATTAATATACAAGAACCAATTGTTGGAATAAATAAAAAGCGGTCAGCCATTTTTGCAACCAAATTCTTTAAAACAAATCCGTTAATTACATTTTGTATAGCAATGATCGTACTTCCGCTTTTGCTTACCGGAAACATTTTATTCAATATTGGTGCAACAATGGCTGACCGCTTTTTATTTATTCCAACAATTGGTTCTTGTATATTAATATGCCTGTTTGTCTATAAAATATTTAAAGCAGACCCCTTACAAAACTCACCATCCAACGGGATCCGATTTACCTTATTAGCAATCATACTTATCTTTTCCGTAAGGACCTACACGCGTAATAAAGACTGGAAAGACAATTATACGTTATTTACACATGACGTTACTACTGTTCCGGGGAGTGCCAGAGTACATTTCAACAACGCCTTCGCATTGGAAAAGACGAATACAACAAATAATTTTGATTCTTCAGAAAAAGAGTACAAAGTATGTTTGAGCATTGATCCATATTACCCGGATGCTATTCTTAGTCTTGGAAATATTTACACTAACCAAAAAAAATTTACTGAAGCTTTATCTATTTATCAAAAAGCTTTAACTAAATACGCTAAAAATTTTGAAATTCTTGGGAGTATAGGTTCCTTATATTATAAGCAAGGCAATATGGATAGCGCCATCTATTATTTAAAGAACGCTAATCTTGCAGGAAATACATATGCGGGATTATATAACACATTAGGCACTGCTTTATTTATTAAACAAAAATATCCTGAGGCTATAGCAACCTTTGAAGAAGGTATAAAAAAGGACAGCACAAACTGGGAGCTTTATTTAAATTACGGAAATTCATTTGCTATCAGTAATCAATTTGATAAAGCATTAAAGGCATTTCTCAATTCATACAGATTTAACAGTAGTAATTTACAAACTCCTTATTTTTTAGCCTTAACCTATCTTAAAATCGGTGATACTCTAAATTCGGACAAGTATTTGTATGAATACAAACTTTTAAAGCAAAAGAGAGCTCAATAAGCCATGTAAGGTAAAATTAACCTCAGCTTTTCGGCACTAAACATACCCAGGCCGGCAATATCTTTTTCGGTTAGTTTGCCATGTTTAGTTCTGTGATTAATAAGCGCCTGCGCCGACTGAAAACTAAAGTAAGGATGTTTCTTTAAGGTATTAAAGTCAATAATATTAATGGGGATTTTTGTAATGCCGGCAGGATTGAGCACGATCTGCGAAGCTAATACAGTATACACACTGTCCGTCATCCCGTAAATTTCTTTAAGCTGATCCATAGAATGAAAGCCTCCCAATAAGGTTCTATACTTAATAATGCGCTTGGTAAAGCCCGGGCCAATGCCTTTTAAATACACGATGGACAAGCTGTCAGCAGAATTTATCTCTACCGGCTCCTTAGTATATACTTTCTTTTCGTACACGCGCTTAGGATATACGGTATCTCTTTTAAATTCTTTTTTATAGTCGCTTTTTGTGTTGGGAATAAGGATGTAAGGTTCCAGGTCGTTATACAATGAAGGAGACAATCCGTATAATTTTTTAAGGTCTTCGGGCTTATAAAACTTGCCGCCTTTGCTTCTGAATTTAATAAGGGTAGCGCTTATTTTTTTTGATAAGCCCAAGGCTTGCGCGTCTTTTTCGGACACCGTATTGGGGTTAAATACAAAGCGATCGGGTGTGTAATTTTGTGGTTGATTATAGGATGTTTCTTTGTGTGAATGGTTGTTTATCAAAGAATCGGCAATCTCCGGCAGAGTGTTTACTTTAAGCGTAATCAACTCTACTTTATTGTTCCTGTCTACCAACACCGGCAGCAACACCCTTAACAGTATAACCAAAACAAGGATAATGCACAGAATAAAAATCCCGTTGCGCTCCTGTTTATTGAAATGAAAAAACTCTGCAAGCCAATTTCTAATCTTTTTGAACGGCATGGCTGTTACGTTTAAATAAGTAATAAACCGGCACACCTAAAGCTATAATTAATAATCCCATTCCTGTATTAAAGGTTTTATAAACCAACAGGTCAATACAAATTAAGCTTGTAATAATAATATACAAAGCAGGAATTACCGGATAGCCAAAGGCTTTATAAGGCCTTTCGGCATTGGGCATTTTTTTACGCAGAACAAAAATACCGATAATGGTAATAATGTAAAAAATTAAAGAAGAGAAGGTACAATAATCTAAAAGATCACCGTAAGAACCACTCAGGCATAAAGCCGATGCCCATATTCCTTGGAATACTAAGGCATTTGAAGGCACATTAAATTTATTAAGCTTAGCAGCGCTCTTAAAAAATAAACCGTCTTTTGCCATAGACTGAAATAAGCGTGAACCCGCAAGGATTAAACCGTTATTACAGCCAAAGGTTGATACCATAATTAAAGCAGCCATTACATACTTTGCCGTATCGCCAAACACGGTAAATAAAGCGGCAGCCCCTACCCTGTCTTTTTCTGCAAACATAATTCCCTGTTCCAACACATTATCAGAGCCGGGGATTCCTTGCAGCGGTAGCAAACATAAATATGCTACGTTAGCCAGTACATAAATTAAGGTAACACTACATACTCCAAAAAATAATCCTAAGGGAATATTCTTTTTAGGATTCTCTACTTCACCGGCTATAAAGGTGACGTTGTTCCAAGCATCGCTGCTAAATAAGGAACCTATCATAGCCACGCCCAAAGCGCTTGCCAGCGCCATTCCTGAAAGAGGAAAACTTTCAGTACTTCCCGCACCGATCATTATTTCTTTTTTAGCATCCCATGCATGTGCCATGTTATTGGAAAACACATCGGTATGGAAGCCGTAATAAATACCTAAAATAATTAAGGCAAACAAAGCAATTAATTTAGCGGACGTAAAAATGCGCTGAATGGCTTTTCCGTTTTCGATGCCCCGACTGTTAATATAAGTAAGAACCGCAATCATGGCAATAGCCAGTAATTGCGCACCGGTGATTTTAAAATTTACGATTTGTATCATTACATTTCCTTCTTCAAAAAAAGGAATGAACATACCGGTAAACTTAGCAAAGGCAACAGCCACAGCAGCAATAACGCCGGTTTGAATGACGAGAAAAACAGTCCAACCGTAAACAAAGGCCGTTAAGTCGCCAAAGGCTTTTTTAATATACACAAATTGCCCGCCTGCCTGCGGCATCATACCTGCCAACTCACCGTAGCTTAAAGCGGCAAACAAGGTAATAACGCCCGAAAGGATCCAGACTACTAATAACCAACCTGCTGAACCAACGGAACGGGCAATGTCGGAGCTCACAATAAAAATTCCTGAACCTATCATAGAACCCGCCACTAAAAGTGTTGTATCAAATAGGTTAAGGGATTTTTTCATGTCTTATTTTTAATTGCCAAGCTTAACTTGTTTCAGAGGCCTTATGATATGCTGAAACAAAGCCGGCAGGGCTGTATTATTTGAGCCTTTGTGACAATGAATTATTCTACGACTTGTTTTTCAAGGTTACTGTTTCGCTTACTGTAAACAAAGTAAAATATAATACCCAATGCTCCCCAAATTAAAAAGGCAAACCAGGTTTCTTTACGTACAAAACACATTAAAAAGATATTAAAGGCTACTCCTAAACAACCTACCACATAAACAGCCGGTGTACGATAAGGTCTCTCCAGCTCCGGCTTTTTATAACGTAATATCATAACAGCCACGCATACCATAGCAAAAGCCAACAAGGTTCCCATACTACACATTTGACTAACTTTATCAATAGGTGTTAATGCCGCAACTACGGAAACTATTAAACCTACCAATACGGTACTTTTATGCGGTGTTTTAAATTTTGGATGAAGGGTTTTGAAAAACTGAGGCAATAGCCCGTCTTTAGCCATTCCTAAGAAGATACGTGTTTGACCCAACATCATTACCAACATAACTGATGTTAA
Source organism: Bacteroidota bacterium (assembly GCA_025362395.1). Lineage (GTDB taxonomy): Bacteria > Bacteroidota > Bacteroidia > B-17B0 > Aurantibacillaceae > UBA4416. Next base: position 3,987 of record JANYGK010000075.1, read on the forward strand.
ACCTGCTGTTGCTGCCAACGTAATAATAAATACCGCCCAATTTAAACCGATACCGGAGAACGCTGATGCTACAGGGGCCGCTTTATCTAATTGATCGTATCTTACCATACCCGTTAAAACGAGTGATACTAATATGTATAAAACAGTACAAATAATTAAAGATGCGATAATGGCAAAAGGAACATCTTTTTTAGGATTAATAGCCTCGCCTGATTGTGTTGAAACAGCATCAAAACCAATGTAAGCAAAGAACACAATGGTGGCTGCCGTTAACACACCTCCGAAACCAAAATTAAATTTGCCGGTAGCAATTCCGTCTTCACCTATAATAGGAACTTTGTCAGGAATGAAAGGGGTCCAGTTTTCCGCTTTAATATAAAACGCGCCTACTACAATAACAAACAAGACAACAGCTATTTTAATAATTACAATTACGTTATTGGTATTGGCAGCTTCTTTAATTCCTTTTACTAATATATAGGTAACCAACCAGGTTATTAACAAAGCGGGTAAGTTAAAAGCAAAACTTGGCGGTGTTAGGCCTAAAGCTATACATTTATCAGTGGCTGTAGCAAGATCATTGCAAAGCCATATCGGGAAATCGACCCTGAACAAGTGTAGTAATTTTACAAAATAACCGCTCCAGGCAACCGCTACGGTTGTAGCACCCATCATGTATTCTAAAATTAAATTCCAACCGATGAACCATGCAAACAGTTCACCTACTGTACCGTAAGCATACGCATAAGCGGAGCCTTCAACAGGTAATACAGACGCAAATTCCGCATAACACAAAGAAGCAAACAAACACCCTATCCCTGCAATAACAAATGATAAAGCTAAGGCAGGTCCTGCATAATCATGGGCGGCAATACCCGTTAAGGTAAAAATACCTCCGCCAATAATAGCCCCGATACCAAGTGACGTTAAGCCCCATTTTGTTAATACGCGTTTTAAATCACTTTTTTTCATATCGGCCTCAAAGGCAGATACAGGCTTTACTCTCCAAACAGACATATGTTATCTATATTAATTTAAGGTTAAACTTAGTATAACCCAAATATATCTTTTTTAATTGAATATTGATTTGTGTGTTATAAAAAAATTGCCCGCAGGCTTGACAACTATTTGTCCCGCAGATTTCGCCGATCAGCGCAGATTTTAAATAACAGATCTTAATCTTAATAAGTATACGAGCATAACCTTCTGCGCCCTCAGCGAAATCTGCGGGACATATTTTTCACTTCTTATTCATTAATTCATTACCGACATCAACTTTATCTGCGGGCACATTTTCCACTTACTACTCTATTATGTCTATCTCCGATATCAGCGGAATCTGCGGGACATACTTTTTACTTCTGATTCATTAATCCATTACCGACATCAGCGGAATCTGCGGGACATTTTTTCTTTTCCCCAATCGCATACCTACAAAATGTGTCGGAAATATTTTCATATATATGATCTATTTTAAATTTCAAAACAGTAATTTAGCACCGTGGAAAATTTTGAGCCGGAAGAACAGCAATACCAACAGTCCGGTATTTTACCAAAGCCTTTAGTGGTAGCAGATAAACAAAACTGGATTCGTAAATCATTGATCAGCTTAGCTATTTACGGGTTCTTATTTTATGTGGTTTTTGATTTGGAAGTTATTTATATAGCAGCTGTTTTACTGGTGCTTTTAATACATGAGTTCGGGCATTTCTTTGCCATGAAAGCCTTTAACTATACTAATGTAAAGTTGTTTGTACTGCCTTTGCTTGGCGCTTATGTTACCGGTAAAAAGTCAACTATTTCTCAGCGGCAAATGAGCGTGGTAATACTGGCGGGGCCTGTGCCTGGCATCCTTATCGGTTTTGCGTTACTCATGTATAATTTATATCATCCCAATGCGCGGCTTGAAATGCTGGGCAATATATTTTTTGTGCTTAATATTTTTAACCTGCTTCCTTTTATTCCTTTAGACGGCGGCAGGTTGTTGGAAGCCTTATTTGTTAACCATAATCATATAATAAGGGTAGTATTTACGATCATTTCCATTATTTGCATTTTGTTGCTGGCCATCGTATTAAAAAGTATTTTCTTTGTGATTATACCGGTATCCATGGTCTTCGACCTTATTATGGAAATAAAGAACCATAAGATCCGCGAATACCTGAAACAGGAAAACATAAATTACATCAGTGATTATCATGATCTGTCCGACCGCAATTACTGGATCATCCGTGATTGTATTGTTCTTTCTTTTAACAAACGCTACTCAGGTATACCGGCAGGCGTGCATCAATACGCCCCGCTTGAGGGAGGCCTTATACAGCACGTTATTTCAGTTCTTAAAGTTCCTATTATTAAAGACCTTAAAGCATTTGGTAAACTACTGGTCATACTTTTGTATGCGCTTTTTTTTATGGCAATTCCTATTATTTATTTACTGGCTAAGCATACTACCCTGATTTGAAAAAAACAGCCGTTGTTTTTACCATACTCCTTGGTTTACATATCAACGCTCAAACTATTGACCTTCAATTATTAAAAGCTATTAACCAAACGGATCATAAGGGGTGGGACAAAGCTATGGAATATACTTCGGCCTCTGTATACCCTGCTATGGTAATTGCACCCGGCACCCTATTAATAACAGGTTTAGTCACTAAAGATAAAGGAATGGTGCACAATGGCATAAAAACTGTTATAGCTCTTGGTACAACAATCATCATTACAACCGGTTTAAAATATGCCGCGGTCCGGCAACGCCCTTATGATGCCTACCCTTATGATATTATTAAAAGAGCTTCCGAAAGCTCTTATTCCTTTCCTTCAGGCCATACATCCGCAGCGTTTTCTTTGGCAACCTCTGTTACGTTATCTACAAAAAAATGGTACGCAGCAGTGCCTTGTTATGCTTACGCGGGCCTGGTGGGATATTCACGCATGCGGCTAGGCGTGCATTACCCAAGTGATGTATTGGCAGGAGCACTCATTGGGGTTGGTTCATCTTTGCTGGTTTGGAAAATAGATAAATGGATTAACCGGCGTAAAACAAAAACGGTTATAACCCCTTAGGGTTGTTAATTTATGTTTATTACCCGGTTATATCTCCGGAAAAATAGTGTATTTTTACGGTTCAAGTAACCGATAAAATGCCGGTGTTTCATATTATAACACATTGATACGGCAAAAAACAATTTGAGATCATTATAATGAAATACGTTTTATATATCCTTATCCTACTCTCTTCCACATCTGTATTCTCTCAGATGAAAACCGATAAGGACGGCAATCCCGAAAAATACATCCAAATATCGGGTGTTGTGTTGGATGATAGTTTACAGCCGCTTCCCTTCGTGTCTATCATGATCAAAGATACTAGACACGGTTCAGTAAGCGACTTTTACGGTTTCTTTACTTTGGTTGCCCGCCCCGGGGATGAGATCCAGTTTTTTTCCGTAAATCATAAAAGTAAATCTTATGACCTTTCTGATTCCCTTACCGGCAGGCATTATTCTATTATTCAGATCTTAACAAAAGATACGTTTAACTTGCCGGAAGTCACGGTATACTCATTCCCCAGCAAGGAGCAGTTTAAACGCGCCATTTTAAATTTAGACCTGAGCGATAGTGACATTGAACGTGCTTATAAAAACATGGATAACGAAGATGTTCGCGAATCCATAAAAGGAACTTCTATGGATGCTGCCTCCAACTATAAATTCAGAATGCAGCAACAGTATACCAAAATGTATCAGGCAGGCCAATACCCGAGTGTAAGCTTATTAAACCCGGTGGCTTGGGCGCAATTTATTGATGCCTGGCGGAAAGGCAAGCTGAAGATTAAATAACATACATTTTAATCAGTAGGTCGCCTGCCGCAAAGCTCAACTCATCCTTTCTTATAAAAGTTGTAAAACCCTGTGGACGCAGTGGATTTATTTTCCACTCCATATTAACTGCCTCCCAAATACCTAACAACCAATAAGCAGATACATTTAAAAGTACGGCTAAACCGGTTTTACCAGTATGCCGTGTTATTTCTTGAAATTTAATGATGCCTGAACAGGGAATAATGTAGCTCGAACAGGGAATATTGATACGGGAACAGGGACTATTGATGCGAGAACAGGGAATACTGATGCTCGAACAGGGAATATTGATGCGAGAACAGGGAATGTGGATGCGGGAACAGGGACTATTGATGCTCGAACAGGGAATAATGTAGCTCGAACAGGGACTATTGATGCTCGAACAGGGACTATTGATGCTCGAACAGGGAATATTGATGCGAGAACAGGGAATGTGGATGCTCGAACAGGGAAATTTAGCATCTAAACAAACCTTGCAACATAAATAATGTTAGATGTAAGCTTAGTGTTATCAAGCACTTTCAATGTTAGGTGCGGAAATTTGGCAATGGTATCTCTTATCAGCGTTCCGCTGACAAAATGCAAGCCGCCACTTTTTGTTTTATTAAAACCAAATACAGTTGTGCTCATAAACTCAGTGTACCAAGTTCCTTTTTGTCTGTTCAAAATATCTTTATCTGCATCGCGAATAACCAATACGCCTCCTTGTTTTAATTTGGCCACACAATGCTCTATCACCTGCACCTGTTGTTGCTCCTGTAAATAATGTAATACATCGCTTATAATAAACCCGTCGGCTTCCGGAAATTCAAAAGTAGTAACATCACCCACGGCAAAAGATACAGCGTTTGTTTTATCAATACAGTTATTTGCTATCGCAATTTTTTCTTCATCGTAATCTACTCCTAAAATGGTTCTGTTCCTGCCTTTATACATCAACATATAGGGTAAAAAGCCGTAGCCGCATCCAACGTCTACAATGCTTCCCTGCTTTGGCATAAGGCTTTCAAATAATTGGTAATTATTTTCTAAGGCTGTTTTTATACGGCAATACCACTCCAGTACAGGTCCCTTGTAAATATAATTACGGATAAGGCGTGACCTGTAGTATTTAACGGGTTCAAATTCTTCCCGCATTAATTTATATTCTTTACGCATGTAAGCGCAAATCAATTTCGTTCTTTCCCGGTAGGTTGTTCCAAAGTTAGCATCTGTTAAAGGTATTCGGTTCAGAATTTTAATGGTAAGCGCTCCGTCTTTAAAATGAAAATCATTTTTGGTAACCGCGTCACCGGCGCCGTGTATCAATAAAGGAATAATATCTAACTGTAATTGTTCAGCCAATAGAAAAGCGCCTTTATGAAACCGGTGAATCTCACCGTCAATACTCCTGGTTCCTTCCGGGAAAATTAAAATAGAATACCCTTCTTTTACCAAGGCTTCCAGTTTTACAAGGCTTTTTTCATAGCCTTCGGAGGCCGGGTAATAATCTGCCAGGCGAACAATCCAACCATAAAACGGCGACGTATACACCCGGTCGTTTGTAAACACCACCAGTTTGGGGTAGAGCTGTAAGGTTAAAGCAAGGTCGATATGGGATTGGTGATTGGCCACAATGATGGCCGGTTTTTTAAATGTTTCGTTATGTTTATTAACGATCGTCTTCTTCACATTAACAAAGCAGGCCAGTACGGCGCGGAACATGTACATTATTATATGATGAAAAATGAGTTTGCGCGTTGCTTTTTTAGCAGGAAAAATGGTGAATAAGATGAGTCCGCATAACGTTATAATTAAAGAGCCGATCACAAAGCCAATAAAACCAACCAGTGTAATGAGAATATATTTTGCCGTATAAGGTAATTTACCCTTATAACGCCGGTTAAGTACCAGCCAATTAAATAAAAGGGGCTGTACAATAAATGAAATAAACACTACGCACACCATACCTATAATGGTTATAAGTGCAATAGACTGAAGAGCGGGATGCTTGGCGAACACCATTACCCCTATCCCAATAATGGTAATGAGCGCTGATAATAAAATAGATGATTTAAAAGAGTCCAGCGTTTTTTTTCCGTATTTATATTCATTCAGTAAACCATCCATAATAAAGATGCTGTAATCGTCGCCTAAACCAAAAATAAAAGTGGAAATAATAATATTAATGATATTAAATTTAATGCCGAATAAAGCCATAATACCTAATATCCACAGCCAACTGATAAACATGGGCAAAAAATTAATAACGGCCAGCTCTATGCGTCCGTGATTAAGCAACATAAAACCAAATACCAATAAAGAAGTTATTACCAAAATAATATTAAAATCGGAACTGATGACTTCCACAAACCGACTCGTTAAATTTTGCTTATCAAATACCACAACAGCCGGGTTATTATCAAACGCTTCATAAATTAAATGCCTGTTTTCCGCATTAACCTTTATGTGGTTAATAATAGTGGGCTTACCGTTAACGGTACCTATCCATTCTTTAAACAACAGCTTTATTAAGGTGTCTGAGTCTGCCACGGAAAGAGCCACGGGCTTGGTATCCAACAATTCATAAAAAGAACTGAAAGCTGTTTCTTTAAATTTATATGCTAAGCCGCATTTAATTAACCGGTTTTTTAAAGAATCTTTTCTGCCGGGCGTAAAAAAATTGTTCCATGTATCAATACGTTTTTGCTGTTCTTTACCCGACATAAATAAAGCGCTTACGGAGGAATATTTTTTAATAATGCCTTGTTGTTTGAGTGATTGAAGTTTTTCGGAAACTAATTTATTGTTATCAAGCGCTTCATTTAAAGTAGCGCCATTGCTAAATACATACACAGAACGGGCGGCAAAGTTATTGACTTCATCAAGATGCCTTTCTGCGGCACGGGTTTTAGCAGTCATAAAACTCATGCTGTTCATATCGCTTTCAAAAGAAACAGAACGTGCAAAGAAGGCAAATACAATGGTGAGTATAAAAGCCGTGATAACAATTACTTTATTTTTATCAAATCGGTAAGCGGTGAATCTATCTATAAAAGTGTTATGGTTTAAATCCTGTTCCAGCTTATCATGTTGTTTTTTAAAGCTGAAGCGCAATAAATGCGGCAGCACAATAATAGA
>JANYGK010000076.1 GCA_025362395.1 Bacteroidota bacterium
TCTATTATTGTGCTGCCGCATTTATTGCGCTTCAGCTTTAAAAAACAACATGATAAGCTGGAACAGGATTTAAACCATAACACTTTTATAGAGAAAGCGGCAAACAAACCAAAATCATGCAGGGCTTCCGATTTAGCAAACAGCAGGCTTAAAAACGCGCCTACCGTGGTTGTACAGCCAATGAGCATAGGCATCGTGAGGTCTTTTAAAACCGTTTTAACATTGCGTGTATGCTTATAATGGGTAAAGAAATGTAACGAGTAATTAATGGCAATACCAAGCACTATAGCACCCGACCCAATAGCAATAGCTGATACAACGCCTTTAAATAAAAATAAAAAGCTAAGGGCAAATACCATTCCAAAGGCAACCGGGAATAATATAAATACCGTTACCAAGGGGTTTTTAAAATAGAACCCTAAAATAAGGGCGATCAGTATAACGGCAATTCCCGTCGTGTAAATACTGTCTTTACGCAATTGGTTGGCATTGCCCTCCGATACCATAGCCGCGCCAAAGGATTCAATTAAAATGGCTTTATTGTTGAGATTTATTTTATCAGACAAACTATCAACCACATGAATTAAACGCGCGTTCCCTTTTGTATCGCTTGGTAAATGAGCAGGTGTTATAACTAACAGCAAATGTTTGTGATCTTTTGTAACAATGTGGCTGTTGTATGTTTCAAAATTTTCATCGAGTTGAATGTCCTGTAATTTTTTAAGCGCTATAGGCGTTAAATTTAAAGGGTCGCGACGAATGTATTTCCCCAACACCATGCCTGTGGGAGAAAGTAATACATCATATTCTTTTTTAAGAGTGGCTAAAATGCTGTCGGGTTTAATGGCATTAGAGATCTTTGCATAATCCCCGGCTTCTAAAAAAACAGGCAAATTATGATAAAACAAGTCGTATACCTGCTGCATCCTATCATCCGAAATTTTAAAGGTTATATCTGTATAATCCTTGGTATTAAGTGTTTTTAAAAGACCTGAGTATAAAGAGTCGCTCGCTTCAATTAATGTATCAATAGTAGTTTCTTCTTTAGCAGAAAAGTGAACAATGAGTTTATCTTTTGATTTTAAGTTCTCTAAAATAGAATTAATGGAAGCGGAATTTTTGTCGGAAGGAACAAAGCGGGTAATATCTTCTTCCAATTTAATTTTTGACGCTAAAAAACCTAATCCCGCGCAGCACACTACTACTAAAACGATAAAAATAAATTTGCGCTTTTGAAAGAAGGTATAAACGAAAAAAGAAAAATTAAACATAGGGTTTAAAGGTAACAAAAAAGGGATTTACAGAGAGGTAGGGATGGAAATTTTGTAGTATCCCAATACAAACAAAATCGTTATATTTACTTTTATAATATTTATCCTTGTATGAAATTCCTTTTAGTCGTTTTTTTATTTTTTATAAGCTCGCGGTTTTATACACAGATTTTTATTTGTAAGGACGGGCTTACAAAATTTACTTCTGAGGCACCCTTGGAGCTTATAAAAGCACAATCAAACAAAACAAATGCGGTAGTTGATGAGGGTACAAAAAATGTGGCATTCTCTGTACTGATAGAAACGTTTGAAGGGTTTAACAGCGGCTTACAAAGAGAACATTTTCAGGAAAATTACATGGAAAGTAATAAGTATAAAACCGCCATATTTAAAGGCAAAATTATTGAAGACGTTGATTTTACTAAAAACGGGACCTATCCGGTAAGGGTAAAAGGAACGTTTAACATACACGGTACCGAAAAAGAAAAAATCATTAAAGGGAAAATTACCGTTAAGGATAAAGAACTTATCATTGAATCGAGCTTTGAGGTGCCTTTGGAAGACCATAATATAACGGTTCCGAAAATAGTAAATCAAAAAATCGCTTCTGTTATAAAAGTTGAAGTAAAAACCATCTTAAAGCCTAAAGCATAGTTTTCATGATGATGAAACGACTCTTACTCATTTTTTGTTTATTCGCTTTTTCGTCCGTTTCAATTTCACAGCTCCAGGTTAAAAATTATTTTTCATTTACAGGTAAAAAAGATGTCGGCGTTAATACTATTATGCAGGACAAGACAGGTTTTTTGTGGATAGGCACCAATGAAGGCCTTTACAAATTTGACGGAAGGTCGGCTGTGGCTATTAATAACCTTTCAAGACGAGACATAACTTCCCTTTTTATAGATCATACCCAAGCCATTTGGATCGGTACAAAAAACGGGAAAGTGTTTACTTTAAAAAACAACCGTCTTGATTCACTTGATTTTAAAACAGGGCTTAATGAAGAAAGAATAACGGCATTTTGCGAGGTTAATAATTATGTGTTTATAGCTACTTACGGTAACGGCCTGTATGCTTATGCGGATGGCCGGTTAAGGCATTACACTACCAAAAACGGATTGGGCGATAATGTTATTTACTCTTTAACCACCGATAAAAAAAAATATATGTGGTGTAGTACAGACGGAGGCATTACGCAAATAAATAATATTGAAACGAAACCGAATTTCAAAGTTATTTCTGATAAAACCGGCCTGCCGGATAATATAGTACGAGATGTGACACTCTGTGAAAACCGCTTGGTAATTGCCATGCAGGATTCGGGCGCCTGTTATTATAACTTAACCACCAATGCCATTGAACGGATCCCGTTTTTTTACAAATGGACCCTGGGAACCGTGCTAAACGCAAAATCGGAGATCCCTGAAAAACTGACTATTACTACTGAAAAAAATGGCATTATTACCATCTGCGAAGGAAAATTTTCCATGTATGATTATGAACAAAATATTCAGACCGGTTCTGTTAACTCCGTTTTTTTTGATAACACCAACCAGGTTTGGCTTGCTTCAAAAAAAGGATTAAGCCAGCTGTATTCAAGAAGATATGATTTTATAAATACGGGAAAAGGTCTGCCCGACGATAGGGTATTGGCTTTAGCTACGGATAATGATAATTCTGTTTGGATAGGCACCACCATGGGCATTTCAAAAATAATGACCACGGGTGAAGGGAAATATGTGGTTAATAAAATTTGGGATCTAACAAAATATACGATCTCATGCGCCATTAAATCACCCGACGGCAATATTTGGTTTGGCACTTACGGCAACGGGATTATTATTTTAAGTGCTGAAAATAATAAGCGCATCTTTATTAATTCTAAAGGCGATGCGTTGCCTAACGATAATATTTCAAATATTTATTTTGCAGACGCAAGCACAGTTTACATTTCAACTTTAGGGGGCGGCTTAACCAAAGCCACGGTTAATTTAGAGGGCATGTATAAAAGCTTTAAAATTGAGCATACGTATACTCAGGCGGAAGGGCTTGGCAGCGATTACGTGTATTCATCCATCACCGACAATAACGGGAAGCTTTATATTGCTACGGATGGCGGGGGCTTACAGGTTTTTGAGAATACTAAATTTATAAGCCTCACCGAAAAATTTAAGCTTAACTCGCAAACCGCATTTTCTTTATGTAAAGATAAATTCAATTCCATTTGGGCAACTACTAATGCTAACGGTGTTATTAAATACGATGGTAAAATACTGACTTCCATAAACACTAAAAACGGTTTAAGGGATGAGCAGCCGCAACAGTTAGTTGCCTACGACAATACCGTATTTGCAATAAATTCAAAAGGAATTGATAAAATAAACTGCAAAGACAATACGGTAACGTATTACGACTTGTTTGACGGTGATTTGGAACCTAATTTAAATGCCATTTACCTAAGCGGCCATACATTTTACAGCGGCACCAATAACGGTGTGTTGGTTTACAGAACCAATCAAAGCGTGTTAGATTCTTTAAAACCAAGTGTTTTTATTAAATCGCTTCAAATAAATTATAAACGCTTTTCGCTCGATTCTACTCGTGAATTTAAATACAATCAAAACAACATGACCTTTGATTTTAACGGCATCTGGCTTAAGAATCCCGATAAGCTTTTATATAGGTACAAACTAACCGGCTTTGATGAAAAATGGATCTATTCGGGAGAAGGTAAAATGGTAACCTACAATAACCTTTCACCCGGAAATTACCTGTTTGTGGTTCAGGCAAAAAATGAAGAAGATGTATGGAGTGACACAGCAGAATATTCATTCTCTATTTTAACCCCTATCTGGAAACGTTGGTGGTTTTGGATCTTAGTCGTAATAGGAGTTTCTTTTATTATTTACTCTTTTGTAAAGTACCGTTTAAGAACGTTGCAGGATGAGAATATATTGCTGGAACAACGTGTGAACGAACGTACTTTTGAAATAGAAAAACAATCAAAAATAATTGAAAGTAAAAATGTAGAGTTAGAGCAATTGTCACTGGTAGCAAGCAGAACAGACAATGTTGTATTAATTTTAGATGCTGAAGGGCGGCTTGAATATGTAAATGAAAGCTTTGTAAAACTTAATAAAATTAACTTAGAAGAGTTGAAACGCACCGTTGGTGAAACGATATTTGAGATCAGTAATAACCCGGATATTAAAACCATAGTTGCCGAAGCCGTATACCATAAGAAGTCGGTTAATTATGAAGCCCTAAATAAATTTGATGATGGGAATGAAATCTGGGAATCTTCTACCCTAACGCCTATATTTGATGAAACAGGCGTTCTTAAAAAAATTATTATTATTGATACGGATGTAACTGAACGAAAAAAACAGGAACAGATCATCTATCAAAAAAATAAAGATATTACGGACAGCATTTCTTATGCAAGGAAAATTCAGCATGCTATACTTCCGCAGCAAAGCCTTATTAACCGGTACTTACCCGGGTCTTTTATTTTTTATTTAACCAAAGATATTGTCAGCGGCGATTTTTATTGGTTTACACATTTAAACGGTGTTAGTATTATTGCGGCTGTAGATTGTACAGGACACGGCGTACCCGGGGCTTTTATGAGTTTAATCGGGTATAACATTTTAAACAGGATTGTGAACGAAAATAAGATCACTGACCCTAAAGATATTTTATTGGAATTGAATAAAGGCGTATTGGATGTGCTTTATAAAAATGAATCTGAATCGAAAGACGGAATGGATATTGCCATTTGTAAAATAGACCATGCCGCCAAAACAGTTTATTTCGCAGGCGCTATGCGGCCTTTATGGATTATGACAGGGGGTGTATTGCATGAAATTAAAGCGGATAAATTCCCTATCGGCACCAAACAAACAGAACGCGAAGAAACCATTGCTTATACAACACATACCATACAGGCCGGCAAAGATGATACATTCTATATTTTTACGGATGGCTATGCCGACCAGTTTGGCGGCTACAATAATAAAAAATTTAGTACACGGAAGTTTAAAGAGTTAATCATAAAAAACCATACTGAAAACTTTAATATACAGGAAAATAACATTAAACTTGAACACCTGCAATGGAAAGGTGATAACGAGCAGGTAGATGATATTTTGGTAATTGGTTTTAAAATATAGAGAAGTACTTAGCATGTCCATTTTAATTGCCGATAGCGGCTCCACAAAAACAGATTGGGTTCTAATTAAGAATAACAATATTGTTCTGCAATATCAAACCATTGGTTTTAACCCCTATTTTCAGAGCAGTGAAGATATTTACAACGAAATAAAAGAGGTACTGATCCCTGTATTACAGGATCAGCTTTACCAAATAAAACAAATTGCTTTCTATGGTGCAGGTTGCTCAACTATTGATAAAGTACATGTTGTAAAACAAGGCTTGTATCTGGCTTTCGGTAACATCTTATCCGAAGTTAATCATGACCTGCTGGCTTCTGCCCGCGCGCTGTTCGGTAAAAAACAAGGCATTGCCTGTATATTGGGAACAGGCAGTAACAGCTGCCTTTATAACGGACATGAAGTCATAGAAAACATTCCTTCTGTAGGGTATTTATTTGGCGACCATGGCAGTGGTGCAACCATCGGCAGAACGTTTGTACAACATTA
>JANYGK010000103.1 GCA_025362395.1 Bacteroidota bacterium
CTATGACCAGTTCTGCCGCCCTTTTTTCTTTCTCATCGTTTTGGAAAGCCAGCTCTTTGTTTGCAATGATTAACTCCTCGGCTCTTTTCTCTCTCTCTTCCGCACGCTTTTCCTTTTCTTTATTTTGAAATGCAAGCTCTTTGTTAGCAATAATTAGTTCCGCCGCCCTTTTTTCTTTTTCTGCATCTTGAAAAGCAAGTTCTTTGTTTGCAATAATCAGCTCCGCCTCCCTTTTTTCCTTTTCCTCGTTTTGAAGAGCCAGTTCCTTAGTAGCAAGTGATAATTCATTTAATTTTGCTTTCTTCGACATAAAAATTATTTTATTTTGAGATCAGTAGATACGTTAATTTTTATAATTCCTTAATAGGAAAATTATTTTCGGTTATAAGCATAAAGTGCTCTCTTTTAGCCGTTAAATTATTGTTTTGTGTTACCAACGTTAAAGCTTGCTGAATTGTTTTTTTAAAAGTGGAAAATTGAGCGAATTTGCGGATAAAATAGTGCGCACCATTGTCGAACAATAGATCAACAATCACTTTTTCAGCGGAAGTAGAATATAAAATTACCGGAAGATGTTTCAGGTTTTTATTATGTTTTATTTCTTTTAAACATTCCAGACCATTTTTACAAGGCATATTAAAATCGAGAAAAACAACGTCCGGAAGCGCGCTGGTATTTAGTAGATGTTTCATGAGTTTTTCACCGTTATCAATGGTAGTAAGATTGGTAATTGCCGGAAAATCTTTTAGAGCTTGCTCAAAAATATGGCAATCATCAGCATCATCATCTGCGAGCAATATATTAACATGTTTTAAATTCATCTCTTTGCCGTGTTTTAAATTATTTTTGATTGACAATTTTGCGGACCTTCATTTTGATAACTTACAATATTACATATCTCGTCATTATGATCGGTCTCTTTAAGTGAAAGTCAAAAGATATTTTATTATGCTTCAAGTCTTATGATGATTAAGAACACTCTGCGAAGCGTTGATTAAAATAAAGTGGATATAGAGTTATTTTTTCCCCTGCAAATAGTAAGACTCTATAACAAGTAAATGTACCAGTTTAATTTGGTTTATTGCCTTTAATTCAACAAGATGCATGTTAGGTTGAGAGTTGATTACAAGGAAAAAACAATGTTAAATGGGGTTTTAATGCCCCATTTAGGGGTTATACAATGCTCAAATCAAAAATCAAAACTCACAGACCAGGTATAACTTAAAAGCAACCACGTCTTCTGCCTTTATAAACGCAATAGAAGCTAAGTCTACGCTTTCTTTAGTTTGTGATTGATGCTGCGAATATTTTATTTTATTGAACAGTGCTCGCACCAAAATAACCAATTCATTAATCCCGGGTTTGATAACAAGTTTTCAGATCCTACAATACCGAAGTTTAAGCACTTCTGCCAGTTTTTAAATTTAGAGTTAGCACATTTTAAAATTAAATATAATTAAATAGTAATTTTAAAATTTTTGCGGGTGTTATTTAACCTCATAACGTTAAGCTAAACTATAAAGTGTATTATTGATGTATCTTATCAAATTCATTTTATCTGTGATCATGTCATTTTTAAATTTTTTAATAACCTTTATTAGTGAATATGGGTTGTGGTGCTTTTTGGCTGTTATATTTTCAGGCGGTGCATTTATTATGTTCAAAGAAGATAAAAAGAGATTGCTTTCGCGTAAAATAATGTTTGCGGTAATTACTGCTATTATTACTGTTGCCCTTACGTATGCGTTTATTTCTTATATTAATCCAAACTACACTTGTTTAGGATGCAGTACAAAAGATTTTAAAATAGTTATGCAGGAAGGAAATGTGCTGACTTGTATGAACGAGATCGGATCAACCAGCGGCAAAACAATGGGTCATAGTATTTATAGGATGCAAGGAGTAAACCTCGACGATGGTAAGATCATATACCGCAAATCGTGCAGAAGGTATAATGAGGTATTAGGTTGTGAGAATTCAACAGTATGGCTTCAATCACCTTATAAAGCTTTAGATATACGAGGAATTGACAGTAAAACGGGTGAAACAAAACTAACCGTTGATGAAGAATATTTAAAAAATACATTTCCTGAATTACAAAGCGGCGTATATTCATGTAACTACAACTCTAAAACCGAATTATTTGATATCGTTTCCAAAGAAGCAACTCATACGAGCTTAGATTTTTTAACTGGTAAAAAAGGAAACAGCTTGTTTAAAGAAACAAAGATGTTACATTACAGTATCACTCTCGATGAAATAATTGATATCTGTCAAACTACAAAAGCTAAAGTAGAAGCAGCAAACAGGCGCAATCATTTAGATAGTATTCGCGATAAACAACTACAAAGCAATTTAACGTATGCTGAATTGGACGGTGAATATGAAAAATTACCTGATCACGCCTACAAGGAAAAAGGGTTTATAAGTTTAAAAGGCGATGAGCGGAAAAAATTATATAACCAAAAAGGAGCGGTATTAAATAATGAACTCAGCTTTTTAAAGGGTGAATTTGTATTATATGATTCTTTGACTCAAAATAGTTTTATAATCAGTTATAAAACATTAGATAAAATAGAGTCTACTTTAAGTTGTGTATCCATTACAGGAAAGTTACTTTGGAAAGCGGATAAAAGTAACTTACATATAGGCGATTTTTTTAATAAAGACCCAAAATATATGACTGCGTTTATATACAATAAAAACGCGTTTTTTGTATTTGAAGGATGGGTTATCTCTTTAAATAAAGACACAGGCAGTGTTAACCGATTAACTCAAATGTAATTAGTTTTAATACAGAAAAAGAATGCCTTTTTATTATGAGTCGTTATTCGAAATAATTATGTACAATGGGAGATAACCTTAATTTAGCTTGCACATTATTTCTATGAACCGCCTCGACAGAGTAACCGCTATATTAATTCAGTTGCAATCTAAAAAAATTGTAAAGGCTCAGGATATAGCTGAGCGCTTTAATATTAGTTTACGCACCGTTTACAGGGATATCAGAACTTTGGAAGAAGCCGGCATTCCATTGGTCGGCGAAACGGGTGTCGGGTATTCTATTATGGACGGATACCGCTTGCCGCCTGTTATGTTTACGATGGATGAAGCAATTGCTTTTTTAACCGCCGAAAAGTTGGTTGAAAAATTGACGGATGTTTCTACCGGCGAAAGTTTTAAATCGGCAATGTATAAAATAAGGTCCGTATTACGGACCGCGGAAAAAGATCACCTTGAAATAATGGATAACCATATTGAGGTATTGGATAATCCATACATTTCCAAAGGAAAAAATACATCCGGTTCCCTGCAAGTGATCTTAAAAAGTATTTCAGAAAAACAGGTACTCGCTATTACTTACTTTGCCAATCACAGCCAGGAAACAACCTCGCGTAATATTGAGCCTGTGGGTATTTTTTATTTAGGTTCTAACTGGCATTTAATTGCTTTTTGTCAATTAAGAAATGACTACCGCAATTTCAGGACCGACCGTATCGCACAAATAGTGACCACTCCGCTTCCTTTTAAAAAAGAGCATCCGGCGTTAAAAACATACCTTGAACAAATCACCAAAGAAAAAGAGTTATATAACGTGGTAATGCTCGTTGAAAGGGATATTGTAAAGCACTTTGGCGAACAAAAATATTACAATGGTTTTATATCACAACGCGACGTAAAAGGTAAAATAGAAATGACTTTTTTAACCTGTTCTTTGGAAGGCTTTGCCAGGTGGTATATGATGTTTGGAGATAAAGCCGAAATTGTAACTCCTGTCGGTTTAAAAGAAACGATCAAAAAAATAGCGACCGCTATTTCAAAAAAACACTAATTTATTTTTACTACTGACATAGGGTTGTCACTTACCCGGATTTTCTTTGTATCATAAACTTAAAACTATAGTATTATGACACAGATTGAACTATTCACACAAGAATTAGAAAACGAAGCTGTAACAACCCGTAAATTGTTATCAGCAGTACCAAACGATAAATTTGACTGGGCGCCTCATGAAAAGAGCATGACTATTAAACGACTAACCGCGCATATTGCAGAGCTGCCAAACTGGATAGGAATGACGTTTACAACCAATGAACTTGATTTTGAGAAAAACCCCTATAGGGAAGAACCGATATATACAACGGAAGAGCTATTGACTTATTTCGAAAAATGTTTAAATGATGGCAGGAAACATTTGGCATTAAGTAAAGAAAACTCATTATCTGAATTATGGACCTTAAGAAACGGAGCCACTATTTATAGTACACGACCCAAACATGAAGTATTAAGAATGACTATGAGCCAAATCATTCATCACAGGGCACAGTTGGGGGTGTATTTGCGGTTGCTGAATGTGAAGCTACCGGGAAGCTACGGGCCAACCGCTGACGAATCATTTTAATTATTTCTTAAAACATAAACGATGAATACTATAAAAATTGACGCATTCAATCTCATTGGCATTTCTATAAGAACTACTAATGAAAACAATCAATCTTCCGTTGACATTCCGGCACTGTGGAGTAGGTTTTTTGCAGACGATATTTCTTCTAAAATAAAAAATCAAATAAGCAGTGACCTCTATTGCCTTTACACAGATTACGAGAAAGATTATACAAAGCCTTATACAACCCTGCTTGGTTATAAAGTGGAGCATTTGGATATAATTCCTGAGGGCTTAATAGGAAAAAGAATTCCCGCTCAACAGTATACAATATTCAACGCATCCGGTAAATTATCGGATAACAGTGTGTTTAAGGAATGGACCAAGATTTGGAGCTCGGGCATAGACCGTTCTTACAGCGGTGATTTTGAAGTGTATGGTTCTAAATCTCAAGATCCTGAAAATGCTGAGGTAGATATTTTTATCGCTTTAAACTAATAATTGCGCATCGTGCTTGGCACCTTATTTCTTATAAGGTAACATGTATGATGCGTACATCTATCATACTTCAATTTAATTGCATTAACTTCTAAAACTATACGATGGCAAACATCACTACTTTTTTTTGTATCCCTAAATGGATTACTATTTTATCATCACTGATCGCTTTTCTTGGCTTATGTATTGGAGCATCTCTTTATATTTCGCCGGGAATTTTTATGCCGGAGATTGATTTTTCGTTACCGAACATTACATACTTAACCAATATGTGGGCGGCACGGCAGGTTGCCATTGGGTTTATTATTGGCTATTCTGTAATCAGGCAATCGGGTTCTATGCTCAGTATTTCTTTAACAGCGTACAGTATTATGAATATTCAAGACATCGCGATAGGAATTGCAAAACAGGATCAGGGACTTATCATTGGCGCTTCGTTGTTTTGTATACTTTCCGCCATTATGATCTTTATATTAAATAAGCGCGCAAAATAATTGTCAGGCCCTTTTCGCCGCCTCTATACTACCCGTTACCTACCCGTTAATTTGTTCTGCCTAATAACGATTGTACATCATCTTAAATATAAATAGGTTTGGAAAAAATAAAAATGGTGGGTTTTGTAACAGATAATTGTAAAGAGGATGCCGGTAAATTAATGCCTGTAATAAATTTAAATTCCTGCGAAGGTAAGGGCCCCTGTATTGAGGTATGTCCATACAACGTTTTTGAAATGCAGGTAATCAATGATGAAAAATTCGGAGAGCTTTCTTTTATCGGGAAAATAAAAACAAGAGTTCGCGGTAGGGAAAAAGCATTTGTTATAAATGCCGGCATGTGCCATGCATGCGGACTTTGCGTTGCCGCATGCCCCGAAAAAGCGATAAAATTAGTAAAACAAAAATAAATTTGTAAATGAATGAACGTTCATTTATATTTGTATCCGAAATGAGAATAAGAGATACAAATAAAGAATTATCGGTTAAGCACCATGCCATGGAGTTGCTTTTAAAAGACGGCTTCGACGGCTTTAGTATGCAGAAACTTGCGAAAGCCTGTGACATTTCCGTTGGCACCTTATACATCTATTATAAAAATAAAGAAGACCTGATTATTAGGATTGGCATTGAAGAAGGAAAACGAATGATGAAGGCAACCATGAAAAATTTTTCGCCCGATATGCCCTTTGCTGCCGGCTTAAAAGTACAATGGGAAAACCGTTCAGCATATTGGCTAAAGAATAAACAAGCTTCTTTGTTTTTTGAAAACATAAAGCATACGCATTATGCTGAAGTAATTTTAAATGAAATATCAGATGGGTTTCGCCCTACGATGCAACAGTTTGTAAAGAACTCTATTGCAAAAAAAGAGCTAGAGTTTTTATCATTTGAATCTTACTGGAGTGTTGCTTTCGGACCTTTATATACTCTGTTGAAATTTGAACAGAATGGGAAAAGTGTGGGAAACAGACCTTATAAATTTTCTAAAAAAGTAATGTACCAAACACTCGAACTCGTTTTAAAAGCCCTTAAACCTTAAAAATAGTAACCATGCACATTTTAATTTTTAAAACAAATATAGAAACCGAGGATGCTCGTAAAGAGTTAGGATCTCTTTTAAACAGTCATCGATCTATTATTGATTGGAATATCGATAAGGAAGATGTTGACAAAGTGCTGCGGATCGAATCCGAATTAAATAACACGCGCGAAATTATGACTACTATTAACAAAGCAGGGTTTATCTGCGAGGAACTACCTGATTAAATATTATGGAAACTACAACTAACACACCTAAAACAACCGCCGCAGCTAAAGCAACGGCCCCTCTTACCGCGCCAAAATTTACAAATTATCAAAAGCTGGTCATAGCATTATTAGCGCTTACACAATTTACGGTGGTACTTGATTTTATGGTGATGTCACCTATGGGCGATATGCTTATGAAATCGATGAACCTTACCACAACGCAATTCGGTTTGGCAGTATCGGCTTATGCATTCAGCGCGGGTATTTCAGGTTTATTAACTGCAGGTTTTGCTGATAGTTATGACCGTAAAAAATTACTCCTGTTTTTTTACATTGGTTTTATATTAGGAACTTTATTCTGTGGTTTTACAACTTCTTTCTCTATGCTTATTGCAGCGCGTATCATTACCGGTATTTTTGGAGGCGTTATAGGATCTATCTCCATGGCTATTGTAGCCGACCTGTTTTCGTTGCAACAGCGCGGCCGTGTAATGGGTTTTATGCAAATGGGTTTTGGGGCAAGCCAGGTGCTTGGTATTCCTATTAGTTTATTTATTGCCAATCAATGGGGCTGGCAATCGCCCTTTTTAATGATCGTAGGTTTGGCATCCATCATCTGGTTAATTATTGTTATAAAAATGCAGCCTATTACAAAACATTTAGAAGAAAAAGTGGAACGTAATGCGTTTAAACATTTATTAAATACAGTAGCACAACGTAATTACCGTGTTGGTTTTATGGCCACCGCCCTATTATCGCTTGGCGGTTTTATGATGATGCCTTGGGGAAGCGCCTTTGCTATAAATAATTTGCATGTAACCCCTGCACAATTGCCAATACTGTTTATGGTAGCAGGTATCAGCACATTAATTATTATGCCTATTATTGGTAAGCTGAGCGATAAGGTAGATAAGTTTACGCTATTTATGGTTGCTTCAGTGTGGTTAATGATAGTGGTATTAGTATACACTCATTTAAGCGAAACACCTTTTTGGTTAGTAATGGTGGTAAATGTATTAATGATGATCGGTATTATGAGCCGTATGGTTCCTTCTATGGCATTGGCAACCTCTTTACCTAAAATGCACGACAGGGGCGCTTTTATGAGTATTAACGCTTCATTACAACAAATTGCGGGTGGTATTGCCGCTGCAGTGGGTGGAATGATCGTTGTTCAAAAAACAAAAGCAAGCCCTTTAGAACATTACGGTACTTTAGGAATAGTAATGGTGGGGATCACTTTTATCTCTATATTTTTGGTATACCGTGTAAGTAAAATAGTAAAGGCGCAGCAGGCGGAAATTAAGAAGTAATCCTTAAACTAATTTTAACTACTTAGAGCGTCGATAATTTTGAGACCGCTGACTCATATAGTTAAAAATATTAATACACGTGTTGTCCGCCGTTAATACTGTAATTGGCGCCTGTAATAAAACTGGTTTCCTCGCTTGCTAAAAAAGAAACCAAATGCGCTACTTCATGTGTGCCGCCTAAACGGCCCATTGGTACTTGTGCTACAATTTGATTTAATACTTTTTCGGGAACCGCCATTACCATATCGGTGCCAATATAACCCGGAGAAATCGTATTTACGGTTACGCCGTATTTAGCAACTTCCATAGCTAATGATTTTGTGAAACCATGCATGCCTGCTTTAGCGGCTGAATAATTGGTTTGTCCGAATTGCCCGCGTTGGCCGTTAACAGATGAAATATTAATGATGCGTCCAAAATTACGATCGATCATACCTTGTATAACGTGCTTGGTACAATTAAAAACAGAATTTAAATTTGTATTAATAACGGCATGCCAGTCTTCCACTTTCATATTTATTAAACGACCATCGCGTGTAATGCCGGCGTTGTTAACCAAGGTATCTATATGTCCGTATTTTGCTTCTATATCCGCGATCATTTTGCCCGCGCTTTCAAAATCACTTACATCCCCATGGAACAATTCAATATGAATACCTTCATTATTCATTTGCTGCGCCCACTTATCTGCTTTTTCTTTAGTATGATAGTTCCCCACAACTTTAAAACCTTCGGCGTGCAGCTTTTTACACATGGCAGTTCCTAATCCACCTGTAGCTCCGGTAACTAATACGGTACGCTTGTTATTTTCTTTGTTCATATAGATGGAGTTTTTATGTTTAGTTTGTTTTTAACCACAGAGGCGCAGAGGTTTTAATGATGTTAATACTTATACTTAAATCTTTTACCTTACCTGATTCGAAACGATAAATAATCTTAATACTTAAATCTTTTTATATCTTGCTAAGAATAACAAAACAATCTTAATACTTTATACTAATCTCTCTCAAGTCTCATTTCTCAAGTCTCATTTCTCAAGTTTCATTTCTCTTTGTCTCAGGTCTCTTCTCAAATCCTATCCATATTCATCACCAAGGCTTCACCGCTGGTGCATACATTGCCCGTTATTTTATCCTTAATAAGTGTTTCAATAATGGCGCGGTGTTTATCTTTAATAACTTCCTTTACGGTAAATATAGCTTCATAATCAATATCCACGTACATAGGTTTTAAAAAGCTTAACGATTGCTTAAGATAGATAGTTCCTTCGCCCGGGAATAATACGCCAAAAACTTTACTGAATAATGCAGCGCCGAGCATACCGTGCATAATTGGTTTTTTAAACATTGTTTTTGCCGCAAATTCCGCATCAGTATGCACAGGGTTCTTATCGCCTGTTACTTCAGCAAACCGGTTTACTTCATCCTGTGTAAATTTAAAGTCGTGTGTGTACGTTTGTCCGTTTTCGATCATAAATAATTTGTTTCAGTAATTTTCAAAAAAAAAATCGGTAATATCAAATAATTAAAAAGTTATTTCGATTTAGACGAAGCAATTATATTTTACGACAATTTAACATAAAATTAATACGAATTTACTTGACACGTATAGGAAAAAATGTCGACATTTGCACCGAATTTGAAAATCATGCTTTAACTTATTGATTTTCAAAGGTTAAGGTAAAGTTACCAAATTATACACATATAAATTATCAAAAAATGAAAACAAACAACCCGATTATCGATAACATGGTGGATGCGCAAGCTAATGCAATGAATGCATGGATGGATTCCGCTAAAAAATTCCAGTCAGCATTTGCTTCAGGAAATGCAGCAGCTGAAAGTCAGTCAATATTTAAAGACATGATGGAAAAGCAAGCAACAATGTTTGGCGGTATGAATACTAATCCTTTTATGAATGATTCCACTAAACCTGAAGAGTTTATGAAAAATTGGTATAATCAACAAATGACAGGTTTAAAACAAATGACTGATTTTAACCAAAGCATTTATAATTCAATGGTTAATTACGGTAAAAACGCTAACGATTATAATAACAGCTTTTCTACTATGAATAATGCGTGGACAAACATCTATAACAGCTGGATGGGTTCAATGAATACATCTTATGATACGTTTTCAAACAGCATGAAAAATCCTTTTAATAAAGATATGTTTAAAAACATGTATGAAGGAAGCCAAATGTATATGAAAGTTCAGGATATGTTCCAGCCGATGATGTCAGCCCTTAAAAACTCTGATTTCAGCATGGATACATGGAAAAATATTTATACTGCTGATAATTATAAACGAATGACAGAGCAAATGTTCGGTTCTTTTTTCAATAACAACAGCTTAAAAGACGTGTTTGAAAATTCAACAAAACAAATGCAAAACTTTTTTGTAAGTCAAAATGGTTTAGGGAAAGAATATATTACGCAAATGCAAAATATGTCAGCTCAGTTTCCTGAAATGTTTTCAGGTAATTCAGATCAAATGAAAGATTTATATTCGAAAATGAATAACGTGTTTGGAAAGACATTTGAACC
Organism: Bacteroidota bacterium; assembly: GCA_025362395.1. Classification (GTDB taxonomy): domain Bacteria; phylum Bacteroidota; class Bacteroidia; order B-17B0; family Aurantibacillaceae; genus UBA4416. Next base: position 10,489 of record JANYGK010000103.1, read on the forward strand.
TTTATTAAAATTAGCTAACCCGGGTAAAGAAAAAGAGAACGTAGAAGCTACTATTGCTTTATTGGATAAAGTAACTGAATACAGCATTAAACAATCGGAGTTACAATCGCAATTATACAAAACCATGCAGTCGTCCATGGAAACATTGGCAAAAGAAACTCAGGATAAGTATAAAGATATGAAACCGGGTTCTTTTAACATGCCTACTCCACAGGAAATGTATAATGAGTGGGTAAAAACAAACGAAAAAACATTTTCTGATCTGTTTGCAACCGATGAATTTTCGAAAGTAAAGGCTGAAGCGTTAACATTGACAATGGATGTAAAAAAACATTTCCAAAAACAATTTGAAAACGTATTTGAACAATACCCTGTAGCGTTTAAAAGTGAAATGGAAGAGGTTTACAGAACCATGCATGATCTTAAAAAAACGGTTAAAGAACTACAGACTAAATTAGCCATGCAACACGCTGCTTCTGTTGAAGTATTTGACGAGGAAAAAGCGAAAATAAAAAAGAAATAATAAGACCTTTGTGTTCATAGCAAAATTATAAGAAGGCTGCCGATGTGTTTGTGGGCAGCCTTTTTTGCAAAACAATACTTGATAAATTAAATTATAACCACATCACTAAGTACCCGACCTATGGAAAATAAATTAATGGAAGAGATCAATAGCATAAGCACAAAAATGCTAAAAAGCTATGAAATACTTAACGAGATCCACGAAGTGGATATTGCCTCAACACCAAAAACTGCCGTATATAACGAAGATAAATTAGTGCTTTACCGTTATAACAGGGATACAGAACCTACTTATAAAACGCCTGTGTTAATTGTATACGCATTGGTTAATACTTACAAAATGTTGGATTTACAGCCCGACCGCAGTTATATTAGAAATTTATTGGATGCCGGCCTGGATGTTTATTTAATTGATTGGGGCAATCCTACAAAGGCAGATCGTTTTACAAGTATGGACGATTATATTAACGGTTACATTAATAACTGCGTTGATTTTGTGCGTAAAAAAAACCGTGTTGAAAAAATAAACATATTAAGCATTTGTCAGGGCGGAACCTTCAGCGTTATTTATGCTTCCTTATATCCTAACAAAGTAAAAAATTTAGTAACACATGTTACACCGGTCGATTTTAGTACTAATGACGGGTTGTTGTTTCGTTGGAGCAAGGATATGGACTTTGATACCTTAGTTGATGGATTTAACGGACTGATTCCCGGCGATTTTTTAAACCAAGGATTTGATATGTTGAAACCGATGATGAAATTACAAAAGCAACAAACACTTACTAATTCATTAGACGATAAAGATAAATTGCTTAATTATTTACGCATGGAAAAATGGATCAGCGAAAGTCCTGATCAGGCAGGCGAATGTTACAAGCAATTTATGAAAGACCTTTACCAGGGAAATAAATTAATAAAAGGTGAATTGGAAGTAGGAGGAAAGAAGGTAAATTTAAAAAACCTTACTTCTCCTTTATTAAATATTTATGCTACCGAAGATCATTTGGTTCCACCAGCCGCTACTATTCCTTTAAATGAGTATGTGGGCTCAACCGATAAAGAATTATACAGCTTTAAAGGCGGACACATCGGAGTGTTTGTGGGTAACCGTTCTCAAAAAGAACTGGCGCCTGCGGTAACACAATGGTTAAAGAAAAGAGATTAATTTCTTTTATAAATATATTTAAAAACCCTTAAGATTTTTCTTAAAGGGTTTTTTGTTGCAATACCCTAAAGTTTTAAAAACCTTGTGTGTATTGTTGAGAGCATGAATCGTTAACATTACTCCGTAATAATATCTACCGCGTTACCTATATTATTTCCTCTTTTGTATTTCTTTTTAAGACGGAACATTTTTACATCAACAATGATTTCATGCACATCAATATTTAAACCTATAGACGTAAAAAAACCGTTGAAATCAAAATTTTTCACTTGGTTAAAAATTACTTTACGATACCCTACCATGGCTTTAAGACCCAAGAACCGCATAGGCTTAAAGGTGCCTGATAAACCGAAGTTTGCAAACATCAGTGCGCCCTTTTCTGTTGCGTATACCCGGTCGGTTGTAAAATTTTTATTACGCAAAATAAGTTGGCCTGCCCCAATTTCTAAAGGCATCCCCAATGAAAAAAACCGCGCATCTTTATAAATAAGCTCTGTGTTTAAGCTTCCATAATCTAAACGGATCAGTTTTCCAAAATCCTCATTGTTACTTGTAAATTTTTCTGATTTCAGGTCGCCGCTCATTCCGTAATAACCAACCGTAACGCGTAATTTATCTTTTAGCATTACACCTGCATCAATACCATTTATTCCTAAAGCCTGTCCGTTGTAAAAAATTAAGCGGTTATCAAATTTGAATTGAGGCCTGACTAATTTTACTTTAATAATGGCAAGCGAATCTTTTCTGAATTGCTCCTCGTTATCCTGTTGAGCATAGGATAAAGACGTAAGCAGTAAAAAAACATTGAATAATAGTATCCTCATATAACCGCAACAAGGAAATGAAATGCCAAGTCTATATAGAAAGAATTGTGGTAAAAGTTACACTCTCTATAACCGGCTAACAGAGTTAATATAAAAGGATCTTTAAGTCCCCCTGTTAGTCTTTTTTAGCAAAGTCGAACCTTATCCGGTAAGCAACTCCCACATTAAACAATACATAATTGGTTAATGGTGTGTATACCGGGTTTATGTCTGTAGCTGTTTTTGTATTGTACAAATATTGTCTTGGGTTCTTACCCAACGAATAACCTGCTTCCGCAAATAAAAGAATCTTTTTATAAACGAACCAGTTTACAAATACTTTCAGCTGTTCTTCATTATACCTGACGTAATCATAATTATTTGCCGCCGATAAACGGAAGGAACGTGTGAAGGCTTTAAAATTTAAGCCTGTATATAATTTAGTTTTTAGGATAGTATATTCTGCCGAGTAATTGGTAGGTATAACCCCATAAAAATAAAGGCGGTTGTTCGCTTTCCAGTCTACACCAACCAATGGCATAAAGAAATTGCCGAAGGCCTCCCGATTGTAATATAAGCCCAATTTTAATTTAAAGTTTGGATTTTGAACATACTGTTGTAAAAATATTCCGCCAAACTGGTAATCATGCCGGTCTATTTTCCCTCTGAAATCGCAGGCAACTTTTGGGATGGCGATAAGTATGGTTTCCCACTTTTTAGTACGCGTCACAAACTTAAATCCTACAGGTAATGAAACCGCAGATAAGCTGTAGGAGTAAGAGCTATCCGGCGAAATAGTTGAATTCATCGTTTCCGTATTTAAACGAAGCAATAAGGTATTACCGTTTTTATATACTTTCGGTAAAAAGAAGTTAAGAAAGTAATCGTCGGTCTTATTTTTTAAGCCGGCTGTTTTTGACCCTTTATAAGGAGATGAAAAGGTTTGACAGTTCGCACTTACAAGATCTGCAAAAGGCTGTGCCATGCTTTTGTGTGTTATTAAAATAAGACATAAAAATAATAAAGCAGGTATCTTTTTCATTAAGTAACGTAATCCGGGGTTTAATTATACTTAACAAAGAAATAAAAAAAAACGGAAACAACCTTACAAACAGCCTGAATTGACTGGTTTCTTTGATTACGGTATCCCGCAGAAGATAAATATAGAAGAATTTATGAACCGCAATTATACATTCAATGCTAATGTTGAGCGTTTTGCTTACCTGACATGGCGGAGTATGTCGGGTTTCAAGCGAAATTTTAAAGAAAGATTTAATGAAATTGTGTCATGAAATCAAATTTATGCATGCGCCGGCAATTTTTTTAAATAATTAAGGGAAGCCTTTCAACTTCCCTTATTTTAAACAGTAGCGTAAAAAACTTCAAAAATCTAGCTGTTTAAATATGTTTGGTTTAATATTATTTTTTAGCAGTACTCTTTTTAGCAGCAGTTTTTTTAATCGCTCTTTTTTTAGCTTCTGCCTTTTTAGGAACCTTAGCTCCTTCTTCGCGTGCTTCTGAAAGACCGATTGCTATTGCCTGTTTTCTGCTTGTTACTTTTTTACCTGACCCGCTCTTTAAGGTTCCCTGTTTCCTTTCATGCACGGATTCCTCAACTTTATCCTCAGCTTTTTCTGAATATTTTGCCATATTGTATATTTTTAATTATAATATTTACAAATCTCATACCCTCACAAAAATTAATTAAAACTTCGGAAAATCAACATTTTATAAAGACTGTTAAGAAGGGTGTGGAAAAAAATCTATTATAATAAGTTTGGTAATGTAATAGGTAACATTAATTCCTCAAAACTACTTAATTAAGGTTTAGCAGGTCACATTTAAACCGGCATTCATTTTAACATTACATTGATATTATAAACTTTAAACTTACTTAACATGAAAAACAAAAATTTATTTGTTGCAGCATGTATCGCTTTATCTGTTGCATTGTTCTCCTTTACGAGAACGGCTTCTGCTGAAGGCATTAATGCTGATACTACAACAAACAGCACCGGGACTACACAAGGTACAGGTTCTACAAGCAGTAAAACCTCAGGAAGTACCACTTCAAGTACAAGCTCCACAAAAAGCACGCATTCCACAAGTAGCTCAAATTCAACAAGCGGCACTCGTTCTACCGGTGGTACAGGTTCTACAGGTACAACTAACAGCACAAGTTCTACAAGCGGTACAGGCTCTACTAATAGTACAGGTTCTACAGGTACAACAAATAGTACAAGTACAACCGGTAGCACCGGTTCTACAGGAAGTACAGGTACTTCAGGTTCATCAAGTTCAACAGGAAGTACAACAATGTAAGTATTGCATTTTTATACAATATTGAATTTGATTAAATTTCGTTTATTACTTTTAAAAGCAGCTTTATATTAAAGCTGCTTTTTTTGTTGCGCTAAGTCTAAATAAAAAAAATTGGAATAGTGTGTATCGCATGAATAACAAATAGGTTCTATTATATTCCAATTTTATGTGTAGCCTTTGCTATATATAGTATATATATAGTCCAAACAAACAATCCCGTTTACCGGTTGAAGAATCAAAAAAAATTATTTTTGTTAGTCTTTATTCCGTTCCCTTTCAGCTTTATTTTCTAACTCTTTTTTTAACTCATAATTATGTTCTGCTTCGTCAATAGAGTGCGATTGCTGAAGGCTCTCTTCTTTCATAGTTATTTCACTTAGTGTAGCATAATATTTTTTGATTACTTTAAGCTCGTCCTCAGTCATATTCTCCACATTTACCAAACGGTTACTGGCAAACTCATGTGCGGCTACCAGTTCATTTAATTTTAGTTGAATGGCCAATGAATCTTTGTTCTGTGCTTTTTGAATAAGAAACACCATTAAAAAAGTAATAATAGTTGTACCCGTATTAATGACCAGTTGCCAGTTTTCCGAAAAATGAAAAGCGGGGCCGGTGGAAGCCCATATAATTACTGAACTTAAAGCGAAAATAAATGCTGCTGAGGTTCCTGTAGCTTTAGCAACGTTTGAAGAAAAGCGTTCGAAGAAATTTCCTCTACGCGCTTGAGGTAATGTTTTTTCCATGTTGTTTATTTTAAACTGTTTTCTATTTTCATGTCTCTTTTTGACGGAATGAATTTTCGTTCCTCAAATTGGAAACTGCTTCCTTTACACAAAATGTGCACTTGTAATTTTTCAATACAAACGGGTTCGCCTGATTCAGCGTAAGCCATATTAGTATGCCCTATATATTGTCCGTCAATAATAATCGACATGCCCGAACCTATACAGCATGCTTCTTTTCCTTTGGTAATAATTAAAGCTGTATCTTCACCAAGGCCAATGCCTACACATGTTGGGTTCATGACTATGGCTTGTGCAAGTCTTCCGAAACGCCCTCTTTTTGTAAAATGGGTATCAATCACACAACCATCTATAAAGCCAAGGCCCGAACTTATTTTTACGGTGCCTTTTAATATTGCTTCATTATTTTCTCCTTCATACATCATTAAAGTAGCAGCAGCGGCGGCACCCGCGCTTGTACCTGCCACTATAAAAGAAGCATCGTTGAAATACCTTTCATGTACCGCTTTTAAAACATCGGTGTTCCCTAAAATGGTAGACAACCGAAACTGGTCGCCACCACTGAATAGCACAGAATATGCCTTTTTTATACGGCCGACAAATATAGGATTGCTTGCGTCGTAATTATTTCCCATATTAATAAAACCCACATGCTTAAATCCAAGCGAATGGAATGCTTCTTTATATCGTTGACTGATACTATCAGGTTCACCGGATGCCGTAGTAATGATTTCAATTGTTTTTTTTAGACTCCGTTTTGGCGGCAATAAATGTTTAAGGATCTCCGCGGGTTCATAATTAGTATTTTTTCTACTAATGTCCGGATGCTCAATAGAGCCTTTATCTTCAGCACCGCCAATAATAATTAACTTTCCCTTAGGGGTTTTGCGTAGCATAAATTTTGTTTTTTTATGAGGAAAGATTTCAAATCAAGTGCCACCGGGGAAATATTCAGGCATTTTAATTGATGATGCCATGTAATAACTCTAAAACAACTCACATGAAAACTACAGGAAAAACAAAATCTTCCGTTAAAGGAAAAAATACCGAATACGGTATGCAAGAATCAAAATTGATGAAATTATTTGAAGATGAACTAAAAGACATTTATTGGGCTGAAAAAGCATTAACTAAAGCGTTGCCTAAAATGGCTAAAAATGCTACTTCACCTGAATTGAGAACAGCTCTTGAAAACCATTTAAAAGAAACAGAAGAACAAATTACTAAAGTAGAACAGGTATTTGAGCTGATCGGTAAAAAAGCAGTGGCTAAAAAATGCGAAGCTATGGCAGGCCTTGTAAAAGAAGGAGAAGAGATTATGAAGGACACTGACAAAGGCGCCATGCGTGATGCAGGAATTATTACCGCGGGTAATAAAGTAGAGCATTATGAAATTGCCTCTTACGGAACACTTAAAACATTTGCCCGCATTTTAGGTTTAGAAGAAGCGGCAAAATTATTGGAAGAAATTTTAGATCAGGAGAAAAACGCGGATGCAACGTTAACTCAGATTGCGGAAACTACTATTAATATTGAAGCTGCTGAGGAAATGGAAGCTGCTGAATAGTTTTACTTTTTTTTTGGTTTTAGCATAAGGGGCAATAGCCCCTTTATGTTTTTGTAGAACTCATTCAACACATTAAAACACATAAATCATTATCAATGAAACATTCATAGAATTATTCGGCAGGGAACATCCTTATCAATTCTATAAAAGTCACTTAGGGCTGTTGTAATAGGAGCAGTGTGTTTTGTTCCTATTCGGTTTTCAGGCAGTAGTATTTTCGGAATAAAAATGGCTTTACAAAAATGTACTGACCATATTAACAGGGCAGCTAAGCCGCGCTATTGCCAGGGCTTCACTTTTTTTCAGCACTATTTGCGCGACGAAAACCATTGTTGTATTGCGTAGGTTATGCGCCCGGCTTGATTTATACAGCAAGCTCGTGAGTAAATTGTAAAAGGAGAAGAAAGGATCTTATTTGAGAACAACAATCAAATATAAGAAGATGAAGTATTGTTCCATTACTCAAAAAGATATTATAGACGGTGTTTGCTTAAACAGTAACCTCGATTCTATAGAAAAAGTAAAAATGATTTATGCGGAACGTAACAGAGAAATAAGTATGGTAAGAAAGATAATTAGCAAGATTTACTATTAATATGAGAGGTAAATAAAGTAAAATCCTTTTTAACCTTCTCACTGTATTTTACAGCATGGTCTAAAATAAATTGTTGCCAGTCATTTCTTTGTCCGAATTGCATAAGCTCGTCACAGGTAGCGGAGTTTTGCCTCCCAGAACTTCTGAGTTGAGCAGAGGCAGTTAATATTGCCATATCACTTATAACACGGTATATATGCCTGTAATCATGTTTTATTAAATTTAAATTTATTCCTTCTTTTGCTGTTTGCATTTCCTGTATAATATAATGCTCACCTTTAAATACAGTAGCGCTTAGCATGGCAGGGTGAACATTTTGCATCCGTTGCTGCACTGCTATTATGCGTTCTGCTTCCGTGTTCCACTTAGGTTGCGGTATATTTAAATTTTTAACAACGGGTTCAAGCGATGAGTTTTTTGCCTGCTTCATATCAACCAGTAAATATTTTTCTTGCCTGTTGGTACTCTTCAATAAAAAAAGATACCGTTTTAAACCTAAGCTACCCAAACCCGCAACTCTAAATACCGCATCAATTACTTCATAATTATAAAGTATGCCATTATGGTTAACGATCCAGTTGGAAATATGTGCGCTTAATTCATTTCTTAGGCGTTTATCTAATTCAATATGCTTTTCGGTAATCCTGATTTTACGCGTGTTATTTATTTTTTGCGTTCGTTTATTCAGTAAGGTTTTTCGTTTTCGTTTATTTACGTGTTTTAAAAAATCAGCTACAATGCCGGTGGCTGTTTTAGGTTCAATGTAATTGCATTTCCCTTTTATAAGTATTTCACAGTATGTTTTCAAAAATAGATTCGCCATATTTACTGCTTTCTTACTTTCAATATTCAGGCTTTCAAATCCTATAAAGATACTGGTAACGCATCTTATAAGTTCAAATACTGCCGGTGCTAATATAGCTTCATCAAAATCATTCAGGTCAAAATAAGTGAGTCGGTTATCACCTTTAAAGCTCCCGAAATTTTCTATATGCAGGTCACCGCAAATCCAGGTTAATGGGGAGGCCGGGATTTTTTTAACCTTACACAGGTCTTCATAAAATAAATGGCAGGTACCGCGGTAAAAACTATATATGTTTTTTGACATTAAATTATATTTAATGTCCACCATATTAGGAAGCAGATTGGTATTAAAATTTAGAATAGAATGGATGGGGCCTGCCATAAAGCATGAGAGTTTAAATATTTTTTATGTTAAGCAAATGTTATGCCTTGAAGCAATTTCATTTTTGAGTATAAACAGCACTGTAGTCCCTGTTAACAGAGCGTGCCTTCTTGTCAAGTAACTTTAACCGGAATAACACCACCCGGTATAAAAGTTGAGGAATCCAAAAGGTGTCGTAAAATATTAACTTCAATTAATATATTGGTTTACTACGTTATATGATAAATAAAATACTAATACATAAACTATGGCAAAAAAAGCGGTTAAACCCAACAACGAAACAGGCAAAATAAAAAGCCTTGAACAATTTACTGAAAATGGTGCCGATGAATTTCTAACTACCAATCAGGGATTAAGAATTAATGATAACCAAAACTCATTAAAGGCCGGTGAGCGTGGCGCTACGTTATTGGAAGATTTTATTCTTCGTGAAAAAATAACACATTTCGACCATGAACGAATTCCTGAACGTATAGTACATGCCAGGGGTTCAGCAGCTCACGGCCATTTCGAATTATATGAAAGCATGAGCAAGTATACTAAAGCCGGCTTTTTAAACGATACCAAAATAAAAACACCCGTGTTTGTAAGGTTCTCTACTGTTGCGGGTTCACGCGGGTCAAGTGATTTGGCGAGAGATGTACGTGGTTTTTCAGTTAAGTTTTATACACAGGAAGGCAATTATGACTTGGTAGGTAACAATATGCCGGTCTTTTTTATACAGGATGCCATGAAATTTCCTGACCTGATTCATGCCGTGAAACCCGAACCGCATAATGAAATACCCCAGGCAGCTTCTGCGCATGATACATTTTGGGATTTTATTTCCTTAATGCCCGAATCCATGCACATGATCATGTGGGTAATGAGCGACCGCGCTATTCCAAGAAGTCTGCGTATGATGGAAGGCTTTGGCGTGCACACGTTTCGTTTTATAAATGAAAAAGGAAAATCACATTTTGTAAAATTTCATTGGAAGCCTGTATTAGGGGTTCATTCTGTAGCTTGGGATGAAGCACAAAATATTTCCGGTAAAGACCCTGATTTTCACCGTCGCGATTTATGGGAAGCCATCGAAAGCGGCGCGTTTCCTGAGTGGGAATTGGGCGTGCAGTTGGTAGAAGAAAAAGATGAATTTAAATTCGGCTTTGATTTATTGGACCCTACTAAATTAATTCCGGAGGAATTAGTGCCCGTAAAAATAATAGGTAAGCTTACATTGAACAGAAATCCTGATAACTTTTTTGCGGAAACAGAACAGGTCGCCTTTCACCCGGGGCATTTAGTGCCGGGAATCGATTTTTCGAATGATCCTTTATTACAAGGAAGATTATTTTCTTATACGGATACTCAGCTGTCTCGCCTTGGCAGCCCTAACTTTCATGAAATTCCTATTAACAGGCCGATAGTGGATGTGCATAATAACCAACGCGATGGCCACATGCGTCAGGCTATTAATAAAAGTAAAACAAGCTACGAGCCAAATACATTAGGCGGCGGTTGTCCGTTCCAAGCCATGATGAAAAATATGGGCTTTACCTCTTTCTTAGAAAGAATAGACGCGAAGAAAATTCGTAACCGAAGTAAAAGTTTTATGGATCATTTTAGCCAGGCCACTTTATTTTTTAACAGCCAAAGCAACGAGGAAAAAGCGCATATCATTAATGCTTTGCGTTTTGAACTCGGTAAAGTTCAGGTGCCGGAAATACGGGAGCGTATGGTTGGCTTGCTGACGCAGGTTGATAATGGCCTTGCAAATAAAGTGGCGGAAGGCTTAGGCATTGTTGCTAAAGCTCCTGTTCAACCAATGAACCACAGCGTACCCGCTGATGAAACTCCTAAAGATTACCAACCGGTAAAAGGAAAATCTTCCGTGGATCGTTCTGAAGCCTTAAGTATGAAAAATACAATAAAAAATTCCATAGCCACACGTCGCATCGCATTTTTAGCAGCAGACGGTGTAGACGGCGCATCTCTTGAAAGCATGAAAAAAACACTGGAAGGTAAAGGCGCCACCGTAAAAATAATTGCTCCAAAGCTTGGGTTTATAAAGTCGGCAACAGGCAATGCAATAAAAGTGGATGAAAGCTTTTTAACGGCTACAAGTGTTGTATATGATGCGGTGTTTATACCGGGTGGTAAAGAAAGTATGGATGCATTAACAAGAGAAGCCGATGCCCTGCATTTTATTAATGAGGCTTATAAACATTGTAAAGCTATAGCTGCAACGCCGAGCGGAGAAGCTTTATTAAAAGCATCATACATAAATATGGATGCAAAAGATGAAGGTGTAGTCATTGAAAAAAATGAAAAACTTGATAAAGCATTTACTAAAGCAATTGCTCAACACCGCTTTTGGGAAAGAGAAGCGGCCCGTAAAGTTCCTGCGTAATTATTAAGATTAAATGAAACACTGTTTAACGTTGTTTCATTTAATTTATCTCTAATTTGTTGTAATACTTATAATCATTTTTTTCATACGTTCTGTTTTGTGAATCGAAGAAGAATGAATTCAGACAATGGATGGGGTTTTTGATTTTAAATTCATTTATATACATAATTCACTTTGGAATAATGTAGTATTTACACGCTCTTAATGCAATAATTACATTCCTTTTGTTTTTATACCCGTTATGGCATCAAAATCAGTTGAGTGTAATTTTGTAGAATTTTAGTTATATATTCACGGGTGTATCTAAACCCCCGCGTATGAAAAACTCTTTTCTGCTTATTCTGACTGTCCTTATAAGTCACATCTCCTTTTCTTCAAACTTTAAAGACACGCCGGCGTTCATTCAAAACAAAGGACAGATCATCGATAAAAAAGGCCGGTTACATCCCGAAGTTCAGTTTAAGCTGGAACAAAACGGTGTGAATGCTTATTTTAAAACAGATGGCATCATGTATCATTTTTATAAGTCGGAAGACAAGCCGCGTGGCGAATACACAAAGGCCGACCTGGATAATTTGGCGAGAGGTGATTTAAAAGCCATTAGCAAAAAAGTATACTTTTTCAGGCTTGATCTTGATTTGTTAAATGCAAATACACAAGCGGTAAGTACATGTGCTAATGTACAAGAACAGGTTTATAACTACTATTTAGGACATTGCCCCAAAGGTATTACGGGGGTAAAGGCTTTTGAAGAAATTACTTATAAAGACGTGTATCCTCGCATTGATATTAAATATTATTTTAAAGACGGTAAATTAAAGTATGAATTTATTGTACACCCGGGGGGCGATATCCATCATATACAATTTGCTTATAAAGGCGCAAAATCAACTACGCTTGAAGATGAAAGGCTTAAAGTAGAAAGTGACTATACTACTATTATTGAAGAAAAGCCTTACACCTATTATGTAGAGACAGGCAGTGAAATTAAAAGCAGCTTTAATGTAAATAAAGAAGTAGTGTCTTTTAATATAAACGAATATGATCATTCAAAAACCATTGTAATTGATCCTACCATTACCTGGGCGAGTTATTACAGTAATTTATATTCTTCCGACTTTCATGCCAATTCAGCCTTCGATTCGAACGGAAATATTTTTACCGCCTTTGCAACTTATGGAAATACGTGGCCGACTATTAATGCAGGATTCGGACAATATTATGATGCGGCTCTTGCCGGAAGTACTGATCTTGTTATTGCAAGGATCAACGCTAATTATACAAAACAATGGGCTACATATTATGGAGGAAGTAATGCTGAATATTTATGCGGTACCGGGGGTGATTATGGGAAAACGCTTGGTGTGGACGCGGCCAATAATGTATATGTTGGCGGTTACACAAGCGGTTCAACCGATTTTCCAACACAATCATCAGTAGTCGGTGGCGCTTTTTATCAGGATAATACCAAAGTTTATGGCGGTGATACACCTTTCCTGCTTAAGTTTGACGGGAACGGTGTAAGGCAGTGGGCCACTATGTTTCAGCATGAGCAGGCTAATACAAGCAGCGCGGGTATTGAATTGAACGGGATATGTGTGAGCGGTTCCAAAATTTATTTTACAGGTCAAACTTATAAATTTAGTAATAACGATATGCCTTTGCGTACACTTGCCGGAGCTTATAACAATACTGTATTTGTAGGAGACCAGGACCCTTTTATAGGCCGCTTTAACAGTAACTGCATCCTTGAGTGGAGCACTTATTTTAACGGAGGCTCAACGTCGCAAAAAGCATATAAGCAAGGGGTGGATTTAAACGTTGATCCTTCAGGTAATTTATTATATGTGGGGCAGGTGAGTGGTGCAAGTCCTACATCGGGTTATCTGCTTAACCCCGGTGGTGGTGCCTATTACAGTGGCACTTTTGCGGGAAGCTATGATGTTCAGATAGCTAAATTTAATACGAGCATGGTGCCCGTATGGTCTACTTACTATGGCAGTAGCGACCTTGACCGCGTTTCGGAAGTATCGTCAGATGCAAGCGGTAATATTTTAATTGCTTGTCGCACTATTGGAGGTGCGGGGATGCCAACCGCAAACCCGGGCGGAGCATTTTGCTATACAACTAAACAAACACCTGGCACATGGAGCAGCCCGGGTTCGTCAGACGGGGGTATCATGAAATTTACGCCTGCCGGGGCTTTGTATTGGGCTACCTATGTAGGTGGTACTAATAATGATTGGGCCAACATTAATGGAATTTCTTCTGATAATGCCGGCAATGTATATGTGATCGGCTATACCAATACAACTAATTTTCCTGTTCAAAACCTCGCGGGCTCTTATTATCAAGGTACCTCGGGAGGCAGTATGGATATAGTGGCCATGAAGTTTACTTCTGCAGGTGGATTAACGTGGTCAACTTATTATGGAGGCTCCGGAAGCGATGCCTGTTATGGTGTTAAAATTATGCCTTCAACAGTATCTAACGGTTGCGGCTATAAACAATTTAATTGCTTTGGAACCGCGAGCCCGAGCTTACCTACATTTAATCCCGGTAGCGGTGCTTTTTATGAAACGGCTGTTACACCTACCACAACCACTAATTCAAATGCTGTATTATTATTTGAAGAAGCAAGCGCTGCCGGTAATTCAACAGCGGCAGCAGGTATTACAACAGCAAGCACCACAGTATGTTCCGGAAGCACTGCATCGCTTACCGTAACAGGTGGAAGTCTTGGAAGCGGAGCAGCTTGGCAATGGTATTCTGCAGGCTGCGGCTCGGGAAGTGTGGGCACGGGAACAACTATAACCGTTGCACCTGTAATTGCCACTACCTATTATGTAAGAGCAGAAGGAACCTGCAATTCAACAGCCTGCTCAAGTATTACCATCAATATGAATGCCCCTTCATCTGCTGCTACATCCATTACTACTTCAACAACAAGTGTATGTTCAGGCGGCAGCGCAACATTAACGGTAAATGGTGGAAGCCTTGGTACAGCCGCTACATGGAACTGGTACAGCGGAAGCTGCGGCGGCACATTGGTGGGTACAGGTAATTCCATTACCGTATCTCCGGCTTCAACAACAACTTATTATTTAAGAGCAGAAGGCATCTGTGGTAATACAGGTTGTGTATCAACCGTTATTACTATAAACTCTTTAAGTACAAATCCGTCTTCCATTTCTGCTTCGATCAGCACTGTATGTTCGGGTGCAACTACTACCTTAACCGTAAACGGTGGAAGTCTTGGAACCGCGGCGGGCTGGCAATGGTTTTCCGGGAGTTGCTCAGGCACACCCGAAGGAACAGGAGCTTCTATAGCAGTTAATCCGACAAGCGCTACAACTTATTATGTAAAAGCAGTTGGTTCGTGTAACACTACACTTTGTTCAAGCATTACCGTAAATGTAAATACAACTTCTTCGCCTCCTACAGCGGCAAATCCTTCATCAGCATCCCTATGTTCAGGTAGCAGCAGTACGCTGACAGTTAGTGGTGGGAGCTTAGGTACAGGAGGCACATGGCAATGGTATGCTAACGGTTGCGGAACAAGCGCTGTAGCCTCAGGAACAAGTATTGTCGTATCACCCGGTATTACAACTGCTTATTTTGTAAGAGCGGAAGACCTTTGCGGAAATAGTTTATGCGCACAGGTAACCGTATCTGTTACGCCTAACCCAAGCGCGGCATGGACAAGTCCCGGTACAATTTGTACAGGTTCAGGAAACCTTAACTTGTCTTCTTTAGTAACAGGAAGCACTGGCGGTACGTGGAGTGGAACAGGTGTAACGGGAACCACGTTTGATCCTTCTGCATTAGTAGGACAAACTATTGCCATTACCTATTCGGTGGTTAACGGTTCATGCTCCGCTTACTCTACACAAAGTATTTCAGTAGCAGGTTCTGTATCCGCAGCGTGGACAAGCCCCGGATCGTTATGTGCTTCTAACGGAACCGTAAATCTTTCAACTTACCTTACAGGAAGTACAGGTGGTTTATGGACAGGAACAGGCGTAACAGGAACAATCTTTGATCCTTCTGCTTTAAACGGTGCTATATCTATTACCTATTCTATAGGTTCAGGCTCCTGTTCAGATGTTCAAACATATACTATTAATATAACACCCACCGCAACCGCAAATTGGGCAAGTCCCGGAACGTTATGCGCATCGAGCGGCACCGTTAATTTAAATACGTATATAAGCGGCACGTCCGGTGGAACATGGACCGGAACAGGCGTTTCAGGAAATGTGTTCGATCCTACGGGCTTATCCGGTCAAACTCTTCTTATCGGGTACCAGGTTGGTACCGTACCCTGCGTGGCTTCACAATCGCATAGTATACAAGTTGTAAATGTAGCGGATGCTTCTTTTACAATTCCTGCTACTCTCTGTGAAAATTCAGCGGCGCTTAATTTAAATTCAACCGTTACGGGGAATACAGGCGGTATGTTTACAGGCACGGGTGTAACGGCAAACACCTTTGATCCTGTAGGCATGGCGGGACAAACCATTATTATTACCTATTCTGTAGGCTTAGCTCCTTGCAGTGCCACACAAAGTGAAACTATTACCGTCAATGCAGCCCCTGCAACACCGAGTGTATCTGTTACAAACACGGTACTGTGTGCAGGTCAAACTACTACCGTAACCGCTAATGGTTCGGGAGGTAATGCAGTATATACAGTTTATTCATCACCCGGAGCAACAGGTTCTGTTGGCAGTACACCCATTGTTTTAAGCCCGGGTACCACTATTACCTATTATTTACAGGCAGTAGTAAACGGTTGCAGCAATATGGGAGGCGATGTTCCTTTTACCGTTACCGTAAACTCTCTACCTAATGTAAATGCGGGTACCGATCAATCTATCTGCGAAGGAAGCAACGTTGTGCTAACAGCAACAGGTGGCGGTAATTATGTATGGAATACGGGGGCAACTACAAACAGCATTGCAGTAACACCTACAGTAAATACATCCTATACAGTTACTGTAACAAACTCAAACTCGTGCGTAGCGGATGATATAGTAACGGTTAACATACTTACAGCGGGAAGCATACAGGCTACTAATGATAATGGTACAGTGCAGGACGGACAAAGCGTAACAGTAAATGTTGCATCAAACGATACAGGTGATCCTAACACGGTAGTTATTGCTTCAGGCCCTTACCATGGCAGTGCTACACTTGGTACTAACGGTTCTGTTATTTATACCCCCGCTAATAATTTTGAAGGCACTGATACATTAAATTACAGGATCTGTGATGCAAATTGTTCTATG
>JANYGK010000051.1 GCA_025362395.1 Bacteroidota bacterium
ATTTTTTAGCGGACAGTGTTTCTGAAACAGCTAACCGGTATTTTTACAGGTTTGCAGAAATTATAAAAGGAAAAAGCAGGGCTTATACCGAAGTGCTTTTTAAGAATGACAGCTTAATTATTAAATCATTTACCAATAAATATAATACGCTGCCAAGTGCTGCGCCGCACATGACGTGGAGCGCAAAACTGCAGGATACAACATCAAGTACGGCAGCGGTTTCTCATTTTAGCTTTCCAAAAAAAACACAAACGAAAGATTTTTCATCCGTGTTTATCGGACAGTCTGAAGCCATTTATTATAACGCTACTAATGAACCGTACCCGGAAACAGCGCAACCTTATCTTGGACAAACAACAGCAAGCTATACCTATGATGCAGCACATGTGCCTAACGCCTCTAAAAAAGTGTTTATGTTTATTACCACGCAGCCTTTAATAAGCATCGGCGTTTATAACCCGGCAAATTTAAAATACCGCTCGCGTTATGTAACATTAGCGGCCAACGACCCAACTTTTGCGTTTAATTATATGCACCCGGGAAACTATTACCTGTATGCTTTTTATGATAATGACGGGAATAGCTTTCCTAACAGCGGAGATTGGTTCAGTGCAGCGGGCACGCCTTTCAGCTTAAGCGATAAAGGAACGACAACGGTTAGCACACAAATTAATTATACGATCCCATAAATAAAAATTTCTTGTTTAATAAGTATGTCATTCCGAACTTATTCGAAATCTCGAAATGATGACGGATAAAATTATGTTAACCTTAATTCTTTTATCAGTTCGCTCACATCTTTATGTTTAGGCAGCAAATGCGCATTAATCCCTGTCTTTAGAGCGCCTTCAATGTGAATTAGTGTATCATCAATAAATAGAGTCTCTTCCGGAACCAAGTTGTTTTCAGTTAGTACATACTTAAATATTTCGGTATCAGGTTTGCGCATACCCATGCGGCAGGAGTAGTACACTTTTTCAAAGAAAGGCTCGAGATTAGCGTATCCATGGGCTTGCAGCAAGTCCTGTTCAAACGCTTTAATATGGGTTTCGTTAGTGTTGCTCAGTAAAAATAAACGATACCGTTGTTTTAATACGTTCAGCAATTCTAAACGTTGCAAAGGGAAATCGAGCAGCATGGCATTCCAGGCGCTTAGTAATTCAGTATCGGCCATATCCGTTTCCATAGCTACTTTTAGTGCATTAAAAAAATCCTGTTCGGTGATTAAACCTTTATCAAACAAATCAAATTCAGGTGCTTGCTTAAATTGTGTGTAGATAGACTCAAAGGGCTTTACGGAGAGCTTATTGAATTCAGCAGTGGTTTTAGACGTATCAAGGTTAATAATAACACCACCTAGATCGAAAATTATATTTTTTATTTTACTCATATATTTTGCTAATACGCTACAAATATATATTTTTGCACACTTATTTCTAAACAAGATATAATATTGCTTTGATAGCTCTCCCAATAGTTAGGGCCGGTTAAATAATAAAGAGATTGCTCCTATAGCTCATTCGGTTAGAGCAACTGACTCATAATCAGTAGGTGCCTGGTTCGATTCCAGGTGGGAGCACGATTGAAAAAGATAAACCCTTTACTAGTAATAGTTTAGGGTTTTTTTATTGGGAGTATTATTTGGTAAAATTTAAATAGAAAAATAGTGTGCTAAAAACTCCTTTAATGGTAGGTGGTAATTATTTTATTTACGTTTAAGATAGGCGACTCACAACGATTCATTTTTTTTGTCATGCGTTATATTAAAATTAGGAACCTCATCGGTTTTAGTCATGATATTAATTTCCGTTTTTTCTTTTTTAATACCCTGGCGTAAAAACGCAAAAAGGCTCATGTAGAGATTAGCAATCCAAACCAATGCAAAGCCCGCTAAAATATAGCCTCTCCAATCATCTATTAATAATTTGAAGTTGGTTAAAAAGAGCAATAGTATGGTAACGTAATGGCTAAAGCAGTATTCACAGGTAAACAGGTAAAAGAACTTACGTTGCAAAACAGTTTTACATTCTTTACTGCACTTAATACAAAAATCTCTTGGTTCACGAAACACTTCTTCATTAGTAACTGTCCATGCAATACAGGCAATGGGTATTGCCAATAAAAAAAGCCAGGCTATTTGTGTTTGAAGTAACATGCAATAATTGTAGGTTATAATTGTTGTTTGTTTATGCAAAGTAAATGCCGGGGGAATTGATAAAGGATTATTTTTCGTGTCATCCGCCTTCTATTATTTATCAACTTTCTACCCCTTCATTCAACTATCTTTCCCGTGCGGTAAGCGGTGCCTTTAAACATAGCTACCAATTCGCCTGCTGAGTTTGTAGTACGCACATCATATAACCCTGTTTTATTGCCTAAATGTATTTCACGGGCTTCTACATGAAGTACTTCTCCTGCCTTAGCCGGGCGTGTAAAGGTAATGGATACATCTAATGCAACTGTAATAATGCCATGTGAATTGCAGGCAAAGGCAAACGCGGAATCAGAAGCTGAAAAAATAACCCCGCCGTGAATGTTTTCAAAACCATTCAGCATTTCTTTTTTAACGGTAAAATGCAGTTTGCAATATCCCTTATCAATTTTATCAATTTCCAAACCGAGCCATTTTGTAAACTCATCCCGTTTGGTCATTATGGTTATTACTTCTGCAGGCGTCATGGTGCTTTTTAGTTATTAATATAAGGCCGCATTTCTTCTTCAATGCTTCTTCTCAGATCAACTAATTTTACGGCGTAGTCGCGCATGGCAATTTCTTTTTCTGTTTCAGGGATAAACGCCGGGACTTCCTTTGGCTTGTTATTTTCATCGAGCGCAACAAATACAATAATGCAGTGTGTGCATTTTGTAAATTTTTCTTTACCTACCTGTTTAGCGAAAGCGTCAACAGCAATGTGCATACTTGTTTTACCTGTATAAATAATACGGGCTTCTAATTTCACTAAATAACCTATTTGCACAGGATTAAAAAAACGGATACCGCCAACATATACAGTTACACAATAAGATTCGCTCCATTGCACGGCGCAGGCGTAAGCAGCCTGGTCTATCCATTTCATCATAGTTCCCCCGTGTACTTTTCCGCCAAAGTTTACATCAGAGGGTTCACTTAAGAACTGGAGATTGATATGATTTTTTTGTTCGATCTTCACAGTATTAATTTCCGGTAAATGTATTAAACTATTTTGTTATTTGGGAACTGTAAAAGAGAGGATTTTTTTACTATAAGACATGGAATAGGAATTTGGTGTTGCTTTTCCTCGGCAAGGTATATAAGCTAAAATCCTGTGATTTTTAATTTAAGATTTGATCTTAAGTCTTTTCTTTTATGGATATTTTTGGCCTATAGGATTGCTATCTAAGTTTATATGATTTCTTTGTTTCGATTACGGGTATTTAATATATTTACATATCGTATTATTTATAAAACATTTAAACATGAAAACATCCAACAATACTATTTTAATTACCGGGGGTGCTACAGGCATTGGCTTAGGACTTACAGAACGGTTTATTCAGGAAAATAATACCGTTATTATATGCGGGAGGCGGGCATCAGCGCTAAAAGAAGTGTCCGATAAGTTTCCCTCTGTTATTACACTGGTGTGCGACTTGTCGTTAAAACAAGAAAGAGAAAAATTGTTTGATCGTATCTCGACCGATTATCCCAACCTTAATGTATTGATTAATAATGCGGGAATTCAAAACTGGATGGCAGTTACGGACGATGATTTTTTTGAGCGTGCAAAAGAAGAACTCTCCGTCAATATTGAAGCGCCGATTCATTTAACATCGCTCTTCATTAAATTGAAATCGTTGACGACGATTATGAATGTAACATCGGGCTTATCGTTTATTCCTCTTACTAAAGCACCGGTTTATTCTGCCACAAAATCTTTCTTTCATTCCTTTACACTTTCTGTGCGTCACCTTATGAAAAGTAAAAATATTGAAGTGATAGAGCTAATTCCCCCGGCCCTTAATACAGACCTTGGCGGCAAAGGATTGCACGATACAGCACCTCCTGTAAAAGATTTTATTGAAGCTATATTTGAACAATTAAAACAAGGTAAGCAGGAGCTTACTTTTGGGTTTAGTGAAGCCATGAGCAAAGCAGGCCCTGAAGACCTACAGAAAGCCTTTGCAAGGTTGAATGGGTAATCAATTATCGTTACACGGTGTAAAAATCTCGAGGATAGTCATAGATTGTATTATTTATTTTTAGGATAATAAACGCATGAATTTACTTCTTAGCGAAAGCTGATCGCACTAACGATTACTTTGTGTCGCAATCACCTCATTATCTGTCGTTTTTATACACTGTAAATTATGGTTTTACTTTTATGTTTGTAACATTAAACTAATACTCTCTAAAAAATAAGAGCATGCAAAAAATTACGCCATTTCTATGGTTCAACGACCGGGCCGAAGAAGCTATGAATTTTTATATTTCTGTATTTAAAGATTCTAAAATTGTTTCTGTTCAACGCATGGGCGATACAGTGCTAAGCGGTACTTTTAAAATTGAAGAACACACTTTTTATGTATTGAACGGAGGCCCGCTATATTCGTTCACACCCGCTATTTCTTTATTTGTAAATTGTGAAACACAACAGGAGGTAGATGAGCTTTGGAACAAACTCTCAGAAAAGGGTGAGAAAAGCCGTTGCGGCTGGTTAAAGGATCAGTTCGGTTTATCATGGCAAATTATTCCAAGTGTTTTAGGGAAATTAATGGGAGATCCTGATCCTGAAAAATCAAGAAGGGTTATGCATGCTATGATGAAAATGGATAAGATCATTATTAAAGACCTGGAAGATGCTTATAATCAAAAGTAAGGAGTATATGATGTTATATTAGTTACTCTTTTACTTTAACAAAAGAATCAATTCTAATATAGAAGGACAAAGTGCAGTTTTATTTTAATACACCCAAAACCTACCCGTAATTAATTAGTATAAATAGGCAGTTGACTCCTGTACCGCAAACACTTTATAAACCAAAAAGCGTTACAGTTTGCCTGTAACGCTTTTTATAAATTAATATAAAGCTTATTGTTTAATGATTTTGGTTCGTACCACAATACGGTTTTTATTTTTAACGGTTACAAAATAAATACCGTCTTGTAATGAGGAAGTATTTACGGTTGCCTGCATACCCATAACATTTTGGGTTATTACTATCTTTCCTAAAGCATCCATTACCTCAAGTGTGGCATTATCTAGGGCCTGATCCAACACTAAAACAAATTGCCCGTTATTTGGATTAGGGTAAAGGTTATAAGATGTATTTTCTTTCAGTTCGTTAATACCAACTACACAAGCGGTTGAATTTGTAATAACAGTAGCGCTGCCGGTAACAATACAGCTATTGGTGGTTGTTCCCGTAAAGCTATAGACGGAGTTTGAGGCAGTAGGCGCAGCTACAATAGAGGATGTATTAGCTCCTGTACTCCACGTGTAAGTTCCTGAGCCTGTTAAACCGGTTAAGCTTAAGGTTACTGAATGTGTAGGACAAATAGTAAAAGACGGGTTTGCATATATAATAATATTTAGCGGTGCCGGGTATATGGTTGCGTATTTATTAATGATGCAATTATTATAATCCACTATTGTACAGATAAATGTATTTGGTGAAGGGAGTGCTGTAGCTGTAGCAGTATATTGCGGAGGAAGCGTGTTCCAGTTATAGGAATAAGGAGGAAGGCCGCCAAATACTGAAGTGATCACTGCTCTTCCATTATTAATTCCTGAACAGGTAGTTGCAGTAGTCGTAACATTTGCCGATAAAGATGCGGTAGAAGGCCCTGCGATCGTATAAATTGCCATTGTAATACAGCTATTAGCATCTGTCACGTTAACGGTATAAGTACCGGCATCTAAACCTGTTATTGACGACACGCTTGATGATGAATAAGCATCCCATGAATATATGTATGGACCAACCCCGCCGTTAACTGCGGTAACTGTAGCGCCTCCTGTTTGCTGCCCGCCTACACAGGATGTAGAGTTAGTAACAATAGTAAGTGTTGGTTTATTAATAGTAAATGTATTAGTAGCCACACACCCACTCGCACCTTTTACGATAACGTTATATGAGCCTGCCGTTAAATTGGAAGCTGTAGCAGTTGTTTGCACAGGAGATGATGACCATGTATAAGTGTATGGGCCGCCGGCGCCACCGGAAATGCTTACTGATGCTGTGCCGTTAGATAAATTACCGCATAATAAAGAGCCTGTAGTTACTGATAATGTAGGATTTAATGCTGCTATTAATACTGTTTTAGTAAGTGAGCAACCTGCCACATCCTGTATGGTAACCGAATAATTTCCTGCGGCTAAACCGGATGCTGTTGCAGCGTTACCGCCCACAGGGCTCCATGTATAAGTATAAGGTGCGCCCGAACCGCCTGTAATGCCCGAAACCGTAGCCGACCCTGTAGATAATGTACACGTTGCGCCGGTAGTTGTAATATTAAAATTAGGAGCTAAAATGCTAAAGGCTTTTGTATTAACACAACCGCTCGCGTCTTTTATAAGCACCGAATAAGTACCTGCACCTAAGCCGGTAGCTACTGATGTTGTTTGCACCGGGCTTGATGTCCAGGTATAAGAATATGCAGGGCCTGCATCACCCGTAATTGAACCAACAGTAGCAGTTGCATTTGGTACTGACCCGCATAGTAAGCTTGACGTATTTACCGTGATAACTACAGTGGGTGCAGTAACCGCAGTAGTAGCAGTAAGGGTACAGCCATTTGCATCACTTGCCGTAACAGTATAAACACCTGCCGACAGCCCGCTGATTGTAGAAGTCGTACTTGTATTACTCCATAAAACAGTATAAGGTGCAGTACCGCCTGCCGTAGTTACTGTGGCGTTGCCTGTCGGCACTGAGCCGCAAGCCAGTGAAGAAGAGGTAGCCGTTACAGAGAACCCGGTTGCGGCTTCCGTTACAGTTACTGTTTTTGTAAACGCGCAACCATTGCCGTCAATAATATTTACCGTATAATTACCCGCGGTTAAATTTGTAGCTGTTTGAGTATTTTGAACCGGTATAGAGCTCCAAGTATAACTTACCGGCCCTACCATATTAATACCTAAAGTTTTTGCCGTTCCTGTATTACCGCCTTTACACACTATAGGGGTTGAATTAGCAACATAGTTGGGCAAACTAACTGAAGATGCAGCAAATATAAAAGCGGTAGCTGAACTTGAATTATTTTTAACTACTATTTTACTGACCATTTTAGTTTGATTGGCACAAGCTATATGTAAATCAACCGCGTAAAATTTCGGACTTCCAGCAACATAGAAAATAGCATCCGTAATTCTGTTAGTTTCACCAAAACCGGAAAAAATAGCGGGTTGTGTGGTGGATACCCAGTTATAAAAGGTTTGTGAGTTATACAATGCGGAAGAACCGTCCGTAAACTTTAAAGTGACGTCGGTTACCCCATCAGCACCGCTGCTAAAGCCTAATAAACTTATAACAGATGCGTTAATCGGTGTTGTTAATGTTAAAGAATCAGTTGTATTATAAGCTACACGAAGTGCGTTTTTAGCAGTGTAAGGCGCAAGACTATAGGTTCTTGATGCGGTAGTATATGTACGTGAAGCGCGTAAGCCGCCGGAGGCAGTTAAGGTACCTGCATAGGATACGGTATATAAATCATACCCTGCATCAATAGTATAAAGAGATGATGTAGAAGCGGCAGCCGGCACAGTTTCAGCAACAACGTCGATATTAAAGCCTGTCAAATTTAATGCATTATATGTTTGAGCAATAAATTTTGAAGAACACAAAACAAAAATAAAGGATAACAGGGTAAGATTTCTTTTCATATTTTTAATTTTTATGTTGCAAATATAATATAATTTGAAATATATCCTAAACAAAGAGAGCCCTTTTCTCTATAAATAAACGGGTAACTCTTTGTATGCTATTTTGTTAAAAAAACGTTTAAGGTTAATCTATGTATTATTGAATGTAATTTTTTAACAAGTGTCGGGTAATTATTGCCGGGTTTAAAATTTTAACTCTATGGCTAAATTACTATCGCATGCCTTGTTGTCTATAACTTCCGGGTTCCAGCCCGTCATGCTGTTTAAAGCTTCTGTAATTGGCTTTATATTGCTTTGTTCGCTACTATTAGTGCTAACGGTAATAACTTTAATTTTTCCGTTAGCAAAAACAAGGATATTTATTTTATAAACAGAGGGTCCCGGCATTGTTGCCTTATCATTTTTTGTCAGCCGGTTTATAACGTATTGTTTTATAGCATTTGTACCTCCCTTATAATATGCCTCTTTTTTTACAGGAGGCACTTCCAAAGCTTTACCGGAGGCGGGAGCAGATGAATAACTTAAATCCATATCCTTATTTTTCCCCTTTTCACTTTTTTTCGCATCGTTTTGCTTTGCTTTGTTTATTGAGGCATTAACATCATAGCCCTGTTGTGCAACGGTTCCTTGTGTTTCGGTTACAGCCGACTTTGTAACCGATTTATCAGCCGCATTATCACTTTCCTGTTGTTCTTCTCTTAAAAGGGTCGCGTCATTTAATACAGGTATTTGCGAAATGTTACCTGCAACCCGCTCTGCCTCGTTATCAGAATTTTGTTTCAGGCTTCCGGGCTCTAAATTTCTTAGTTTATAATCGCCTTTAGCTGCCTCCGTTTTCCCCTCCAGCTCAAAGGTTTTTTCCTGTATCCCAAAGCTAAAAGTATTTACTGTGGCAGCATTTTTTGTCTGCACGGTATTAGCACGGCTTGTTGTTAAAGAGGAAACAGGTGGCGCAATAGCGGCAGGTTCCGTTTCAGCGGAAGAAAATTGAGGTTGTTGCTTTTGAGGCTCCGATACGTCTTTATTTAAAGCAAGGTTTGAGGGAATTGTTTTCGCTGTTTCAGTTAAAAAATACACTGAAAGTAAGATCAAAATAACAACAGATGCGGCTGCACTGAACCAGGCTATTTTTGAAGACGGTTTCGGTTTTTTTTCTGAAACGAGGTGGCTGATAGAAGTGTTAATTTCATCTGTTAACAGTTTCGCTTTATCTAAAGACGAATATTTAGAAAACCCTTCCAACGCTTCTCTTTCAAAATCATCCAAACCGGTTAAAGAAGAAGAATCGCTATTCTTTTCCTCGAGCAATTTAAATAACTCTTCAGCACTTAACGGCTTATGTTTATTAGGATCGTTCACTGCTTTTTTCTAATTTAATTTTTAAGTTTCGTTTACCGTTCTGTATAAAACTTTTTACTTCATTTAACGTAAATCCTGTTGTATTTGAAATTTCTTGGTACGATTTTTCTTTTAAATAAAACAGGTCTATACACGTGCGTTGTTCTTCATTTAATTCTTCCAATGCCTTTTCCAGGAAATTATATTCCATTTCCTTTGCTTCATGTGTATTAAGATGCAGGTCTGTTTCCGTTTCCATAAAAGAAGACGCATGAATTTGCAAATCCATCTCCTTATTAAGCCTTGCCTGCTTTTTGCGGATGATCATTAAGCAATGATTTTTAGAAAATGTATACAGCCAGCTTTTAAAATACTGTACCTCGTGTTTTAACAGATCGGACATTAGTTTTTCGAAAATATGCATTACGGCATCCTTCGCTTCATCTTGGTCTTTAAGGTATTTAATACTTAAACCTAAAACCAGGTGCGCATACCTTTTATATAAAATGCCTACAAACAGCTTATCATTCAAGCGTTTGTACTCTGTAATTAATTCGGTGTCAGAGTAGTGATTATATTTTTCGTTGTATACCAGGCAAAAAACTGAACGCTAAAGGTACTTTTTTTTTGGTAAAAAATATATTGATTTTGCTTTGAATAATTAAGTGCTAATACTATATTTGTTGGTTGTACAACCGGTTATATAAAAACCGTTGTGTGAAGTATTGAACGCATCTTGAAGTTTTTAATAAAATATACCCTCATAATAGTGTTGGCTTTTTCGAGCCTGAGCTTTCGGCAACAACCGACCTTTGACCCTGTTTCAAAAGGTAAGGCTATATTTATCTACAATTTTACAAGGTATTTTGAATGGCCCGAAAAAATGAAATCAGGTAATTTTATTATTCATGTAATAGGATCAAACGCCAATATAAACCAAGAGCTTAATAAAATGGCTGCAATTAAGCAGGTTGGTAATCAAAAGCTGGAAATTAAGTCATCCAACACGATCGATATTAATTTAAAACCTCATATTATTTATATTTTAAATGATGCCTCTGATCAATTAAAAGAAGTGGCATTAAAGTTTAAGGGAAAAGGGGCGCTCATTGTTACAGAAAAAAACGGGTTGGCAAGAGCAGGCGCGGCCATTAATTTTGTAGCGATTGATAATAAACAAAAGTTTGAGTATAATAAAAGCAATGCTGTTTCGGCCGGATTGAAAACAAGTGATGAACTAAAAAATTTAGCTATTGCTGTTGATTAAATTAATTATTAGGTTTGTATAAATGATAAACATTTCAAAATCATATCATTGCGTTAAAAGTGGCTTTTGCTGCTTGCTGGTATTTTTATGTTTATATGGCAAATCACAAACCAATTTATTAATGGAAGCTCAGGAATTGTGTAATACCAAGCAATTCGACAAAGCTATTCCTATGCTCGACAAAGTGGTAGCGAATCCCGAAACAAAAAACGACCCTGCTTCATGGCACATCCGTTCTTATGCTTATTTACAGTCTTTTAAACAATCAACAGGTAACATTACAACTAAAATAAAACTGTTGGATGTATCCGTTAAGTCTGCGGAATATTCTATTCTTTTAGATAAAGAAAATACGTATAAAGACAATAATACGGCATTTATTAAAAATGCCGCTACATCTTATTATAAACTTTGTATTGTTTTATTACAGGATTCGTTAGATGATAAAAAATCGGATACCTGTTATTTTAAATATAAAAAATATACATTTTTATTGTATCCTGAATTTAATTTTAAAGAAAAGGATATTGAATATTATAAAGCTAAAGGCAGTACGTTCGCGGATCTATACGTAAAAAATAATTTCAATCAAAAATACGGTGATGTAGCCAAAGGTGCTTTATTAAAGGTTTTGGAGCTTGACCCTAAAAATATTGCCGCTAATATTAATTTAGGGATTTTATATTATAACCAAGGAGCAACACTTATGCGGATGATGGATTATGACGTTGATCTTAGCCAGCTGGATGTGATACAGGAAAATGCAAAAAAATTATTTAAACAATCTCTGCCGTTCATGATCAAAGTATACGAGCTTGATCCTAAAAATAAAAAGGCTTTGGAAAGTTTACAGGGAAGTTATTCTGCCTTGATGGATGAAGAAAAAGCGAACGAGTTTAAACAAAAGAAAGAAGCCTTAACAGAGCAAAAATAACAGGCTAAAATCTATGGCATTTAAGTTTACGATCGGTAGAAAAATAGGGACAGGGTTTGGAGTATTGTTACTCTTAACAATGATCGCCTTTATACTTACCATTGTAACCGTAACCACCAGTAAACAACAAACCGAATCGGTAGTTAGCCAGGTAACACCTTCTGTTTCGGCGCTTAAGGAATACAATTTCCTTTTACAAAAATCACAAACACTGATAGCAAAATGGTATTATAATAAAACAAGCGATGATGAACCATTTAAA
>JANYGK010000063.1 GCA_025362395.1 Bacteroidota bacterium
CAACCACACAGGGCCGGGTCTTCCGTTTTTTGCTAAAAAAATAGCTTTTTCCATGTGATACACTACAGAATTAGGATCGGTAATGGTTACTGCATACTTGGTAATAGGTTCTACAATTTTTGCAATACTCACTTCATGAAACCCTTTTTGTCTCAAGCCTGTGTTACCTATAAGATGTGCTGTTTTTGCCTGGCCCGATAAAACCAACATTGGTATAGAATCCATCCAGGCACATCCTACTCCCGTAATGGCATTAGTTCCTGCAGGTCCTGTGGTTACCAGAGCAACCCCTAAATTATTGGAAACCCTTGCATATGCTTCTGCAGCCATACTACAAGCTTGTTCGTGATGATTGGGAACGTATTGAATTTTTTTACTTCTTCCAAGGGAATCTATTAAATACATTCCACCACCACCGGTCACTAAAAAAATATGTTTTACACCTTCTTTTTCTAACCTGTTAATGATATAATCTGATACTCGAATCATGAATTTAAACGCGCTTTAAAATTATTTTGCAAGATAACCACCATCAACCGGAATAATTGCACCATTCACAAAGTCTGATGCTGAAGATGCTAAAAAGATCACTGTTCCTTTTAAGTCTTCCGGTTTTCCCCAACGGCCTGCAGGTGTTCTTCCTAAAATACCCGGCTCTCTGTCAGGGTTTCCAACCAATGCTTCTGTCAATGGTGTATCCATCCAACCCGGCGCAATAGCGTTTACATTAACACCTTTCGGGCCCCATTCGTTAGTAAGGGTTTTGGTTAACTGCGCCACACCCCCTTTACTTGCTGCATAAGCAGGTACCGTAAATCCGCCCATAAAGCTAAGCATAGAGGCAATATTAATTATTTTTCCATGTCCTTGTTTTATCATTTCACGTCCTGCCATTTGGCACATCGTAAATACCGTTGTTAAATTCAATTCTAAAACAATATCCCAATCTTCAATCGGGAAATTTTCGCTTGGATGTCTTTTTTGTGTACCTGCGCTGTTCACTAATATATCAATACCTCCTAGGATTTCCAGAGCTTTTGCAAAGCTGCTTTTTACTTCTTCACGGTTTGATAAATTTGCTTTTACGAAATTTACCTTACGGCCGTTTTTAACCAGTTCATTAGCTACTTTCTCAATGTTCTCAGATACATCTATGATGCAAATCTCCGCATTGGCATCGTATAATCCCTCTGCCATGGCACGGCCCAAGCCGCTTGCTCCACCTGTAATAATTGCTTTCTTGTTTTTTAAGTCAAATATGTTTTGCATAATTTTTATTTTTTTTATCCTAAGTATGTACCGCCGTTAATGTATAAGGTTGTTCCTACAATATAGTTCGCTTTTTCTGATGCCAGAAAAACAATACCGTCTGCTACTTCGTCCGCGCTTCCAAGTCTTCCGATAGGAATACCGCTTTTCATGGATGCAACAGTTTCAGGCGGGTAACTTGTTGTCATATCCGTATCTATTAAACCCGGTGCTACACAGTTTATATTGATCCCGAATTTAATAGCAACTTTAGATAGTGCTTTGGTCATACAGATAACGCCTGCTTTGGAAACAGAATAATTTACGCCAACAATAAAACCTCCCATTTGACCCGCTGTAGAAGCTAAGTTCACAATTTTTCCTGACTTTTGGTTTTTCATTATTTCAATAACCTTTTGGCAGCAAAAAAATGTTCCTTTTTCATTCAGCTCCATCATTTTATCCCAATCGTTTTCTGTGATCTTCGAATAGTCAATGATCTGGCTGATGCCTGCTGAATTGATCAAGACATCGATTCTGCCGAATTGATCCATCGTAAATTTTATAAGGTCATCTATTTCATTCACCTTTGCTATGTCTGCTTTGCAGATCAAAGCTTTTACACCATATTCACGGGCTCTTGCAGCAGTTTCTTCAGCAGACTTTTGGTCAGATCTGTAATTTATTACTAAGTGACAGCCTTCCCTTGCCAGTTTAAGCGCGCATGATTTTCCTATTCCTCTCGATCCGCCTGTGATCAGGGCTATTTTATCTTTGAACTGAGTCATATTATTATATTATGCTTGAGATAATTGAAAAAGATTTTTATAATATTTTTTATGCGATGTAGGTGTTATGATAAAAAACGGAACCGATTTGTCCTGTAAAAAGTTATTGGTTCTTTCTAATTCTTTCGAAAACATTTCGTAGCGAATAGACGCGATGTCCTTATCATCCGGAGTATCATTTTCATTATAAAAGAATACCATTTTTTTATTCATTTCATCAACATAGCCATCAATGCCCACGGCATATATTTCTGATGCTCCCATTAATTGTGCCAATAGAATTGCTGATATAGACACATTAGGATATACACATAACTGTATTGTATTTTCTATAACAGAGGGATTATCGATGCCAACCGTTTCCAGATCAAAATAATCACACTCATCAATATTTGCTTCTTTAACAAAATCTTTCCCGAAATAAGAAGGCACTAAAAGTTTGCTTTTTTTATTGATGGTAGGTACATATTTTTGAAACCGTTTTCGGTTAATGAATAAATGGTAATCAGGAACAATGGTACCTTGTAAGAAATTTACGCCAATGGTCACCGGTTTTTCTCTGTCAATAAATTCCTGTATTTCTTTTTTGTGGCTTAACAGCGAAGCGCCATTTGCCAAGATCAGGATTTTACGGCCTTTATGAGCATTTTTAAATTTAAAATCAGATACCTTAAAAGCGTCGTGAGCAAGAATTATTTTAAACTCTTCGCTTACTTTTTCAAATATTTCTTTTACATGTTCTTCCGTTAAAGGTGTATAAAAGCGCTCTCCCATTACCTTATTCAGTTCTTTAAGAGAGAACGATGTAGGACATTTTTCCTTAATGATATTGGCCGCGTTCCAGATCTCTTCGATCGTATAGGTATTCCGCTCAAATAAATTATCTATATAATAGGGATGTATATTTGCCAAACCGCCAATTAAGGCTTGTGTACTGTATCCCCATTCAATTTTTTTAAATATCGGATAAAAATACCGTTCAATCACTTCTAAATAAGGCAAGGTGTTATACTGTTTATATCCTTCTTTTTCAAGATATCCCAATAATATTTCCATCGGCAAATTACCTGCACCTCTTCCCATTCCATAAATTGAAGCATCAATAAAGGTTGCCCCCGTCTCTATTGATTTTAATGAATTTGCAAATGCCATTTGAAGGTTGTTATGGCTGTGAAACCCAATATCTTTAAACCCAAGCTCTTTTAGTTTATTTACAAAAAAAGGAATGTCTGAAGGTGTAAACCCTCCAAAGCTGTCTGCAAAATAAATAGAACCAATAAGGTGTTTATTTTCCCAATTTTTTAATTGTTGATATTGTTCTTCTGTAATTTCTGAAGATGCCATTAAGTTCATATACACTAAATAGCCTTTGCTATGCAATAGTTCAATAAGCTTAAATGCGCGTTCATACTCGTATGGGTATGCTGCTACCCTAACACCGCTAATTGGAGTCAATTTAGGGTCGCAATACGCAAATTCAACATTATCAGAGGTATTGGCATTTACCATCACCAATAACTTACATTTCTCGTTTGCTTCGATCAACGAAAAAAGAAACTCGTCCTTACAATATCCGTAATCTCCCAGATCCGGATGAGAATAAGGAAAACGGTAACCGATCTCAAAAAAATCAACTCCGCCTTTAAGTGCGGCATAATATGCAGCTTTCACGGCATTGTGATCAAAATCCCAATTATTTAAATGCCCGCCATCCCGAATAGTACAATCTATGATCTTCATAACATTTTTTCAAAAAAGTAAATACTATACAAAAAGTTAATGCTTTGGTTAAGAGGAAAACTCTTCGTTATTTAAACTGCTATTCACCTTTGAAAAGCTTAAAAACGCCCGCATGAACCAACTTGCTCAACTATACAAAGCTATATTTTATTTTGACAATTATCTATAGTTATTGAAAAAAAATTGATCATTTTAAAAGTGTAATTAAGGCTGATTTTTCTTAGACTTAAAGAAGCTTAACCCCAATAATACCATAAGAATAACAAGTGCAATTATTGAAATAAGCTTTCCTTTATTTTTCAATCGCGGCTCAAATTTTAAATCAATTTTGTGATTGCCCTTAGGAACGATCATACCCGTTAATCCGCTGTTTATTCTTAATAATTTAACATCGGCATTATCTAACATTCCGCTCCAGCCTTCATCAAAGGGAATAGAAAAGAACACCGTTTTTGTTTTGTTTAAATTAACGGTTCCTTCAATATGGTTTTCTTTAAATGAAGTAATTGTTACCGAATCTTTTCTGAGCTCATTTGTAAGTTTAGCGTATTCTTCAAATGAAAATTGAAGGGTTGTATCTTTCAGATCAAAATGTTTGATACCAATAAATTCACTTGCCTGCTCATCATCATACACAGCGCCTTTAAGCAGGTATAAGTCTTTTTGTAAATTGTTTAATGACTTAAATGTTTTAAGATTCAACACTTTGTCATAAGCAAAACCAAAAGGAAGTGCGTAGCGGTTCCTGTATACTTTTACATCACCGAATTTATTAATGGAATCGTATCCGAATCCTTGTAAATAATTTCCGGGACGTTTGCTTAACCAGTATTTACCGCTAGCCATTGAAAACACTAACGGCCTTTCTACCAAGCCTTTTGCCCAACGTGTTGAGTTCTCGTCTTTGGGGTCAATAATATTAAGATCACCTAAAAATTTAATGTAATTTTTTTGATTAAACGAATGGTAAGATGATGTGCCATAGAATCCCTGAGCCTTGGCATCATTAATACTTGAGTGAATAGCAAGCCCTGAACTGTAATCTTTTTGAACTCTGTAAAATGTTTTATCAATGTTTTTGATATAATCCATGGCATCCATTGTATAATCATTGTACCCTACTTTTTCCGTCAGTTCCCTTTTAAACATGGCATCGCGCTTATTTATAGTAACATTTGAGAAAAATAAAATTTCTATAAAACAGGTAATGATCAAGCCGACTTTTGCAAGATGCTTAATAGAAGATTTGCTTGATAATATATATAACAATGCACTGTATACTAAAATTAAAAACGTGGCAAAGCTTCTCAACTCCGCATTAACAGCTTGTTTAAACTGTGCTGCCGGTGTATATAATAAAAATAACAAAAACAAGCCTGTAGCAACTAATACAACCTTGTTTATACTTCCTTTTTCTTCTATGTAAGAAATAGCTTTGGTAGTATAGAATAACATCCATACAACAATAATCAAACAAAATGTTCTGAAATAATCTCCTGAAAAAGCCCAAAAAGCGTAACGGAAAAACGGGAATATAATAGGTAATACAAATACAACAGTGAGGATACCATAGAACCATTTTTCTTTTTTACTCAAGCCTGAAAACACATGTGGGAGGCTGACAAGACTTAAAATACCGCAATAAAATAAAGGCGCTTCCAAATAGTTTTGCCAACCTTTAAAGTTTGTCCCGGTGCCAAGCATGTCGCTTCCGAATGCCCTGAATGTTGTTGTGAAACGAAGTACTTCATCGGCAAGCGCAAACATAGGCCGGGCTTTTAATTTTGCCGACAGTCCCGCTTCTCCGCTAACACGAGGGCTTTCTAATAACATTAACACATCGGGTAATAATTGATATGCGGTAATAGCAACACCTAGAGCAGCAATACCAACTGTTTTTAAGCTAAATACAACAAAACTTTTCCAATTACCGTTGTGTAATTCGTTATAACGAATAATGATATAACCGATTAAAAATAAGGTGTATGAGAACAGATAAAACGGTTGCAGAAAACCTAATAACGTAATACCTAATAAAAACAAAAACCATTTGTTGTGGTTCAACCAGCGTTCAATACCAAACAGCATTATGGCAACGTATACAGCTTCGGTAGAAAAAATCGCCCAAGTGCCTCCTAAAATAACATAACCGGAAAACGAATACAGTAATGCTCCGATGATACAGGCAAAGCCGCTCAACTTTAATTCTTTTAAGAATTTAAAAAAAACGAACGCGCATAAAACTATTTTAAGGATCTCCATAAACACTATTACTTTCGGAATAGTCTGTTTATCAAATAACATAACAAAATTAGTAAAGAAATCTCCCAGCCATAAAGGAAACACGTTTTGGCCCATTCCCTGTGAGAAAGACCATCCGGGGATTCCTTCCGTTTTAAAGTACTCTGAATAATTTACCAATAAAGGGTAACCCATATTTATGGTATCACTCCCAATATCTTTGAATAAGAATATTTTTTTTAAATTTATAAAATCGGAAAACGTAAAATAGCAACCTAATAATATTAAGGACAATAAATAATATAATTCTTTCCCTTTAATATAGGAATCATAAATATTAGATTGAGATGCCGGTGCGGGGGTCGGTTGCGGTTTTGTATTAGTTTGTTTTGCCATAAAAACTTAAATTAATCGTGCCTTAAATAACGTACTAATATATAAAAAAGCTTTGAGTTTATTGCATAAAACCATAAATGTACTCACACTTAACCATAAAAAAAGCAGAACATTTGTTCTGCTTTTAAGCTTAATATTTATTAAAAATTATTTTACCGATTGTGTTGGTGCAGCTGCATTTTGTAAAGGTTTTGCTGCAGGCTGTGTAGGTTGCGCCACTGCGCTGCCTGCCATTTCTTTAGTTTTAGAACCTTCTGTATCTGTTACATCTGAAGAGCCCGATTTTTTAGGGGTAGATAATAAGCTTAATACCAATAAAAGAATGGCTAAGGTCCAAGTTGTTTTTTCAATAAAATCGGTACCGCGACGCGCACCCATAATTTGATTAGCGGCCGTAAAATTACTTGAGATACCACCACCTTTAGAGTTTTGAACCAGTACTACTAAAATTAGTAATACACATACGATGATGATTGCGATTGTTAAAATAGATTGCATAATTTATATTTTATTTTTTCAGTTTTTCGATAAGGGATGCAAAGTAAACACTTTTTTGTGGAAATTTCAAACTTAATATTTCATAAGCGCGAATTGCTTTAGAAATATTTCCCTGTAAGGCATAAATTTTAGCTAAAGTTTCGGTCACTAAATGCTCATTTTCAAGCAGGCTCTGCTTTGCATCGCTTGCCGGGGTAAAAAATTTGTTGGAACCCAGCTTTATTCTTCCGGGATCTGATTCTATAATTCTATCTATAATATTCTTATTTTTCTCAAAAAATGTTGGTTTATTCTCAATTTTAGACTGTTTCCCTTCCTTTATTCCCGGTTTTGAATCTTCTTTTTTCTCCTCACGCGAAAGGGTCGGTGCATCTTTTTTAACCCTGTTAAGCCAGTCTGTAAAAGAAACCGGTTCTGCCGGCTGCTCTTTATCAAGTTCAGGTGTTTTAATAACATCTGTTTCAATGTAGGAGAGTATGACCCCACGACTGATCTCAGCATCAATGGTTTTATTAAGCTTATCTTCATTAAATTGTACAGCGGGAGCTTCCGTTTCATTCTCAATAGCCTGAATGATAGTAATTTCTTTTTTAATAATGTCCGGCTCTTTTTCTTTTTCCGGAATAACCTCGCTAACTTTTGAAACCGTATTTATGTATACGACCCTAACATCCGGGTTGCTGATCGTTATAGGATTTACTGGACTTAAACGTTCCTCAATTATTTTTTCTTCTTTTTCAGAAATAACCTGTTTAGTTTCTATGGTTTCAGTACCGCGTTGCCTGCTTACGATAATTTCTTTTGAATGCAACAATTCATATAATACGGCCCTACTATTGGCAACAATAGCTGTTTTGCGCAATTGCTTTGAATAAGTAAGGGCATTGTATTTATGCAGACCCTTGGTAAACAATAAATGAGCAGTTTCAAAAAAAGGATACTCTTTCACGATCAGTTCGAGTTCTGCTAGTTGTGCAGACTCTATTTGATGCGGTTGCTTAATGATATTAATAAATTGCGGCTTGAGCATTACCAATTATTAAATGCTTTATTAAAAATATCTTCTGTCAACTGCCTGTTTATTTCAGTCAGCAAATCGTCCTCTACAGATGAAATGGCTTTAGACGCTTGGTAATCCGTGAAACGTGTAAAAGATTGTTCAAAGTTTTTAGTAGCGTCAAACTTATTAGTGTATTTTACGCTTACCGTAATGGTTAAACGGTTCAACGCCGCTTGGTCAGTGCTTTGTATAGCAACAGGCGCAACATTGTAATCACTAATGTTGCCTTCAAACTGTAAATCGCCGTTTTGCTTCATTAAAGCTAAGTTTGTTTGCGAAGATACCACATCTCTCAGTTTCTCAGTAAATTTTTGACTGATAGAAGGTTTTCCTAAAGTAGTATTATTAGTAAAGAAAGCTACCGAAATGGTTTTTGCCTCCACAGGTATAGTTGCCCCGCTTAACGAGTAATGAGGGACGCAATTTGGCATCATTAGAATTGCAAAACTCATTAAGCATATTTTAAATAGTGTTTTCATTGAAGCAATTGCAAACTTAATAAATTAATCAGGCTTATCAAAGACTTTACCGGCTTTACAAGATACTGTAATTTCTAGAATCTAAGTCCCAAACTCGCTACAACACCCTGTCGGAATTGGGTCCCGGGGCCATAGCCCAAAACATAATCTATTCTCAGAATTTGGAAGATCTTTTCTATTCCGAAATTCACCTCGTAGTATTGGTTCAGCTTATCATTAAAC
Source organism: Bacteroidota bacterium (assembly GCA_025362395.1). GTDB lineage: Bacteria > Bacteroidota > Bacteroidia > B-17B0 > Aurantibacillaceae > UBA4416. The sequence goes on from JANYGK010000063.1 coordinate 8,673, forward strand.
AAGGCATGTCCACCAACCACCTCCTGCATTCTTGTTTTTTTGAGTAAAGGAATTTTATTAAAAATAAACCCGTTAAAATGATGTTCGGCATGCGCTTCCATATACCACCTATTGGTACTGTAAGTATAATACGGCAATAATTTATACGAATTTAAATAATCAGTGCTCAGGTAAATAGTTTGGTTTCCTTCAAAGTGTTTATAATCCATAAACTCCATGTATTTACTACTTAAAAAATAACCGGCTTTTATACGGTAGCTGAATTTCCCTACAAGCCCCAATCGAATCCTATCGCTGATGGACATACGAATGAGATCATAATCAGCCTTGGTATTCAAGCCTGCAATGGCTTTGGTATATAAAATATTAATAACCGGATATTTACTACCCGTAATCACCTTTTCATTGGGCTTTGTATAATACTGTTGCTTAAAGCGAATAGAAAACCCTGCTTCCACGATAAAGGCATTATTCATCGAAAAACTCGAATCATCAGTATTAGGCTTTAAAGGATTATTACTCGTAAACTGTTTATTTTTATTATCAATCCATACATAATCTGCCGTGTTCCTCAATGCCGAACGTTCTGCATATTCCGTATTAAAATTAAAAACCAGGCCATTTATCAATTCTCTGCGGTAAGCTAAAGATGCATAGGTTTTTTTATACAGCTTCATATAATTATCATTTATTAAAAGTGTGTATGCCGAGTTAACGGTAGAATTAATGCCTTCTTCACCTGTAAACTGTGTAGCAGTTGACCCTACTTTTAATCGGAATGATTCAAACTTTTTTGGATTATTTAAATACTGCCAACTCCCTGTACCACTCCATAAATAATTTGAAAAGCCGTAACGCGCGCTGCCACTGATCACATGCTTACGATGATCGTCATAATCTTTTTCCATGTTTATATTAAGGGAAGCGTTTACCCCTTCCACTGTATTATATTGTAAGCCTGAATTTAAAATACCGGAAGTCAGTAAGCTGAACCCGCGTTTTGTTTTAGTATAACTATATCCTAAAATAAGATCGGATGATCTGAATTTATTTCCTTTCTTGTCGAGGCTGTCTTTATACCGGTCAGAATTTTGAATAATGGCAATACTGTCTTTTTTCACATAATCTGTTTTCTCTTCAACCGTAAGTGGTACAGGTCTTGCGGCTTTCCAGTAAGCGGAATCTTTTTTATTGGAGCCTTCTTCAATGACTAATACTTCGTTCTTAAAAAAGTTTTTAGGAAATACGGGATGCATATTATATTCTGAAAATACGACATTAAAATAACCATCCCCTTCAAAACCCATAATCTTAAAATTAAACATCATGTTAAATCCTGTCTGCATCCACAATGTATCGTTTACGGGAGAATTTAATTGCTTGAATTTTAAGGTATCTACAAATTTTATTTTTGCGTCCTTGGTAATAAATATATCTACGCTGTGTACACGCCATGTATTTTCCTGTATATAAATTATACCGGTAAAGCAGGGATCTGTCTTGCGTTTGGGAGTTACCAGAATTTTATTGATCATTTTGCCGTCTTCGAACGTTGTGCCAAGTAATTTATAACGGTACGATAAAAAAGCGTTTTGATTAATAGGAGAAATAAAAGGCCTGTCGCTCAGGTTATTTAAGCTTACCAAATTTTCGTATACATTAAATTTAAGATCGCTTACCTGGTTAAAGCTAAAGGCTTTGTTATCACCGCTAACCCTGCTCGAATACATAATCTCTTTTTCCTCATCGGGTTTACGGAAATTATAGTTCGATTCGCTTTCGCTCAAATAAATAACTCCTAAAAGCGATGAATCTATTTGATTGCCCGGCCCGGTAATTTTATTAATGAGTTTAGCCATTTTTTCGGGATACGATTTTAAGCGCTGTAAGCCTTTTATATAAGCCTTGCAGGAGTAAGCTTCCACTTCGTTCAAATACTGTTTTCGTTTTTTTATGGCTTGCCTTATAACGGCATAGGCAGGGTCTTCCCCGTCCTTAATAACCACTTCTTTCAGCTCATAACTTTCCGGGCTCAGGTTGGTGTTATGGGTTACATTGCCATTTATAACAATGGTTTCTGTTTTCTTTTTATAACCGACGTACTGAAAAATAATTTGATAAGTTCCCTGCTGAAGCCTCAGCGTATAATATCCGTCGGCATTAGCATTAGTACCCATATTAGTGCCTTTTACCAAGACAGAGGCAAAAGACAATGCTTCATTTTTATCGTCGGTAATCTTACCGCTTAATAAAAAGGTTTGAGCAACGCCTGCATTGACGAAGAAAAAATAAATTAAAAATAGCAGAAATCTCATAGGTGTACCGGACGTTTAAGATAACGAATTTTACATTCTTGACCGTTATGTTTAAGGGATATTATCCATTACCCCTGCTTGCAATGGAGTCCATAGGCCCATACTAACATTGGCTGCCTTAAGGGTGTTTCCTGTCCATACATTACAGGTATTAAATAAATTATAACGGCCGTTTGCTTCAAAGTAATTATCGTGAATGCCATAATTAGGATGCGGGATCAACTGTATCTTATTATTATTTAATTTAAAACTTTGCGTAATGCGTGTAATAAGACTTTGATAATCAGCCGCCGATAATGTCAACTCTTTTATTCTCTTATTATCCTGAACCATACTTTTATAATAAGTAACATGCATGGCAGTACTTCCAAGGCCAAACACGGCATTAAAAGCCGTAGAAAACTTAAGGTCTTTCCATTCGGGCGTATCTAAATAAAAGCCTTTATCGCCCCAACCGATAGCTATATATTTATAGCTTGAATCCACATTAGGGAACAAAGAATCGTTAACCAAATTATTCCAGTTATAACTTACTACCGAACCGGGAACATCAATTTGTTTCGGCATGACAATATCGGTATGCGTACCGTTTGTTCTCACATAAATAGTCGCATTTTTAGCGGTTGCCGTATTATCGGTATTGACTTTGATTTTAGGTAACAATAGTGCGCAAATGAACCATAAAGCTACAAAGCCAATGATAAAACATATTATTTTAAAAAGAAGCTTAAAAAAATTAAAGAACATGACAAATACATTTATAACCTACAGCAATGGAGCCACAAAGCAAACTTAAGCAAAAATCTATTTTTCTTTGCTAAGCATAATCTGTTTATCCAATGAGAAAGTATCTGTTTTTCCCATTTTAAGATCTACTTTTTCTTCTGCCGGTTTGTATCCCTTTTTAGAAGCTTTAATGGTATATGTCACATCTCCTTTAAGAGTAATAAAGTATTCTCCGTTTTCGTTGGTAACTGTGCTTGCTGCTACAGTTCCGACAGGATCTGTAATAATTACATCAGCCATAGAAATTCCGGAGCCTTCAAAACCGTCGCGGATCACTCCTTTTAAAATACTTAATCCGTTATTCGATTTCTTTTTACCGTCTTTTTCAAGGATCGCGTAATTGGTAAGGTTAGCTTTGTAAATATCGCTTTCACCGAGGCCACCTGTCCTTTCACTGGCGAAATAAGCAGTTTGTGCATCGGCGCTTACTACCAAAGGCCCGTCTTTATAAACTGTATTAATCGGGTAACCTAAGTTTACAGGCTTGCCCCATTTGCCGCCTTCCATAGTAGATTTAAAAATATCGTATGAGCCCATTGATTCTTTTCCATTGCAGGAGAAAAACAAGGTTTTACCGTCGGGTGCTAAAAAAACACCTACTTCATCGTATTCTGTATTAACGGCAGCGCCTAAATTTTCAGGCTTGCCCCACTCGGTTTTGTTAATGCGTGTTACCATATAAATATCGGCGTGGCCATAGCCTCCCGGGCGCTCACTTGTAAAATACAAAGTTTTTCCATCGGGAGAAATGCATCCTCCGCCTTCCCAATAGGTTGTATTGATAGGCTTACCGATAGGTTCAGGGGTTTTCCATTTATTATTTACTACTTTGGAAACAAAAATATCGCCGCCTCTTGATTCATTATCCTTGATATCGTTTTTATAAATAAAAATTTGTTTTCCGTCAGGCGAAATACTTGTACAGGCATCATGCGCGTCGGTATTTACATTACCCGGAACATCTTCCGCGTCGTTCCATTTTTTATTTACGGTATCCCAAGTTGAAATATAAATATCCTGAAAAAATTTACCGTCTCCCTCTATATCTCTTGGTGAATCAGTAGTTTCAGGGCGGCGTGAGTTAAATACCAGTTTTTTACCGTCGGCGCTTATAGCCGGCGACTGGTCATCGTATTTAGAATTAATGGCCGTCCCAAGATTTTCAATTTTAGTATCCATTGGCGCTGCCATATATTTTTTAGCATTGTTGCAGTGCGATATATATACATCTACATCTTCATAGTCAGATTCTTTTGATTTAGCGGTTGTTTTATACGTATTAAATTCCGCCAAGGCATCATCAATCTTTTCGCTGTATAAATATATTTTACCTAATAATAGATGAGTCTCCGGCTTAACATCTTTATTGGTTGCTATGGCTTTTTTAAACATTTCGGTAGCATCACTGTATTTTTGAAGCTGAAAATCGCAATAGCCTACATAATATAATACTTTAGCATCGTCCTGATTTTTTTGAAGCACTTCTTTATAAAGGTTAAGGGCGCCAATATATTGACCCGCATATAGCTTTTGTTTGGCCAGTTCCATTTTAACGATGTCGCCGGCATCTAAAGCACTTACATTAGAAACAATGGCCAGAAAACAAATTGAGGTAATAAATTTCTTCATAATTTTAAAACTTTTCTCGTTTATAAATATAATTAAAATGATTGAAAATCATGATTAATTGTGCAAAAAAACAGTACGAATCTTAATATTCTGTATTTTTATGGCATGAGTACTATTGCCTTTTACGTTGCGTTACCTTTTTTATATTTAATCTCTATACTCCCGTTTCCCTTATTTTATTTGGTTGCCGACGGTGTTTATTTTTTGTTGTATAAGGTAATAGGCTATCGGCAAAAAGTAGTGTATGAAAACCTGAAGAATTCGTTTCCCGAAAAGTCACATAAAGAACTTAAGTCTATTGAAAGAAAATTCTATCATTATTTATGCGACCTGTTTTTAGAAACCCTAAAAACATTAACTATTTCAAAAGAAGAAGCCATAAAGCGCTGTGCTTTTAATGAAAACACCAAACGTATTTTTAAAGAGCTTTACGATCAAAAAAAATCCTGCATTTTAGTTATGGGCCATTACGGAAACTGGGAATGGGCCGGTAATTCTTTCAGCTTACTTAATTCGCAACAACTGTATGTTATTTATCATCCGCTTACCAATAAGCATTTTGATAAGCTGATGTATACAATGCGCACCCGCTTTGGCACCAAACTTTACACTATGAAAGATACGATACGTGAAATGATCCGTAACCGGAATGAAATTAACGCTACGGCTTTTATTGCCGATCAAACACCGTCGCCCGAAAATGCTTATTGGACAACATTTTTATACCAAGAAACACCTGTGTTTTGGGGCACAGAAAAAATTGCACAGAAATTAAATCTTCCGGTAGTATATGTTACGGTAAATAAATTAAAGCGAGGGTATTATGAAGTAAATACCGAGTATTTGGTGCATGATTCAAAAAACACTGCCGAAGGTGAAATATCGGAGCTGCATACGAGAAAGCTGGAGAAAGATATTATCGCGCAGCCTGAAATATGGCTTTGGAGCCACAGAAGATGGAAACATGACAAAAAATAAAAAAGGTGAATTCATTAAAAATTTAAATCAAATGAAACATAAAGATTATACCGCTTTACATTTTAAGCGATCATTTACTCTTTTATAAATTTTTTAACTGCGCTTTTAACTGAGCATGTATACATACAGTGCTAAAGAAATAGATTAAAAATAAAGCTCTCATGATCTATATATTTTAGTTACAGAGCAAAAATAGAACGATACCGGGCAACAAAAAGCCCAAACTAATAAGTGGTTAGTTTGGGCTTACAAGTGTTCATTATTTAAACATCAGTGGTTTATTCATCCTGCACGTCATGTAAAGTTTTTACACCAAACGCTTTACGTTCTTCTGTTTTACGAAAAGTTTTATTCAGGTAGTACAGGTTTTTTTCATCACAGCCTACGCGGGTTATCATGTCTATTAATTCGTTTACGCTTCTTTCAGAATGCTGTTGCTCCACTACAAATGCTTCTAAAAACTTAAAAGTTGCAAAATCATTTTCTTCATAAGTAAGCTTAGCCAGTTTATTAATGGCAATGGTTACTTCGTGCTCAAGGTCAAATACATATTTAAATACATCCAGTAATGTTTTTAATTTAACCGATGAATCATTTAACGGTTTAATCATTGCTGAGCCGCCGTATGTATTGACGTATTTATACATTTGAAGCATGTGGGTGCGCTCATCCTCACTTGCCGCGTAAAAATAAGCTGCAATTCCGTCCAGGTTTTTTTCTTCGGCCCATGTAGCCAATGTCAGATAAGCGTTAGAAGCATAAGCTTCTTTTTGTATTTGTGCGTTAAGCGCTTCTTGTACGTTTTTTGATAACATATAAATTTAATTTAGATTTAGTATTACAGGCCCAATTCTTCACGGTCAACATACATACGCTGTAAACCTTCAGCAAAATCATAGCCTCTGTCAGCAATAATAGTTTGGCCTCTTATAGCATCCATTAACCCGGTACACATCATATAAGCTACGCGTGCAAATTCTTCCAATTCAATATGAGTTCCCGGAATATCATATTTTTCAATAAATTCGGTCCATTCATTACCCAATGTCGATAGCAAGGAATCTGTGATAACAGGACGCGTTCTTAAAATATTAAAAATAACATTTTCATCATAAAAATGATAGTTCAAATATTTGATCAACACTTCATTTAAAGCTTTAGTAGCGGCAGCAAAATCATAATTTTTATGAAAACGGTCAGGCCCGTGCGATGATAAGCCCATTACATATTTTGGATACACACCAAATACCGTTTTCATTTGGCGGGTGTATTCAATCATTGGCCAGCAGCTATACTCAATGCTTTTAAGCAGGGCGCCTTCGCTGTAATCGTCAATGCTCTTTACAAGGTTTGCAAAAGAAACGTTAGATATAAATACATCTAAACGCCCGAAACGTTCTTTGATCTCTGTTAACAGTTCAAGCGTATCCTCATTATTAATAACATCGGCTTGTTTTAAAAACGGTACAGGTAAACCTTTTGCTTTAAATTCATTAATAATATCTTCTTCCTCAATGCTTCCCCAACCGTAAGTAATAACACACTGATCACCGTGTTCGGCAAATTTAAAAGCTATTTCCTTACCAATTCCTTTAGTACCGCCTGTTATTAAAACCACGCGTTTATTATTCGTATTTGACATAGTTTTCCTTTATAATAGTTAATATTTCTTCTTCATTAAAGGTAAGTTCATGCATCATTGTTTCAATGCTGTACGTTTCCTCAAATGTTTTTCTTCTTTGCATGCTTTGGTAACGTTTTAATACCGATAGCGCTTTGCGCGGCTTTTCAGCCATCGCTTCCGCTAAGATATCAGCTTTTTCAAACACCTCTGCTTTAGGTAAAATGTAATTAAAATTTGTTTTTCCTATTAAGCTTCTGCCCGAATAATTATTGCCTGTATATTGCATTTCCTGGGCAATGGCAGGCGACATATAATGTTCCATTAATTTTGTGATGCCCATACCGGGTGTAAACCCCATATTCATAAAAGAACAGCCGTAGCGGCTTTCTTCAGCCAGTATAGTAATATCGGCACAAAGGCCAAGCGCTAAACCACCGCCAATGGCATGGCCTTCCATAGCTGAAATAACCGGGACCTGAATGTCCAGGATCATTTTAGACAAAATAATATCAACCGGTTTTATTTCTTTTTTACACAGTTTTATAAGTGTATTAAGATCGGCCCCTGAACAAAAAACATCCGGTAAACCGGTAATAATTAAAACTTTAAGCGCTTCATTCGCTTTTATGTCATTTAAACACCGGATCAAGTCTTCAATAAATTCGGGATTTAACCCGTTTTTTCCTTTGACATCAGCCATTTGCATAGTACCGATACCCGAACCGGTAAAGCTAAAGGTTACCAATTTATTTGCTTTTATAGAACTCATTTTATAATAGACTCCAACAAAGTCCCCTGTTAGAAAAGGTAAAATTAGCAAAATATTTAAACTATTTAAATTACAAACCAATCGGGTGTAAACTGTTAATAACTAAGCATTAATTTTTAATTTGAGTTAACTTTACACTTTACATTCTGATTTTTTTAGTAAATTTGGCTCCTTAATAAATTAACCAAAAAAATAACATATAGACGTATGGAAAGAGAAGAAATTTTAAAAGTAATTGAAAAGCATCTAATGAAGTCCGTTCCGGGAATTGAAGCAGGAATTGATCCAGTGAAAAAATTTACTGACTATGGCGCTAACAGCCTGGATATTGTTGAGATTGTTTCAGGCGCTATGCGTGAGCTTAAAGTAAAAATTCCACGTACAGAATTATCTGATATTCAAAATATCTCCGGCCTGATTGATAAATTTGAGGCATTTGCAAAATAAATTTAATGCTGTAATCATCGCTTGCTAATGGCAGGCGATGATTAAATTACTGAAACTAACTAAAACATCTAGTATGGATAATGCTTTTTTAAATTTCACCGGCAAAGTAGTATTAATAACCGGCGGAACCAGGGGTATTGGTTTAGAAACAGGTTTGTCTTTCGGGAAGAGAGGCGCGCTTTGCATTTTAACTTACCGTTGGGGCGATCATGATGAAGAATCAATTTATAAAGCCTTTGAAAAAGTAAAAGCTCCAAAGCCCATTTTAGTATCGGCCGACGTTTCAAAAAATGATGAAACGAAAGCGCTGTTGGAAGAAGTAAAAAAACAAGGCGTTAAACAAATTGATATTTTTATAAGCAACGTGTCTTCCGCCATGGTTATTAACTGTTTTGAAGATTATACGTTAAAAGGATTAAAACAAAGCATCTCCTACTCTACCTGGCCAATGGTTGGGTATACCAAAGAAATTTTTGCCGCTTTTAATAAATATCCTAAATATATTATTGGCGTATCATCAACGGGCCCTACAGATTACTCGATCGGTTACGATTATGTAGCGGCATCAAAAACCGTGATGGAAGTATTGGTAAAATATTTAAATTACCGTTTACGTAAATATGATGTGTGTATTAACGCCGTACGTTCACGCGCTATTAAAACAAAATCATTAGAAGCAACTTTCGGAAAAGACCTTGAAGCATTTGCAAAACAATTTGTTCCCGATAATTACTGGATCCAACCTGAAGAGCTTTCTGAATCACTTGTAGGGCTGTGCTCGGGATACTGCGATACTATAAGCGGACAGATCATTACGGTTGATAAAGGCACCAGCTTTTTTGACAACTTAATGGAAATATATACACGTGCTCAAAAAAAGAAACTTAAAACGGCTTAATATATGTCAAACTTAGAAGCAAGTCTGCTTAAACACGTACACGACCATTACGAAGATTATACTTATGATATGTTTATGATGAACATGTCTGCTGATTTGGAAGAAATGGAATTGTTTTCGGAATATGTAGATATTTTAAATGAGAAAAAAATATACACGTTCGAAGCCGCACGTTCAGGCACACAAACTACGGAAACCGATTTAGCGCGTGCTAACGGAGATACCGTACATGTGGTAAATTTATCAAGCTACAATTATTTAGGGTTCAGCTACCATCCCGATGTGATTAAAGCGGCTCAGGATGCCGTTGCAAAATATGGTTTAGGGGCTTCCAGCTCACCTGTGATCAGCGGAACCTATTTAGTTCATAAACAATTAGAACAAGCTCTTGTTAAGTTTTTTGATTTGCCGGGCCGTGGTGTTTCGTTATTTACCGCCGGTTACAGTGTTAACTTAGGAGCTATCTCCGCTTTTATTAAACCCGGTCACCAGGTTATTATGGATTCGGCTTCGCACATGTCAATTGTAGAAGGTGCGAAACTTTCAGGCGGTGATATGACGTTTTTCCGCCATAATGATATGGCGCATTTAGAAGAATTATTAAAAGAAAAATGCGATGATTTTACACGTGTATTAATATGCGTAGAAGGTATTTATAGCGGCGACGGTGATTACGGTAATTTAAAGGAAGTAGTGAGGTTAGCAAAACACTATGGAGCATTTACACTGGTAGATGAAGCTCATTCGGCTTTAGTAGCAGGGGAAAACGGACGCGGTGTATGCGAACAACAAGGCGTATTGGAAGATGTTGACTTATATGTAATGACATTCAGTAAAGCTTTTGGCGGTGTTGGCGGAGCTATATATGCTAAAAAAGAAATTATTCAATACATGAACTGGTATGCAAAATGCCGTATGTTTTCTTGCGCATTAGATCCGGCAGTGACCGGCGGTATGACCAAGGTGATTGAATTAGCCGGTGGCCCGCTCGGTGCGGAAAGAAGAAAAAGATTAAAATCAAATGCTACTTATTTCAGAAAGCAACTGGAAGGGAAAGTAGTATTAAGCGAAGGCGATGCATGGGTGGTTATTGTACATTTTGGCGCTGAAAGAAAAACCTTAAATTTAAATAATTACCTGCAACGCCAGGGCTTAGATACCAGCATCATTCAATTTCCGGCAGTTCCGAGAAACGAAGCAAGGATAAGAATGTTTGTCACATCGGAACATACGGAAGAGCAATTAAAAAAAGCGGCAGATGTTATTTTAGATGCAGCGGCTAAATTTGATTTTCTTATCAGGTAATTAAACGAAACGTAATTTTATAACTTTTAGTATTTAGTTTTTGTACCGGCATTAATCATAACTTAACAAATCATTATTCAAAAAACATACACATGAAAAAAGTAGCAGTAATTACAGGAGGCTCATCAGGCTTAGGGTATGCATTATCTGAAATATTAGGGAAACAAGGCTATTCAATTATTATTATGGCCAGAAACCAAGAGAAGATCACTAAAGCAGTTGCTTCTTTAAAGGCCCTTAATATTACCGCTAAAGGTATTTCGTGTGATATTACGGATGAAAATGCATTACTAAACGCGTTCAATCAAATTAAAGGAGAATATCAGCATGTTGATTATTTAATACTGAATGCCGGGGTTGTAACTACCAAATTATTATCTGAGTATAAAAACACTAAAGAGCTTAAACAAGATCTGGAGATAGATCTTATGGGAACTATTTTATCGGCTTACCAATTTTTGCCGTTATTAAAAGAAGGTTCCAAATTATTAATGATCTCTTCAGGCTTTGGCTTAATGGGCGCTGCAGGCTATTCAATGTATTGTGCAGCAAAAGCGGGCATTGTTAATTTTGGCGAATCGTTACGCAGAGAATTATTAAATAAAAATATAAATGTTTATGTGGCTTGTCCCGGCGATATGGATACCCCTCAGTTTCATGAAGAAGTAAAAAATGCCCCTGCTTGGATGAAAAAAGAAACACCAAGAAAGCTTATGAAAACAGCTGTGGTTGCAGAAAAAATTATTAAACAAGCGAAGGGTTCAAAAAAATATTTGATCGTTCCTTCAGGAGACGTAAATATGTTGGTAGTATTAAGCAAAATTCTTCCGCGTAAATTCAGGGATTCTTTATTAGACGGTATGTTCCCAAGACCATAGCTTAAATACATTTCTTTTTTAGAAACTTAATCAAAACAAAAAAACCTCCGGAAACGTGAGGTTTTTTTTATGGCATAACTCATTATACCAAAAAAGTGTTTGCATTTAAAACTTATTCCTACATGAGAAGCCGGTTTAATCTGTTCAACATTATTTAGTACATTATAACAGCATTTATTCAAATGGTCTTATGGCATTATATATTTCCTGCTCACTGAGTAACCCTGTATGATCCCATAAAAGAATACCATTTTTATAAAGCTTATGTATGGGCAGCCCGTTTACTTCAAAATATTCAGATATTAATGGGTTTGCATCCATATCTATTATAATCAGTTCCAGCTGATCTTTTTTTGCAATTTTTATAGCATTAATAATATGGTCTTGTTTTCTGCAAACAATGCACCAATCGGCTTTAAAATTGATAAGAACAAGCTTGTTTTTAACCGAAGTTTTTGCCTTGTACTGTTCCACTGTCATTCCAATGCACTTTTCTTTTTCAAGTTTGCTTGTATCACAACTGCTTTGACAATGTAACCTTTGTTGTGTAAAAGATAACAGTATAATTGCTAAAAAAAATTTCATGTAGTTACTAAATATTATTTTTTACTTTATAAAACCCGTCCTGATAGTCCCGTTAATTGATTGTGATTTTCAAAACTTTTTATTATTCTTAATATAAAATTCATGTTTTAAAAATTCAGAAGCGTCGCTCTTAATAATTAAAATGTTTTTCACTAATGGCGATTCAAACTTAGGATAATAACTAAATATTTAAAGGAATAGAACAGCGAAATTAAATTTCATAGTTTTAATGTTAAAGTGATGAGGCAAAGTTGAGACTACCATCAAAGAGATGTGTTATGTAATTTTTATAAATAGTTGCATTATTCACACCTTCGATCATAATTAAGCGCTTCCCCAAAATGGGAATAAATATAATATTATACCTCAATGTGAGATTAAATAGCAACTTCTAATGAAATTAGTCAAATAGGGCCATTGAATTAGTAAACTATATTTTTAATTGTGTTGGTTATGCTTAGGGCACAGCCTTAATCCATATTACATGTATTTTAATATCGAAATAGGCACTTAATTTGTATAACTTTAACCAATCATTATTGAGTAACCCTCAAATTTATGATCAGTTGAGTACAAACTGGTTAGACACTAAAATAAAATAGGTATAAAATACTTTATTTAGTTTCAATCTTTTAATGATTTACACTTATTTATTATTAAAAAACATGAAACTATTTATTAAATACATGGTTAGTGCGCGCTGTAAATTGGTGGTAAAAGAAGCATTAAGGCAGACCGGTCTTCATTTTATTGTAGTTGGATTGGGCGAGGTTGAGATAATGGAAACTATTTCAGATGAACAACGCGGGCAATTTAAAACTGCATTACTTGAGTCAGGATTAGAGTTAATGGATGATAAACGTTCCATATTAATCGAAAAAATAAAGAATATTATTATAGAAATGGTTCACCACGCTGAAGAGGTGATCAAAGTAAATTTTTCAAATTATTTGAGTGAAAAATTAAATCATGACTATACTTATATGTCAAATTTGTTTTCTGAAGTACAAGGAACAACCATTGAGCAATTTATTATTTTTCATAAAGTTGAAAGAATAAAAGAGTTAATTATTTACAATGAATTGAGTATTACACAAATTGCCTGGAAAATGAACTATAGTAGTGTGGCGCATTTGTCCAATCAATTTAAGAAAGTAACCGGACTTTCTCCTACTCACTTTAAACAATTAAAAGATAAGCGAAGAAATCCAATAGAAGAAATCCAATAGAAGAATAGAATTAATAAAACCCGGGGTATAAAATGGAAAGAACAAATACGCATGAATCTCACTATGCCAGCAGTCTTATAGAAGCCAGCCTGGATCCCTTATTTACTATAAGTTTAGAAGGAAAGATAACAGATATGAACCAGGCAACAATAAATGTTACCGGTAATACAAGAATAGAACTTACAGGAACTGATTTTTTTGATTATTTTACTGATCCTGAAAAAGCACGAAAAGTTTATCAGGAAGTATTTGAAAAAGGTTTTGTTAAGGATTGTCCGTTAACTATAAAGGACCACAAACTAACCGATGTATTATTTAACGGATCTGTTTATACAAGTGAAAGAGGAAAAGTGCTTGGCGCTGTTGTTGTGGCTCGTGATATTACTGAGCAAAAAAGAATTTCGACAGAATTAACAGAAGCTAAAATATTTGCGGAAAATGCCGCAAAAATTGCAGAAGACGCTAAAATAAAAGCAGAACTCGCTACACAAGCAGCTGAAGAAGCAGTGAAAGCAAAGCAACAGTTTTTATCAAATATGAGTCATGAGATCCGAACACCAATGAATGCTATTATCGGATTTACAAAAGTAGTTTTAAAAACGAATTTATCAGCACAGCAAAAAGAATACGTAACAGCCATAAAAACAAGTGGAGATGCATTAATTGTTTTGATTAACGATATTCTTGACCTTGCCAAAGTTGACGCAGGAAAAATGACGTTTGAACAAACACCGTTTAAAATGGCATTATCAATTTCAGCTATGTTGCATTTGTTTGAAAGTAAGGTTCAGGAAAAAAATTTAGAAATGGTTATTGAATACGATAATAACATACCTGAGTTATTGGTTGGTGATCCTGTAAGGCTTCATCAAATTATTTTGAATTTGGTAAGTAATGCGGTTAAATTTACAAATCACGGGAAAATTACAGTAAGTGTCAGGTTAATAAAAGAGGATGAAAAAATAGTGATTATTGAGTTTGCTGTTAGTGATACCGGTATTGGTATTCCCGAAGATAAGTTAAAGGATATATTTGAAAACTTTCAACAAGCCTCCAGCAGTACATCCAGATTATTCGGAGGTACAGGATTAGGCCTTGCCATTGTAAAACAACTCGTGGAACCGCAGGGGGGTATTATACATGTGGAAAGTAAAGTTAATGAAGGATCAACTTTTAGCTTTACTTTAAATTTCAAAAAAACAAAAGAGGTATATACTATTGAGCCTGTTATTTTAGATAGGAATAATAAACTAAAAGGCACACGTGTACTGGTAGTGGAAGACATTGTGCTCAACCAACTATTAATGAAAACATTATTGGATGATTTTGGTTTTGAAAAAGATATTGCTTCAAATGGGAAAATAGCTATAGAAAAATTAAAGAATAAAACGTATGATATTATTTTGATGGATTTACAAATGCCTGAAATGAATGGCTTTGAAACAACAGAATATATTCGTAAAACATTGAAGTTAACTATCCCCATAATTGCATTAACGGCAGACGTTACAACTGTTGATTTGAAGAAATGTAAAGAGGTTGGAATGAATGAATATTTAGCTAAACCCGTGGATGAAGAGTTACTATACAGTAAAATTGTTGGGCTGGTAAAAAAAACCGACTCTATAAAATCGAATGTGTCAAACACTACCGAGAAGATAGCTAAAAAAAGATTTACTAATATGGAGTATTTGCACAAACGCACGAAATCCAATCCAAAATTGATAATGGAAATGATTATATTGTATTTGGAACAAACCCCTCCACTCATCAATTTAATGAAACAAAGCTTTTTGGATCAAGATTGGGAGCTATTATATTCGGTGGTACATAAAATAATCCCATCATTTTCAATAATGGGAATTAATGCCGACTTTGAAGAAATGGCAAAAAAAATTCAAAATTACGCGTGTTCCAAACAACTGACTGACGAAATGCAGGACATGGTGCTGCAACTTGAAAATGTGTGCACACAGGTATGCAAAGAGTTAGAAGAAGAACTTGATAAAATTAAAATAATAAGTAATGGATAAAGAAAATAATTTAAGAATCTTTTTGGTTGACGATGATGTTATATTATTGAAAGCAATGGAAATAGATTTTTTACACCATACAGATTTTATAGTTGAACTATTTTCAACCGGAGAATCATGCGTGGACAACCTATCTAAAAACCCGGATGTTATTATTTTAGATTACCATCTCGACGGAATTAATAAAACTGCTATGAATGGCATAGAAACGCTTGATAAAATAACATCTTTTAATCCGGATATTACGGTGATCATGCTGTCATCTCAAGACAAAATTGAAGTTGCGGTAAGTTGTATGCACCATGGTGCGTTCGATTATATTGTTAAAAGTGAAACAGCCTTTATTCGTTTGCAAAAAACAATAGATATGAGTTTACGCTATAAAAAAATAGAGAAACAATTAAACTGGTACATGGACAGAAGTTAGTGTTTATATTGATTAAGGAACCTGTGAATATTACAAGTCTGTATATAAATTGTGTAACATTAGTATTGCAATACTATTCAACTTTGTAAAGTAATAATTCCATTACAAATTAATCTTAAATATCATGGCAACTACTGCAACCACATCCAAAACCGAAAACAAAGTTTCACCTGAACAAAACAAAAAGCAAATTGAAAATCACAAAAAAACAGCTACTCATTTAGAAGCTGCTGCAAAAAACCATATAGAAGCAGCTAAGCATCACGAAGAAGAAAATCATGAAAAAGCCGCTAAAAGCACTATTAAAGCCCATGGGCATACTGAGCTTGCTATTGAGGCTCAAAAAGAGAGTGTTAAATTACTGGCATTAGATAACAAATAAAGGATTGCACTTTTCAGAAAATAACATATTTCAAAAGCGTTATATACTTATATAACGCTTTTTATTTTCTATTTTAAAGATTTTATAAATACTTAAATTGATACATAACATACCAATAAAACAATTACATTATGACAACAGAAAAACGATTAGGTATTTGGATGGATCATTCAAATGCGCATTTAATGGAATTTTCAATGACTTCCATTGATACAAAAACTATCGAATCTAAATTTACTCACCGGGCAAAAGAAGATAGTTTAAACAGAGGTGAAAATGTGATGCATAACAAAGAGCAGCATCAACAAGCCGAATATTATAAAAACTTGGGCGACATTATCAGGAATTATGAAGAAGTTGTTTTATTTGGGCCTACAGATGCAAAAACGGAATTACTAAATACTTTAAGAACTGATCATCGGTTTGAAAAAATAAAAATAGAAGTTAAGCAAACAGATAAAATGACGGAAAATCAACAGCACGCTTTTGTCAGAGATTTTTTCCACAAACATATTTAAATGAATATAAAACACTAAAATCTATTTGCATTACATAGTGTTTTTAGGTAAACAAAACGGATTGTAAGAGTACTTACAATCCGTTTTTATTTATAATAATTGACGTAATACGTAAATAGTGTAACATATTTTAAAAGTTATGTAACAATTGCCATTTCAAACCTTTCCACCTTTGTAACCTTGAAATAACCTTCGGTATAAAAAATTAATATGAAAAAAATCATCCTTTCAGGAATAGTAGCAGGAATTATTTTATTAATAGTCAGCGAATTGGCTTTACATGCCACAATCCTGTTATTTCCCTGTATTGCCATACAGTATTTTGATCCGGCGTTTGATACAGAATCAAAACACATCTTATTTTATTACATGCATCCTTTTGTTATCAGCCTCGCACTCGCGTGGTTTTGGACAAGATTTAAAGGTGTATTAACAGGCACATTTGTAACCCGTGGTATTGAATTCGGATTGATATATGTATTCATAGCTGCATTTCCAATGTTATGGCTTATTTACGCTGCCATGAATGTTTCCTTTGCTATAGTATCAACATGGTTTATATTGGCTTTAATTGAAGGAATAGTCGCAGGATTGGTTTTAGAAAAAATGAATTCCTAATAAATAATAAAATGAATAAAATTAAACTAGTCGCTTTTGCAATAGTATCATTCGCATTTAAATATGCCGAACCTGTTAAAAATGCTTATACACTTTCAGAAGATTATCAGGTTATTATTAAAGGCACATCAAATATTCACAGTTGGAGTGAAAAAGTAGAAACCGTAACCGGAGATGGTATCGTAAATCTTAATAAGGATGGAAGCTTTGATTTGGAAACCATTAGTATAAAAATGAACGTACATTCCATTAAAAGTGATCTTGGAGTTATTATGAATAATAATACCTATAAGGCTTTGAAAGCGGACGCGAATCCACAGATTGTTTTTTCATTAGCTGAACCTGTTAAATCTATTCAATCCGAACCTCGTGAAAAAATGATCGCTGTTAAAGGTAACCTAACCATTGCCGGAGTAACTAAAGTTATAAATATGAAGGTGAAGATACGTCTTCAGGAATATGGAAAATTATCATTCGAGGGAAGGCAGTTAATAAGCATGTCCGATTATGATGTAAAACCTCCCATAGCACTTTTTGGTACATTAAAAACAGGGAATGAAATCATTATCAGCTTTAAAACTAATTTCATATTAAAACAATCCTTGCTATCCGTTAATTCACATCATTAAATGCCATAAAATGAAACTTTCTACACAAACCATTTCAAAAACATTAACACTTTTTATAGCATCCCTTTGTCTTTCACTAGTGGCGCAGCAACCGTCTATTCATTACTTCAGGCCAAATAACAAATCAGGATTGCATGTGTTTGAAACAACTAAGAATGATACAAGTATTTATACCGGAATGAAAGTACGTGTGGGGGGCAATTTCACTCAGGATTTTCAGGGCCTTAGTCACCAAAATAATGCTACGCCGATAATTGTAGGAGGTATCAACACAAATCAATTAGCGTCTATTACAAATGGGTTTAATCTTGCCATGGCTAATCTTAATGTTGATGTTCAATTAGAGGATGGAATACGCATGAACCTGACAATGTATTTATCCTCCAGGCATCATGAGGAATCATGGGTAAAAGGCGGTTATATTCAATTTGATAAATTGGCTTTTTTTAAAAGCAATACTATTGATAAGATTATGAATACAGTAACCCTTAAAGTAGGAGATTATGAAATAGATTACGGGGATCAGCATTTTCGCAGAACAGATTGTGGCAATACTATATATAATCCGTTTATTGAAAATTATATTATGGACGAATTTGCAACAGAAATCGGCGGAGAAATTTATTTTCATCCTAAAAACGGTTTTATAGCGATGGCAGGGATTACTAACGGTCAACTTAATCCTACAGTAATTGCTCCTTCTAAAATTGATTCGGCAACAGGAAAAGTAAATAAATACCCTCCTGCTTTTCATGGTAAAATAGGGTATGATAAACAATTAAGTCCTGATTTCAGATTCAGAATTATGGGATCACTATATGCGGTAAAAAGCGCGGCGGGTAATTCTCTATTTAATGGTGACAGAACAGGATCGCATTATTTCTATGTCATGGAAAACAGCACCGCCACTTCGGTGGATAATCCATTTTCAGGACGATACAACCCTCGATTTAGCCGGCAGGTAACCACGTTTATGATAAACCCGTTTGTAAAATATAAAGGGCTTGAGGTGTTTGGTACTTTTGAAATGGCGCAAGGAAGAATCATTATTGAAAAGAGTATGAGAACGGCTACACAATACGCTATTGATTTAATTTACAGGTTTCCAAAAGAAAAAGAACGGTTTTGGATTGGTGTACGATACAATTCGGTTACATCTAAGCTTGATCTTAATTCAAGTGATATAACCATCAATCGTTCAGTTGCTTCAATAGGTTGGTTCGCTACAAAAAATATTATGCTGAAAGCAGAATACGTCAATCAGCAGTATCAAAATTTTCAGGTAACAGATATTCGTTCGGGCGGAAAAATTAACGGTTTTATGATTGAAGCTTCTGTAGGATTTTAAAGTAATGCTTTTACATTAAAGGAGGGGAAGTTACTGAGGTATAAGAAAGGATAATAATGGAGAATAAATACAAAGAAGGAAGTATTGTATTTGCAATCGCAAACCCTACTCAAAAATTAATTATCAGGCGTTATGTTGAAAGCGTTTATTATTGTAAAATTGCTATTGATCTAAAAGCTAAGGAACTCGTTTTCTTCGAATGGGAGCTCTCATCGGCCTAAGTTATAATGATACATTTTAGACAACGGGTATGTAATATAAATATTGTTTCCTTACTGCAATTCACTTTATACAGTTGTTATGGTTCTATACCATTTTTTTCACTATGGCAAGGCCTAATAACTATGCTGCTATTATTTCATTTGAGGGAAGGCATTGAAACACTTTAAAATTGGCACATTATACTCGGATATTACGAAAGCTTTTGCCGGATATGATAAAATATACTGTAATACTTATTAATGCTGAGAAAAAACACCATACTGAAATGACATAATCGTTGAAATAGAATCGTGAAATAAAATAGGAGATTAATACAAATACTCCCATCACCTTAACTCCTTTAAAACCGGATATAAAATTGGAGATAACAGTAGGAATTAAATACATAATTCCTATAAGTAATTTTGCAGAAGCAGGGATTTGAAGTTCATAATGTATATGATAGGAAGTAATTTGCGCTTTTGAATCATAAAATACGAGATATACAGTAGAAAGAATTGAAAATAATATTCCCATAACGGAAATTATACCCAATAGTATTTTTGCGGTTCGTTTTTTTTCAATCATAAACATAGATATTGGAACCCATGCAGGCCATATAACGATAGCAAAAATAAGGAAACAATAAGTGGATATATGTTGCCATACATGATTTGTAGAATTTAAAAGTGAAAGCCACACAAATCCCTCAGAAAATTGTTGAATGGCAAAAATAAATGGTATACACGCAAATAGTATTTGAGATCTGCTTGTTATTTTTTTTATAGAAGCTACTCCTATAGTTGTTAGTATAGCTCCTGAAACAAAACTGGCTGTTGTTGAAAAACACATATATTCTATAAAGCGTTAATAAAGTATTATTTGTTTGGTTTTATTTTTTCAGATTTCCTATCTGCCAACCCGGTTAAATTATTAAACTTTGCTTTAATAGTGTTGTTATTAACCTTTAAGTTAACGGTGTAATAGTAG
Source organism: Bacteroidota bacterium (assembly GCA_025362395.1). Classification (GTDB taxonomy): domain Bacteria; phylum Bacteroidota; class Bacteroidia; order B-17B0; family Aurantibacillaceae; genus UBA4416. Next base: position 29,262 of record JANYGK010000063.1, read on the forward strand.
TAGTCCGAGTTTAGCACCTCTGCTACAAAGCTGTTGTTTAATTTAGGTATCAGGGCCACATTTATACCGGCGTCATTATTATAAAAGAATAGTATTTCTCCGGAAATGCCTTTATTAGGGATTGGCTTTAAAGCATCATCATACACATAAATGGAAACACAGCCGTAAGATTCAACCGCTTCTATTTTATAGCTTTGAATATTTTTTAATATACCTCCATGAGGTGCGTTAATAATATGAGTGGTGTCCTGCGCTTTAATACTTGATACAAGTATCATAAAAGCAATAATGCATTTTTCTTTCATTTTCTAAAATTTAAGTTTGAGGGCTATTAAAATCTTTTTCCTTCTCAGGTTCGGGAATAGTTTCATGTTTTTTAGGTTCAGGAACATAGTCCGGTGGAATAGGTCTTTCAGGGTCTGTTTGCGGCATTGGTTTTACTTCAGGTATTTCTTTCGGATAATTTTTCATGATTATGTATTTTATTTATTATTTTCTTTTTCTTTCTTTTTAAAGTACTTTTTAAATGGCCAGGAAAGTTTAAGCGCTTTCATATTTTCATTAAAATTCGCTGAACCATTTTTTATATTATCCATACTCATATTTAGCTTATGAACAAATGTTGTATCAGATATTAGTGTCCCTATTGCGCCATCACCATTCTTTAATTTTTCGGACACATTTTTAAAATTGCCTGTTATGATTGCAAAAGAATCTGTCACGGCCTCTATATTAATAATGGTTTGTTTAAGTTTTTGCGATAAGGAAGCATCCGTTAATAATGCTCCCATTGTCCCTTTCCCTGACTTTACATCCTGTACAATTTTGCTCAAGTCGCCGGTTATAACGGCCGTGCGATCACCGGTAATTTTTATTTTCACCAAGGCATTTCTAACATTGCCGGCAACCACAGAATCGCTCAATAAATTCCATAAGGAGTTTGGCGTATTAAATTTAGCAGAGAACGTTTTTAGGTTTTCGCTTATCACATTTAAATTATCGTTTGTTACCAATAATTTGCGCAATGCTTTGTCAGTTTCAATGGCGTTTACGGTATTCATAACATCCGCCTCCCTTAATGTTACGCCTCCTCTTTTTCCCGGCGAAATATTTACCAGTTTACTGCCAAGCAAACCTTCTGTTCCAATACTTGCAACCGCGTAAGAGGTGATGTATTTCTTAATGTCGCTATCAATAGTAAACTCAACCTTAATGGCTGTATCTGCAATAGCATATATTTTTGAAACCGTACCTACGTTAATTCCATTAAATTGTACGTTATTGCCCGGCATAAGTCCACTAATATTGCTAAATAAAGCGCTTACATGTATTTTAGAATGGAAAATATTTCTTTTGCTTCCAATAAAATATAGTCCAACTATTAAACACGTAGCTGCTATTATAACAAACACACCCAGTTTTATTTTTTTTACAGATTGCTCTTCCATGTTTTCTAATCAAAAAATTGTTTAACTTTTTTATCACTCATATTATTTAATTCTTCGAACGTACCGGTTGCATAACATGTACCATCAATTAAAATGACAATTTTATTGGAAGTTATTTTAGCACAGCTTAAATCATGTGATATAATGATGGAAGATGTATTATACTTTTTTTGAATTTCCACAATAAGATTGCTTATTTCTTTCCCTGTCACCGGGTCTAATCCACTTGTCGGTTCATCGTAAAGAATAATTTCAGGTTTAAGAATCAATGTACGCGCTAATGCCACACGTTTTTTCATTCCACCCGAAAGCTCCGAGGGCTTCATGTCTATAGTGTCGGCAAGTCCAACATTCGTCAATGCATCCAATACTAAATCATTTATAGTATCTTTTGTATCTTTAAGCCAATGCCTTCTTAATGGAAATTCAAGATTTTCCCGAATAGTCATAGAATCATATAACGCATTACTCTGAAAAAGAAAACCAACCTTCGCTCTCATTTGATCTAAATCATCATGGGAAAGCTTTGATACGTCATTTCCAAATACACTTACAATTCCTGAATCAGGTTTAATTAGTCCGATAATACATTTTATTAAAACTGATTTCCCGGATCCTGATTTCCCGATAACAACTACATTTTCCCCTTGTTTTACGGTCAAGTTTAAATCATTAAGCACACGATTATTACCAAATGATTTTTTAAGATTGATGAGTTCAATAATTGCTTCTTTATTATAGCTTACCTTTTCCATCATAATATGTGAAATATATTAGCAACCTGCGCGGCAATTAAATCAATCATAAAAACCGCAAATATGGAAACCACAACCGATGAGTTAGCTGATTTACCAACTCCTTCGGTTCCATTTTTAGTATGATAGCCCTTATAACAAGAAATAATTCCGATGGTAAACCCGAAAAACAGTCCTTTAATAACTGAGGGCAATACATCACTAAAATCAAGCTTAGCAAAAACCTGGTTTGTAAATAAATGAAAACTGACATTCTGATTTATATTAACGCCTATATAAGCGCCGTATAAAGAAATTGTATCACCCAAAATTATAAGTAGTGGCAACATCAATGTTGCAGCTAAGACGCGTGTTACTACTAAATATTTAAATGGGTTTGTTCCTGAAACCTCCATAGAATCAATTTGTTCAGTCACCTTCATAGATCCGAGTTCAGCTCCGATGCTTGAGCCAATTTTTCCGGCGCAGGTTAAAGCTGTAATCACAGGAACCAATTCTCTTACAAGAGATATAGAAACTACTGATGGCAACCAGGATTCAGTGCCAAAGGTTTCCATGGCGGGTTGCGATTGAATGGTAATAACCAAACCCATAATAAGCGCTGTTACTGAAACTAAAGTAATGGAGGTATTACCAACAGTATAGCACTGTTTTAAGAATTCATTAAATTCAAATCTTGGTTTAAACAGCTCTTTAAAAAACCGAACTGCAAACAAATAAATGCCGGCTGTTTCATAAAGAAAATGTTTAAGCGCTATAGATTTCATTTAAGTTTAAGTTTTAATTTTATTAGGTTAATATAAATTAAGTAATTACTTTAAGAATGTTTTTAACCATTTAATGGCTTCTTCTGTTTCCGAAAAAACCTTTGTTGGAACACTGGGATTGTTTTGTTTAAGATAAAAATTGGCAATTAATTTCTGCCCAAGGTTATTATAGGCAATAGCATCAGCCAAAGTATAAATATTACTTTCTTCACTTGCCGAAAAAATCCTCGCTTCTTTATCTATTGTACAAAACTCTCCTGCATCAATAAATACAGGGCGTTTTTTGCCGTTAGCAAGTTTTCCCATTTCTTCTACTGCAAATACAGCATCATTCAACGTAATTTCACTATGAGCCTTTAAATGAATGTGTAATATTCCCTCTTTCATTAAGGTAACTTCTATCGTTTTTGTTTTCATGTGTTTTTAAAATGAAGTAAAGTAATCAGCGCTTTTACTTAATGGGAATGAAATACAACAAGTGGAATCGATGTGTGATTTGACATGATATTTGTAATACTTCTCTTCCAAATAGTTTCAGGGAATTTTCTGCTATGTGTTATCATTGAAAGTAAATCCGGTTTTTCTTTTTTTACAAATTCCTCGAGTCCTTCAATAATACTTGAATTGGCTTTAATATGAAAAGAAACCTTATCATAGCCGATCTTCTTCTTAATTTCATTAACCAATTTTTGAAGTATACCGGTTGCATCAAAAATATTTAAATCCTCTATGTAAACAAATTCTATTTCAGCATTAAACTGTTTGGCAAATACTACTGAATCACTAAAGGCTTTTAAACTATGTTTCTCTAAATCAGTAGCAACGGTAACTTTGTAAATGCCTTTAAACTTAGCTTTTGGAGGAACTGCAATAACGGTGCAGGCAGCATCATTTATAATACCGGATGTTGTGCTTCCAAATAATGACCTTTCTACAGCTCCTTCACCTGTAGTCCCTAATATTACAATAGAAATTTTATGTTTTTTTATATAGTGAATAATCGTGTCGGTAGCTATACCCGATTCCACAATACATTCGGGCTTAATATCAGGAAAAATTTTAAAAAGTGAAGCTGCTAATTCATTCATTTGTTGTTCAGCGCTTTGTCGCCCTTCCATTTTTCCGATATGAGTATTTGTAAACGGAATATTTAATTCACCGGTCGGACTATCGAATGAATGAAACAAACAAATAGTTGATTCTGTTTTTTGCGCAAAGGCAAACGCATACTTAACTGCATTTAATGCATTCTTTGAAAAATCGGTTGGTACAAGAATTGTTTTCATAATTTTTTAATGTTAGATAATTTAATTGGAAAGTTACAGTCTATACCTCTTTAAAAAGTTATATAACTCTTAAAATGAATTGTATAATTCACAGGTATTTAAAAATTTATGGTATATACACTATTTTGATAATATGTGAATTATGTAAGTTTTATTTTTATTCTATAATACTTTATAACTCTCAATACCTGATTTTTACAAGTTAAAACATGCAACTATTTTAACTAAAAGCTAATTGTATATGAACATTACTGCTATATCGGTGATAAAAAAATTACTTTTACTTTTCCTTATTTTTTCAGGATTGTATTTTGCCAAGGCTTTCTTAATGCCTATTTCAATAGGAGGGGTTTTGGCAACACTCTTTCTACCCTATTGTAGATGGATGGAGAAAAGGAACATACCGAAAGGAGTGGCTGCTTTTATATGTCTTTTAACCATCCTCATAATTATAGGCTCAATAGGTTATTTGTTGGTATGGCAAATTTCATCCCTTATGCAGGATTTTGTCTCTATAAAACAAAAAGCGCTTGAAAAAGGCATATACATTCAGGAATACATATTTAATCATTTAGGTATAGCGATAGAAAAACAATCACAGATTTTTAAGATAGAACAGCCGTCGGTTACAAGTATGGTTCAAGTAGTTTTAGGATCCTTTAAAGATCTTTTTATTAATATAATTTTGATTATGGCCTATGTTTTTATGTTGCTGTATTATCGTAGTCATATTAAAAAATTCTTTATAAAGCTTACGCCGCCGGATGAAAGGAAAGAAATGGAACAAATTGTATACAGCTCTACACATGTTGCACAGCAATACCTTTTAGGATTGGCAAAAATGATTGTGCTCCTGTGGGTTATGTATAGTATTGGCTTTGGAATAATAGGTGTTCACAACTTCATTTTTTTCGCTATTGTTTGCGGGCTTTTAGAAATTATTCCTTTTATAGGAAACATTACCGGAACTACAATTACGGTTTTAGTAGCTGCTATTAACGGAGCGGATCTTACAATGCTAATCGGGATTGTTGTAACCTATACTATTGTGCAATTTATTCAAAGCTGGATCTTTGAGCCGCTGATAGTAGGGCCACAGGTTAAAATTAATCCACTATTTACAATTTTAGCATTACTGCTTGGTGAAATTGTTTGGGGCATACCGGGAGTCATCATCGCTATACCAATTACAGCCATGCTTAAAATTACATGTGACCATATAGAAGCTTTAAAACCTTTTGGGTTTTTAATTGGAGAACTTGATACAGAAAAACCGGGGAAAAATTTCTTATTTAAATTGAAACATTTCTTTAAATAATAGTGGATACTTTCATTCATATACTGAAGCTTTGTGCGGGAGTAGGATTATTCCTATTTGCCATGTATCTTATTGAAGAATCGTTAAAAAATCTGTCAGGCAGAAATTTTAAACTTTTTTTGCAACGCATTACCAAAAATAAATTAGGCGCGGTAACCGGGGGTGCTATTGTAACAGGGGTGCTTCAAAGCAGTTCACTGGTTTCATTAATGGTACTTGCTTTTGTAGGAGCGGGTGTATTTACCATGAAAAATGCATTGGCAATTATATTAGGTGCAAATTTGGGAACAACCTTAGATAGTTGGTTGGTAGCCACTCTTGGCTTTAAAACAAATATAGAAGTAGTGGCATATCCGGCAATTTTTGTGGGAGGCTTATTACTTATTTTATTTGGTAAACGAACTTTCGTAAAATATATTTCCTATTTTTTATTTGGTTTTGGGCTACTATTTATAGGTCTTTCATTTATGAAAACCGCTATGGAGTCTCAGGTTCAGGCCTTTGATTTTTCTCACTACACGAAAATGCCATTAGCGGTATTTTTATTAATTGGTTTTTTAATAACCTTATTGGTTCAATCAAGTTCCGTAACAATGGCACTTACACTTACTGCACTTCATGTTGGAGCTGTTAACTTTCCTGCAGCGGCAGCTATTGTACTTGGTTCGGAAACCGGAACCACCATTAAATTAGTACTGAGTGGCATTGGTGGAACTGCCTCAAAAAAAAGGGTTGTATTAGGCAATTTGATATTTAATATAGTCCTCACCTTATTGGCTTTTATATTTATAAAACCTCTTTTGCAATTAATTACTTCTGTTCTTAATATTACGAGTCCTCTTATTGGATTAGTGACCTTTTCGAGCCTGGTTAATCTGTTTAGTATAGCACTGTTTCTTCCATTTCTAAATCTCTTCGTTCAATTTCTTGAGAAATTCTTTAAAAACACAGACGTTGCCGGGGCGGCTTTTATTGGACATGCTTCTGTTGAAGAACCACAAACTGCTTTGGATTTATTTAAAAGAGAGATAAACTATTTTATTTACAACAGTATGCTTCTTAATCTGGAACAGCTTGAAGTTGATGCCGGGTGGTTAAAAGGGAATTCTGACGTAATAAAGATGAATGAGCGTAAGAAATTCGCCTTAAAAACGACCCCGGAGAAATATGAATTCTTAAAACTTTTACAAGGTGAATTACAAACATTTTATTTATTACTCAGAACAAAATTGACGGGAGTTCAGTTGGCTGAATTGAGCCAATTGGCTTCTTCCGCCCGTGATAGCATGCACTCCGTAAAGAGCATGAAGGATATTAAAACTAATATTACCGATCTTAGTCGCTCTTCCAAAAATATTAAATTCAATGTGTTAAACCTACAAAAAACTCAAACAGAAAATTTATACAAATTATTAAACTCCTATATAGTGAGTATAGATGCAACCGACTTTGAAAATTTGCAAATGGCATATAGCGACATACAAAAAAACTATAACGACACGCTTACCGGCTTTTACACAGACGCTCAAACAACAGCCATTGAAAATATGGATATGACAACCGTTATTAGTTTTAACAGAGAACTCTTCTCATCAAATAAAGCGATGCTAATGGCCGTAAAAGACTTTTTACTGGACGAAAAACAAGCAGAGGATTTTAATGAAATCCAAGCCGATAATACATAAGTACTCCATAAATTAGAATGGTAATTTTATAAAAACTCACTTAATATCATAAAATATGGCTTCAACTAATTTTAATATCAAAGGCCTAAGTCCTGAAGCGGTAAAGGAATCAAGAGAAAAGTACGGATCCAATAAAGCAGACTATAAAAAAGAAAACGGCTTTATGGATGCGCTTAAAAATATTATCAAAGAACCAATGGTTACTTTATTGCTGGCAGCCTCACTTATTTATTTTGTGAGCGGTAAAACAGGCGATGGAATTTTTCTAAGCTCTGCCATTGTTTTAGTTTCCGCTATTTCGCTCTATCAGGATTCAAGAAGTAGAAACGCTTTAGATAAACTAAAAAACCTGACACAACCCAATTGCAAAGTAATACGGGATAACAAAATAGAGGAAATAAAAAGTGAAGATGTTGTTATAGGAGATAGCTTAATGGTAGAAGAAGGAACTTTCATCACTGCAGACGGGATCATTGTACACTCTAATGATTTCTCAGTAAATGAATCTATTCTAACAGGAGAATCCTTAGTGGTTTATAAGGATCAACATAAAGAAGACAATCTCATCTTTCTGGGAACAACTGTATCTAGTGGCTTGGCTATTGCAACCATTACGGCTATCGGCATTCAAACACGACTGGGAAAAATCGGAAAAAGCCTGGAGAGTATAAAAGAAGAAAAAACACCTTTGGAATTACAGATTGGTAACTTCGTAAAAATGATGGTCATAGCAGGTGCTATTGTTTTTTTAGTTGTTTGGGGCCTGAATTATTTTCATTCTCATAATATATTAGATAGTTTATTGAAAGCACTCACACTGGCCATGAGTATTTTACCCGAAGAAATTCCGGTTGCTTTTACAACATTTATGGCACTGGGAGCTTGGCGACTGATGAAATCAGGCATCATTGTTAAACAAATGAAAACAGTGGAAACCCTAGGCAGCGCTACTATTATTTGTACTGATAAAACAGGAACCATTACTGAAAACAAAATGAGCCTCGCAAAATTATTTGTAGTGTCTTCTCAAAAAATATCCGAGCCCGAAACAACACTAAGCGAAACTGAAAAAGAACTGATTACATTGTCCATGTGGTCGAGCGAGCCAATTCCTTTCGATCCTATGGAAATAGCTCTGCATGCCGCATATTCAAAATTGGGAGTGCGTGATGAACGACCTAAATACAACTTGGTACACGAGTATCCTTTAGGCGGAAAACCACCCATGATGACACATATTTTTGAAGACGCTAAACGACATCGGATTATTGCGGCTAAAGGTGCGCCGGAAGCATTAATGAAGGTAAGCAACTTAACCCTTGACGAAACAAAAAAAATAGAAGAAGCCATTAAAACATTAGCAAAAGAAGGATACCGGGTTTTGGGAGTTGGAGAAACAACCTTTAGTGGAACTGATTTCCCATTGGAGCAACAGGCATTTAAGTTTAAATTTAAAGGCATTGTCGCTTTTTATGATCCTCCAAAGAAAAACATTCAATCTGTTCTTGAAAGCTTTTACAACGCCGGAATTACCGTTAAAATAGTAACAGGCGATAATGCTGCTACCACAATAGCCATCGCTAAACAAATTGGATTTAGAGGATATGAGAAAAGCTTGAGTGGTGATGAACTTATGAAATTAAGTGATATTGAATTACAAGAAAAGGTGTTAGATACACAAATATTTACGCGTATGTTTCCTGAGGCAAAACTAAAAATCATTAATGCTTTAAAATCAAAAAATGAAATTGTAGCAATGACAGGAGACGGTGTGAATGATGGCCCCGCGCTAAAAGCAGCGCATATTGGCGTTGCCATGGGTAAAAAAGGGACAGAAATAGCTAAACAGGCTGCTTCACTTATTTTAGTGGATGATGATCTTTCTAAAATGGTAGACGCCGTAGCTATGGGCAGAAAAATTTATGCTAATTTAAAGAAGGCAATTCAGTACATTATCTCCATACACGTTCCTATCATATTAACCGTTTTTATTCCTTTGGCTTTGGGGTGGATTTATCCTAATATTTTTTCTCCTATCCACATTATCTTTTTAGAATTAATTATGGGACCTACCTGCTCAATCATTTACGAAAATGAACCTATGGAAAAAAATACAATGTTCCAAAAACCAAGACCTTTTTCTACCGATTTTTTTAATTGGAAAGAGCTTACAATAAGCATCCTGCAAGGATTAATGATTACTGCGGGCACGCTACTAATGTACCAACTGTCAGTGGTAAAAGGTTATAGTGAATCACTGACACGAACAATGGTTTTTACAGTTCTTATAATGGCTAACATCGTTTTAACTTTAGTTAACCGGTCTTTTTACTATTCCATTATTACAACTATAAAATATAAAAATAATATGGTGCCAATCATGATCATTATCACAATCATTGTTTCAGGACTACTCCTTTATGTGACGCCCTTTACAAAATTTTTCCAATTCGAAAAACTGAGCTTTCTTCAATTAGGAGCTTGTGCAATAATTGGTTTCTTATCAGTTATCTGGATTGAATTGGTAAAGTTAAACCGAAGAATTAAAAGTCGGTAAGGAATTTTTTTTAATTAAATCATACTATATGTAAGTATTTATATTTACTAACTATAAATTCATTTAAGTATAATTATCAAGTCGAAAATTATTCAAACTCAAATCAAAAAAGGATAAAAGCTAAATTAAAATGCAAACTATTTAAAACAGCAAATCGGCAACTTTTAGGATATATAAAAAGGCTATAATATAATCTTAAAAACATGATGAAGAAAGTAGTTTTACAATCCCTAATTCCTATTATATTGGAATAAAAATCAATAAAGGAAAATTATAAAAACCATCTCACAAGCCACCGGAACCATAAAGCATTAAAATTTGTTATGAGTATAAAAACAATAAAGTGAGCCATAAAAGAGTTTGGAGATAACATGAGTGAAGATTACTAAAATTAATCCGTGAATTATATAAATTGTTTCATTTATCATGTAACAAATTTGGATTTAAAGCAATCAACTTTGTATCGTTATAAAAAAGTATTTATAACATAAACTAATTACTCATGAAAACAAACTCAGAATTACAAAAAGACGTTCAGGATGCCATTAAATGGGAACCTTTATTGAATGCAGCAGAAATTGGTGTAACCGCCAAAGATGGTATTATCACGTTAACAGGTGTGGTTAATAGCTTCGCCAAAAAATCAGAAGCAGAATCAGCTGCTAAAAATGTAGCAGGAGTTAAAGCCGTAGTTGAAAAAATTGAACTTAAATTTGGTACCGACTGGACTAAAAAAGATGACAATGAAATTGCTACTGAAGTATTAAATGCCATTAAATGGAATTGGGAAGTGCCAAATGACAAATTAAAAGTAAAGGTTGAAAAAGGTTGGATCACTTTAGAGGGTGAATTAAGTTGGAATTTTCAAAAAGAAGCCGCTAAAAATGCCGTAAAAAATCTTTTGGGTGTAACAGGTGTTTCAAATAATATTACTATTAAAGCTGAATCACATGATGCCGTTGAGGAAAAAGCGGTAGAGGATGCGCTTGCGCGTAATTGGTCTATAAACGATAGAAATATCCACGTTAAAGCAGACGGCAAAAAAGTAACTCTTACAGGTACAGTTAGCTCATGGTATCAAAAAGATGAAGCCGGAAGAATTGCCTGGAATGCACCCGGTGTTTGGACGGTTGATAATAAATTAGAGGTTGAATATGAATATTCATTAATTGATTAATTAGAAGCCGGGAGGAAGCCCTTCCGGCTCTTTTAAGGTTTTTAACTCATACTAAAACATGAAATAAATCTTAATAATAAAATAATGATGGTAAAATCAATTGTTATAATAAGTATTTTATATTTTAATATGTTAACATTTGCTCAAAAAGCTGTCGATGATTTTACCGGAAAATGGAAAGCACCTAAAGGGGCCATTATAATTATTACCAAATCACACACCGGATTTATTGGAAGAACGGAATTAGAAGATGCAATAGTATTGAAAGATGTAAAATTTTATAATGGTAAATGGACTGCCGTAATTATCAATCCAAAAGAAAATCAGATTGCCAATTGTGAATTAACCCTTCAAGAATTTAAACTAAAAATTATTGCAAAAAAGGGAATATTTTATAAAACCTTATTTTGGACAAAACAATAAACTAACTATTAAAAAAACCATATGAAAACAAACATTGGAATTACCGAAAAACATCTGCAAAAAAGCAGTGATATATTAACAAGCATTTTAGCAGATGAAATGACATTGTATATAAAAACAAGAAAATTTCATTGGAACGTTTCCGGTGAGAGCTTTATGGAGCTACACAAATTGTTTCAAAGTCAGTATACAGAGCTTGAAGAAGCGATTGATCAGGTAGCTGAGAGAATTGGCAAACTGGGTGAAAAAACGATAGGAACTATGACTGAATTTTTGAAACATACTTCTATAAAAGAACATGCAGGAAAATATTCTTCTTCAAAAGATTTGATTAAAGAATTACACGCGGATCATCAAACCCTTATTATAAAACTACGTAAAGACATAGAAGTGTGCAGCGAAAAAAATAAAGATTCGGGTACTGCCGACTTTTTAACGGGTTTAATGGAGCAGCACGAAACTATTGCATGGATACTGGGTAGATACTTAAATTAATTACAAAAAAAGAAAGTAGAAATTGCAGTTATAGAAAATAAAATATAACCCATTAAATACGTACACATGAAAATATTAATTGTATAACATCCCACAGTACTTTAGGAAATACGGGTGAGAAAACCGGCTTTTGGATAGAAGAATTTACTACACCGTATTATATTTTGGCAGATGCAGGTGCTGAAATAACCATAGCGTCACCAAACGGAGGGCAACCATCGGTTGATCCTAAAAGTGAATTGGGAAATACTCAAACACCATCAACAGAAAGATTCTACAAGGACACCGGTTTAATTGATAAAGTAGCGTATTCTCTAAAATTAAACGATATCAAGCAACAGGATATGATGCTATTTTTTATCCCGGAGGAAACGGGCCATTACGGGATTTAGTGGGTAAATCCACAAAAAAACGGGGCGCTTTCTTTCTGCCGAAAATTGATTGTGCTCTCCTGCTTGTTCTATATTTTTATGTATTAACCTTTCGGGCATTATTAGAGTGGGGCGAGCAAACGTTTCATGGAAATCTTTTGATGAGAATTGTTTATCTTCTGTTTTCATAATTATGTTTTTTTATACTACAAAATTAAATTACATTTGGACTATACAATGGTACATAAATAAGATAAATAGATAGTCCAGATGCTTAGACCGTGGAAGTTAGAAATACGAATTAACACTAATAGTAATAAAGCTATTTATATACAAATAGCAGATGCAATTATTGAAGCTGTTAAATCAAGTAAGTTAAATAAAGGCGATGCTTTGCCCGGTAGCAGAAAATTAGCAGAGTTATTAAAAGTTAATAGAAATACGGTAATTGAGGCTTTAGATATTTTATTATCAGAAGGCTGGCTTATTGCTAAAGAAAGAAAAGGAACATTTGTAGCGGATATTTTACCCGATACTAAAGAGTCAAAAACAAAGGAAAGAAACAAAATTGAGAAAAAAGAAATAGAAGTAAAGCCCAATTTAATTTTTGATGATGGTTTACCCGATAGCCGATTAGCTCCAATGAATGAAATAGCTAGAGCCTACCGCCAAATATTCAACCGAAAATCTCGTTGGCAAATAATGGGATATAGTAATGAACTTGGCGATATTGAATTTAGAAAAGCAATAGCTCAGATGCTTAATTTTAAACGAGGTATGAGTATTAATACTAACCAAATTTGTATTACTAGAGGTAGTCAAATGGCTATGTATTTAGCGGCTCATAGTTTATTTAACTTAGGGGATTATGTTATGATTGAAAATCCGGGATACAAACCTGCATGGCAAGCGTTTGAAAATGCAGGCGCTAAATTACTGCCGGTAAGTATTGATAGTGAGGGAATACAAATTAATGAAATAGAAAAATATTTAAAAAAATATAAAACAATTAAAGCAATTTATGTTACGCCGCATCATCAATTTCCTACCACAGTAACTTTGAGTTTAAAAAGAAGGTTAAAACTTATTGAATTATCAAATCAATACGGGTTTATAATTATTGAAGATGATTACGATAATGAATTTCATTTTGGACAAAGACCAATTTTACCAATAGCTAGTTACCAAAATGCTAAACACTTTATTTATATAGGCACACTCAGTAAAATTGTAGCACCAGCTTTAAGAATTGGATATTTGGTAAGTAATGAAGCTATTATCATTAACGTTGGAAAACATAGGAAAATGATAGATGTGCAAGGAGACAATATAATGGAAGAAGCAATTTTGCAACTTATAAATGAAGGAGAAATAAAACGACATTTAAAAAGAACTACACTTATTTATAAAACGAAGAGGGATTATTTTGAAAAAATATGTAATACCTATTTAAAAGGAAAAGCAATGTTTACTAAACCAGACGGCGGATTAGCATTTTGGATTGTTCCAACTAAAAAAATTAATGTAATTGATGTAACACATAAATTATTGAAAAAAGGAATTAAAATTATGTCGCCAGAAGCTTTTAGTTTTAATATGCCAATATTAGGATTTAGATTAGGTTACGCATCCTTAACGGAAAAACAAATTGAAGAAGGTATTATTGCACTATCTAAACATTTATGATGCTATCCGGTGTTCAGGGCAGTCTACTCTCAATTCGTTATTTAGTAGTGGTTTGTTTAGTAAGTTACAATGATGAGTAGTTTTATTTTTATTATAAAATTTGCACGTTAAACACATTCTTTGAACTGTAATAATTCCTTCCTGATTTAATTTATTTATCAATTCAAGAAGGCTTACTAATAGTGTTTCTTTTTGATTGTCGGTAAAGTTAGTTATAGGCTTTTCTATAATGCCAGCAAATGAAGAAGATTGTTGAGCTATTTTTTTTCCAGAATTAGTTAATGAAATACTAAAACCTCTTGAATCAATTGTATTGTATTCTTTTATTATCAAGTTTTTATCTAATAATAACTTTACAGAATCACTTATTGTAGCTTTGGTCATATTAAATTCTTTGGCTAAATAACTTATATTACATTTTTCGTTACTATGAAAAAGTAAAAATATTAGTATTTGAGTTTGTATAGGGCTAAGCTTATTTATCCTACTTTCCTGCCAAAGTAAAACTCTAAATACCTCTGATATTCTTTCGAGTGCAACAACAATTTTACTTTCTATACGACTATTTTGGTTTATATCAAAAACAGATGTTTTCATTTTTATATAGTGTAGATAATTAACAATTTAATATGAATACTTTAACAACCGTCCATTTCAATAATATAATATCCAACTTTATTTATAGCTACTTGCATAGCCTCTGTTGCTTTTTCAATATGACAGTAACGACATTCTTTTGCACTTAAAAGTTGTCCTTCTTGTTTTTTTTCTCTTAGATATAATTTACCAAATTCGTATATAAAATCCGCATCTTTAATTGATGTTGGTGCAATAATATCAAAGTGCATTATGCTACCATCTTTCTTTTTTACATAGGTGTCCCAAACTACTACTTCCATTTTATTTGATTAATTTGTTTAATGTTGTTAATTAATTTTTGGCGAATAAAGCCAGTTTAATAGTGTTAAATAAGCAATAAAAATATGTAGCATATTAAAACCCCCAATGTTTAAATATTGAATATCCTTTGCTATTTATATCATTAATAATAGCCTCTGTTGCTATTTCCATGTGACAAAAATCACATTCATCAGCACTGATAAGATTTACGGCAATAATTTTCTCATCTTTTAAAAATGAATTTCCGTAATCGTATATTTTTTGCAAATCCATTAAACCAGACGGAACTAAAATATCGAATTTAATCATCGTACCATCGTCTTTTTTAAATACGGTATCGTAAACTGAAATTTCCATTTTTTAAGATTAAAAAAAGCTTTAAACTAAATAGCTTAAAGCCTTTTTTTGTTTTTTAAATTATTTTGTTTTTACTGTGTATGGCAATGTTAATTTACCTGATGCAACGCTATACACATCCATTACTCCTAACATTGGCATCATCATATTAGAAGTATTAACAGCCATGTAACAAGTAACAGCATCAAACTTAAAGTCAATTTTATTATTAATTCTGTAAGAAGGTATAACTACTTGTATTGTATTGCCTTTAGTTATAACCTGAAATCCGGGGCTATCCATATACATTGGCATATTTGGTGCAGTGGTAGGTAGTTTAACTGTTTTATCTTCTTTTTTAAATTCTTTTACTGCAAGTCCACCTTTCACTCTTTCATCTTTTACTAATAAAACCCAATGAGGATGCCATACACGACCGTCATCTGAAAATATACCATTATTATTTTCGTCCCATAAAGGCGAATCATCAAAATCAGGATGAGAGGTTAGTGCCAATGCTACAATGCCTTCTGTTTTATTAAAACCAACATCTTCAGATTTTAGGGTAGTTGGAAAAACATAACCCAAAACACCTGCACCATCCAATTTACCAATTGAATCGGGCATTGTTACACCTGCTTTTCCTTTTACTTGGATAGACATTACTAATTCTTTTAAATTAGCATTATAGCTTGCTGTTGTTGATACAATAACAAAGTTTTCGTTATTAAATTTTTGACATTTATCACAGGCGAAAGCTGATGGGATAACAAATGTTGTCATTATTGACAAAGTATAAATTATTTTTTTCATGTTATTTTTGATTTTAGTTATTTAAAGTCCTTCATATAGTGGGGCGTAATTTTATCCTTTAACATCTGCCATAGATGCGCCAAAGTTAAGGTGCAATACATTTCCGTTTGGAGTTACCAATGCCGGAACTGATTTTACCCCTGCAGCTTCTGCTGCCGCAATTTTAGTTTTATCTTTACCTAAATGTATTACCTCTACATTTGAAGGATTGATTAAACTTAGTATGTCTTGTTCTGCACTAATACATACTGGACAACCTGCGTGATAAAAAATTGATTTGCTCATTTTATTTAATTTTTTAGTTTTTTTGTTGGCATTATTGCCGATACAATATTAGTAAGGACTCCTAACTATATAATAGTCCAGATTTTAGAATTATTGAGAATAACTGGATTAATTAATAAAATATCATTAGGTATAACTGTTTAGTTAGCTAACTATTTCTTTAAATCTCATTCTTTTTTATTGATACTATAAACGTAATTTAGTTTAGATTGCTTGCCAAAGTATGCAACTTCTTGTTCAGCAACTTTAATTGCGCCTAATCGGTAGGCTATTTGCGAACGAATATTATTAGCACCTATATGGAAATTTACACTTTAAACAAATTGAAAAATATAATCCACATTAAAGACTTAGCGGAATGATTTATTGCTTTTCCCCATTGTGTTGTAGCGTAAAAGGTATATCCAATTAGTATGCTATTTTCCTGATTATTATAGTCATAAAATCGAGTGCAGCCTATTATATATTCTGTAGTTTTATCTACTATTTTAAATGCACCACTACTTTCTGTAAAAAAAGTAAAGAAAAAGTAACGTATATAATCGTTCACATGGTAGATAGATTCTCTCGTTCGGGTGCAAATGCCATTTATATTAAAGAGAATTTAAAATCTAATGGCATTTACATCATGTCGGTAAGACAACCGGTTGATGTTATGACAACCAGCGGAGATTTTCAGCAAAATATATAAATGATTTTTCCCACTACGATAATCAAGTAAGAAATTGAAAGCAAATTAAAACGCTTAGAAGAACGTTACGTAACAGAAGAATTACGACAAGATTTATACGTAAAATACGTTGAGAAATACAAGCAAGAAAAGGTCGAAATATGAAAGATTGGGTAGGGATGGAGTGCAAGGGTTCGAACCAAGAAAAAGTGATAGATTTAGCCCTCCAAAATGCCCTAAACTTGACTAATATGTGGGTTTCTGGCGGCTGGAAGCGAAAGGTAAGATTGCAGTATTTGCTGTTTCCTAATGGTTTACACTATAATAAGAAAAATGACACAGTTCGAACCGAAAATATAAATCAGGCGTTCCTCTGGATGGCTTGTCAACAGCAGAAAATAAGCCGAATAAAAAGCGGAATACCGATATTAAATATCAAGTATTCCGCTCCGGTGGACCCGGAGAGATTCGAACTCTCGTCCAAACAAGGAATTAGTGAGCTTTCTACAAAGTTTAGAACTTACTTGGTTTTCGATTTAAGTCAGGCGTAAATTCATACCAAACTTAAACTTAGCTATTGGTATTGCTTTAAGTAATAGCATTCCTAAAACAATTTGCTAATTTATGATGCAAAATTCTCGTCGCTAAGCAAAAACGCTACGAGGGTTGCAAAGGTTGCTAAATCTTAGATTAAGCAGCCATAGCGTAAGAATTCTCTTCGCCGAATAAAAGTTTGAGAGTTGATTTTAAGGTGCCATATCCACAACGCACCACCTGCTTACTCATCAATCGCGCTCGCTGTCAAAACCGGTCGGGCCCAAAATATTAAAGAACTATTGTTTTTTAAGACTGTAAAGATACATCTTTTTCTGCGCTTTGTTTTTATTTTATTTACAAACCGACTAAACGTATTGCTAATTTTTGTGAAGGATAACTATCTATTTCTATAATGTCACATACTTTTATTTGTATCATATTAAGTTTGGCAATATCTGAATAGTTTAGCTCATGCACTCCCGGTGTAGGATAATTATTTTGCATCATAAACATTTTACCCGATAATACACTCATCTTTCCTGTGTAATTAGGATGAAATTCGAAACTAACTTTCGTAAAATTTTCCTTTGCTTTAATGGCAATTTTATGGTACACTTTATTTATATAATGCCTGAAAGTTTAATATATGCTTCTTTTGACGGGTTTTCTTTTTCTTCAATGTTAGTTTTTACAAAATAATCGTGATAAAGATCGCTCATCTTAAAATAAGGCTTCGTATCACTATTCGTTAAAATAATAATGTGTAAGCTTTTAATACTGATAATTTAATCTATACTAAAAAGGCCGGTAATAGGATAATATTACCGGCCTTTAAAAAATAGTATAAAAATTATTTTGCTACAACGATCGGTTTGGTCGCTACTCCCGATTTAGAACTTAAGGTTATATAATAAACACCCGATTTATAATCGCTTATATTAATAGGATATGTAAAGGATTCATTTAATATAATTTTTTCCGTATATAATAACCTTCCGGCAATATCCCGTATCTCCACCAGCGCATCTTCCCCGTTTTTTGTATAACCGGTTAATTGTATGATATCCGTAGCAGGATTCGGTACCGCCGAAAAGTAATGATCTGTGTTGGCGATCTGCGCCACACCCACTCCAATATTCATTTGCATGCAAATGGTATCTCTTACTTTATTGATTGCTTCGTATTGCTTATTCACTATATCCGTAATACTTGTAATACAGATATTCCCTGTGGGGTTGGTATAATAAACCCGGCAAAGTGACTGTGGTGTAGAGCTCTTGGGAATGGTAGAATCCTTATATGATAAACAAATGATTTTATTTCCGTTTACTAAAAAATCAGGATTTTCAGGGTAAAACGCTATGGGAACCCGGTTAACTACATTTAAAATGCTTGCCCCGCTAATGTTGAACTCATAACCCAAAATGGGTGAATTCGGATTTGTAATGTCTATATCAAAAAAGTTTTGGGCAAGGTTAATACCGCTTATACTTATGGTAGCTGTTTGATTGGGATTGAGGGTTCCCTGCGGGAACATACATTTTGAATTGAGGTTGGTACCATGCAAGGCGCAGTTTGTGATGAGGGCGGCGTCCCATACCGTTATGCTTCCGCTGTTGTTAAGATCATTACAGGACGTGGGCGTAATCGTATTGTTCAGTATCTTACTAACATACAACCGCCCATCTACCACCTGTTGAGTTCCGCTTACATTTAAATCTCCCATCTTGGTTGTACCCGCACATACCCCATTACAATCTACCTTGGCATTACCGAATTGTACACCCGCGCAGTCAGAAAAAGAAGGACATGAGCTCAGTAAATTAAAGCTTTTAACGCCTGCCGAATTTTTGGTAATGTGAATACAGGCTTGGGCCCAGTTGTTATCGTAAGTTTTTTCATAATGTCCCAAAGCATCTGCCGATTGGTCCCAGTTTACTTTAGCTGCCATGGTATAGCTTCCAGTATCTACGTCCGTAATATCGATCCATTGACAATCCAGCCCGGCGGAATAAATATCTCCGCATTGCTTGGAAATTCCCATGTTACTACAGGAGAACTTGGCTATTCCCCCGTCCGGGCAACCGTCGTAATCCAATACACAAAAACCGTTCTTAAACCCAACAGGGATCATGCTACCGTTAAACTTATACAAGCGGTACTCCGCATAACCCTCATAATGCGCATGCCCGTGGCAATTATTAAACGTAAACTGACCGGGGTGCGTGGAAGGCCCGCCAATGTAATAATCCAGGTCGCCGACATTCTTAATGTAGGTATCAAATTTAATTACTGTACGGTTTCCGTAACCGCTCAGGCAACTTTCCGCTACACGGCAATCTCCCGCAAGTGCATTTACTGTTCCGAGGTTCAGTGAGCTGATAAACTGCGACTGAACAATGGTAAGATCAGGTCCCGAACATAATGGATTGGGATAATACATACAGCTTCCGTCATCTACACTCGCCAAAGGATTATAATTACAGGCCGTAGAAACCGTACAACCCGAAATAGGACCGGCATAATTAATTGCAAATGTAATAGGGGCTGAACAGGCGCTGTTAAGCGAGCCTACTCTTATGATATAGGTTTTAGCGGTATCCAATGCGCCTGATACTTTTGAAAGCAAAGCGCAATAATCATCATTATACATGATAGTACCTGTATTATTGGTTGTAAAAGGGCCGTTGCAATTTTCATATACCCATATTTTGGTATTACAGGTATTGGTTAAGCCACACATAGTAAAATCGTATATGCCAAGCTGTGTAGGCTTAAACTTATAATAATATTCCGACCCGGGGGCCGTATAGGTACCCGTAGTGACTGACAATGCGGAAGAGCAGGATTCCCCTGGCGCGCAATTGAAATAGTAATTATATGAGCTTCCGTATTGCCCGTTATTATTGAGCTGCAACACATTGTTAACGTAAATTTGGAAACTGCCCGTACCGTAATTACAGCATATCCCGTCACCGTATGTGTCAGTAATATTAAAATCAAGGCAAGTTGATGAACTCACGCATACAGTAGATGTATAGGTAGTTGTATTGGTTAAGGTAGGATTAGATAAAAGGACATTCCCGAATTTATCCTTTAATAGCCAGGAAGTTTCCAACGGGTAATTGTCAGTGGATAATACTATTTTAATTTGTATTTGTCCTACAGGGCATTGGCTGTAAGCAACGGACATTAAGCTGATTAATAAGTAAGTAAAGATGTATTTCATAGTTTTGAGTTTAATGGTTTAACTGATTACATGGAAAGCGGGTTAAATTTATTATGTTTACGTTTTAATAAAAGATACGTTATAAAAACACTCCTTCAAATCCGGATTATTTTTGTATCCTTAAAATTAAACTGTTTTTTTGTAAAAACAAACATATTCACTCAATTATAAATAAGTATGAATAAAATTAAAATAGGAGTCCTACGCGAGGAAAAATCCCCGCCCGATAAACGAGTACCTTTAACTCCTTTAATTTGTACAGAACTATTAACGCTATATCCTGAGTTGGAAATAGTGATTCAGCCAAGTAAAATACGGTGTTATGATGACGATGAATACCTGGCCTTTGGACTTACTTTACAGGAAGATCTGACAGATTGCGATGTATTAATGGGAGTGAAAGAAGTGCCCGCTGATAAATTAATTCCAAATAAAAAATATTTTTTCTTTTCTCATACTATAAAAAAACAGCCTCATAATATAAAATTAATGAAAACGCTGATCGAGAAAAAAATTCAGATGATTGACTACGAAACATTGACGGATAAAGACCATAACCGCATCATCGGCTTCGGACGATTTGCTGGCATTGTTGGCGCCTATAACGGCATTTTAGGATATGGCCGTAAGTATGAGGTATTTCATATTAAGCCTGCTCATTTATGCAGAGACCGTGCAGAGATGGAAGAGGAACTTAAAAGGGTTAAATTACCAAACATTAAAATTGCATTATCCGGTGGCGGACGTGTAGCCAACGGCGTTATTGAAATTTTATCTGCTCTGCGCATCAGAAAAGTAACACCTGAAGAATTTTTAACGGCCTCTTTTCGTGAGCCGGTATATTGCCAGCTAAACACGAAGGATTACGCTGAATTGCCCACAGATCATAATTACGACAATAATGACTTTTATAAGCATCCCGAACATTTTGTAACAAAATTTATTCCGTATACAAAAGTTACAGATGTGTATATTTCAGCACATTATTGGGACCCTAAATCTCCAAAAATGTTTTCCACAGGTGATTTAAAAGCTTCAAATTTCCACATCAGTGTAATTGCTGATATTACCTGTGATATTGATGGAAGTATTCCAACCACTTTAAGGTCAAGCACAATTGATAAACCATTTTACGGATACAATCCAAAAACAGGCAAGGAAGACGTTCCTTTTAGCAAAGAAACCATTTGTATTATGGCCGTAGATAATTTGCCCTGCGAATTACCGCGTGATGCAAGCGATGATTTCAGCAAAGATTTAATGGAGCGCGTGCTGCCTTATTTATTTAAAGAAGATACCGATAAAATTATTGAACGCGCCAGCATTTGCAAGCAAGGCAAGCTGATGCCTAATTTTGAATATTTAAGTGATTACGCTTATTAACAGTCAGAGGATTTCGGAAGTTGTAAAAAGATGGAACGCTGATAACGCTGATTATTGTGAGGAAAAATGATTAGGATCAAAAAGAGTTGTTTTCCTGAACTTATTTCAGGGCCTCATAGGCAGTAAACAAAGCATACATACCCTTTCTCTACATACTCATTCGTCAGGATCAAACTACGGATACTCTAGTATTGAATTCATACCATTTTCCATTCTTCCTTTTACATACTATTACTATTTCTGAACGAACACAAAGATATCTTCATTATCTTTCTTCATCAGGTATTTTTCGCGGGCAAAGGTCTCTAAGCTTACTTTATTATTTTGAAGCTCGTGAATTTCGAGTTTGTTCTTTTCTATTTCCGCTATATAATAATCACGTTCTGTTTTAAGCTTATTGCATTTATTTATTAATTCGAATTGGGTAAACACATCATTCCTGTCAAAATACAACAGCCAAACAATAAGCCCTACAATAACCAGAAAGTATTTATTTTTTATGATATTAAAAATGGCCATTAAATAAGTGTAATTTAGATATGCTAATTTACCCGGATAAAATTTTAAATTTCATGACGATTAAAAATGTTATAAAAAGCACTGTGTTAGTTGTTTTTATCTTTAAACAATCCTTTTCACAAATAAATGCGCCCGGCTTTAAACAATCCCAGCTTAAAAATGCGCGTGTAAAAACAGCTTATGACGAGAAGTGGCCTGCTTTACAAAGTGATCTGAAAGACAAGAAGTTAGACCCCGTTAATTTCGATGTGTATTTAAGGGTTTTTAAACAGGAAAAAGAAATACAAGTATGGATGAAGAACACTTCTGAAACAACTTATAAATTATTCAGAACCTATGCGGTTTGCGCGTCAAGCGGTTCACTCGGCCCAAAAAGAAAAGAAGGAGACGGGCAAGTACCCGAAGGTTTTTATAAAATTGACCTGTTTAACCCTACCAGTAATTATTACCTGAGTTTACGTGTAAGTTACCCTAATTCTAGCGACCTAATACTTAAAGAAGGCGCTAATGCAGGAGGTGCCATCATGGTGCACGGCAATTGTGTAACCATAGGCTGCTTGCCGATTACTGATGATAAAATAAAAGAACTGTATGTATTATGCGTGGAAGCCCAAAACAGGAAACGTCTCTTAACTATTGATATTTTTCCTGCTAAATTAACCGAATCAAACATGACAATACTCCGGGCTAATTATTCGAAAGCTGATGTTACTTTTTGGAACAGCTTAAAACCTCGCTATACTTATTTTGAAAAGAATAATGCGTTTCCTGAAATGAAAATAGATAAAAGGGGAGCTTATATCTATAATAACTAACCTACTTTAATTTGCGCCGTAACCCGATAAAACCTTTTTTAAAATGTTGAAAAAGCCGGGATGACTTTTTTATAAATTTATTTTTCCGATAGTATGCCGGCGTATATTTACCCATACTAAAGCTATATTACTGAACTATGCGCCTTACGCAACGCTTACAGCTTATTAAACTCACTGTGCTCATCGGTTTATTTGCATCAGTTTTATTAAGTATTAACTTGTGGGCAGGTCAACGGTGGTTTCCAAAAGTTCCATTAATAGAAGGCTTTTCAGGCTTAAGGGCTCCTTTTGATTACATTAATGTAGCCGTTATTGTGTTGCTTTTGTTTTTTTGTTTTTCCAATACAAGTAAAAAACCAGTATTGGCTTTACTCCTCTTTTGTATGTATTTATGTTTTGAAGATCAGAACCGAGTTCAGCCCTGGTTTTTCAACTACCTCTTTATATTATGCATTTTACTGTTCTATAAACAGCGAATGGATGAACCCAATAATTTTATCTCCGTATTTATGTGTTTACAGGTTTTGGTGGCGCTTATTTATATATTCAGTGGAATCCAAAAATTTAATTCGTTTTTTGTAGAAGATACATTTAAATGGATGATTGGGCCTTTAAACCCGGTTTTAAGCGTTAAACAAATGGCACTTTTTACACGGGCAGGAAATTTGGTGCCTTATTTTGAACTGTTTATAGGTTTTGGCTTATTAATTAAGCAGACGCGCTTTATTGCGTTGCCACTGGTTATTATAATGCATGTATTTATTTTATTAATGTTGGGGCCTGTGGGTAAATCATTTAATTATGTGATATGGCCATGGAACATGGTAATGATTGTTTTATGCTTATTACTTTTTTCGAACGTTAAGCAAGAACGGTTTTTCGATATTTCCATTCTCTTTAAAAGCGCCGCATTTTATTTAGTAATCACCGTTATGCTTATCTTCCCTATCTTCAGTCTTAATAATAAATACGATTCGTATTTATCAAGCTCCTTATATTCAGGTAACACACACGGCTGCAAATTAATTTTATCGGATAAAGCGTATCAAAAATTACCATTTTACCTTAAATCATTTGTTACACGCAACAGTGATTATAATATTCTATACATTAAAAACTGGGCTATGAATGAATTAAATGTTCCCTGCGTGCCTGAATACAGGATATTTAAAAAGGTGCAGAGCTATGTTATGGATATTACGGGTTCAACACCTCAGGATGTAAAACTGGACTTTACGGAAAGAGAAAAGGTCATTGATTTTTAAAATTTAATTACGTACGACTTATATCTCTCATACGTTAGTAACTGATTTTTTTTTAGGAGGCATTATGAAAAAGTTTTGAGCGATGAAAAGTTAAGTTGGTGTTCGTCCTTTGCTTTTTTGATTCTTTTTTCGTCAAGCTTTTAAAAAAAATAAATAAGTTAGTTAAAACATCCTTACAAATGTTTCTTGATTTTACAACTAACATTTTAAACTACTACCAATGAACCACCTTAATTTCTTTATTTGATTTTTTTACTGCCACAATAATGTATTGATTTCGAGCCGCTTTAACCACTATGTCTTTTTGAGGCTCCGTATTTTTTACATTTACCTTAATGTAATGCTCTGTTTCTACAGAGCTGTCTACAAAGGGCTTTGTGGGCGACTTACTTAATGCCGTAAAAATGATAACGGCTGTTTCGGAATTAAAATCAATAAACGGTATTTTAGAATCTAATCCGAAATTAGCATTGCAAAAGTCAATATAATCAGTCTCCGAAAAAAAAGTATAGTCCCCTATTTTATTAATGTAACATTGGGAGGTTTGCACGGTTCTAAACGTATAATTTTCATTAATGATCTTATCCGAGGTAGATTCTTGTGTTTGTGCTTTTATGCTAAAAACACTTAACGCTAAAAATAGAGTAACTAATTTTTTCATGATAAACCTTTAATAAAGTGTAAACAAATTATGCTTTATAATAAAATCAATCTTGATGCCGGCAAAAAAAAGCTGTAAATAAAAAAGGCGCAACATCTGTTACGCCTTTTAAAAATGTATACTTACTATAAGTGAATTACTTCGCCGTAAGCCGCTGCTGCTGCTTCCATAATGGCTTCGCTCATAGTTGGGTGAGGGTGAACCGTTTTAATTAATTCATGCCCTGTTGTTTCCAGTTTACGAACCGCTACAATTTCGGCGATTAGTTCCGTTACATTTGCACCAATCATGTGGGCGCCTAATAATTCGCCGTATTTAGCGTCAAATATTAATTTTACAAAGCCGTCGGCAGCACCCGCAGCCTTTGCTTTACCGGATGCCGAGAAAGGAAATTTACCGACTTTTAAAGTATAGCCTGCTTCCTTCGCTTGCTTTTCCGTCATACCTACTGAAGCAACTTCAGGCTGGCAATAGGTACAACCCGGTATGTTTTTATAATCTAACGGGTCAACATGTACACCCGCAATTTTTTCAACACACGTAATTCCTTCCGCGCTGGCAACGTGTGCCAAGGCTTGTCCGCTAACACAATCTCCAATAGCATAATAACCGGGGATATTGGTTGCATAGAACTTATCCGTTAAAATTTTCCCTTTGTCAGTGGCGATACCTACTTCTTCCAGTCCTAAGTTTTCAATATTTGCCTGTATACCAACTGCCGATAAAACAATTTCCGCTTCAAGGGTCACATTTCCTGTTTTTGTTTTTACGTTTACTTTGCACACATCCCCTTTGGTATCAACACTCTCCACCGAAGCTTCGGTCATAATTTCAATACCGGCCTTTTTAAACGATTTCTCTAATTGTTTAGATACTTCTTCGTCTTCTACCGGAACTATGTTCGGTAAAAATTCAACAACGGTCACTTTAGTTCCCATGGTTGCATAAAAATAAGCGAACTCTATCCCTATTGCTCCTGAACCAACAACTACCAATGATTTTGGTTGTTTAGGAAGATTCATTGCTTCACGGTAACCGATAATTTTTTTACCGTCCTGCGGTAAGTTTGGCAGTTGGCGGGAACGTGCGCCGGTGGCAATAATAATATGTTTCCCTTCTAATGAGGTTGTTTTTCCGTCGGTTCCTTTAACGTCCACCTTTTTACCTGCCTTAACAGTAGCGGTTCCCATAATGACATCAATTTTATTTTTCTTCATTAAAAACTGGATACCTTTACTCATTCCGTCTGCTACGTCGCGGCTGCGTTTAATTACCGCACCAAAGTCAGCCTTAATATTATCAGCACTGATTCCGTAATCTTTAGAGTGATTTAAATATTCAAACACCTGTGCACTTTTCAATAACGCTTTGGTTGGAATGCAACCCCAGTTCAGGCAAATACCCCCAAGATTTTCTTTTTCAATAATAGCTGTTTTTAAGCCAAGCTGGGAAGCGCGAATGGCAGTTACATAACCGCCCGGTCCGCTTCCTATAACAATAACATCGTAATTCATAGTGTGTGTTTTTAGTGGCGCTAATATAAAGGTTTTTTTAATATCTATTAACCCGGTTTGGTATTACAATACAATAAGCTGTTGTAGGATAATGTAGAACACTTTGTCAGTCGTTCGCAAGCTCGCGGGATTTACTACTCTTTGCAGGCATCAACAAAGCGACAATCTGCATTAGTCAATACAACAACTTTTATATTAAAGAATTTATTTTTTTAGAACCTGTGCTCTCACATCATCCATCTTAGCTTTAGCAGCGTTCCCTGCTTTTTCGTAAGCCCGTGCCCTTGCAAAATAAAATTCATAATTTTCTATTCCGGGCTGCACAGTCGGCGCTTTATTATAATCGGCTATCGCTCCTACGTAGTCTTTTAACTCAAACCTGGCCAATCCTCTGTCAATAAAAGCCTCTCCATATTCAGGATTTAATTCTATCGCTTTATTAAAATCTAAAACCGCCTCATCGTACAGGCCTGACTTATATTTCATAAATCCCCGGTTAGCATAAGCCTTCGCATAATCGGGTTTAAGATCAATGGCTTTATTTAAATTTTCAATCGCTGCTTTGTAATCAAAGCTTTCGCCTTGCGCATAAGCTAAGTTAAGATGGCTTACCGAATTGGTCGGTGATAAGCTTAAAGCGATGTTTAAATCTTTTAACGCGTTTTTATAATCTTTCAAAAAACAATAACACATGCCCCTGTTTGAATACGCATCGGAAGCACCGGGCATTAATCGCAGGATCTGATCATTGTCTTTGATGCAATTTTTAAAATCACGGATTTGGTATTCTAATATGGATCGGGTGATGTAAGCACTGACATTATTACTGTCGAGTTTTATAAATAGGGTTTGATTTTTAATACGACTTCTTATACCGGGAAAGTAGGAAGTATCTTTACCGATAGCTGTACTTTGAGCTTTAGCTTGGGTTGAAACCCATACGATAACAATCACAAGTATTTTCCAAAAACTATTCCCTGTAAAAAACATGAACTGATTTTAATTACGGGAAATAATGGACGTAGGCAAAACAATTTTTTCGTAGTCGATCGTACCCTGTACTTTTTGATCAATTAATTTAAGCGCCAGGTGAGCGGCCTCCGTACCAATTCTTTCCAAAGGTTGTGAAACAGAAATAATATTCGGTTTCACAAAATCAAACAAGCTGATATCATCAAAAGAAGCAAAATAAATTCCTTCTTTTTTTGTATCAAATGCCAACTCATTAAATACATTTAAACAGGCTGTAGCAATATGATTATTTAAAGTATAGATCGCATCAATTTTTTCAGGCTGTTTCAGTAATTTCATTAATTTTTCCCGCACATCGCGGTGAATAGTATTGAACGAAATTTCCACTAAATTATCAGGTCCGAAGGGCACATTATATTTATGCAACGCATCTTTAAAGCCTCTTACACGCTCTGTTAATGAGCTAATGTGTGAAGGCGTAATATTAAAAGCCACAATATTTTTACAACCTTTATGGATCAAAAGGTCCGTTAACTCAAACGAGCCCTGGTAATTATCGGCTACTACATAATTTGATTCTATATCGGGAAGATACCTGTCAATAAACACAATAGGGAAATTTCTTAAACGCTCTTTTTTAAAAAACTCGCCGGATGTGTTGGTAGTTGCGATGATGAGTCCGTCTATAATCTGTTGTTCGGCAAACAGCTGAATTAATTTTTCTTCTTTTTCAATATTTTCATCCGTGCTGCAAACCATTAAGTTATATCCTTTTTCAGCCAACGCCTTTTCAACATACTTAGCTATGTTGGAATAAAATGGGTTTGAAATGTCGGCAACCAACAAACCTATCAGGTTACTTTTACCGGTTCTTAACGCACGCGCAAACATATTTGGTGTGTATTGCATTTCGCCTGCTTTGGCCAATACTTTTTCCTGCGTTTTTTTGCTTATACCATACGCATCTCCTTTACCATTAATAACCATTGATACCAACGTTTTTGACACATTGAGCTCACGGGCTATATCTTCAAGCAGGGTCTTTTTTATTGCCATGTTTTTTGTATAAAGTGCGTTTTATAACAAATATACACAATTCTAAATATGTTTAGATTTTTTAACTAAATGTTTTAGGTTCCCTCTTTTATAACGTCAAGTATCGCAAAATAAGTATTTTCAAAAACAGTTAATTTAATTTGTTCAGGCGACAACCATTCTACCTTTTCAATATTTTCTTCTATCTGTGGAATTAATTTCCCGGTGTGCAAGGTTGTCATGGCATACCAAAATGTTTTTTTAAGGGCGTAACCGGCTTTATATTCATACATGTGGTAGGTTGGTTGCAGTTCCTTTGTAATTGTTAATTTACTGATCCCGCATTCTTCCTCGCATTCCCGTATAGCAGCTTCACTTGGGCTCTCTCCCGCATCTAGCTTTCCTTTAGGGAGATCCCATATTTTTAAACGGTAAATAAACAGGTAAGTATTATCTTTTTTGATCAGGCCGCCGGCAGCGTAAATATATTTGAATGCTTTTTTAAAATTTTCAAACCCTATCTCCATATTTTTGGTTTCAAAAACCAGTTCATGATGTTCATTTTGGTTTATAAATAATTCAAATACATGTACTATTTCCTTTTTGGTTAGCACATCCAAATTTTTAAATGACTGATTTTGTGTGATTTGATTTTTTTGTTGAAGGGTAATTTTTTTTGAATAATAATAGATAGTGATGTTCATAATTTGATGTATTTAGAAGCTTAAATCCGGTTATTTTTGTCGTCCTATGACAATGACACCTTTTGACGACTCTGCGCATAAAATTGCCGAATTTTTATTACAAATCAAAGCAATAAAACTTCAGCCCGAACAACCTTTTACATGGGCCTCGGGATGGAAATCCCCTATTTATTGCGATAACCGTAAAACATTATCGTATCCTCAAATACGCACATTTATCCGTCAGCAATTTGTAAACGAAATAAACGAAAAATATGCAAAGCCCGATGTTATTGCAGGTGTTGCAACCGGTGGTATTGCACAGGGCGCTTTAGTAGCGCAGGAAATGGGCTTACCGTTTGTGTATGTTCGCAGTGAAGCAAAAAAACACGGCCTTACAAATATGGTGGAAGGTGAAGTTGAAAAAGGACAAAATGTAGTGGTGATCGAAGATCTTATTTCTACGGGAGGCAGCAGTATTAAAGCTATTGAAGCCTTAAGAGAAAAAGGGTGTAATGTAAAAGGCATGGTGGCTATTTTCACTTACGGCTTTAATGAAGCAACACAAAATTTTAAAAAAGCAAAATGTTTAACAAGCACTTTATGTGATTACAACACCTTAATTGAAGTGGCGTTAAAACATAATTACATTACCGAAAACGATTTGGAGCCATTAAAAAAATGGAGAGAAAGCCCGTCTACCTGGAACCAATAAAATTTATTCTGTGTCATACTTCAGCTTACTAAGCCAAACACACGCAACAAAATCACCTACTGATAGCTTGTATGATTTTATGGGCGACTTCAACAATTTTAAACATTTATTGCCCGACGATAAAATTGAAAATTTTGAATGTACAGATCAGCAATGTTCCTTTGGAATTATAGGTATGGTGCCGTTAACCATTAAAATTAAAGAGCGAATTCCCAAAACCCGTATAACCTATGAAACACTGGGTTTGGCAAAGTTTGTATTTACCTTACACATTCATTTTTTAGAGAATAATCAAACAAATGTTCAGCTCGAAGGTGACATGAACCCTTTTATAAAAGTAATGGCAGAAAAACCATTAAATGATCTGATTAATACAATGGCTTCTAAAATGGCCGCACTAACTATTTAATATGGAAAATTCAAAAATAAACGTCACCATACAATTACTGCCTACAAAATACAGCGCCGATAAAATTGAGATGATCGATAAAGCGATTGCCCTTATAAAAGCTTCAGGATTGAAATACATGGTATGTCCTTTTGAAACAGTGGTGGAGGGCACTTACACAGACATTTTTAAATTAATCAATGACATCAGAATAACGACATTAAGCAACGGATGCGAAGAATTATTAATTAATATGAAAATGCACGCCGGGCAAAAAGACCTGTTTTTTGAAGACAAGCTTATAAAATACAATGCAAATTAATTTACGGTACACGTTTCCCGGAAAGTATTTTTTCCGCTTTTAACTCAAAAAATGCCCTAATTTTACAAGGTGAAAAAACACTTAAGCCATCCTGTATTTAATACTATTGCCGATTGTGCAGCCCAACTTAATGTGGATGCTTATGTAATTGGCGGCTTTGTGCGTGATATCTTTTTAAACCGCCCCGGTAAAGACATTGATGTGGTGACGATTGGGAAAGGAATTGAACTCGCTGAATTGGTTTATAAAAAAATCGGTGAAGACAAAGCCCATTTATCCGTCTTTAAAAATTTTGGAACAGCGCAGGTAAAAACAGGTGATATTGAAATAGAATTTGTGGGTGCAAGAAAAGAATCATACAACCGAAATTCACGTAAGCCCATTGTAGAGAATGGAACATTGGCCGACGATCAAAACCGCCGTGACTTTACAATGAACGCCCTGGCAATAGGTTTAAGCAAATCTAACTTTGGAGTATTGCTCGATCCGTTTGGCGGAATACATGATATTGAACACAAAATAATCCGGACGCCTTTAGATCCCGAAATCACCTACAGCGACGACCCTTTGCGGATGATGCGCGCCATTCGCTTTGCCACACAGCTTAATTTCACGATAGAATCAAATTCTTTAGAAGCCATTTCAAAAACCAAATCGCGCATCAGTATTATTTCGAAAGAGCGAATTGTAGATGAGCTGAATAAAATTATTCTTTCGCCTGTTCCGTCAGTAGGTTTTAAATTATTATCGGATACCGGATTATTAGAATTGATATTTCCCGAAATGATGAAGCTTCACGGTGTTGAAACCATCGATGGAAAATCACATAAGGATAATTTTTACCATACATTGGAAGTGTTGGATAACGTTGCTAAAAAAAGCGACAACCTTTGGTTAAGATGGGCCGCTATTTTACATGATATTGCAAAGCCGCCTACCAAACGCTTTGAACCCGAGCATGGCTGGACCTTTCACGGCCATGAGGTAAAAGGCGCGCGCATGGTCCCTAAAATATTTGAGGCGTTGCGCCTGCCATTAAATGACAGGATGAAGTATGTGCAGAAATTAGTATTGTTGCATTTACGGCCCATTGTTTTAGCCAAAACAGAAATTACCGACAGTGCCGTAAGGCGTGTGTTGTTTGAAGCCGGCGATGATGTGGACGACCTGATGGCTTTATGTGAGGCAGACATTACCACTAAAAACCCTAATAAAGTAAAGCGTTATTTACATAATTTCGGTTTGGTAAGAGAAAAATTAATTGAGCTTGAAGAGAAAGATAAATTAAGAAACTGGCAGCCACCGGTGAGCGGCGAAGAGATTATGTCCATTTTTAAACTACCGCCTTGCAAATTGGTGGGTGATTTAAAAAATGCTTTAAAAGATGCTATTTTAGACGGCATTATACCAAATGAAAGAGAAGAAGCCTTGCTTTTTTTAAATGCGAAAGCAAAAGAAATTGCTTAAATTTAAAGTAGAATAGGATGTTGTTGAATAGTGTAAAATTTGTCAGTTCGAATGTTTAGTACCTGCCTCTTGTAAATGTATCGCAAACGCTTCTTGATACTGCGCTTGTAAAGACCGGTTAAGCACCACGCAAAGTGACATTCAACATTGTTCTACAACACTATAATAGAAATTAAAACGCGTTAAAAAATTATTATGCCGGTTAATTTACAAGACGAGCTTCATACATTGGCAGACCAAGGCGATTATAGCCAATTGTCGCGCAAGCTGTTAGATATGTCAATAGAATATAATTTAAATCAAACTGTTGAAAAGCAGATCTATAATTTCAGGAAATCCTATTTATATGGTACCGACGAATCTAAACCCGGGCTTAATAAAGAAGCGAAGGCGCTTTTAAATTCTATAAAAGAAGTTCCGTTTTCATATCCCCAAAATAATAATTCCGCCTTAGTGTGTGACGCACAAAATATTAGTAAACGTTTTATAAACGGACGCTCACCTTTTGTATTAAAGCCTTTAAATGTTCAATTAAAATTCGGGCAAATAACCGGTATTGTTGGAGAGAACGGGAATGGAAAAACAACCTTACTGAGAATTTTAGCGGGCGAATTATCAAGCGATACAGGGCACATTACCTACCCTGCTTTAAATGCCGATGATGCAAATTGGTATCATGTAAAATCTGAATTTGTTTTTATACCGCAACGTATTCCGCGTTGGTACGGCAGCCTGTTGGATAACCTTCGTTTTTTTGCAAGCATACATGGTATTAAAAATGTGGAGAACAATAAGCAAATAGAATATATTTTATTTAGATTGGGATTAGATAAATTCCGCGATCTAAAATGGAGTGAGTTATCCGGCGGATACCGTTTACGCTTTGAACTTGCTAAAACTATTATGCGCCGCCCCAAATTAATTTTATTGGACGAGCCATTGGCAAATCTTGATATCAATGCACAGCAGCTGTTCCTGCAAGACCTTACCTTTTTTGTAAGATCAGATAAATTTCCTTTAAGCATTGTATTAAGCTCACAGCAATTACACGAGGTGGAAAGTATTTCGGATAATATTATTTTTATAAAACAGGGTGAAACCATTTATAACGGTAATCAAAATGCCTTTGCCACTGAGCGTGTAACCAATACGTTTGAAGTGGCAGGGAGCTTTAACAGGGAACAATTGCAGCAGATCTTTGCAAGTTACTCCGTAAAAATAGAAGATTCGGGCACTACATCGGTTGTAACTGTTGATAAGGAGATCAGCAATGAT
Source organism: Bacteroidota bacterium (assembly GCA_025362395.1). Lineage (GTDB taxonomy): Bacteria > Bacteroidota > Bacteroidia > B-17B0 > Aurantibacillaceae > UBA4416. The sequence continues at coordinate 63,014 of JANYGK010000063.1, forward strand.
ATTTTTTTACAAACGATGTTATCCAATAAAATAACAATCAGTTATTTCAGGGACATCAGTACCTCTACACGAAAATTATTTCATAAAGATATTTAAATCGTATGCTTGGCATCCGGTAACACATTACCCATATCCCATTCCAACCGTTTTACAAAATCGTGCCTGCGCACTTTACAACGTTCCATTGTGCATATAAAACAAGATTTGGGAAGACAGGGATCTGAATGAATGAAAAATTCTATTTCATGATTAAACTCTTGCGTGGCAAGCTTATCCACGGCATCTACTTCCGTATGTGCTTCCTCTAAGGTGTAGTACCAAGGCAATGTCATGTGGCAATCGACATGAACAACCGACCCGTACTTTACGACCCTCAAATTATGAATATCGATCCAGCTTGCCTTGCGTTTAGAATCCAATATTTTAATAACATGTTCAATTTTACCGTAATCGGCTTTATCCAGTAAATTGGTAACTGACTCTTTAACCAACTGAACGCCTGTATAAGAAATAAAACCGCCTAACAGGACAGTGATCACATAATCGATCCAAAATAATTGGGTAAAATAAATGAGAATTAAACCGGCTACAACACCTGCGCTGCTCCAGGTATCTGTGAGTAAATGTTTACCGTCGGACAACATGGTGGAAGAATTAAGATCGGTTCCTTTTTTAATTAAAACTCTTGCGAGTAAATAATTAACGGCCCCCGAAAAAACAGAGATCCATACACCGATACTTATATTTTGCAATTCATGCGGTTGTATAAAAGATGCCACACCTTTAACGATCATGGCCAATCCTGCAATACAAATCATGCCACCCTCTACCCCGGTAGATAAAAATTCAATTTTACCGTGGCCGTAAGGATGGTCTTCATCTTTTGGTTTTGCAGCATAATACAGGCTGTATAAGGCAAAGGAACCTGCCAGTACATTAACAATAGACTCTATGGCGTCGGTTAAAATAGCGCCTGAATTCGTAAAATAATAAGCAAGGAATTTCAACCCCATTAAAATAGTTCCAACTATCAAAACCACCTTCATGGTTCGTATTTTAATAAGGCCTTGGTCCATAGAGCTACATCACTTTAACGCGGTTTGTGAAGGTATGAAATTTGAATGCATTAATCGGTAACGTTCTTATTAAAGTTAAAAATAATCTTCTTATCAGGAGCCTGACTTTTACGTCCATAATCTATACCGTATCCGTTCATTCCATCGGGTATAATAAATATTATACCTTCTAAATTTAATACTTATGAAAAAAATACTTGTCCCATACGATTTTACGGAAACATCGCAAAGTGCTTTAAATTATGGTATTGAAGTGGCTAAATACTTGTCTGCCGATTTAGTATTATTACACATTAACCAGATCCCTGTAATGAGTTCAGAATTCGGACTGTCAGGTTATTCGATTACAGAAGCTTATAAAGACCACGAAAAAGCCATTGGTCAAATAGCGGCTGATATTAAAAAACGGGAACCTCTTATTAAACAAATTGAATATCATTGTGAAATGGGAAACCCAACGGATGTAATCACTGAATTTTGCAACGTCCACCACATCAATCTTACTATTGGTGGCATTGACGGACATGGAAGTGTGTTTATGAAAAATATTATTGGAAGCACTTCCGTATCTGTTGCCAGGAACATAAGTAACCCCTTGATCATTGTTCCGCCAAACGCATCCTATAAAAAAATAAAAAACATTGCCTATGCCTGCGATTATAATAAGCATATCATAAACAGTACATCCTTGATTAAAGTAAAATATATAAGCACCTTATTTGACGCGACTTTGCACGTTCTTCATGTTATTCCCGAAAACCACGAATTAAACAAAAAAGAATCACAAATTGATAATTATGTTGAGAACAGTTTAGAAAACGTTGCTCATAAAACCTATATGATAGCCGAAAACAATGCTGCTGACGGATTATTAAATTTTATTAAGCATCATGAAATTGATATAATTATTGTAGAGCCAAAAAAACATTCTATCCTTCACAGTTTCTTCAGTTTCAGCACTACCAATGCCATGGCATTTTACAGCCCTATACCTGTGATGACGATACAAGGGTGAGGTATAATGAAAAGTGGAAAATGTTAAGGGTAATTTATCCTTTTTGTCCTGCAAGCTTGCAGGATGTCCCTGCAAAAATTGTATCGAGGATCGTTAAATAATGGAAAGTGAAATTCTGTTAAGCAATACTTCTTAAAAGCTCATTAAAATAGGCGGCGCTTTTTAACAGCCTGCTGCCATACCAGCTGAATAGTTCTCCGTCTACTAACACTATTTTAGCATTAGGAAGCGCTGCCTGTAATTCGTCGGCATGCTTTTGCTTAAAAGAAAAAGGTTCTGAGGATAAAAGAATAATTTCGGGAGCTAACTGTTTTATGTTTTCAAGTGTTAGTTCGGGGTAGCGTGAATCCTTTTTTTCAATTACATTTTCCCAACCTATTCTATGAATCATATCACCAATAAAGGTTGCTTTACCGGCTGCCATATAAGGTTTCCATATTAAATATAAAACGCTTTTTTTGGATGTACTTAATGAATCAAATGAAATTTTTACAGAAGCTGAAATATCTTTTGCTTTACGGGCTGTATCGGTCAATTCTCCAATCGCATCAATTGTCTTCAGGGCATCCTCTAAATTATAAATATCGCTCATCCAAACCTTAAATTCTTTTTGCAAAGCTTCTATCTGTGTTCTGTCATTTTCCTCTTTATTTCCTATAATAAGATCGGGCTTTAAAACACGGATCTTTTCAATACTCAACGTTTTAGTTCCCCCTACTCTTGTAACTGTTTCAAACATTATTTTTGGGTGAATACAAAACTTAGTAATCCCGACTATTTCATTTTTTAACCCAAGCTCCCACAACAATTCGCTTTGCGACGGAACAAGCGATATGATCCGCTTTGGATAAGCTTTAAATTCAATAGTATTTTTTAATGCGTCGGTAAAAAGCATGGCGCTAATTTGAGAATAATACCGCATATTTACTACCCGAATGTCCCCTACTTTTAAAGCCCATATTTCTTTATTTGCAGCACAGGTAATTTACGCGTTAAATTATTCCATTGCCAAAGATCTGATGCCAAACCACATTAGTCCGTTTGGCTTAGTGATGATGCGTGTGGGAGGTGCTTTTATTTTATTCTGGCTCATCTCTTTTGCTCTTAAGCCTGAAAAAGTAGAAAAGAAAGACCTAAAAAAATTAATGCTCCTGGCACTGTTTGGTGTTTCTGTAAATCAAATCTTTTTTTTATGGGGTCTGAGTTTATCTACACCCATAAACTCCGCTATTATTATGGTAAGCAATCCCATTGCAGTTATGCTCTTTACCGGTTTTATATTAAAAGAAAACATAACTTCCATAAAACTTACAGGACTCGGCTTTGGAATATGCGGCGCACTAACCTTATTATTATTTAAAGCTAACGGAAATTTTTACATAGGTAGTGAAACTATTACAGGAGACATTATGACCTTGGTAAACTCCTTATCCTGGGCGGCGTTTGTGGTAATGGCAAAGCCCTTTATGCAAAAATACCAAACAGTAACTGTTATGAAATGGGTGTTTTTATTTGGGTTTATATATGTGTTTCCTATTGGTTTCCCTGACCTTTTTAAAGTGGATTGGATACATTTACAGTCACAAACAATTTTTGCAATGGCCTTTGTGGTAATAGCTACCACCTTCTTGGCTTATTTACTGAATATGTTCGCCTTAAAATCATTAAGCTCATCTGTAGTAAGTATGTATATATACTTACAACCCTTCCTAGCTACTCTTATTGCTGTTGCTTGGGGAAAAGACACTCTGAGTCCGATCAAATTAGTATCTGCAGGCTTTATTATTACAGGGGTTTACCTCGCCGGCAAAAAAGAAAAAATTAAAAGTATTTAAATGACTAAATTTTCACAAAGTCCATAAATACAAAATAAATTTATACTATATTTAAATCATTAAAAACGCCTTATTTATTTACTAATTTCAACGCACATGGTCCATATCCTTTCCCAACAAAACTCTATTTTTAATCAGTTTATTGCTGAGCTTCGCGATACAACTATTCAAACAGACAGTATGCGGTTCAGAAAAAATTTAGAGCGCATCGGGGAAATTATAGGGTATGAAATTTCTAAAACAATGGATTATGAAACGCGTGATACCATCACACCTTTAGGCATTTCGCAAACAAGCCACTTAAAAGCGCAACCTGTTATAGCTACTATTTTGCGCGCAGGCTTACCCATACACATGGGGGTTTTAAATTATTTTGACCGTGCGGACAATGCCTTCATTTCTGCTTACAGAAGGCACCATAAAGATAATACCTTTGATATTCACGTGGAATATGTATCAAGCCCCGGCATTGAAGATAAAACATTAATTATGTGTGATCCGATGATAGCCACAGGTGCCTCTATTGTATTAGCTTATAAAGCTATTTTGGCAAAAGGAACTCCAAGGCATGTGCACATTGTTTCCGCTATCAGCAGCAAGCAGGGCGTTGATTTTGTTAAGGCCAATATGCCCACACAAAACTTTACCATTTGGTGTGGTGCGGTAGATGAAGAGCTTACCGCTCATTCTTACATTGTGCCGGGCTTAGGCGATGCCGGAGATCTTGCCTTTGGCGAAAAAATATAATTTCACAGTTTTTAATTTAAAACCGAACCATGGATAGTACTGAAATATGGAAATTTATTTCCGCGGCACTGGCCTGTACAATTTCATTATCCAAAATAGGAATCCCCGCTGTAATAGCTATTTATAAATATAATTATTTTATGGCGCTTTTGAGCAGCTGTACCGGAGCCGTAGTTGGCACAATTGTATTTACCTATTTAAGCGCCGGGATCTTAAAATGGTGGAATACATTAAAAGATAAATGGTTTTCCTCCAAACATCCGAAAAAAATATTCACCAAATCGAACCGACGTGTTATAAGGATTAAGCATCGTTTCGGGTTAGTAGGTATAGCAGCTCTAACACCTATTTTATTATCTATACCGATAGGCGCATTTTTAGCAGAGCGTTTTTATAAAGATAAGAAAAAAGTGATCCTTTATTTAAGTGTATCAGGTGTTTTTTGGTGTTTTACCTTTTATTTTATTTTCCTGTTTTTTTATGGCACGTTCAAGTCGTGGTTCTCGTGAATGTTAACCACATAGGCACATAGATGATGACAGAAAAGAGGAATTATAACACACCTTATTGAGAGCACGAACAATTTCCCTGTGTTCATTAACATCTAGAAAGTAAAACATCCTCTACTGCTCAAGAAACTATTTACATTGATTAATAGTGCTTAACTACCTTTACACATGGCAAGGATGGGATCAAAGAGTTATGACTTTATAAACTTTAATTGTTTTTGGTTACTGCCAACTGTGATATTAAGTATATAAATCCCCTGCTGCAATTCAGCGACAGATAAATAAGAATTACTTAGTTTAGTTTCGGGTTGCAAAACAATTTCTCCCAATAAGTTTAAAACAGAAACTGTATAGCTTTTAGATATATCTACTGAAATGTACAATACATCTGTTGAAGGGTTTGGATATACAGTAATAGAAGTTAAATAAGAATTTTTTATGGAAGTTGGGATTTGATGGTTTAATACACCAACAGCATCAAGGTCAAAACCCCCACTGCCAAAGGCTGTAGGCCACGGGTCATTTACTTTTTGTTGATTGGCATCGCGAGTGCAATATTGATTTTGCAGGCAGCCTACCACATCTATTACTTTTACGTGAGTAATTGCCTGTTTATTTAACAAAGGCGTATCTGGTATATCAGCCAGGTCAAAGGGTGTACCGTACTGTGCCCTGTATTTTCCGGCAAGGTTATTAATTTTAGTGGGGTCGGTAGTACCAAAACCACCGGTTTGAGTGGTTGTATCTGTATTACTTACAGCGGGGAACCTAAAAAAATGAATGCCGTCACTGCTTACTTCCACAAAAGCCAACTCTAAAAATGTATCGTTAAAGCTATTTTCAAATACAGCTAAATCAGGCCCCGGGCCATCTATGATCACATTTGTAAATTGCAACGTTGCAGCACCTCCGTCCCCAAGGCTCACTACACCTGTAGTTCCTGCTTTTCCTAAAGCGGAAGTGCTGTCGCCCACGTTGGCGTATGCCCCGGAAGAAACAGAAATGTCTTGGAGGCCTCTCACTATGTGGCATTTGGTTGCCCAACCAATACATAATGAACTGTCTTTGTAAACAGCTGTAGTGCCGGGCTGCCCGGCGGCAGGCGCAAATTGAGCAACTGAATTATAATGACAGGCTAAAGCGCTGATCAGTAAACTGAAAGAAATAATAGGTTTCATTAAAATAGGTACAATGCCTTTACAAGTCTTAATTCCCGAGACCCTCGACATTGATTTTATTGACAGGTTTTCTGACTTGTTCTTATTTATGCGCCTTCCCGACCTTTTAATTTCAGTGGCCAATGCATAACCTATTTAATAGAACTTACAGCTGCGGGTACAGTTTTGGATTTAAACCAAATTCCCTATTCAACGCCGCAAAAATAGTACTTTTTAATTAATTTTTCACATCTATTAATTGAGCTAAATTTTTTAAGATCCTATTTTGCAACCTTAAAGAATTTTTAGCGTCTGACACAAAGTCGTAAAACACCAATGGCACAATAATCGTATATTGTAAGGTAATTATAGAGCTAAATCCATGACTTTTTTTAGAAATAACGATAAACTGCCCTTTGAGCCATTAATGGACGAGGATACCGATTTTATTCCCCTGCTTTCCAGCGAAGATGAAGACAGTATGCATGCCGAAAAAGTACCGGATGTACTGTCAATATTGCCGCTCAGAAATACTGTTTTATTCCCCGGCGTAGTGATTCCCATTACGGTTGGCCGTGATAAATCCATTAATTTAATTAAAGAGGCCTACAAGGGTGACAAAACAATTGGCGTAGTTACTCAAAGAAATGATACGGTTGAAGATCCTGAACCGGATGATCTGTACACAATAGGTACAGTTGCAAAAATTATTAAAATGCTTCGCATGCCCGATGGTAATACAACTGTTATTATACAAGGTAAAAAGCGTTTTAAAATAAAAGAGTTTACTCAAACCGATCCTTATTATAAAGCAAAAACACAGTCGTTTGAAGAGACACGGCCCGAACAGGATGATGAAGAATTTCAAGCAATTGTATCGGGCTTAAAAGATACAGCCTTACAAATTATTCAAAAATCATCACACATACCAACAGAGGCAGGCTTCGCATTAAATAATATTGAGAGCCAAAACTTTATGGTAAACTTTATTTCCTCTAATATGAATGCTTCTTCAGCCGAAAAACAAAGCATGCTGGAAGTGCCAAATTTAAAGGAAAGAGCAACAATGGTGTTAACCCATTTAAGTAAGGATCTGCAAATGTTGGAATTAAAAAACCAGATCCAGAATAAAGTAAAGGTTGACATTGATAAACAACAACGCGATTATTTTTTACATCAGCAAATAAAAACCATTCAGGAAGAGCTTGGCGAAAAAAGTCATGAGCAGGACATTGAAGAGTTAAGAGAACGGGCTTTAACTAAAAAGTGGAATACGGAAATAGCAGAGGTATTTGAAAAACAGATCAGCAAGCTTGAACGGATGAACCCTAATTCAGCCGAGTTTGGTGTACAAACCAATTATGTGGAACTATTGCTGGACCTGCCATGGGGAGAATACACAAAAGATAATTTCGATTTAAAACACGCGGAGAAAATATTAGATGAAGACCATTTTGGATTGGAGAAAGTGAAAGAACGAATTTTAGAACACCTCGCAGTCCTAAAATTAAAAGGCGATCTTAAAGCCCCTATCCTTTGTTTATACGGCCCTCCGGGAGTTGGTAAAACATCATTGGGAAAAAGTATTGCAAAAGCCATAGGCCGAAAATATGTGCGTATGAGCCTTGGCGGGTTAAAAGATGAAAGTGAAATTCGCGGGCATCGTAAAACATACATAGGCGCTATGCCCGGAAGGATCTTACAAAATCTTAAAAAAGTACAGTCATCAAACCCTGTATTTATTTTAGATGAAATTGATAAAGTAGGAAGCGATTACCATGGTGATCCTTCTTCCGCTTTATTGGAAGTATTAGACCCTGAACAAAATTCTACGTTTTATGATAATTTTTTAGAGAATGATTATGATCTCAGCAAAGTCATGTTCATAGCCACCTGCAATAATTTATCTACCATACAACCTGCCCTGCGCGACCGTATGGAAATTATTGATGTGAGCGGTTATACTGTGGAAGAAAAAATTGAAATTGCCAAACAACATTTATTACCGAAACAAATTGAAGAGAACGGATTAAAAAAAGCGCAGTTAAAATTAAGCGATAAACAGCTTGAATTTATTATTGAAAATTATACCGCTGAAAGCGGTGTACGCGCTTTAGAAAAACGCTTGTCGAAAATTGCCCGGAATGTAGCCGTTCACGTTGTAAAAGAAAATGAACTTCCTAAAATAACGGAAGAAGTTATTTCTAAAATACTGGGGCCGTCACACGAAAAAGCTAAATACCAAGGCAATGACGTGCCCGGTGTGGTTACAGGCCTTGCATGGACACAGGTTGGCGGTGATATTCTATTTATTGAAACAAGCTTATCAAAGGGCAAAGGCTCGAAGTTAACGCTAACCGGTAATTTAGGTGATGTGATGAAGGAAAGCGCAACACTTGCCTTGGAATATATTAAAGCACATAATGAAGCGTTGAATATTGATGCCGATGTGTTTGAAAATTACAATATCCACATACATGTTCCTGAAGGGGCTACGCCAAAAGACGGGCCGAGCGCGGGCGTGAGCATGTTAACCTCTATTACATCAGCATTAACAAAACGCAAGGTTAAAAAGAATTTAGCTATGACAGGTGAAATTACATTACGTGGAAAAGTACTACCTGTTGGCGGAATAAAAGAAAAAATACTGGCAGCAAAACGTGCCGGCATTAAAGAAATTATTTTATGCGCCGATAATAAAAAAGATATTGATGATATTAATGCTTCTTATTTAAAAGGCCTTAAGTTTCATTATGTGAGCCAAATGAATGAAGTGTTGGAGCTCGCTTTACTAAAATAAACTTTAGTTATATTGTATAAAAGAGCCTTAACAGTTAACTGTGTTGAGGCTTTTTTATGGAGACTTCCAAAAAATGATCCGGAATATTTACTTAAAAATCGGTTAGCCCAATAAAAAATTTATTGAAAACATTATAATTTTACTTCCGGTTTCTCACCGGTAATAGGCCATTTATTTTCGTAGCCATCCGTAAACGTAACAACAGGAATTTGAAAGTAAAACGTAGTCCCTTTTCCTAATTCACTTTTTAAGCCTATGTGTCCATTTTGAGCAATGATAAATTCTTTAGCAATAGCCAATCCTAAACCGGTTCCGTTTTTATTGCTTCCCGGTATTTGAAAAAACCTGTCAAAGACCTTATCACTATATTTAGGATCAATGCCTTTACCAAAGTCCTGAATAGAAAACTTAATTAAATCGTTTGTTTGGCTAACATTTATTTTAATGATTTCTTTTTCAGGCGAATAGCGAATGGCGTTGCTCAACAGATTAACCATGACCCAAGCGGTTTTTTCCAAATCGGCATTTACTCTCGGTAAATTATTTTCTATTTCTAACTCAAGTTTTATATGTTTTTGTTCTGCCTGAAATTTTAAGGACTCAACGGCATATTTAACAATGTCTTTTGAATCTACCTTTTGAAAATTCAATTGAATCTTTCCTGTTTCAACCTGTGCCATATTCAATACTTCACCGGTAATTTTTAAAAGTCTTTCAGAATCACCTTTTATATTATTTACCAGTTGTTTTTGCTCTTCATTTAACTCCCCTACTCTAGTGTCTTCCAATAATTTTGAGCTTAGTTTAATAGATGCAATAGGTGTTTTAAGTTCGTGTGAGATAGTAGCGATAAAATTAGTTTTTGCCAGATCTAATTCCTGAAATTGTGTTATGTTTTTCAGCAATATTACTTCGCCGATTGGTTTTTCTTCTGAAACAATTGATACATTTTCTTTTGTAAAGTAACTTTCTTTACCGTCTGCAAAAATTTTTATGGGTTTAATGGTTAGTTCTTTACTAAGAAGCAGCCTCATTAAATCATTATTTAGCGCTACGTCGGGGGCATATTTACCAACCATATCTTTTTCGTGCATTCCCAATAATTGTGCGGCTTTAATGTTAGCAAACAAAACCATCCGTTTTTCATTTAACCCTACAATAGCATCCTTCATATTATTAATGATAGCTTCAATACGTGTTTTTTCGAAAAGTATTTTCGCAAGATTACTGTTTTCATAGTGTTCGAGTTCTGCCGCCATAGCATTAAAAGCTTCCGCTAATTCTCCAAATTCATCATTAGACTTAAAATGCAGGCGTTGATGATAATTTTTATTTGAGATCTGTTTAATACTTACAGTTAATTCCCTGATTGGATCAGCAATATAGCCCGGGAAATTTATAATAAATGTAAACACAATAAGAAAGCATAACCCGCCAATGACCCCAATATATGCTAATACCCGCTCAGCTGTTGCCTGCGCCTGGTTATTCTTTCTTAAAATGGCCTGCATATTTAAATCTGTTATGTTATAGAGGTCTTTTTTTAACTTTAAAAGGCTTGCGGTTGAAATTGCTTTATTCCTCATGTGGTTAAATTCCAATCGTACTTCTGCAGTATAGTCTTTTTCCCCGATCTCAGTTACATTGCTTTCTTGTAATTTCAGAGTTGTATCAAATCTTTTAAAAAACACTGCGCTGTCCGTATCCGCGGCATCTATATTCTGCATCATTAACTCAGCATATTGTATAGATTCATAGTTATCTTTTAATATTTCTTTCGACTGGTTTGCGATGGTATTTATATAATTGACACCGACACCGCCAATTAATATAATTACGGCAAAGAGAAAACCAAGTCCTAAGCTTAATTTTGTTTTTATTTTTAATTTCATTATGAAAGAATTATAAGGTCAATATCTGTACCTGTTAGTTTAATGAGCAGTTTATCTATAATGGTGTTGCTTAGTATTGATTTCATTAAACTAAACTGAGGTTTCCCGATACAGATGGTTGTTATTTTATGCTGTAAGGCTACATCAAACACACTTTTTGAGATGTTTTTATTTTTAAGCTGAATAATTTCGGCTCCCAGTTCTGTAGCCAGTTTAAAATTATTTATTAAGTGCCTTTGCTTAGACAATACTATTTTATCAGAGTCTTCGTGAGGGGTTTGTACATATAATACTTTCCATTGCGAATTATAATAGGATGCCAGCCTTGCTGTTTTCCTTATCACTTTTTTTGCAGATTCATCTGTAGAGCTTATGCAAGCTAAAAATTTTTCTGAGCGTATTCTTGCCGGTGACAAAACTTCTAATTCAATTTTGCGTTCTACCTGTGAAGCCACTTCTCTTAAAGCAAGCTCGCGTAACTGTAAAATCTTTTCGGATTGAAAAAAGTTTTTTAAAGCCGTTTCTATTTTTGAAGCATCATATATTTTACCTTCCTTTAAACGGTTTATTAATTCATCGGCCGTTAAGTCAATATTTACGACTTCGTCAGCCATTTTAAGCACCTTATCGGGTACTCTTTCCTGAACCGCTATTCCTGTAATATTTTGAATTTCACCGGCAAGGCTTTCTATATGCTGAATATTAACCGCGCTTATCACATTGATACCACTTTCTAATAATTCAACTACATCCTGCCAACGTTTTTCATTTTTAGACCCCGGGATATTTGTATGCGCTAATTCATCTACAATTACTACTTCGGGGTGCGCGGTAATAATGGCCTGTACATCCATTTCTTCCAATTCCTTACCTTTGTAAAATACTTTTTTTCGCGGTATTATTGGCAAGCCTTCTAACAGAGCGTGTGTTTCTGAGCGGTAATGAGTTTCAATAAATCCTATTTGTACACGTATGTTATTTTTTACAAGGGTTTGTACTTCCTGCAGCATTCGGAAGGTTTTACCGACACCCGCACTCATACCAATGTAAACTTTGAATTTTCCCCTCTTTGATTTTTTGATCAATTCCAGAAAATATTCTACATTTTTCTCTTTTTCTTCTGCCTCTGACATTATTCTTCTCTTTGAAGTTTAGAATGTTTGGGCGTTGTTAAGATGAGCGGTAATTTTTCGATAATTAAGTTGCTATAGTCTAACCCATATTCTTTTTCATCCGGCAAACTAATCTTCTTTAAAAAGAAATATACTTTTAAAATAAAATCATTACTAAAAGACAGTTCATTTTCAAATGATAAAAAGCGTTGAGTAATTACAAATTTAAAATCACCGGTAATATTATGCTTATCGAGTGATGTATAACGGCTTTGAATATTTACTTCTTTTTTAAGAACCATTTCTTCCACCACTTTCCTGAATAAAGAATTTATTTTTGGTGCTACCCTAAACCCTAATTTAAATGATATATATACTACTTCTTCAGGTTCAATAATATCTACGGTGTATGACATTTTAAATGGTTCATCCACCACATCAATATGTACAAACCAATATATATCTGCTCTTTTAGGTTGCCTGTAAAGAATGGAATGGATCGTACTGTCTTCAATTTTTTTACTGCTGCCCGACGAGGTTAAGTAAACCAAATTGGTTGCGTATTTTGGAACCGCTGCATCATTGCTTAGTTCTTTAAGTACCGGTATAAATGGTTCAAGTTCAACTAATTTTTGTAAACCGCGTTTAATTTCACCTGCTCTATACCAAATATACATGATCGCAAATATTAAAACACCAAGTGATAGTGTAACCCAACCGCCATGCATAAATTTTTTAAGATTGGCGGTAAGAAAAGCACCTTCAATAATGAGAAAGAGTATGAGTAAAGTAAAAACTGCCACTCTATTTATTTTTTTAACGTATAAATAAAAGCTTAACAAAATTGTTGTCATTAACATGGTAAGTGTAACCGACAGGCCGAAAGCCGCCTCCATGTTTTTAGATTCTCTAAAATACAGTACAACTGTTATACAACCAAACATTAACAACCAATTAATTGCAGGGATATATAGCTGCCCTATAACATCGGAAGGAAAAATAACTCTTAGTTTTGGCCATAGGTTAAGCCGTATGGCTTCGGCTACTAAAGTAAAGGAGCCGCTTATTAATGCTTGGCTTGCTATAATGGTTGCAAGTGTTGCTACCGCTATTGCGGGAAAAATAAACCAATGTGGCACTAATCCAAAAAACGGACTTACATCTGTTAACTGTGTTCCGATATGTTTTAATAACCAAGCCGCTTGTCCAAAGTAACACAGAATCAAACATACTTTTACATATAACCAACTTATTTGAATGTTTTTTCTTCCGCAATGTCCCAGATCAGAATACAGGGCTTCTGCCCCGGTTGTGCATAAAAATACTCCTCCCAAAAGCCAAAATCCTCCCGGATGTTCGGCTAACAGTTTATAAGCATAATAAGGATTTAATGCTTTGAACACGGAAAAACTTCCTGCTAATTCTCCAATTCCCAAAAGGGCAATCATAGTAAACCACACAATCATTACCGGTCCAAATAATTTACCGATAAACGAAGTTCCTTTACGTTGAATGATAAATAATAAAACGATAATGGAAATAACAATCGGAATAATGGGAATATCTGGAAAACTTGGCTTTAGCCCTTCCATAGCGGATGAAACTGAAATAGGAGGTGTAATGATGCTGTCAGCCAATAAAAAGCTTCCGCCCGCAATAGCAGGAAACAATAACCACCGACGGTATTTCCTTATTAAGGTATATAATGAAAAAATACCACCTTCGCCTTTATTATCCGCACGTAAGGTTATAAATACATATTTAATAGTTGTTTGAAATGTTAGCGTCCAAAAAATAGCCGACACCCCGCCAAGTGCAATTAATTCGGTAATGGGTTGGTTTCCTATAATGGCTGTGTACGTATATAACGGTGAGGTACCTATATCTCCAAAAACGATACCGATAGAAACAAGAAAACCGGCGAAACTTAATTTTTGTAAATCAACTTTTTCCATTTTATATTTTTAAGTTTGGTTTTCCCGGTATTTTTTACTTATCATTTAATATCATCGGCATACCCTTACTGTTTCCCAATATAATTACTTTCGCATTAGGCGAAGTAGCAATTTCCTTGTTGGCTTTTATCATTTCATATTGTAATTGTTGGTCACTTAAGCCTGTATTTATTATTTTCTGATAATCAGCAATGCCCTGCGCTTCTACACGCTTTCGTTCCGCCTCCTGTTTTTCTTTTTGTAGAACAAATTGCATTTTTTGAGCATCCTGTTCTGCATTTATTTTTGATTCAATGGCAATTTTTACGGATTGAGGCAGTGTAATATTCCGAACAAGTAATTGCTCTAAAACAAGTCCCCTGCCTTTAAAATCTTTTTCGATCCCTTTAAAGATCCTGCTCTGAAACTCGTCTCTTTTTGTTGAGTAAAGAGAAACGGCATCATAATATACGGCGTTGTCACGTATTTTAGTACGCGTAATAGGCCTTACAATGGTATTTTTATAATCGGAACCTATTTCTTTTAATATTCTTGGTGCCTGTGATGGAATTACTCGGTATAGAACCGTAAGATCAATGATTACTTCCAGCCCGTCTGCCGATAATACTCGTATGGCATCATCTCCTCCTTTATCTCCTTCATCATGTACACCGGACATCGTATAGTTTTGTGTTTTAATATCAAAAGTGGTTACCTCCACCAACGGATTAATAAAATTTAAACCGCTTTCCAATACGCGATCATCTACTTTGCCAAATAATGTTTGAACTCCTGTTTGCCCTGCCTCCACCTGCTTTACAACAGAAGTTAAAATTCCTAATACTATTATGATGATCCCGATAATATTTGTAAGCGGGTAGTAACGGTTAATTTTATAGTTTGGCTTTACTACAAAAAATGAAACAACTAAAATGATAATCCCTAAAATAATACTAAACATGTGTCCTCCTTTAATTTAAATTAATAATTATTTTGTAAATGTACATAAACCTCTCTACGCTTTCTATCTTTTAGGCACCATAATAACCAGTATGCCGAAAATACAAATCAATGATCCTGTTATATCAAACTTATCAGGATTAACACCGTCTATTTTCCAACCCCACAATAGGGACAAAATGATAAATACGCCTCCGTAGGCCGCATAAACCCTTCCGAAATTTGTTGTTTGCAAAGTGGGAATAAATCCGTAAAGTGCCGGTAGTATTATGCCTGTTAAGCCAACCCAAAACGGTTTATCGTTTTTGATCCAGATCCATATTAAATACCCGCCGGCTATTTCAAACGCACCGGCAATGAGAAAAAATAATATTGATTTAAATACGCTCATTAATAAATAATTATAATTATTTTTTAAAACCTTAAAATTAAATCCGCCGCTACATTCCATTGATCTTTTTTAGTTCCCATGTCGTATGCGGTAATAGTAGGATCTCCCCAGGTGCGATCATATCTTATTTCGGGACGAATGGTAAGCCAATCTGTAAAAAAGTAAACAAAGCCTATCGTATGGCTTGTATAAATAGTTGCAAACCCCGTACGCCATCCATTCAAATCATTTAAGTAATCGTTCCTGATAGAAATATAACTTTTTTTAGAGGTAAGAATCTGAAAATAGTTTACAACTCCTACAGCAGTAGAAATTCCCGGAATAATTGTTCCCGGGCCTCCGCCTGCTCCATACTGAATGGGTCCATTACTTGCAGAACCGCCTGTGGCCGCATCTCTTTCCCATTCGTAATAAGCTTCCGTCATCATGTGAAATGTTTTATTGAACTTATGACCCCATATACCCGCAACCATTTGAAGGTTATCATGCCCGTTTTTATATTTCCAATTCGGGCCTAATGAATTTGCACCAAGCCAAATGGAATTGGCATTGCTTTTTGAAACCCATCTTACAAAACCCTGACCGTTTACAGAAGAAGAGTTAGTCCACGGAGCCATATCATTGCCGCCATGTACAGCTAATTGAATCTGCCATTGTTTATTTAATTTTATAGTGCTTTGTACGCCTGTAAACGTAAACGGATCATAAGAGAACATGACTGAATGTGAAAATAGGTAATTGTCAGGGGCCAGTTGCGCTTCAATATCTGCGGGCGCAATAAAACGTCCAACCTTTAAAATCATTCCTTTAGCAATTTTCGGAAAATAAATCAATCCGTACATTTCAGGTGCATCATAGCCGTATAGATTATTTTTTTTAAAATACTGATCGCTAAACCAGCCTTTGGCAATTGTATATCTGTAATCGAGCCCGTATACATTACTTACGCGAAAGCCCCAATCTATATGCTCTTTCTGAACAGTGTTAGGTTGTCGTTCAATGCGAAGTACGGCTTGATCTAATTGAAATGAATTAGGAATAATATTGTATCCTACGGGGATGTTTAAATTTTTTGATGTGCTATAGGTGTAAGAAGGGTCTACCCATCCGTAAATTTTAATCCTGCTTTTTCGTTTCGCCAAACCAAATAATTTTTGAAGCGCGTAATCGGGAGCGTCTGTGTTTATGACTATAAAAGGGCCGTTAGGCCATTCTGACGAAGGAAACGGAGGCGACGGTAAAGGCGCAGGCAATGATAAAGACAAGGTGTCTGCCCGGACAATATCTTGTTGTGCCTGTAATTGAAAAGTTACACATAAAAGTGATGCTATATTAATTTTATATGGAGTGTTTTTTTCATATCAATAAAGTTTAAAGCCATTTCTTTTTTTTGAAAACGAAAAGCGTTAACAGCGACGAACTGATAATAAGCAAAATAGCTAAAGGATAACCAAACTTATAATCAAGTTCAGGCATTACTTTAAAATTCATACCGTAAATACTTGCAATGAGTGTTGGCGGCATAAACACAACAGAAACAATTGTGAAAATTTTTATGGCTTTATTTTGCTCAATGGTTATTAAGCCCATTAAAGTATTTTGTAAATATTCTAATCGTTTAAAAATGAAGGATGAAAACTCGAGCATGGAGTTAATATCTTTTATCAAAACCCTAAGCCTTGGCGTGCTGATAAAAGCATTGCTTTTTATTAGCGAAGAAACAACCCGTTGTTTATCTATAAAGCTTTCGCGAAGAAACATCGTGCTTTCCTGGTATTCATTTATCATAATTAGACTGTTTTCTTCATCTGTACTGTCTTTAGATAAGTTTTTACCAACCTTTACAATTTCTTTTGAAATAGACTCCAGATAATCAGAATCCAAGTCAACTTCTGTTTCTAAAATACCTTCTAATATCTCAGACCCATTTTTAAATGCCTTTTGATTTCGTTTTATTTTTTTTACTGTTTCTGCAAACGACGTTACATCAATTTCTCTTTTTGTAACTAATATTCCATCCAGTATATAAAATATGATAGGACAGTTTTCGTAATAATTTTCACGTTTACTTATAAAGTTAGAATTGATGTAAATAAAATCATCTGTTTCGTAAAAACGGGCATTACTCTCTAAGCCGGACTCTTCTTCCTGTACGTTAAAATTAATAGTGAAATACGATTCAATTTGCTGCTGCTCTTCAAGAGAAGAATACTGCAAATCCACCCATAGCAGCTGCTCAATTGAAATCGTATTTAATATTTCCAACCCATCTGTTTTTTGGATGGCTTCATTTTTATGGTAGAATATCCTAATCATTTCTTAAATTATGAAATGTAAAACAACCCTTTGAAAATTTCTCATTGGGTTGTTTCAACAAACTAAAATAACTTTTAAATTGTCTTTTATAAGCGGAAAAGAACCGCAAAAATAATTCTGTTTTCAGCTTTAACCAAATCCGGTTTCCAATCCGGGGTTAAAGGTGTGGTTTGATAACCGCTTGGTGAGGTTACGCCACCATGTCCTGCAAAATACGGAACACTTGATTCTCTGTGCACATATTCAACCCTTACCGTTAAATGTTGGTTTGGCATCCAATCTAAATTTGTTGAATAATCAAATCCTTCAAATTTATCTCCGGGATTAGCGCTGTAGGGGAATGTTCCCGCTGTACTTGTTGGATTAGTTGCATTAGGCAATGGACTTGCCTGGCCCGTGGGGTAAAGAACCAAATAACGACCGGGATTATTCATATATCCGCCTCCAACAGTCCAGGCAAAATGATTTTTAGCAAACCAAATACGGTTATAAAACATTAAACTGGCAAAATATTGTGCAGGTCCCTGTATAGAATCACCGTCTTTAATTCCATTTACACCGCCACCTTTTTCTGAACCAAAATCACCTGTTAATGAAAATGCCATTTTACTGATCCCTCTTGATTTAGGACGATTAAAGTATCTTACCAATAAACTGTTATCAGAGTGGAATCTTTTTCTATTCGGTAATAAAGCAGCATCAGCTCCATAATAGTTATTAGTTAACATTTTTATATTTTCATTTGGACACCATGTAATATTACCACCAATACCGGGTTGTTTATTAAACATACCATAACTTTGCCAACCGTTAACAATCCATGGTTCAATTTTCAATTTTTTCGTGGCGAAAATTTGGATTCTAATGCCATTAAAAAACCAGGGTGTATTATCAGATGTAAATGAAGCTTGATATTCCCAGTTTTCAGTTTGGTAATATGAGTTTAAGCCAACATAGGACATAAACATACCCGCATCCACGTTAATACCATGCAATACATTAAAATGGTAGCCCGCATTAGCTTCTGCTAAATAACGGTATACATCTGCTAATTGGTATTGACCTTTATAAGGACTATAGTCGTTACGTGGCACTAATTGTGATCGTGTGCCATACTGTGTAACGATATGCGCACGCGCTTGTTTGTAATAAAAATCACCGCCTAAATAAACACCGGAAACTTGCATTTCATTGTTTCTTCCTAAAACAGTTGAACCAACCACTGTATTATCAATTGGGTCGTTAAATGAATGCGTATAGCCGGCATCAACCATAACAGTCGGAGTAAAAAATTTACCTGCCAATGTAGGCGCCGAACGTCTGTCTCCGCCATTCCACCATGTGCAATCCATACCCTCTAAAGGTTCGCCTTTCTGTTTGTTCACTTTTGTTGTATCGTCTTCTTGTGCATTTACTATACATCCTATAGACATCATAGCTAAACTGAGTACTAATCTTTTCATAGTTAATTTTGTTTGTTGCCCTGTGTATACCATATCAGTGCCGGTTTTTAATTTATAGTTAAATGATTGTTATTGTGTTGTTTGTATTAAAAAGATCGGTTTTGTGTGTTTTTATACCCTTTCATAATGAAAAGGTTTTCCATAATGAAAATTTATAATGCATTTAAAGCCAAATTTAATTTCAATACATTCACCCTTTCGGGTCCGAAAACTCCTAAAAGCGGATGCTCCGTGCACTTCTTTACTAAACTATATAATACCTCTTCTTCGCGTTTCCTTAATTTTGCAATTCGCGGCACTTGTATATTTGCTCCTTTAACAGAAATATGAGGATCTAAACCGCTGCCGCTTGCAGTAACCAGGTCGCTCGGAATAGTTGATTTTTTAATGCCGGGGTTATGAACCAAAAATGTATCGATACGCGCTTGTACTATTGTCAAATAATCGCTGTTAGAACCTCCTTTGTTAGAACCGGCTGAACCTGCCGCGTTATAATTAACAGCTGAAGGCCTGCCCTGAAAGTAATCGTCGTTTGTAAATTTTTGACCAATATTATCATATCCGACGACTTGGTCATTTTCAAACACTTTTTTGCCATTACCGCCACCCGGGGCAACAAGAGCCATTGCTGCAATAAATAAAGGATACAAAGCAGAGCAAATAATAAGGAGAATGCCTGATAGTTTTAAAGAAGGAAGGATGTATGTTTTCATGTATATGTGTGTTAATATAAAATGTGAGATGCAGTATTTTTTTTTAATATTGAATGTTTATAAGTGCTAAATTTATTAGTTTATTAGGTGCTCACTCTCACGCTGAACTTAATTCTAGGGTGACTTTCAACATTATTTTTCCATGCCATTCCTTAAAAAAATAGTCCCACAGCCAAGTCTATTAATTTAATGCCTATAAAAGGCACAATAACGCCGCCTAAGCCATATATGATTAAGTTGCGACGTAACAATGCGCTTGCTCCGATAGGCTTGTACTCTACGCCCCGTAATGCCAATGGAATGAGTATGGGAATTATTAGGGCGTTAAATATTACTGCTGACAGTATAGCGCTTTCGGGTGTTTTTAAATTCATAATATTTAATCCTTGTAATGCGGGAATAGATGTAATAAATAATGCGGGAACGATTGCAAAATATTTAGCCACATCGTTTGCAATAGAAAATGTAGTAAGTGTACCACGTGTAATTAAAAGTTGTTTTCCTATTTCTACTATTTCTATAAGCTTTGTAGGATCGTTATCCAAGTCAACCATATTACCGGCTTCTTTGGCTGCCTGGGTTCCGCTGTTCATCGCTACACCAACATCGGCCTGCGCTAGAGCGGGAGCATCGTTTGTGCCGTCGCCCATCATTGCCACCAGCTTGCCTTGCTGTTGCTCATTTTTAATGTAGTTCATTTTATCCTCGGGTTTAGCCTCTGCAATAAAATCGTCAACCCCGGCTTTCTCTGCAATAAATTTGGCAGTTAAAGGATTATCACCCGTAACCATTACTGTTTTAATTCCCATTTTGCGTAAGCGTTCAAACCGTTCCCGGATACCGGGTTTAATAATATCCTGCAATTCAATAACACCAATTACTTTTTCGTTTTCACAAACCACTAAGGGCGTACCCCCATTGCTTGAAATTAGTTTTACTCTTTCCGCAATTTCACCCGGGAAGTTATTCCCTGCTTTTTCACATAATTTTTTTATAGAATCGGAAGCACCTTTCCTGATGCGGATTTTACCGGCTTCATAATCAATACCGCTGCTACGCGTTTCTGCCGTAAACTTTATAAATTGAGGATCTTCTGTTTCAAATTCCGATTTAGAAAATCCTGATAATTCTATAATTGATTTTCCTTCGGGTGTTTCATCAGAGATAGAACTTAGTGCGCAGGCTTTAATAAATTGTTTTTCACCTATACCGTGAGCCGGGTAAAAATGGGTGGCCTTTCTGTTACCTATGGTAATTGTACCGGTTTTATCTAAAAGCAATACATCAATATCACCGGCTGTTTCAACCGCTTTGCCTGATTTAGTAATTACGTTTGCCCTTAATGCCCTATCCATGCCGGCTATACCGATAGCGGAAAGTAAGCCGCCGATGGTAGTTGGTATTAAACACACAAATAAGGAAATTAACGCAGCTATTGTAATAGGTGTATTTGCATAATCGGCAAAGGGTTTTAAGGTGACACAAACAATTATAAATACTAATGTAAAGCCCGCTAACAGAATAGTTAAAGCTATTTCATTAGGTGTTTTTTGCCTGCTTGCTCCTTCTACCAAAGCAATCATTTTATCTAAAAACGATTCGCCCGGCTCCGTTGTTACTTTAACTATAATTCTATCACTTAATACTTTTGTACCTCCGGTAACCGAACTTTTATCTCCGCCGGCTTCACGAATAACAGGAGCGCTTTCCCCCGTTATAGCCGATTCATCTATTGTTGCTAAGCCATGAATAATTTCGCCGTCTGTTGGAATCGTATCTCCTTCAATGCAGAAAAAAAGATCATTTTTTTTCAGTTGTGAAGAGGGAATAATCTCCAAATGATCAGAATCCATTTTATTTGGATCTACTACTTTTTTAGCAGGAGTTTCTTCCCTGGTCTTTCTGAGTGATTCTGCCTGCGCCTTGCCGCGCGCTTCTGCAATGGCTTCCGCGAAATTGGCAAATAAAAGTGTTAGGAGTAATACAAAAAATACAACTACGTTATATGTCAAACTTCCTTGTGAACCGTTATTGTTAAATAGAATACTGATGCATACATATAACATAACGCATGTTCCTATTTCAACCGTAAACATCACAGGGTTTTTTATCATCTGCTTTGGATTGAGTTTGATGAACGATTGTATAAAGGCCTCTGATATAAGCTCTTTCTGAAACAATGATTTATTTTGAGAAGGGGTCATAGTAACTAATAATTAATGATGGTATAGGGTGAAATACTCTGCTAAAGGCCCAAGGACTAAAGCAGGGAAAAAGGCCAACGCCGCTATGATCATAATAACGGCATAGGTCATAATGCCAAATGTTCCTGTATCTGTTCTTAATGTTCCCGCTGATTCGGGGATGAATTTTTTGCGGGCTAAAATTCCTGCAATAGCAACCGGACCTATGATTGGCAGGAACCGCCCAATAATTAATACAAAACCAGTTGTAATATTCCAAAACCAATTATTATCTCCGAGCCCTTCAAAACCACTGCCGTTATTAGCTGCGCTTGATGTATATTCATACAACATTTCGGAAAAGCCGTGATACCCGGGATTATTTAACCAACCTACCGAGGGATCTTTAGTATACATATAAGAGGAAATTGCGGTACCGACTAAAATTAAAAACGGATGAAGTAACGCAATCATCGTTGCTATTTTCATTTCACGCGCTTCTATTTTTCTTCCTAAAAATTCGGGAGTACGGCCAACCATTAAGCCTGAAATAAATACAGCTATGATCATAAAAATATAATAGTTTAAAATACCTACACCGCATCCGCCGTAAAAAGCGTTTGTCATCATTCCCAATAATTGCATAGTTCCGGAAACAGGCATAGAGCTATCATGCATGGAATTAACAGACCCTGTTGAAATAATGGTGGTAAGCACACTCCAGTAAGCTGATGCACTTGCTCCAAAACGGACCTCTTTCCCCTCCATACTTCCTCCACTCTGGTCAATTCCCATTTTTGTAATAGCAGGATTACCCGATGTTTCAGCAATCATTGTAGGAATCAAAAAAGAAATCATACCTATGGTCATAACTCCAAAAATAACATAAGCCATTTTTTTTCGGTTAAGATAAAATCCTAATGCAAATATTAATGCTAACGGAATTAATACCTGTGCAATCATCTCTACCATATTGGTAAGGTAGTTTGGATTCTCTAAAGGGTGAGCTGAGTTAGCTCCAAACCAACCGCCACCATTGGTTCCAAGGTGTTTAATACCTATCATACCGGCAGCGGGGCCACGCGATACCTGAACTGTATCACCCTGTAATGTATGAATGGTATCTTTACCCGCAAAGCTTGCCGGCGTTCCGTTAAATACAAGAATTAATGCTATAATACTACTTACAGGCAGTAAAATACGTGTAATTGATTTAAGGAACATGTCGAAGAAATTACCAAGCCCTTCGGTTGTTTTTTCCTTCATGGCATTAAACACTACTATTAACGCTGCTATACCCGTTGCCGCAGAAACAAATTGCAAGAAGGCGATAACGGCTAATTGGGTCAGGTAGGTTAAGCCTGTTTCCCCGGAGTAATGTTGTAAGTTGCAATTAACTACAAAACTTATAGCCGTATTAAAACTTAAATCCGGGCTCATGGATGGATTGCCGTCGGGATTAAGGAATAAACTGCCCTGTGTTAACAGCATGATAAATGCGTAAACAAACCACAATATATTAATTGAGAGCAATGCAATTAAATGTTGTTTCCAATTCATTTGTTTTGTACTGTCGATACCGCATAAGCGAAAAATCGTTTTTTCTACAGGGATGAGAAAATCAAGAATTGTCTTTTCTCCTTTAAAAACTTTTACAATGTATTTACCAAACGGTATTGCTATTACTATTGTAATTATAAATGTGGCAATAACGCCAATCAATTCTGTATTCATTTTTTGATAATTACGATATTAAAATTTTTCAGGCTTCAGTAAAACATAAACCAGGTAACCAAAAACCATCATAGCTAAAATAAGTAGTATTGTCATAAGTTATATTTTATATATTTTCTAAAAAGTCAATGCTTTTGGCGAAAAGCCAAAAGCAGAATAAACCGGATGCTATAAGCGTAATTGATAAAAGAGTTTCCATTTTATATTTTTATTTAAGATAAATATCTATGTTTTTGCGTTTAAACAATTGTATAATTTTGTGTAATATTTACACAATTCACATACTTTTAGAGTGAGATTTTATTACACTATTATTAACTAAATTCCACTTGCGCAAACTTGCCTCTTATATTCTTCTTTTAATAAACTAGTTAATAAGCTTTTTACTTTTAAGCTTACAGGAGTTGTATAATTCAATATTGAGGAAAGAGAATATAAATAGCCATTCTCTATAGCATTTTTAACTGTACTGTTTCCGTTTTTCAACATATTTTCTGCTACATTAAAGCAATGCTTTACCTCTTTAAAATCACCTTTATTCACAAGGTATTTTGTGAAATTGGCGAAGCATGTCATTGCTTTATATATATTATTTACATTCTCTGTTTTTTCAAGTGACGGATTTATTTCAGGTAATTCATTACCAAGTAAATCAAGTATTTCATTTTCTTTAATCATGTGAGTGTTTATTGTTAAATCAATTTTAGTTTTTAATAATTCAAATGTTGAGTTCATAATTTTTATTTTAAGTAGTTAATACTATTCTAACCAATAAGCCAACGGCAGCCAATACAATAAATAGTCCATGTATAATGTGATGCGATTGAATATTATTCTTTTCTAATACGTTTAAAATTTTCATTTTAATGAAGTTGAATTGATGCTATCATGCCAATTCACATACCTAAACCGGGTAAGGGTGTATAATCATCCCTACTCTGTTTATTTTCAACATATTACAAAAATGACGAAGGATTTAATAAAAGTAAAAAACCCTTCCAAAATGGAAGGGTTTTTTAAAATGACAGGATATTATTTTTCTATATGATACTCCTCCATTTTTCGATAAAGTGTTGTTAAGCCAATTCCGAGTAATTCAGCGGCTTTGGTTTTATTACCTTTTGAGAATAGCAATATTTTATTGATATGAATTTTCTCCATACCGGCAAGGCTTGTAATAGAGTTATCTGCAACTGAACATTCATTATTTAATATTTCCACCGGTAATAAATCACTAGTAAGGGTTTCACTTTCGGCTAATATTACTGCTCTCTCAATACAATTTTTTAATTCCCTGATATTTCCTTTCCATTCATTTTTCTTTATAAGATTCAAGAAATCCTTATCAATATGTGAAACGCGTTTTTTAAGTTTTATAGAATATACATTTAAAAAATGCAGGGCTAATTTTTCAAGGTCTTCTTTTCTTTCTTTTAAAGAAGGAATAATAATTTTAAACGTTGCAAGCCTGTAGTATAAATCTAACCTAAAGTTTTCCTTTTCGCTTTCCTTTTTTAAATTGCGGTTAGTTGCTGCAATTACTCTTACATTAACCTTTGTAGGTTTTGTATCTCCTACCTTTATAAAGGTTTGTGTTTCTAAAACTCTTAGCAATTTAGCCTGAAGTTCAAGATTCATTTCTCCCATTTCATCCAAAAAAATAGTTCCTTCATTTGCTTCTTCAAACAAACCTTTTTTATCGGCAAAGGCACCGGTAAAAGCTCCTTTTTTATGCCCGAATAATTCGCTCTCCAGTAAATCTTTTGCAAAAGAACTGCAATTAACCGCTACAAACGAATTATTTTTTCGCGGGCTGCCATAATGAATGGCCTGTGCAAACAATTCTTTTCCTACTCCGGTTTCTCCTTCTAAAAGTACTGTCGAATCAGTTGGGGCTACTTTTTTTGCCAGTGAAACAGTACTTTTTATCGCTTCTGAATTTCCAATAATAATATCAAAACCATATTTAGCCTCCAACTTATATTCCAGTTCGTAAATACGCTTTTGTAATTTAATTTTATCTGCGGCACGGTTTAATGCAGGAATAATCTGATCGTTATCATCCCCTTTTGTAAAATAGTCAAACGCCCCCAATTTTATTGCTTTAACACCATCCTGTATGGTACTAAAGGCAGTCATAACAATAATTTCACAAACAGGATTAATTTCTTTTATTTTTTCTAAAATATCAATTCCGTTCCCGTCAGGCAGCTTAACATCTGTTAAAATTATATCAATATTCTTTTCACGCTGAATAACTTTTAATCCCTGAGCTATATTAGCTGCTTCAATAACATTAAAGCCGTCTAAAGAAATTATT
Source organism: Bacteroidota bacterium (assembly GCA_025362395.1). Classification (GTDB taxonomy): domain Bacteria; phylum Bacteroidota; class Bacteroidia; order B-17B0; family Aurantibacillaceae; genus UBA4416. The sequence goes on from JANYGK010000063.1 coordinate 89,171, forward strand.
CGTGTAAGTAATTGACGAAATTTTTCTTCATCATCAATGATTAGTATATTGGGTGTTGACATCATATAATTAAGTAACGATACAAATTTGAGAAAATAAATCAATATAGTTTATAAATTTTTATCAGGACGAAAGTAAAAAAATCACTTAATTAAAAGATTGCCTGAATTCTAAAGGAGAAAGATTCGTTTTACTTTTAAATAATTTACTAAATGATAGGGAATGCTCAAAACCAATTGGTAGGCAATTTCGCTAATAGATAGAGAATAAAAACATCTCTTCTTTTTTTAACAAAGTTAAGGCCCATATTTTTCATAATCCACCGCTACAGTCTAACAAGCGCTAATTTGTTTTTCTTCCATTTCTCTGTTTTTATATTATTTATAAATTAAATCTATTTAAAAGAGTTAGCGCCTACTTTGCTTGTTTGAGCGAGGATAAATTTTGGTGCGAGCCTACTCATTATTTTTAATACACGGGCAATACCGGGATAAATTTCAAACCGGTCTTTTTGTAATCCATTAATAGCAACTGCTATTAGTTTTTCAGGTTTCATTAATGTTTTAGGATTGAAGCCCTCTTCATTCATAAATTTATCATTTAACGGAGTACTTGAGGCAGGTGCAAGTAGTTCAAACACTTTTATGTTCGTGTGTTTTAATTGCACACGTAAGGATTGAGTGTATGAATGTAATCCCGATTTAGAAGCTCCATAGATTGGAGATAAAGGAAACGGCACTAAGGCGAGTCCTGATGTAATATTCATAACAGCGGCTGATTTCTTTGTTTTTAAATGAGGAAGAAATTGTTTTACCATTCTAATCGGACCCATTAGATTTATTTCTAGTTCACGGGTAACATCATTCAAATCTATCGAGGAATCCTGTAAATTGATCTTACACATTTCGCCTGCATTATTTATCAGGAAATTAAGCTGCGGAAACTGTTTAATAACTTCTTCATGGAGTTTAGTTATCGCTTCAGGATTGCTTACATCACTTTGAAAGGTGTGAACTTTTGGAAATATTTTTTTTGTTTCCTCAAGCTTTACTTGATTTCTTCCGGTTATAATTACTGTATTGCCAAGGGCAATTAACCTTTTTGTAAGTTCTAAGCCAAACCCACTAGTTCCGCCGGTAATTAGGATTGTGTTATTTTTTAATTCCATAATAATTAATTTAAAATTATGGAACAAAGATGCAACCTATACTGAGCTTTTTGTTTGCGAACATCAATCCAATATTTGCAAAATTCAAATAATCGTAAATTACGCTCGAAAAGAAACGGGTGTCATTGATGTCTGCTTTCTAAAAAAATTTGAAAAGTGTGCAAGCTCTTCAAATCCCAACGAATAAGAAATCTCTGATATATTCCAATCAGTTTGTTTTAATAAAATCTTAGCCTCTTGTGTAATACGGCTACTTATGATATCGGTAGTAGTTTTGCCGGTATTTTCTTTTAACACTTTATTCAAGTGATTTACGTGTATAGAAAGCCTCTCTGCAAAATCTTTAGCGGTACGCAACATCAATTTTTGATGTGGCGATTCTATTGGAAACTGTCTTTCCAACAATTCAATAAATAATGAAGAAACACGTTCAGAAGCATTATGTGCAGGATATAAAGCAGAAGCAGGCTGTAATTTTTGACCGTAATGAATTAACTCTAATACATAATTGCGAAGCAGGTCATATTTGAAAGAGTAATCGGAGGATAGCTCTTTAAACATCTTCTCAAATATTAAAGTAAGCTCTTTTGATTCTTTTGCGGAAATTTGAAATACAGGATAACCCCCCGGTTTAAAAATAGGGAGATCATCTAATATAACACCACTTTTATTTCTAACTAAAAATTCATCTGTAAAAATACAGAAGTAACCTGATTGCTTATCGTTTTGCGGTACCCAATGATATGGGACTTTTGGGGTGGCAAACAGGAGGGCATGTTTATCAATATCAATTACTTTATCGGCGTACTCTGCTATATTCTTACCATTAATTAAACTAATTTTATAATAAGCCCTTCTATTATAAGGCATAAAAGGTTTTATTTTGTATTTAGCGACCATATCATCTACTTTAAAGATATTGAAGTGTCCGATTTCTTTACTGATACCTTCGGGAATATTGGCAGATATTTGTTTGTAAAATTCTGTAAGGCTTGTGCTTTTAATATCTGTCATAGTTTGCAAAATTCAAATATTCAAATGTATAACAATAAAGTGGAGGATTCCTAATCAGTTCCCATTAAGCCTCATTTGCATTCTTCTTTTGTTCCAACAACTCCTTTTGGCGTAAGCCGGAATAGTTTCTTCTATCATTGCCAAGACGATGAAGAGATTCCTTTTTCTAACCTGAACCATTACAAGCAAAAACTTACTCAAGCGACATTTCGTGAATGGAAAAAGGCTGACACCAGCTTAATGGCGATTTATCTTTAGTAGCCGGCGACATAAAATCCCTTTAAATAAACTTAATTAGTAATTTGCTTGCAGTCTTTTAAGAGGTGTTTTCTAAACAAATGAAATGTGAAACTATTTTGTCAGCTTTACAACAAGTATCAACATAAATGTGATATAATACTGTTTGTATTTTACTCTGTTTATATTTCGCCCTTTTTACAATTTTCACTATGTGCATATTAGCTTAGTATTAATCTGACAATATTAGTTTTTGTTATTTTTGTTTTGCCTTATCTGAACAAGCACACTTAACGCAAATGCGGCGGCTGACGCTGTAAATACCGAGTAATCTAATGGAACTTTAATACTTTTGGAAAATGTCATTGATAAAGCAAATAATAAAAGTAACACACTACTTGCTTTAGCTACCCAATTCGTTTTAAAATTCGTAAGTAACAAAACACCCAAAGTAATTTCTAAACCTGTTGCGGCATACGCAAGGAAGGAAACTAAACTATTCGTAGCAAATGGAATTAAACTGTTGGTATAATCCACAAAATTTTTCCAATTACCCCAAGCTGAAACTTCTTTTGGCCACATGCCAAAGCGATCCGCGCTCGCAGATAAAAATCCCGCACTCAACGCAATTCGTAAAAACCATTCTGCAATTTTATTCTCTGATACTTTCATTTTTAATACATTAATGTTTTTGACGTAATTATTTTTGTGCTTTTATAGGTACAATATTACTAATAAAGTAATGTAGAAATCTTTTTATCAGGTCATGCAGGTTTAAACTATTTAATCGAAAAAGTCTACCTTTACAAGCTAAATTACAAACTATTCCATGCTCCTTAGTAAACATCATCATCTATTAAAGAATAAATTAGAGCGCACCAATTAATTCCTTAGTAACCTAATGTTATGATTATGAAAATCAAATAATATCGAAATATATTTTTGTATAATTTTGCAATTGAATAAATGGAACTTTTAAAACAAAATGTCGCAAAACATATCAGCCTGTTACCGGATGAAATGGAACGGTTCTGTGGGCCATTTATTTTGAAAGAAGTCAAGAAAAAACAATTCCTTTTAAAAGCAGGTGAAGTCTGCAGGTTCGAAGCGTTTGTAAACAAAGGCTGCTTTAAGATCTTTTATCTAGATACAAAAGGAGTAGAGCATATTTTATATTTCGCGGTTGAAGATTGGTGGATCGGTGATATTGACAGTTTTACTACCCAAACTCCTGCTCAACTTTATATTGAAGCATTGGAAGACAGCGAAATATTCTTCATTAGCAAGAAAGATAAAGAAGAACTGTACAATAACTTGCCTAAGGTTGAAAAGCTGTTTCGCATTATGGGTCAGAAAACGTGTGTTGCCCTTCAGCGCAGGATGCTTAGCAACCTGAGCAAAACCGCTGATGAACGTTACATCGAATTTATTACAGGTTATCCAAAAATAGCTCAGAGGCTTACTAATCTGCAAATTGCCGCTTACCTAGGCATCTCCCATGAGTTTCTAAGTAAGATCAGGAAAAAGATCGCCGGAAAATAACAAGGATATTTTCATTTATTGAACTTGTTCAATTTTCCCTCATTTTAGATTAGTGATATTTGTATCGTCAATTAAATAATTCAACGATGAAAACATTAAAAAAGATTCTATCTCCCATCATTTTAACCCTAACCACTTTATTTACTATGAAATCACAAGCACAAAGTATCAAAACAATTGATAGCAAGCCCTTGCAGCTTAAAGTCTATCACGCCAATGAAGCCGGGATCGGTGTAGCCTCTGTAATTGTATACGGTAAAACAGATGCCGTTTTAATAGACGCCCAGTTTAATTTGTCCAATGCGGAAAATGTTGTCAAAGAAATTACGGCAACCGGCAAGAAATTAACTACTATCTATATCTCTCACGGCGACCCGGATTATTATTTCGGACTGGAAATATTTAAGAAGTATTTCCCTGAAGTAACCGTATACGCTACCGCTGAAACTGTTGAACACATTAAAGTAACTGCTCAAAAGAAATTAGACGTTTGGGGAGCACAGGTAGGAAATGCAATTACTAAAAATATCGTATTACCGCAGATTATAAAAGGTGCTGCCCTGAAGTTAGAAGGGCAAAAATTAGAGATTATCGGCGCAAAAGAATTCCCGCAAAGAACTTTTATTTGGATTCCATCAATAAAGGCCGTTGTTGGGGGTATAAATGTTTTCGGGGATAACTTTAATCTATGGATGGCTGAAGATAAAGAGTCAACAGAGGTTGATCCGCAAGGCAAGTGGTTATTGGCGCTAAAGACAATAGAAATATTTAAACCTGAGATTGTTATTCCCGCACATGGAAACGGCGCTTCTTCTTTTAGCCTGAAATCGGTAAAATTCACTGAAAAGTATCTGCAATTTTACCGGGAGGCTTTAAAGACATACAAAACATCAGCAGATCTCATTAAAGCAATCAAAGCTAAATACCCTACCCTTGCTTTTGAAACCGCGTTAAACATCGGTGCTATGGTAAATACTGGTGAAATGAAATGGTAATTTAAATCCGGTCTGTCGGCGATAAAAATAATACGGGCCGGCTTTAAAAAATGAATACAATAACCAATTTAGAAATAGTTACAAGCACCTACGTTGACATGTTATAAGAGAACGCCGCCAACCTAGCCAAATGCCTTTCTGAAAACGCTGGCCGGACAGAAGCTAAAGGCTTTACTTATGCGCCGGAACTTATATTGATTTCGAACCATTGCAGCGAATGTTTTTTAAAGCGCCCGGGACAGAATGGATCGACTACAAAGGTAACAATTGAAGATTATGTTTGCAGATGGTAAACATAGTCGCGTACGGAACTTATTACGGGCTGTTAAACCACAAATCACTGCTGTTTCAACATTTTATCCCTCCGATTGGACAAAAAATTATAATGCCTGAGAAAAGCCTTCACGGATTTTATCAGCCGCGTATTCGCCGCCGTATAATTTATCTTTAATTTTCGAAAAGCTTTCTACTGTGTATTTCACATCCTCTAATGTATGTGTAGCCGTTGGTATTAAACGTAATATGATCATTCCTTTAGGGATAACCGGATATACTACCATGGAACAGAAAATTCCGAAATTTTCACGTAAGTCAATTACCATGTTTGTTGCTTCCGGTATGGAACCGCGCATGTAAACAGGTGTTACCATAGTATTGGTAATGCCAATATCAAAGCCTGCGTCTACCAAACCTTTTTGTAACGCATTCGCTATTTCCCAAAGCTTGGTGCGGTATTCAGGGTGTGCATTTAATAATTCCAAACGTTTTAATAACCCGAATACCAATGGCATTGGCAATGATTTAGCAAAAATTTGTGAACGCATGTTGTAACGTAAATAGGTAACTATCTCTTTTGTTGAGCTGATGAAGCCGCCAATCAAAGCAAATGATTTTGCAAAGGTTCCGAAGTAAATATCAACACCGTCTTGGCAACCTTGCTCCTCCCCTGTTCCACCGCCCTTTGGCCCCATTGTGCCAATACCGTGCGCGTCATCTACAAACAAACGGAACATATATTTTTTCTTTAATTCAATGATCTCTTTTAATTTACCTTGGGTACCGCGCATTCCAAAAACACCTTCGGTAATTACTAAAATTCCGCCTCCGGTTGTTTCCACTAATTTTTTAGCACGCTCCAATTGCTTTTCACAATCTTCAATATCATTATGTTTAAATACAAAACGTTTGCCCATGTGTAAACGCACACCGTCTAAAATACACGCATGACTTTCGGCATCGTATACAATTACATCTCTTCTGTCAACTAACGCATCAATGGCAGACACCATTGCTTGGTAACCGAAATTACATAAAATGGTATCCTCTTTTTTTACTAAGGCGGATAATCCTTTTTCCAATTGCTCGTGCAGGTCAGAGTTGCCGCTCATCATACGCGCACCCATTGGCAAGGCCAAACCGAATTTAGCGGCACCATCGGCATCCGCTTTTCTTACTTCAGGATGGTTTGCCAAGCCTAAATAGTTATTTAAGCTCCAATTCAATAATGATTTCCCTCTAAAGTTCATGTGCGGCCCAACATCTCCTTCTAATTTAGGAAACGTAAAATAACCGTGAGATTCTTTTGAATGCTCACCGATCGGGCCCATGTTCTGCTGTATTTTTTCAAATATATCTTTCATATAACTAGTTTTTAATATTAAGTTCTTTGTTTTTAAATAATATGCGCTCTTCTATCCCTTTAGTCAAATTATCTATTAAGTGTTTTTTGAGCTGCAAAAGTAATAAAATTAAATGATTTTTTTAATGACCCGAAGCATGTGCGAATACTTTTTTGTATCGGAATTAAAAATACCGTAATGGTCAAATCTATCTATCCGAACGCTGCCGCCGGCATGAATAATTTGTTGATTATCAAGGATTAATCCGACATGCACAATGTTTCCTGCCTCATTATCAAAAAAGGCAAGGTCGCCCGCTTCGGCTTCTTCCACAAAACTTAAAGGCGAGCCTAATTCAACCTGCCGGCTTGCATCGCGAGGCAATTTATAGCCGTTTAATTTATAAACCAATTGTACAAAGCCCGAACAGTCAATGCCAAATGGGCTGCGCCCACCCCATAAATAAGGAGCGTTTAAAAATAAATAAGCGGTACCGATTAATTCTTTAGTTGATTTTTTCTGCTTACTGTCGGTTATTTGTCCTTCAAAAGAAAAATCAATTTCACCTGTTGAAAGCCGGTTATCTTTAAAACCGGGCAAGGTAGCGCCTATCGTTATAGGAAATACAGACCGAGAACCTGTATTATGAATAACTTGGATCAGTTCGGAACTTAATAAATCAGTAGTGAGCGCTTTCATGTTTTTACCGGAAAGTGGTGTATGCTGTTTGGCGCTGATCCAACACGGATAATTATCATACGTTGTTACAACAGACAGCCAGTCCACAAGATCTTCCACAACGGTATAGGTTTCTCCAAACAGTAATTGTGTTACCATTTCAGATGTACTTGAGGGTTCCTTTCGGCAAGGCACAATACTTAGAGAGCAGATTCCAAAACTCATTATGTAAATTTAAAACTTTGTTATCTAACATTTATTAACTCAAAAAATAGTTATTCACTTTTAATTATTAATTCTGTATTTTAAACAATAACTGTAATTTTGATGTTACAACACATATTAAATATAAATTTACTCCTCATTAATGAAAATTCTTTATTCTTACGTTAAAGCTTATAAATCACTTTTACTTTTAGCGCTTGTACTTGCTGCCATTAACCAGTGTTTTTCACTATGCGATTCTATTATTACCGGTAAGCTGATCAATAAATTCAGTGCGCCGCATGCGGAAAATAACGGGGGCTGGCTGAGCCCTTATTATTGGCATATAGGCAACACGCAGTATCAATTTATGCAAAACGTTATGGTGTTTATAGGCCTGTCCATTGGCGCAGCCTTAATGTCGCGCATCGCTAAAAATTTTCAGGATTATTATACCAATATTATCATTCAGCGTACCGGAGCCCAAATGTATACTGATGGCATTAAGAAAGCATTATCCCTTCCTTATAAAGATTTTGAAGATCAGCGCAGCGGTGAAACCTTAGGTAAATTGCAAAAGGTAAAATCAGATACCGAAAAATTTGTAACCCTTTTTATTACACTTGTTTTTCAATCTGCTATAGGAATTATTTTTGTATTTGTGTATGCTATTAATATACACTGGTTAATAGGCCCGTTATATTTATGTACGGTTCCTATTATTGCAAGTGTCAGCTCATTTTTAGGAAAAAAAATAAAAAAGATCTCTAAGGAAATTTTAGGAGAAACCACGGCGCTTGCAGGTGCCACAACAGAATCATTAAGAAACATAGAGTTAATTAAAAGCCTTGGTTTAATTGAACAGGAAGAAAAACGCTTAAATTCAACTACCTTAAAAATACTGGGGCTAGAGTTAAAGAAAGTCCGTTTTATACGTTCGTTAAGCTTTATACAAGGCACCACTGTGCATTTAGTGAGAAGCGCTTTAATTTTTGCTTTATATTGTTTTGTATTTGGCGGTATTATTAAAGTAGGTGACCTGATTACTTTAATGTTTTTCTCCTTCTTTATTTTTAATCCTTTACAGGAGCTCGGAAATATGATCGCTGTTTACAATGAAACAAAAGTAAGTATGGATAATTTTAAGAAGCTCATCACTTCTGCTTCCGAAGAAGTGCCGGTTTCCCCTTCTGTATTAGGCGATATTAAAGATGTGTATTATGAAAATGTATCGTTCGGGCATAATGAAAAAACCGGTTACGCTGTCCAAAATATTAACTTGCATATTAACAGCGGCGAAACAGTTGCTTTTGTAGGCCCCAGTGGGAGTGGCAAAACAACATTGGTAAAATTATTATTGGGATTGTATAAACCTAATATCGGGAAGGTGTTGTATAATAATATTGAATCGACTGATATTAACTTAACGGAACTTCGCCGCCAATTAGGCTTAGTATCACAAGACTCACAGTTATTCAGCGGAACCATTAAAGACAATTTATTATTTACCAAGCCCGATGCAACGGATGAAGAAGTAATTGAGGTATTAACAAAAGCAGCCTGTAATGCCTTGTTGAACCGCGCCGGTGATGGCATTTACACAACCATTGGTGAAGGAGGCATAAAATTAAGCGGTGGTGAAAAACAACGCTTATCTATTGCGCGTGCTTTGTTAAGGCAACCGCATTTATTAATATTTGATGAGGCTACTTCGGCATTAGACTCCCTTACCGAAGAAGAAATTACAAAAACCATTCGTGATATTTCATCAAAACAAAACCAAATTACTGTTTTAATTGCTCACCGTTTATCTACAATTATGCATGCCGATAAAATTTATGTTTTGGAGCAGGGTAAAATTATTGAACAGGGCAAGCATGAAGATCTTTTGGCAGAGAAAGGCTTATATTATGCGATGTGGAGGCAACAGATCGGGGAAAGGAAATAACCGGGATATTTTAATCTTCTTCTTTATCTTCAAACATAACCATCATTGGGTTTTCAATAGCATATACGCCGTTATAAGCGTTTATGATAAAAGGAACCGTTATGGTAAAGGTATCATTAATTAATAAGTTAACATCTACTAATAGCTTACCGGTAACCTTTGCATCAAACGCTTTAGTATTGTGCGATTTATAGCTTTCCACTTTAACGGTAATATCATCGTTCCCGGCAAATTCAGTAAGCTCATCGATCATCTCAAAAAAAGCTTCAGAAAATGGTGCTAATACTCTTAAGGAATCCGACTTATTCTTTAATTTCTTTCCTTTATAAATGGCAGGTGTATTTAATAAGGAGAAATAATACGTTGAGTCTTCCATATTAACAGCCTCAAAGTTTTTAGCTAAAAGTGTATCAATACTTGCAAAAGTTAGCTGTGCAAAAGAAAACGAATTCACAAAACAACCTATAACACAGCCTATAAATTTATATGGTTTCATGAAAAAGATCAATTAGTTTTTGCTTTTCCATTTCCCAATTATTTTCCCGAGCCGCTTTTAATGTATTGCTTTTGCAAAGCGCATAATCAGCTGAATTTAAAAAATCATCGATTTTCCCGGCAATGTGTTTTGGATCGTGACTTTCAATAAAAACACCCATGTTATAGGCGGTAATAAGCTGCTCTATTTCCGGTAAGCGTGAGGCCAACACAGGAATTCCGGCATGTATATAATCGAACACTTTATTAGGGAGACTAAAGTGATAGTTTAAATTGGTGTCTTTATCAATAGTAACTCCAAGGTCGGCATTGGCTGTATAGTGACTTAATTCAGCGGCAGGAATTTTATCAATGAATTTTATTTTGTGTTGTAAATCAAATGTTTTTACATTTTCTTTTAATTGTGCTATCACATCACCACTGCCAATAATAAGTAATACATACGCATCACTTAAATATTTAAAAGACTCTACAAGCTCTTCTGCGCCGCGTTGCATATTAATTCCCGCACCCTGAAGAATAACTATCTTTTTATCAAGAGATAAATTTAAGTCAATCCGGTGTTTAGGTTTTTCGAAAGTGTTGTAATTCGGAATATTTCTGACGTAAGTAAACGGAACGTTATACTTTGTTTTAAAATACTTGGCAATGCTTTGATTAACGGTAACACAATATTCTAATTTCGGAACGATTTGTTTTTCCAACCGTTCCCAAATCCTCTTTTTAATGAGATTAGCCTGCAATTCGGGCACTTCACAAAATATTTCGTGGCTGTCGTATACAAGCTTAATGCCTTTTAATTTAGCAACCAAATAATTCGGCAGCAGCGTATCTAAATCATTTGCTACCAATAAATCAGCCTTGCGAAACAATAGTACAAAGAATAACCGAAGATTAAAAAACATATAAAACTGCGGTCCCTTTTCAAACATCAGCTTCAGGCGCTTACATTCATAATTGCGGAGAACCGGTTCTTTTGAAGATTTTTGTTTGCGTCCCACCAACAGCACCTCATAATTAAGGTCTTTTAAAACACTGCAGGTACGGGCTACACGCTGGTCGGTGACCAAATCGTTAATAACAGAAACTATAACTTTTTTGTTTTTCAAGATGATACACTATTTACTAAAAAGTTCTTCTAACGGTTTGCCTGTTGTGCCGTTAGGAAAAGACATGTGCAGCAGCATTGAAATAGTTGGCGCAATATCCACCACGTTTACTTTTCTCACAGAGCTGCCTTTTGCAACTCCCATTCCGTAAAAGATAACGGGCACATGCGTATCGTAACTGTAAGACGCGCCGTGTGTGGTTCCTTTATTCATATATACCATCCATGCCGGGTTATAGGAAAAAGCCACATTACCGCTCCTTACATGGTTATAACCTTTTTGGATCAGGTATTTAAATGTCCCGTCTGTATAGTCCTCATATTTTAGTACATCCGAAGGGTAGGCTTCGGCAACTCCTTTAACGGACAATAAATAATTTGCCAACGTATGTTCTACAATATCCAAGTTTAATTTAAGGGTTCTTATTTTACTTTCGTTTAAAAAAACCTGCTGATTCACCATGCTTAAAATTAAACTGTCGCCAAACATGGACTGACAATAGAATTTAAGTGTTTTTTGTAGTTCTTCCTCATTCATATATCCGCTCGGGATCTTCAAATCTTTTAAATGTGCCGGTACATCTGATGCGCCGTGGTCGGCCGTTAAAAACACTATGTAATTATCTTTCCCAACAGTTGCATCAAGCGTCGTGATCAACTCTTCCAGGTCTTTATCTAATCGCAAATACACGTCCTCCACCTCTACACTACGCGGGCCATAGGCATGCCCTACGTAATCGGTTGATGAAAAACTGATGCACAACATATCGGTTTGTTTTCCTTTTCCTAAGTTTTCCGCTTTTAAGCAAGCCAATGCAAGGTCCTTGGTAATAGTGTTTCCGAAAGGGGTCGCACGAATAATATCATAGTCTTTACCCGCTAACTGTTTACTGTATTCATAAGGGAATATAGCGGTATCTTTTTTATTGGGTGCTTTTTCATAGTTGTTTTTATCGGCAATGCTTTCTGTATAAGTTGCCAAAGGATATAGGGTATTCCAACCTTTAGCCAAATACTGCTGAGGCAATTGAAAATTATTAAATGTATTCAGCCACTCCGGTAATTGATTCATGTAATGCGTGCTCGAAATAAATTTACCGGTGCTGCCGTCGAACCAAAAAGCCCCGTTAGCGCTGTGTCCCGCAGGTAGTATAGAACTCCTGTCTTTTAACGAAACAGCAAATACTTTAGCCTGTTGGCTTGTAGCCAGTTTTAATTCGTCGCCGATAGTAGTGACCAATAAATTTTTTGGCGACATTAAGCCGGCCTTGCTTTCTGAACCTACCGGCTTCACTGTTTTATCGTCTGTACAATAGGTTATTTGGCCGGTTTCTTTTACAAACCAATCGTTTGCGATGATACCATGCGTTGCAGGGCTTGTGCCCGTGTAAATAGACGCATGGCCCGGGCCTGTAAATGTGGGAACATAATTGTAATGCGCATTCCTGAAAAAATAACCGTTGCTTACCAGTTTTTTAAAACCACCGTTCCCGTATTTATTCCAATACCGGTAAATGTAATCGTGGCGCATTTGGTCAACTACAATACCTACTACCAACTTAGGCTGTTTAAGCTCTGTGTTTACAGGCGTTTGCTTGGTTTGAGAATTAAGGCTTTGAGAAATTAAGAGGAAGGCAACTAGTTTTTTCATTTCCGGTTTAAACGATGTTTCAATTTATACTTATGTTTTATTCTTTTTTCCTTGACGAAAAAAGAACCAAAAAAGTCAAGGACGAACGCCAACTTCAACTTTTTCTCCCGCAAAAACCTGCGCAATACCACCGAAAAAATGGCAGTTCGCTCCGTTCGGCCAAAGCAGCAGCACTATTACCAAGGTATGAGAGATGTATCCGACTTAATTTATTATACATTATTTTAATCTATAAATTTTTATCTAAGGTTTGAAACACTGAATTATTACTTAAGAACTCGGGAACAATGTCTTTCATTTTAGCCACGATGCGTTCGTTATTTTGGGTATTAAACAATTGTATCAGCTCATTAATAAATTGTATCACTTCCTTAAACTCGTATTCTCTTACTTTACCAACCAGTATTTGCTTATGGTATGTGGGTAAAGAGTTTTCGGAGCTTGCCAGTAACTCTTCGTATAATTTTTCACCGGGGCGCAGACCTGTATAAATAATTTTAATATCCGTATCTTCTTTTAAACCGGACAGCTTAATCATTTTTCTTGCCAAGTCAACGATCTTTACGGATTGCCCCATATCAAACACAAAAATTTCTCCGCCTTTTCCCATGCAGCCCGCTTCTAAAACTAACTGGCACGATTCAGGAATGGTCATAAAAAAGCGGGTAATTTCGGGATGCGTAATAGTAATAGGCCCCCCCTGCTCTATTTGTTTTTTAAAGCGCGGAATAACAGAACCGCTGGAGCCAAGCACGTTGCCAAAGCGGGTTGTAATAAACTTAGTGCCGGCATTTTTCCCTAAGCTTTGTGTGTAAATTTCAGCAATGCGTTTTGATGCTCCCATCACGTTGGTTGGGTTCACTGCTTTGTCGGTAGAGATCATCACAAATTTTTCGACCTTAAAATCCACCGCCAAATCAGCCACAATTTTAGTCCCCAAAATATTAGTGAAAATCGATTCCGAAGGATTATTTTCCATCATAGGCACATGCTTGTATGCCGCGGCATGAAATACAAGTTGCGGCTTAAAGGTATTGAATACATGGTGCATGCGTTCTTTATTTCTTACATCCGCAATAACTACTTCGTATTTAGAAGAAATGGCTTTTTCATTAAACTCCAGGTCAAGTTCATGCAAAGGACTTTCTGCTTGGTCTAATAAAACCAACAGTGTAGGGTTATATTTAGCGCATTGGCGCGCCAACTCGCTCCCTATAGAACCCGCGGCACCGGTAATTAAAATAGTTTTATGGTTCAGCTGTTCATTAATCAAGGCATTATCCAATTTAATGGGATCGCGCTCCAACAGCTCTTCAATATTAATACTTTTAATCTGGTTAAAGCTCAGCTCACCGTTGATCCATTTAGTAACGGGCGGCACATTTAAAACACGCACACCATATTGTAAACAATCATCGATAATGGTGTTTTTTTTACCGGCCGATAAATTCTGAATGCTGATAATAACAGAGTCAACCTCTTTTTCCTTAATAAGATCGCCCAACTTAGACGCGGGATATACGAATACGCCTTCCAGGCTTCTTCCCCTTTTCTTTTCGTCATCATCAATAAAGCCAACCACTTTATAACGAATGGCCGCATCCCTGTCTAACGTACGTTTGGTAATAATACCCGATTCGCCTGCGCCGTATATAATGACATGGATCTTTTCTTTTTCAGGATTTTTATTTTCGAAGTAAACCGCTTTAACGGCAAGCCGGGAGCTAATCATTAAAAACAACGTTACCAGTGCGTCAATAACTATAATAGCGGAAGGTATAATAAACCGTCCTATTGAATAAAGCGTTATAAAATTAACTAAGAACATACAGGCACTTCCTGCAATTACCACTTTAAAAATACGCATGGCATCGCTTGAACCTGTATAGCGCACTACGCCCTTATATGTTTTTGAAATAATAAAAGAGATTAAACGGATCCCGATAAGGATCATATAATCATACGGAAGATTTTTAAGGTCTTCGGTGGGGATAGATTTAAAATTGAACCGTAAAAAAAAAGCCAGCGTTAAAGAAAACGCGCAAACAATTAAATCGATTATTAAAATAGACCAACGCGGTAAATTGTATTTCCAAAAAAAGGCGAGGATCCTATACATAGCTGTAAAAGTACATTTTTAGAAGGAATAGGCAAAATACCGGTTTTTAATAGGATTATAAATTAAAGAAATCATAATTCCTTAATAGTTTTGTCGTTCACATACTTTATTGCCTTATTCAGCCCTTTTTTAAAATTTTTATGATTTTAAAGGCTAGCTTCGCGCAAAATACTATAACTATGAAGCACTTTCTATTTTTCACATTTTCTTTTTTAATAATTACAACCGGCCTGAAAGCTCAAACCCAATTTTGGGTAGACGATTTTGAAGGTACTAATTCCTCAAGCGGTACACGTACTCCTGAAAATAACGGGGGAGTCGGCGGACCGCCATTTACCAGCTATTTTTGTAGAACGCCCGCAAACGGAACCATTAGTCAGTCTGTTCCTTTTACCGGTTTTCAGTCATCTAATTACTGGGCAGGTGAAGATCATGATGCGGCAGGAACCGGCTTTGCAGGCGCAGGAACATCTGCAGGTACTGTGCGTCAGCAGGATATTACTTGGACATCAATCAATATTACAGGTAAAACGAGTTTAAGCTTTACGGGCTCCTTTGCGGCGAACAGCACCAACCAACCCTTTGATAATAGGAATGCCTGTAGCGGTGGGGCCACTACTAATACCGATTACGTGATCCTACAACATAAAATAGATGCCGGACCGTGGACAGATGACCTTCGCTGGTTTACAAACGGAGCACTTACAGGAAAATATCTATTTCTTGAAACAACCGGTGACAGCTGTGGCGATGGCGCACAACTAACAAATATTTTTCAGGATTTTTCTGCCAATATTATAGGAACAGGAACTACCTTAACGCTTCGCCTATTAGTATATTCAGAAGGCGGCAACGAAGAATGGGGCGTTGATAATTTTCGTTTGTTTGAAGTAACTTCTTGCACCGCACCAACAATTATCTCCAACCCGCCAAACAGGTCAATTTGTGCCGGTAACAATACAACATTTTCAACAAGCTTTACAGGAGCTACTTCTTACCAATGGCAGGTTGATCAAACCGGTGGAGGAACTTACACAGACCTTACAAACACAGCCCCTTATTCGGGTGTAACAACTAATATATTAACAGTTACAGGCGTAACAGCAGGCATGACGGGTTACCGTTACCGCGCTGTAGCTATAAACGGCGTTGCCTCCTGTTTCACTAATTCCGGTTATGGAACATTAACTGTTTCAAACATTACAACAAGCGGATCACAAACCAATATTTCCTGCTTTGGAGGAAGTAATGGCAATGCAGCTGTATCAGCAAGCGGTGGCATAGGAGGTTATACCTATGCGTGGTCTCCAAGTGGAGGATCAGGTGCAATAGCCACCGGTTTATCTGCAACTAATTATACTTGTACTGTTACAGACGGAATTGGCTGTACGGCAACAAGGAGTTATAATCTTACACAACCAACAAATCTTTTCGGCTCAACCGTTGTTACCAACGTGGCCTGCAACAGCGGAACAAACGGTTCCATCAATTTAACGCCTTCAGGAGGAACTCCGGGTTATACTTTTAACTGGGGCGGTGGGATCACCACTGAAGACAGAACAGCATTAGCTGCAGGATCTTACTCCGTAATCATCACTGATGCAAACGGTTGTACCGGAACTGTGAATGCAACTGTAACACAACCAACACTCACAGGAGGAACAACAATTGTAACCAACGTAGCTTGTTTTGGTGGTTCTAACGGAGCTATCAACTTAACACCAAGCGGTGGAACACCGGGTTATACTTTTAACTGGTTACCTTCAGGGCCTACAACGGAAGACAGAATAGGATTAACAGCAGGAACTTATACGGTACAAATTACCGATGCAAACGGATGTACAAAAAATGTAAGCGCAACTGTAACACAACCAACACCCACAGGAGGAACAACAATTGTAACCAACGTAGCTTGTTTTGGTGGTTCTAACGGAGCAATTAACTTAACACCAAGCGGTGGAACGCCGGGTTATACTTTTAACTGGTTACCTTCAGGGCCTACAACGGAAGACAGAACAGGATTAACAGCAGGAACTTATACGGTACAAATTACCGATGCAAACGGATGTACAAAAAATGTAAGCGCAACTGTAACACAACCAACACCCACAGGAGGAACAACAATTGTAACCAACG